>JAQBYN010000016.1 GCA_027622715.1 Pseudomonadota bacterium | reverse complement strand
CTTCGTAACGATCCAGTAGCGCGAGCGGGGGTTCGGGCGTTCCAAGCGTGTAGATCTCTCCAAATACTCGGTCGCCAGGCTGATTAGAGAGCACAACCCCGGGATAGTCAGCAAGATCGTACATCCGGCCAGAAACATAGCCTTCATCAAGGTAGCGGGCGTGCTCGGCAAAGAGCGTGTAGGCCGGGGCGCCAACGTCGCGTCGGAGCGTCCCGTAGACAAAAAGAAGTTCGTCAGGCGCCGCGCTCAAGCTCACCCATACTTCCTGCGAATCACCTCAAACAACGCCCGCATCGCCATTGCCTCGCCGCCTCTAGGCCGCCCCGGGCGGGCGTCGTCATTCCAGCCATAGAGATCGATATGAGCCCATACCTTGGCGTGATCGACAAACTCCTTGAGAAACAGAGCGGCGGTGATCGCGCCGGCCAACCCGCTGCTGCCGGCGTTGTTGATATCTGCAATTGGCGAATCGAGCATCCGACGATAAAGCGTCCACATCGGCAGGCGCCATAGTTGATCCGAAACATCGCGGCCCGCATTCATCAATTGCTCGGCGAATTCTGCGTCGTCGCAAAATAGCGCTGGTAGGTCAGGCCCCAACGCGACGCGGGCGGCGCCGGTTAGGGTCGCACTATCGACCAAGAGATCCGGCGACTCTTCGTCGGCCAACGCCAACGCATCAGCCAGTACAAGACGACCTTCTGCATCGGTATTCCCGATTTCGACTGACAGGCCCTTGCGCGTTCGCAAAATGTCGCCCGGCCGATAGGCGTCGCCGGAGACGTTGTTCTCCACCGCCGGAATAATGACGCGTAGCCGGACCGGTAAACCAGCATCCATGATGAGGCGGGCAAGCCCCAACGTGACGGCCGCACCGCCCATGTCCTTCTTCATCGATCTCATGCCCTGGGCGGGTTTCAAGTTCAGCCCACCGGTATCGAAACAGACGCCCTTGCCGACGAGGGTCACCTTCGGAAGACTCCGGCTTCCCCAAACGAAATCTATAAGGCATGGCGCTTTCGCCGCAGCACGCCCAACCGCGTGGACCGCTGGGAACTGCTTCTCGAGGGTCGGTCCGCTCACGACCGATATCTTGGCCGCATAGTCTTTAGCCAGCTGCCGCGCCGCGGCTGCGAGCTCCGGTGGACCGAGATCGGCTGCCGGTGTGTTGATCAGGTCACGAACAAGGAAAACGCTTGCGATTTGGCGTTCCACTTCCGCCAGATCTGCGTTCTTGGGCACAACCAGTCTTGTCGAGTTCTTCTTCGCACGGGATAGGTACCGCGCAAAACGGTAGGTGCCGAGGCCCCAGCCAATGGCGACCGCAGTCGCCGACGGCGCATCAAGGTCGGCGTCCAGGAAGTAGGTGCCGCGGCTTAGACGACCCGGCAGGTCCGCGAGAGACCACAGATCCGGCACGGCTTCGGTAGAGACGATCACCCGTTCCCGATGCGCGCCAACCGCGGGGATAAGCGTATGGGTGCCGCGGCGGCCGTCATATCCACAGGACGCGAGCCAATTGCGGACCGCCTTGGACTGTTTCCGGCGCCACGAGGAAAACTCTTCGGCGGGGATTAGGGAAATCGGGACGGCCGTACCTGCCCGCCGCTTTGCAAATGCATCATTCATCGTCGATGACACCAAACAATTGTCTGAGAGGCGAGTTTACAGCATCTTGCAATTTTGACCCGCGTTGGAAGGATGTCGCCGTGTCCCTTACCCTTGTCGTCGGCAGCAAGAACTATTCTTCTTGGTCGATGCGCGCCGGCGTCGCCCTGTCTCACTGTGGCGTGCCCTACGACGAAATCGTCATTCCGCTGGATGGCCCAGATACGCCGCAAAGAATCGCCGATTATTCGCGGGCGGGCCGCGTTCCGGTCCTTATCGATGGCGAGAACCCGATCTGGGATAGCCTCGCGATCATCGAGTATCTGGCGGAAAAATTCCCAGAGTCCCAGCTATGGCCGTCAGATCCGATGGCGCGGGCAATCGCCCGATCAGTCTCCGCGGAAATGCACGCCGGCTTTACGAACCTTCGAACAGAGCTGCCGATGAATTGCCGCCGTTGCTACGAGGGTTTTCGTATTAGCGACCTCGTTGCCCGGGATATCGACCGCATCTGTGAGATATGGCGAGAAACCCGCAGTCGATTTGGCCAACGCCAGAACGGCGAGTTTCTGTTCGGCCCCTTCGGTGGCGCAGACGCAATGTTTGCCCCTGTGGCATCACGTTTTGTCACCTATGGCGTCTCAACCGACGCAACAGTCACGGCCTATGTCGACGCGCTCCTCAAAAGCCCGGCAGTCCAGACTTGGATGGACGCGGCCCACACAGAGCCGACTATCGAACGCTATGAATTCGAGATATGACCCGTAGATTTTTTTGACTCCGCTGAACTGACCGCGCTGAGACCGCCAACCGTGACCACGGTCAACAGAATGATTATTGCGGAAAGCCAGAACAGCCACCTCGGATCTGCGTGGTCCATGATCCATCCAAATCCTATCGGCATGATGACGCCACCCAGCGCAAGACCGGTCGAAACAAACGCAAATACTTTGCCCATCGAACCGGGCGGCGTCACGCGCCGGACCAGCAGATCGCGCGATGGCTGGACGGCCCCGGTGACGAACCCTGCGGCAGTGAGAACGCCTGCCATTGCCATGATTGGAAGCGATACCGAACCCGCCAAAGCAAGGAATGCCGCGCCCAGCAGAAAGCCGATGGTCGCCGTAATCTCTGGGCGACCAAGCTTGTCCGAGATTAGCCCACCCGCGAGGATCCCCGCAGAAGCACCCGCAAGAAAACCTGTTAAAACGCCATTGGCCGCCACCAATGGCGTGTCATAAATAGCGACGAGTGCGGCAACCGAGAAGACGCGAATCGCGCCGGTGCCCATCGCGATGAAAAAGAAAAAGAGAAAGGCCATCAGAATGGGTGGGGACAGCAAAAGTTGAATGCCGCTCTGGGTCCGCCCGTCGTCGATTGCGCCTTCTCGCTTGGCGTGATCAGCGACGCCCGCATCGTCGCGATCGGAAAGGTCCGCACCGTTCAGTGCAAGAACGGCCGTCGTCGCGAGGCCAATAAGGCCGACGAAAATCACCGCGCTCCGCCAGTCCCATAGTGCGGTTAGGGCGACCATAGCGGCGGGTGCAATGGCCCATGCGATGTTGCCCGAAAATGTATGGATGCTGAACGCGCGGCCCAATCTGTCCCGCGAAACGCGTGCATTTAGAATTGCGTAGTCGGCCGGGTGGTACACGGTGTTCGCGACACCGGCCACCATGAAAAGGACCAAAATAGCCCAGTAGGACGACGTGAAGCCGATCGCGACAATAGCTGCGCTATGGAGAAGAAGACCGCCGAGGAGTATCCAGCGCGCGCCAAGTCGGTCGACGAGAAAGCCAACTGGCGTCTGACAAATGCCTGTTGCGACACTTGCTGCAGTAAGAAGAAGGCCGAGAGACGCGTAACTAACGCCAAACTCGATTTTCAATAAAGGAAATAGCGGCGGCAGGACGAGAAAATAGAAGTGGCTGAAGAAGTGACCCGCCGACACAAGGCCAATTATTCGTGCGTCTCGGCCGCCGGCGACAGCGATAGCCGTCATGCCATATCCACAGTCATAACGTCACGCGTGAAGACGCGGTTTTCTGAGAAAGTCCGCCCGGTTCGCAGATCGCAACATTATCTCGACCAAACCATGCTCCTCGCGTTTGACGGTCAGAGGAACTTCAACACCGGCCGGCCCGAGACGCCACACGCGGCGGAAAAAGTCGGATAGACCACGAATTGGGGAACCGGCTACCTGAAGAATCTCGTCGCCAATCATGACCCCACCCTGGCTGGCAGGTCCGGCGCTAGCCATGCCCGCGACGACGATTGTCTCGTCGTTGTCCGCGGCATAGAGACCGAGCCAGGGACGCGGAACGCGCCCAGTGTGACCGGTCTTGACCAACGGATCTAGAATCGGCTTGAGAACATCTATGGGGACAACCATGTTCCCATCCGCCCCGTTGGGGCCAGCGCCTTGAATAAAGAGCGAACCAACACCCACCAACCGCCCGTTGCGGTCCACCAACCCGGTGCCGCCCCAATTCGGGTGGACTGGCGTCGTGAAAATCGCTTCGTCGAGCAAATACTCCCAAGATCCCACAAACTCTCGCTTGGCGACGACCCGCGACGTGAGCGCATGACGGCGGCCGCCACCGGCGGCGAGAATCGTATTGTCGTTAACGCGAACGTCGGACGAGGACCCAATTTCCATCGGGCGCACCGTCAACCGGCCGAGCGCCTGGACCAATCCCAAACCGCTCTCATGGTCATAGCCGACAACATCGCCTTGTACGGTTTGTCCGTTATTGGCGACCAGCCACACGGACTCCGCTTCGGTTACCAAGTAACCGACAGTAACAATTAGTCCCGAATCGCTAATGAGGATGCCATTCCCGGCGCGCTCGGTTCCGAGAACTTGCGCCGTGAAAGCATCTTCGGGAACCAGCGATCGAATAAAGACGATTGCCGACAACGCACGCTCAAGATCGAAGGCGTGATCCTCCGGTCTTAGTCGCGCTTCAACCGGTATTTCCCAATCGACTTGCTCGTTTGTGCTCATCATCAACCTCGGGCCTCAGTTTATCCGGTGCGGGCCTTAAAGATATTGGCGACCGCTCTCCCGCAGCGACAGACGCGCTGACGCCAAGCGATGGAGGAGATCAGGGTTCCGTTGAATCGCACAGTCTGGCGGAGGGGGTGGGATTCGAACCCACGTTACGGGTTACCGTAAACACGCTTTCCAAGCGTGCGCCTTAAGCCACTCGGCCACCCCTCCGTTACCATCATTGGCGGCGGATATTAGCGGCCAAACGCGACGGTTTCCAACGCCCTGCCCAACTAAACGCGGGAATCCCGCAGCGCGGACAATTTGGTGGTACCTGCCGCTTCAACACTCCATTATCGAACCCAAGTGCCACCCGTCGCGGAGGGTAACATGGTAGTCGGCCGGTTTGTCGCGTGGCTGTGTCTTGGCATTGCCCTATTTTCACTCGGTTGGGATATCGTCGAGTGGATCGGCGCAGGGACGATCGAGGTCAGCGTACTCGGCGAACAGTGGTTTCGCCTTCACAAAGAAAGCCTCGGGCTGGTGCAGGCAGGAATTCAGCGCCACCTTTTCCCGTGGCTGTGGGACCCGATCCTGCAAACGGTCATTCTTTGGCCAGGCTGGATCAGTTTTGGCGTAATGGGAAGCGTGCTGATGTGGCTTTTCAGACGTCGGCGAAAGAGCCGCAGATCGATTGGCTAGCGTTAAGTCTCGCTCAACCTTAGGGCGGCGATGAACGCTTCTTGCGGGATATCGACCCGGCCGATCGTCCGCATCCGCTTCTTCCCCTTCTTTTGCTTATCAAGCAGTTTGCGCTTTCGCGACACATCGCCGCCGTAGCACTTCGCGAGAACATCTTTACGCATAGCGCTAATTGTCTCGCGCGCGACGACCTTCCCGCCAATCGCTGCCTGAATCGGAATCTTAAACATGTGGCGCGGAATGAGGTCCTTTAGCCGCTCGCAGATCGACCGACCACGAGATTCCGCGTTCTTTCTGTTCACAATCATTGCCAAAGCATCGACCGGCTCGTCGTTCACCAGGATCGACATCTTCACCAGATCACCTTGCTCGTAGCCGTCAAGCTGGTAGTCGAAACTTGCATAGCCCCGACTCACTGACTTCAATCGGTCATAGAAATCAAAAACGACTTCGTTCAGCGGCAATCGATACGTCGCGACGGCGCGAGCCCCGACGTAGGTCAGATCAATTTGCACACCACGCCGCTCCTCACAAAGCTTCAGAACGGATCCGAGAAACTCGTCAGGCAACATGATCGTTGCTTTGATCCAGGGCTCTTCGACGCGATCGATTTGCGATGGATCAGGCCAATCGACAGGATTGTGCAACTCGAGCGCCGTGCCATTCCTCATATGCGCCCGGTAAACCACGCTTGGCGCGGTGGTAATAAGGTTTAGATCGAATTCACGCTCCAAGCGTTCCTGAACGATCTCGAGGTGGAGCAGACCAAGAAAGCCACACCGGAATCCGAAACCCAAGGCCGGCGACGACTCTTGTTCAAAGTGAAACGACGAGTCATTGAGGCGGAGCCGCGCAAGACTTTCTTTCAGTTCCGGAAATTCATTAGCCTCAACCGGGAAGAGTCCACAAAAGACGACGGGGACGCTTGGTTTGAATCCTGAAAGAGCCGCCGAAGTCGGGCGTCGTGTTTCGGTCAAAGTGTCCCCGACGTTGGTGTCGGCCACCGCCTTAATGCCCGCTGTGATGAAACCCAATTCGCCGGGTCCGATTTCGTCAACGCTGACTGCCTTGGGCGCGAAGTATCCCACTCTTTCAATAGTGTGCTCCGACCCGGTCGCCATCATCCGAACACGCATGCCTTTCCTAAGACAGCCGTCGTAGACCCGCATCAAAATAACAACTCCAAGATAAGGGTCGTACCAAGAATCGACGAGGAGCGCCTTCAGAGGATCTTCCAATTTGCCTTGGGGAGGCGGCAGTCGCGCAACCAAAGCCTCCAGGACACTGTCGATGCCTACGCCGGTCTTCGCGGACACCTCGATTGCCTCGCTCGCATCGAGGCCGATGACATCTTCAATCTGTTGCCTAACCTTCTCGGGTTCGGCCGCGGGTAAATCGATTTTGTTTAGGACAACGATGATTTCGTGATTGACATCGATTGCCTTGTAAACATTTGCCAACGTTTGAGCCTCTACGCCTTGGCTGGCATCAACCAGGAGAAGCGATCCTTCGCAAGCGGACAGGCTGCGGCTTACTTCGTATGCAAAATCCACGTGACCTGGCGTGTCCATGAGATTTAGCTCATAGACTTCGCCGCTCGCCGCGGTGTACTGGAGTCGGACGGTCTGCGCCTTGATCGTGATACCGCGCTCGCGTTCGATGTCCATGGAATCGAGCAACTGCGCTTTCATATCGCGTGCTTCAACACCACCACATCGTTCGATCAAACGATCTGCCAGAGTCGATTTCCCATGATCGATATGCGCGATGATGGCAAAATTTCTGATGTGCGCGAGATCTGTCATCGCGACGCTATACCGGGCAAGTTCGTCATTGACCCCGTAACGTGGCGCCGGTCGATTTCTCGACCGCACCAACGATTTGGGCGGCGACAGCGTCAATCTCGGTTTCGGTCAACGTATGATCGATCGGTTGAAGGGTTACGCGAATGGCGATTGATTTCACGCCCGGACCAAGCGACTCGCCGGAAAATACGTCAAATACCGTTGCCGCCAGGACGAGTTTCTTGTCGGCACCCAAGGCTGCGGCGACGACCTCTCCAGACGGCACCGCTTCGGCCACGACGAACGCAAAATCACGCTCGACCGTCTGCAACGCATGCACGTCAAGCGCGCCTCTATTCGTAGATCCCTCGCGACGAGACTTCGGAACGGCGCCAACATTGATTTCGAATGCGACACAAGGCCCATCGCAATCCAGAAGATCAAGCACACTCGGATGAACTTCGCCAAATGCCGCGAGGACCGTCTTGGGACCCAGTCTCAATGTTCCTGACCGCCCCGGATGGTACCAGGGGGCAGCTTCTGGGAACACCAGGAGCTTGCTGACAGGAACGTTCATTTCCGCCAAGACAGCCAGCACGTCTGCCTTCGCATCAAACGCATCAACTGCCCGCGCCGCATGGTGCCAATTGCGCGGGACGGCATTTCCGCGCCGCACCCCGGCCACGACAACCTGCTGGCCCTCCGGCTCGCTGTCGCCGTACTGCGGACCAACCTCAAAGAGACCGAGATCGGCAAACCCGCGGTCCACGTTCCGGCCAGCCGCGGCGAGCAGATTGGGTAGGATGCTCGGCCGCATAACATCGAGATCGGCACTAATGGGGTTAACAAGGGTCAATTCGGGTTTACCGCCACCGAAGCGCTCGGCGAATCGCCGAGGCATGAAAGACCAAGTCACACATTCGTTCATCCCGCGCGCTGCCAGGACGCGCCGTGCGGATTGGCGGTGTCGCTGCTGGATGTTCAGCGCCGGCCGCGTGACGGCCCGCTTCTTCTCCAAAGGTACAATGGGGACTTTGTCGTAGCCCACGACACGCAAAACCTCTTCGACCAGATCGGCTTCGCCGTCGATGTCACGCCGCCAAGATGGTATTGCGACAGCGACGCCCCCACTTTCGGGCGCCGCACCAAACCCAAGTGCTCGGAGAATGCGAAGACTCTCGTCCTCCGATACATCAAGACCGCCGAGTTGGTGGACCCGCGCGGGACGGAACGCAATGCTTCGCCGCCACTCGGGCACCTCGCCAGCGATCACGAGTTCACTCGCCTCGCCGCCACATAGATCGAGGACCATCTGGGTCGCCAATTCCATGCCCGAGTATACGGCCGGCGGAGACGAATGCCGGATCGACCCCGCGCTCGAAGCGGTAGCGCGCATCGCTGATAATGTCGTGCTTTCGCCCGCTCATTGCCGTGCGGATCGGATCGAATAGAGCGGCCTCAAGGAAGACGGACTTGGTCTCTAAGGTACACCCCGACGACTCGCCGCCGATGATCCCACCCATCGCGAGGGGACCGTCGTCATCGGCGATGACGGTAACCTGATCGTCAAGTTCGTACGCGCGCCCGTCGAGCGCCAGAATGTTTTCACCGGCATTGGACAGGCGCACGTGGATACTGCCTGCAATCGTATCCGCATCGAAAGCGTGCAGCGGCCGTCCGCGGTCAAACGTAATGAAGTTGGTTATATCGACGAGCGCGGATATCGGTCGAAGGCCTATTGCGCGCAACCGATCTTGAAGCCACCGCGGGCTCGGGCCGTTCTTCACGTTGCGGATGTGGCGCCCGACGAACAAAGGACAGGCATCACCGTGCGCGCCCAACCGACATTCGACCTTGATCGGACTTGCGTGCGATATCGCCGCGGCATCGACTTGAGGCGTGATCGCCGTCCCCAATCCCGCGGCCGAGAGGTCGCGTGCAATTCCCGCGACGCCAAGGCAGTCCTGTCTATTTGGGGTAATACCAATCTCGACAACCGGATCGTCTAGTCCGGCAAATGCCGCGTAGGTCGTGCCCACTTCTGCGTCTGCCGGCAACTCGATGATTCCGTCATGCTCGTCGGAGATGCCGAGTTCGCGTTCGGAACACAGCATACCGTTGCTCTCCACCCCGCGGATTTTTGCCTTCTTGAGGTGGAGTCCTGTGCCCGGCACGACGGTACCTGCGGGCGCGAAAACGCCCTTCATCCCGGCCTTCGCGTTGGGCGCGCCACAAACGACCTGAACCGTCTGTGCCCCAATGTTGACCTGGCACACCTTCAACTTGTCCGCATCGGGATGGGGCGAACAGTCAGCGACTTCGCCAATGACGAACGCCGAAAGTTGTTTGGTCGGATCGATGACCGCTTCTACTTCAAGACCGATGCTCGTTAGTTTTTCGACAATCGCCGCGAGGGGTGCATCCGTCTCAAGATGCTCCTTCAGCCAGTTCAGCGTGAACTTCATCGCGCCAAACCACCGGCAAGCGTCGGTACGTCAAGCGCACTGAACCCATAATGCCGCAGCCAACGAAGATCAGATTCGAAGAACGATCGAAGATCGGGAATGCCGTATTTGAGCATCGCGATGCGGTCGATCCCAACGCCAAACGCAAATCCCTGATAGACCGAGGAATCCACGCCGCAATTCTCGAGGACCCGGGGGTTGACCATGCCGCAGCCAAGAATCTCCAGCCAATCGTCGCCGGCGCCAATCCGTAATTCGCCGTCGGCGCGCGAACAACCGATATCCATTTCGGCACTGGGCTCGGTAAACGGAAAATAGCTCGGTCGAAAACGGTAGGGGAGGTCATCGATGTCGAAGAAGGCGCGGGCAAACTCGATCAAGCAACCCTTGAGATGGCCCATGTGCGTTGCACGGTCGATCACCAACCCCTCGACCTGATGGAACATCGGTGTATGCGTCATGTCAGAGTCTGAGCGATAGGTCCGCCCCGGAACGATGATGCGATGCGGCGGCGGACGCGACATCATTGTGCGGATTTGAACGGTCGACGTATGGGTTCGCAAGAGCCGTTGGGCGCCACTCTCATCCGGTGTCAGATAGAACGTATCGTGCATCTGCCGGGCCGGGTGCTCTGGCGGCATGTTAAGCGCGGTGAAGTTGTGAAAATCATCTTCGACATCGGGCCCCTCGGCGAGTTCGAATCCCATGTCGGCGAATATAGCGACCAGCTCTTCGGTTACTTGGCTCACCGGATGAACCGAACCGTTCGTCTCCGGTCGCACCGGCAAAGTAACGTCGATGCCCTCCTGCCTGAGCCGAGCTTCAAGACCGCTCGTCTCCATGGCCTCTCGGCGTGCGTCGATGGCCGAGGAAATGCGGTCCTTCAAGCCATTCAGAGCGGGCCCGGCCGCGCGACGCTCGTCCGGAGACATGCCGCCAAGTGACTTCATGAGGTCCGTGATTCGACCCTTTCGGCCAAGCGCACCAATACGCACCTGCTCAAGAGCATCCAGCGTGTCGGCGCCATTCACGGCAGCCAGCAACTCAGTTTCTGTTTCAGTCGGGTCTTGCATCGTCATCACTGGAGGGTTCCCAGTCGGGCCCTTCGAGAATGACTTTTCGAGAGGGCCGGGTTAGGCCGCAGCCTTTTCCGGAGCGGAAGCGAGGGCAGTTTGTGCAGCTTCTGCGAGTTTGCCAAAAGCCCCAGGCTCCTTCACGGCGAGGTCAGCCAATATCTTGCGGTCGACCTCGACGCCTGCGAGCTTGAGACCGTTGATAAATCGACCGTAGGTCAGGCCGTGTTCCCGCGCCGCGGCATTGATTCTCTGGATCCAGAGCGCGCGAAAATTCCGCTTCCGCACGCGCCGATCGCGGTACGCATACTGAAGACTCTTTTCGACTCGCTCGATCGCGACACGAAATGCATTCTTGCCCCGGCCGCGAAATCCCTTCGCCGCCTTGATCACCTTGCGGTGACGGGCGTGGGTAGTAACGCCCCGTTTTACGCGTGCCATTGCTTCGCCCTAGCCGTAAGGAAGAAATTTTTTGACGATCTTGGCGTCCGGTGCACTCAAGATCGATGTCCCGCGCTGATCGCGGAGTTGCTTATTGGTACGCTTGATCATGCCGTGCTGTTTGCCAGCCTGATTCATGCGAACCTTACCTGTGCCAGTAAGGCTGAAGCGCTTCTTGGCACTACTCTTGGTCTTTAGCTTGGGCATTTGCTTCCTTTCGTCGGACTGAAGCTTCTCGGCGGATAGGCATGCCCTTATGGCCCGGTCGCCCTGAGGCGGGCGTTATAGCGGCCCGATGGGCGCAAAACAAGGGCGACACAGTCTCTTCGGTCTGGCGTCCCTTTTTATTGAATATATGAATATCTATTTATATATTTGTTCAATGGACCAATTGAATGAGCTCGCTGAAGTCTTTCGGTTGCTCGGCGATCCGAGCCGCCTGCGCGTCCTCATCGAGTGCCGAAAGGGGCCAATCCCAGTGGGCGAAATCGCCATAAACACCGGGCTGTCGCCCTCCCTCGTTAGCCACCACCTCAGGCTCTTGCGGGCAACGCGAATAGTGCGCTCGGCGCGCGACGGCAGGCACGTCCTCTATACCCTGGCCGACCATCACATTGACCGCGTTCTCACCGACATGATGGACCATTTGGCCGAGCCTGAATCGATGGAAGACTCGGGCGACTAGATGTCGGGATGCCACCATCACCCCGAGGCACCGGTTGACGACACGCGGTACCGCCAAGCGCTCGTGGTCGTTCTCGCGATCAACGCGTCCATGTTTGCCGTTGAAATCACCGGGGGGCTCGTCGGCGGCTCGGTTGCGCTTCAGGCCGACGCGCTCGATTTCTTTGGCGACGCGGCCACCTATGCCCTGAGTCTGGCGGTCCTTGGTTCGGCGCTACGCTGGCGCGCCGCCGCAGCTCTGCTTAAAGGCGCCACGATGGCCGCCTTTGGCCTTTGGGTGATCGGCGCCTCCATCCACCATGCCCTAACCGGTCAGATCCCCTCGGCAGCCCTGATGAGCGGAATCGGCGTCGCTGCGCTCGCCGCGAATGTCACCAGCGCGATGATTCTATTTCGCTTCCGATCGGGCGATTCGAATAGGCGATCCGTTTGGCTGTGCACCCGGAACGATGCCATCGGCAACGCCGCAGTCATTGTCGCGGGCGGGGCGGTATTTGGGACCAATAGCGGCTGGCCAGACGTCATTGTTGCACTAGCGATGGGCTGTTTAGCCCTGCATAGCGCCTATCTCGTGATTTCTCAGGCGAGGCGAGAACTCAACAAGCAACCAATCGAATTGGGATAGGCCGGACTATCTTGGGGCGATGACCATTGTCATCAGTCGGCCTTCCATTTTTGGAAATTGCTCTACTTTGGCCATCTCGTCGACCTCATCGCGGACACGCTCTAGGACGCGCATACCAATGTCAGGGTGTGCCATCTCTCGCCCACGGAAACGGAGCGTCACCTTGACTTTGTCGCCGTCGTCGATAAATCGGACGATCGACCTCATTTTGACATCGTAGTCGTGAGCGTCGATCCCCGGGCGCATCTTGATCTCTTTGACCTCGATGACCTTCTGCTTTTTGCGCGCAGCATTTGCCTTCTTCTGCGCCTCATACTTGAACTTTCCGTAGTCAAGTAACTTGCAGACGGGCGGACTTGAATTGGGGGCGACTTCGACAAGGTCCAGGCCAGCTTCTTGAGCCGTGGCGAGGGCCTCTTCAATTCCAACAACGCCAACTACCTCGCCATCGGCCATAACCAGCCTAACGGAGGTAACATTGATCTCGTCGTTGACGCGCGGCCCCTGCTTTGAGGTAGGCGGCGGCGCGTGATGCGGTCTCCTAGGTATGCGTAGACTCCTTCCGTTGCTTCAGACGTAGACAGCTCACCGATCGGCCAGAATGCCGTGTTTCGCCCAACTGTCCTTGAAAACTGCCCCTACTTTTGATCAGGCGGGGTCGCTTCCTCGCGCAGGATATCGACTGCCCTATCTAGCGCAAGGACTTCTTGCTGCTTATCGCCCAACTTGCGCACCGATACCGTGGTTTCGGCCGCCTCGCGCTCCCCTAAGACGAAGATGTAGGGGATTTTCGCCAGGGAATGCTCACGCACCTTGTAATTGATCTTTTCGTTGCGGAGATCAAGGTCCGCACGAAGACCGGCGGCGTTTAGCCGTTCGCAAACAACTCTGGCTGCCTCATCCGCCGCCTCCGTAATCGTCGCGACAACCACCTGAACCGGGGCCAGCCACAGCGGCATTCGTCCAGCGTGATGCTCGATCAGGATGGCAATGAACCGTTCAAAACTGCCAAGAATTGCGCGATGAAGCATCACGGGTCGATGCTTTGCCCCATCCTCACCGACATAAGACGCATCCAATCGCTCAGGAAGAACAAAATCTACCTGGAGCGTTCCACATTGCCATGACCGGCCAATCGCGTCCGTTAGATGAAACTCGAGCTTTGGCCCATAGAAGGCCCCCTCACCGGGGTTGAGCGACCAATTCAAGCCCGCCGTGTCCACCGCCTCGCGAAGCGCTGCTTCCGCCCGGTCCCATGTCGCATCGGTCCCCGCCCGAACGGGCGGGCGATCGGCAAACAGAACCTTCACGTCCTCAAATCCAAAATCGCGGTACACCGATTGCAGCAACGCACAGAATTCAACCGTTTCGGCGTTAATCTGATCCTCGGTACAAAATATGTGGGCGTCGTCTTGGGTGAATTGACGGACCCGCATCAAGCCATGCAACGCACCCGAGGGCTCGCTACGATGGCAGGAGCCAAATTCCGCGAGGCGTAGCGGCAGATCGCGATAGCTTTTCAGACCCTGACGAAAGATCTGTACGTGCCCGGGGCAGTTCATCGGCTTCAATGCCAGAACGCGGTCGCCTTCATCAGCGGCGGTGTACATGTTGTCGCGGAACTTCTCCCAGTGACCCGAGGCCTCCCACAACTTGCGGTCTATCAGCTGGGGGGTTCTGATCTCCCGGTAGTGCTCGGCATCAAGACGCCGGCGCATGTACTGCTCGATCTCGCGGTAGATGACCCAGCCATTCGGGTGCCAAAAGACGCTCCCTGCCGCCTCTTCTTGGAGATGGAACAACGACAGTTCGCGGCCGATCCGCCGGTGATCCCGTTTCTCGGCCTCTTCCAGTCGATGGAGATAGGCCTTTAGCTCTTTATCGTTCCGCCAGGCCGTGCCGTAGATTCGTTGCAGCATCGCATTGCGCGAATCGCCCCGCCAATAGGCGCCGGCCACCGACATTAGTTTGAAGGCATGGCCAAGTTTCGCCGTCGACGGTAGGTGGGGGCCGCGGCAGAGGTCCAAAAAGTCTCCCTGACGGTACACACCGATCGGCTCACCGTCCGGCAGCCCCTCTACGATCTCGGCTTTGTAGACCTCGCCAATTTTCGTGAAATAGGCGATCGCCTCGGCGCGCGCCCAGACCTCGCGGGCAATCACCTCGTCGCGGTCCACAATCCCGTGCATTCGGACCTCAATCTTATCGAGGTCATCCGGCGTGAACGGCTCATCGCGCGCGAAGTCATAGTAAAAACCGTTCTCGATGTTCGGGCCGATGGTCACCTGAGTTCCCGGAAAAAGCTCCTTTACTGCCTCAGCGAGAACATGCGCCGCGTCATGGCGAAGAATGTCGAGCGCCTCGGCCTCATCGTTGGCGGTAATGATCTGTATCGACGCATCGCCGTCGATCTCGCGGGACAAATCCCACAGCTCGCCGTTGACACGGATGCACAGAGCCGCCTTCGCGAGACCAGGACCAATCTCACGCGCAATTTCACCGCCAGTGACAGGCCGGTCATAGTTCAGGATGCGCCCGTCGGGGAGCGTGATAGCGACCATGGTTATTTGATCTTCAATATTCGCGCGCGAAGAATTTCCCGCGCCGGATACTTGGGGTGAACGTCGCCTGAGTCAAGAATCAGCCGCGCTCGCGACGCCAAGAATGTCCTGATAGAGATCGATGGTCGCCGAACGCATCCGCTCAACGGTGAACTGTTCGGCAACATGGGCGCGCGCCGCCACCGCCATTCGAGCGCGCGCACCTGCGTCCATCGAAATTGCCTCAGAAATCGCGGTAGCAAGGGCCTTTGGATCGCCCGGCGGGACAAGCCACCCGGTCAAACCCGGGCGTACGGTTTCTCGCGCGCCGCCGTGATCGCTGGCAACCACTGGGCGTCCCATTGCCTGCGCCTCGACGACCACACGCCCGAACCCCTCCGGGTCGGTCGACGCCGAAATCACAACATCTGCAAGCATATAGGCCGCCGGCATGTCGCGGCAGTGGTCGACGACGTGGACGACATGATCGAGATTGCGGGCGTGAACCAATTTATCCAATTCATGGCGGTAACCAGTTCGACCCTGATCGGATCCAACCAGAAGACACCGCACGTCATCCCTACCGAGATGCTGGAGCGCGTCAATCAAGATACTTTGACCTTTCCACCGGGTCAGTCGGCCGGGCAGCATGACGACCGGCATGCCGTCCTGCAGTCGCCACGCGGTCGCGAGTTGAATGATGCGTTCAGCTGAGACGCTTTTTGGATCAAACAGCCCGGTATCGATGCCGCGATGAATGGTCACGATCTTGCTTGGGTCGAGACGGTGTCGCTGTTGGATGTGGGCGGCGATAAAGTCTGAGATGGCAATGACCTTTTCGCCCCGAGCCATCACGGAATTGTACAGGTTCTTTA
The DNA here is from genome assembly GCA_027622715.1 of Pseudomonadota bacterium. GTDB lineage: Bacteria > Pseudomonadota > Alphaproteobacteria > SHVP01 > SHVP01 > CALJDF01. The sequence continues at coordinate 54,800 of JAQBYN010000016.1, read as the reverse complement.
TCGGATTGGTTGCGTTGTACGTGCCGTGATACGTCGTCACAAAATGAGTGCCGATCCGGCGCGCCGCAATCAGCGCGCTCCACCCCGGCGCGCGACTTCGGGCGTGCACAATGTCAATTTTCCGGTCAAAGATGAGCTCGGTGAGCGCCCCCGCGTTGCGATGCATGGTCCACGGCTTTTTAGACTGGAGAGGCAACGTGATGTGCTCTACCCCGGCGCGCTCAAGGTCCCCAACCATCGGGCCGCCGGCGGAAGCGACAATGCTAACCCACCCCTTGGCGACGACCGCGGACGCCACGTCAACCGTCCCGCGCTCAACACCACCAGTCACGAGCTCCGGCAGTACCTGCAGAACCACGGGCACGCGTGCGCCGGTTCGCGGCATGCCGCGCGCTTGATTTGTCGGCGCCCCAGAGATCATGCAATCAGTCGTCCATGAACGAAATCAATGACCACACCGAATATCCCCAAAAAACACTGTTGCGCGGTGACGGCCAGCACATTGCATATCATTCTACGCGAGGCAAAACACCCGGCGTCATTTTTCTGGGCGGGTTCCGATCTGATATGACCGGTACTAAGGCCACCGCGCTCGAACGCGCCTGCATCGCGAACAATCGTGCCTTTGTTCGTTTCGATTATTTTGGTCACGGCGCGTCGTCCGGAAGTTTCGTTTCGGGCACGATTGGCCGTTGGTGCGAGGACGCGATCGCCGTGTTGGACCAGCTGACAGTCGGGCCCCAAGTCCTGGTCGGTTCAAGTATGGGCGGTTGGATCATGTTGCTTGCCGCCCTTGAACGACCCGACCGCGTGGCCGGTCTGATCGGCGTTGCAGCGGCGCCCGATTTCACAGAAGACCTCATGTGGTCCGGTTTCGATGCGTCGATCCGAGGAACTCTTGAAACGGACGGCGTGTACCTTGAGCCGTCGCCGTACGACCCGGAGCCAACACCCATCACGCTTGCCCTGATTGAGGAAGGCCGGAAGCACCTCGTTCTGCACCGGCCTATCTCGTTTGATGGGCCAGTACGGTTGATCCAGGGGACCAATGACCCCGATGTGCCGTGGCAGCATGCGCTGCGAACCGCTGAGGCCCTTACAAGCCACGACGTCGTCGTCTCCTTGATCAAGGGTGGCGACCACCGCCTCTCTGAGCCCGAGCAAATCGCCCATATCCTCCGAACGGTCGAAGAAACTTGCGATCTGTGCTCTTAGTCACGCCGCCGCGCCCGCGGCGGCTCCGACATGAGCGCCGCAATCCCCTCGCGGTACGTCGGATAACGCAATCTATAACCGAGCTCTCGTTTGATTCGATCGTTTCGCACCCTTTTGCTATCGAGATAGAAACTTCGGCCGTGCGACGACATCTCGGCAGTGTCAAAATCCTCCTCGGGTGGCGGTTCGACTCCCAAAGCACGACAGCCGTAGGCGACGACGTCTTGGGGTGGCGCCGCCTCGTCGTCCGTGACGTTGTAAATTGAGCCCGCGTGAGGCCTTTCGATTGAGGCCATCAAAACACCGAGGATGTCCTCAAGATGGATACGTCCCAGCATGAGGCCTGGTTTAACGATGCGTCGCGCGGTACCGGCCCGAATGCCGTCTAGCGGGTTGCGCCCGGGCCCGTAGATGCCGGCAAGACGAAAAATATGGACAGGGACCCCGTGCTCGCGATGAAGATCGAGCCACTGCTGTTCGGCCTGGGCTCGGCGCTGGCTGCGCGGCGCCGTTGGCCGGAGATCGGACTCCTCGTCGGCCCAATCGCCGTGCCGATCGCCGTAGACCCCTGTCGTCGACAACAGCGCCGCCCACTCCAGTCCCTCTGCACTACCAATATTCTGGGCCAACCATGCCGCCGCCGCGTCACCTTGGTCGTCTGGCGGTATAGAGGAAATCAAATGCGTCGCGCCGCTGAGGATCTCGGCCGAAAGCAAATGCTCCGGCGAAAACAAAGTGATCGAAACAATTCCATCGGCGAGGGCTGCTCTTTTGGCCACCGACGTGCAGGTCCCTGCCACCGCCCACCCCTGCGTGGACAATCGATCCGCCAGCGCTGTGGCGACGTATCCCATGCCGAGACAAACGATTTTTTTCGTCATTGCGCCATGGCCTTTCTCCATTCGTCGCGGACTTGGTCGTCGCTCTCGTGGTCGGCGTGATCTCGCGTCAGGCGATCAAACGTTTCGCGATCGGCCAGTCGACCTAGCGCCCAAACGGCCATCGCCCGCACCAACGGGGAATCGTCACGTAGGCGTCCGATCGCGCTTGGCGTGAGTTCGGCTAGTCCGCTGTTCCCAATCGCGATCAAGACGTTACGCACAAACCGCGCTCGGCCGATCCGCTTTATCGGTGATTTGCGGAAGAGCGCACGAAAAGCCGTGTCATCAAGCGAAACAAGGCCGTCCAGCGTCGGGGCATTGAGATCCTCGCGGGCCAACAACTGGGCGTGGTGCGATTCCTGCGCAAATCGATTCCACGGACAGACGGCAAGGCAATCGTCGCAGCCGTAAATCCGATTTCCAATCAGTGGACGCAAAGCACGATCAATGTGCCCCTTATGCTCGATCGTTAGATAGGAAATGCAGCGCCGAGCGTCTAACCGGTAGGGCTCAGGAAACGCATCGGTCGGGCAAATCGTTAGGCAGCGGTGGCAACTGCCACACCGATCCACATGTGGTGGATCGAACGGAAGAGCCGCAGCGACGAATATCTCACCTAGAAAAAGCCAAGACCCGAACGACCGCGAAACCACATTTGTGTGTTTGCCCTGCCAACCAACACCGGCCGCCATCGCGAGCGGTTTCTCAAGCACCGGCGCTGTGTCGACAAAGACCTTAATTTCGGTATCGAGATATTCTCCGACCCACCGTCCGAGCGCTTTGAGACGCTTTTTCATAACGTCGTGGTAGTCGTCCCCGCGGGCATAGACCGAGATTGTGCCACGATCGGCGGACCCGAGGGACGCCATCGGGTCGCTCTGTGGGGCGTAATTCATGCCTACAGCAATGACTGTCTTTGCCGCACTCCAGAGCCCTTGCGGGCTGCTACGCTCGGGTGCCCGGCCCGCCAGCCAGGTCATGTCGCCGTGGGCGCCCGCCGCGATGAAGGCAGCGAATGCCGTCGCCGGCTTCGGTCCAAGTTCGGCAGCCGCAAAGCCGACCGAGTCAAATCCAAGACTCAATGCATGCCGGCGAATCTCGTCGCGCTGCAGAGCCGGGGCACCGCCGTCGCTAGAAATCGAGGTCCGCATAGTGCTTTGGCGGCGTCAGGCCTGGGATGTGATCAGAGAGAAGGCTGCGAAAACTTGGTCGCGATTTGACCCGCGCATACCAGTCTTTCGCCGCCTGATAGTCGGACCAGGAAACATCGCCAAGATAGTCCACGCAGGACAAATGAGCGGCCGCAGCGATATCGGCAAGACTAAAGTCATCACCGGCAAGCCAATTCCGACGCTCGGTCAGCCAGCCGATGTACTCTAGATGGTATGCGAGGTTCTGTTGTCCGGCGCGAATGGCCGCCGAATCCGGATGTCCCATGCGCATGAACCGCTTCATGACCTTCTCGTCAACAACGTTGCGCGTGACTTCCTCGAAGAACTTCCCGTCAAACCATGCGACAAGCCGTCTCGTTTCCGCGCGCGCTCTCGCGTCGAATCCGATCAACGGTCGATCCGGGTTGCGCTCGTCAAGGTACTCGCAAATTGCAGCGCTGTCGGCGAGGGGCACATCATCATCTTCGACCAAAACAGGCACCTGGCCGGCAGGATTTAGTGCAAGGAATTCGGCCGACCGCTCCCAGTACTTCTCGAAGGCGAGTTCGAAGCGGATGTCCTTCTCACCGAGGACCACGCGAACCTTGCGGCTGAATGGACACAGCCAGAAATGGTGTAAGACCGGCATCGTCGCTTAGCTTACCACGTTGGCGCTTGCGGTTGTCGCGACGGCTCAGTCGCCGCCGGTCATCTCTATCGCCGCGGTACCGTCTACCAGCGGCTGCTCGAGCGTCGCGACGACCTCTTCGGGAACGACCTGCCAAAAATTTCCGATCTCCAAATCCCAATGGATCAACAGATCCTCAGCGAAGGCCGACCCAGTTTCCGCAACATGTTCCTCGACAAGGTCCCGGCAGACACGATCCCAGTACGCCGATTGAATCCGTTGGGGCGTCACATGCTCTCGATTGACCTGCCGCTCGAACGTGCCATCGCTGTCATAAACAAAAGCCATGCCGCCGGTCATCCCGGCACCAAAGTTGTCGCCAACCGGACCTAGGATGACCGCGGTGCCACCAGTCATATATTCACATCCGTTGGCACCGCAGCCCTCAACCACGACCTGCGCGCCTGAATTTCGAACCGCAAACCGCTCGCCAGCCTGGCCAGCAGCGAACAGCTTGCCGGATGTTGCACCGTAAAGCACCGTGTTACCGATAATTGCGTTTTCGTTGCTTGTGATCGGCGCGGAAGGGACCGGACGCACCACGATCGTGCCGCCGGAGAGACCTTTTCCGACGTAGTCGTTCGCATCGCCAGAGACAACCAGCTTCAGCCCTTGAAGCGCAAACGCGCCCAGCGATTGGCCGGCAGACCCGCGCAACTGAACCGTGATGTGATCTGGCTTGAGGCCGTCCGGCCCAAACCGCCGCACCAGCCGAGACGAAAACCGGGTGCCGATCGCCCGATGCGTGTTCCGAATGCTATAGGCAAGTTGCATTTTTTCGCCGCGATCAAATACCTCATGCGCATCTTTGATCATCTGCGCATCCAGAGTATCGGGAACCTCGTTGCGCCCCTCGATCGAGAACACCCGGGGGCTATCGCCTGGGTCGGCCTGAACAAGCAGGGGATTGAGATCTAGATCGTCCAAATGCGCCGCACCGCGGCTGACTTGAGCCAGCAGGTCGGCACGACCGACAATCTCGTCCAAGCGGCTGTACCCCAGTCGGGCCAGAATTTCCCGCACTTCCTGGGCAATAAAGCTCATGAGATTGACAACTTTTTCAGGCGTCCCCTCGAACTTAGATCGCAGGTCTTCCCGTTGGGTGCACACGCCCACCGGGCAAGTGTTCGAATGGCACTGACGCACCATGATGCATCCCATCGCCACCAGACCGGCAGTCCCAATTCCATACTCCTCAGCGCCCATCATCGCCGCGATGACCACGTCGCGACCTGTCTTGAAGCCGCCATCAACCCGCAATTTGACGCGATGACGTAGGCGATTAAGCGTCAAGACTTGGTTGACCTCCGTCAGTCCCATTTCCCACGGCACGCCGGCGTATTTGATGGACGACTGCGGGCTGGCCCCCGTGCCACCTGAGTGACCGGAAATCATGATCACGTCGGCCTTGGCCTTCGCGACGCCCGCCGCGATGGTCCCGATCCCCGCTTCCGCGACCAACTTCACGTTGACGAGCGCATCCGGATTGATCTGCTTCAGGTCGTAAATCAGTTGGGCAAGATCTTCGATCGAGTAAATGTCGTGATGCGGCGGTGGCGAGATTAGCGTTACCCCGGGTGTCGAGTGGCGCAATTTGGCAATCAACTCAGTGACTTTGAATCCAGGTAGCTGGCCGCCCTCGCCAGGTTTCGCTCCCTGAGCGATTTTGATTTCGATCTCGCCGCACTTATTGAGATATTCCGCGGTCACACCGAACCGGCCCGACGCGATCTGTTTGATCTCGGAATTGGCGTTGTCGCCATTTGGCCTGGGCGAAAATCGCTCGCGCGCCTCGCCGCCCTCGCCGGAATCGGATTTGGCACCAATTCGATTCATCGCGATCGCAAGAGTTTCGTGCGCCTCGGGACTCAGGGCGCCAAGCGACATGGCACCCGTGACAAAGCGTTGCCTGATCTTGGTAATCGACTCGACGTTATCGTCGACAATTGGCTCGCGGTCCGAGTGGAAATCCAGAAGGTCCCGCAACTGAACCGGCGGACCTTTGTGTACAGCCTCCGCATACCGACTGTAGGTTTCGTAGGAATCTTTTTCTAATGACGTCTGCAAAAGATGAATCAACCTGCCATCGAATGCGTGGGTCTCACCCTTGTCGCGGTAACGATAAAGGCCACCCACCGGCAAGGTGACGACGTCCTGAGCGTACGCCTTGTCATGTTGGTCCAGGACTTTTTTCTCAATGCCGGGAAGCCCTATCCCGGAAATTCGCGAGACCATACCGGGGAACATTTCAGCCACGACGGTTCGCGATAGCCCGACCGCTTCGAAGTTATACCCGCCACGATACGAAGAGATGACGGCGATCCCCATCTTGGACATCACCTTCAGAAGACCTGCATCGACGCTTTCTTTGTACCGCTCTAAACACGTCGCGATATCGAGGTCGCCAAACAGGCCTCGATTCTGGCGATCGGCGATCGCCGCTTCCGCGAGATAGGCGTTCACGGTTGTCGCTCCTACACCGACGAGAACGGCAAAATAGTGAACATCCAAACATTCCGACGATCTCACGTTGATCGACGAGAACGTCCGCAAGCCTTGCTCCACAAGATGAGTGTGGACGCGACCCGCCGCGAGGATCATCGGCACCGGCGCTCGCGTCGCCGATACCTTCTCGTCGGTCAGGAACAAATGGACCGGACCGCGCCGGACCGCCTCTTCGCTGGCGACCCGTATCCGATCGATTGCGTCGCGCAACGTTTCTGAGCCGACGCTGAGGGTGCAATCGATCTCGACCGCTTGTTCGCCTAAATGGTCGCGCAGGCGCTCCATTTCGGCATAGGTAAGAACCGGTGAATCGAGTTGCAAAATGTTCGTCTGATTCGCATCGACTTCAAGCACATTGCCAAGATTGCCGAGCCGCGTGATCAAACTCATCACCCGCCGCTCGCGAAGCGAGTCGATCGGCGGATTGGTAACCTGGCTAAACTGCTGACGGAAAAAATGGTGCAGACCGCGATAACCGCTCGACAGCACGGCCAGCGGCGTGTCGTCACCCATGGATCCGGTCGGCTCTTTGCCGGTCTCGACCATCGGGTGAAGGATCAGTTCAATCTCTTCAAGCGTATGGCCCACAAGAACCTGCCGGCGGCGCAATTCGGCACGGTCCATCTTTGGCGTAATTGCTTTGCCGGCGATCTTTTTGTCCAACCGTCGAATGTTCTGAGCCCATTCTTCATACGGAAAAGCGGCGGCTAATCGCCCCTTGATCTCTCGGTCGTGATAGAATTTTCCTTCGGCAAGATCGACCGCAATCATTTGCCCGGGCCCGATACGGCCTTTCTCGATCACCGAGTGCTCGTCGATCTGGACCATGCCAGTTTCCGACCCGACGAACAGTAAACCGCGATCAGTCAGTGTGTAGCGCAGCGGCCGAAGCCCGTTGCGATCCATGCCGCCGACAACCCAACGGCCATCCGTGGCGGCGATCGCCGCCGGACCATCCCAAGGCTCCATTACGGCATTGCAGTACGCATACATTGCGCGCTGCGCTGGGGGCATATGCGATTTGTTAGACCAGCTTTCAGGAATCAAGAGCGTCTTAACCGATGGTGCGTCGCGACCGGCCCGAACGAACAGTTCGAATACGGCGTCAAGCGCAGCGGAGTCGGAACTTCCGGCTTGAACTACCCGCTTTATGTCGTCGCCATAAGATCCAAAGTATTCCGAGATCATGCGGATCTCGTGGCTCTTCATCCAATTGACGTTGCCCTTGAGCGTGTTGATCTCGCCGTTATGGGCGAGCGTGCGAAAAGGCTGGGCGAGCTCCCAGGTCGGGAAGGTGTTGGTCGAGTAGCGCTGGTGGAAGATCGCGAAGCTCGAGACAAATCGATCATCAAGGAGATCGGGATAGAAATTCGTAAGTTGCTCGGCAAGGAACATGCCTTTGTAAATGATCGAACGGCACGACAGCGAGCAAATGTAGAAGTTGCGGACTTGCGCCTCGATGACCCGCCGTTCGATCCGACGACGAATGACATAGAGGTCGCGCTCGAACTCCTCCTCCGATGCCCCGCGCCCGTTGGCGATCATGATTTGTTCGATTTCCGGACGAGTCGCGTTGGCGACTTCGCCAACTATCGACGCATCCACCGGCACTTGGCGCCAACCGTAGATGCTATGGCCGAACCGTAGAATCTCAGTTTCGACGATCGACCGGCAAACTTCTTGGCCGCTGAAGTCGGTCTTTGGAAGAAAGACTTGGCCGACCGCCAGCAAACCTTTTGATGGCTCGTGGCCAGTGCGGGCGACATGGCGTTTGAAAAAGTCTTGGGGTATCTGGACGTGAATTCCCGCGCCATCCCCGGTCTTGCCGTCCGCCCCTACCGCGCCGCGGTGCCAAACCGCGCGCAGGGCGTCAATACCGGCTAAGACGACTTCGCGCTGCGGACGACCGTCGACGGCGGCAATGAACCCGACACCGCATGCCGCGTGTTCATCCGCCGGATTGTACAGTCCGTTCGCGGCGAGATGCCGCGCGTTTTCAGTCCACGCTTTGATGAACGCGGCGCCGGCTTGCTCTTTTTGAACTTTTGCCTTTGTCATTGCTGCCTCCGCGTTCTGGATCATTTGACTCGTTCGGTTGACCGGCCAATTTCTTTTGTAGAAACGAATGAATCGATGCGGCGGCGTCGCGCCCGTCGCGCACGGCCCATACGACCAGCGACGCACCGCGCACAATGTCGCCAGCTGCAAAAACACCGTCCAAATTCGTCATCTTTGTTCGAAAATCGATTCCAATGGTGCCCCAACCGGTGACGCTGAGGCCCGGTTCGGCAAAGAGGGTTGGCAAGTCCTCGGGATCGAAACCGAGCGCTTTGATGACCAAATCGGCTTCGATTTCGTGGGACGACCCGGCGACGATTTCCGGCGTCTGGCGACCGGTCGCGTCGGGTGCGCCAAGCCTGATACGTACCGCCCGAACGCCGCGTACAACGTCGTCGCCAAGATAAGCCTCCGGGGCCGTGAGCCAGACGAATTCAACGCCTTCCTCTTGGGCGTGTTCCACCTCACGCATCGAGCCCGGCATGTTTGGACGATCGCGTCGATATAGGCATTTGACCGACTTGGCCCCTTGTCGAACGGCAGTTCGCACACAATCCATCGCGGTGTCGCCACCGCCAAGAACCAAGACCCGCTTCCCGCTGGCGTCTAACTCGCCGCTCTCAAACTGGGCAACCGAATCGCCAAGTCCCTTACGGTTCGACGCGGTAAGGAAGGTCATCGATTGGATGATGTTGCCCAAGCCGACCCCTGGGAGGGCCGCGTCACGGGCTTTGTACACGCCGGTCGCGATGAGGATTGCCGAATGTTTCTCGCGCAGTTCTTGAAGCGAGGCATCGCGGCCGACTTCGAAATCCATCTGAAAGCGAACCCCACCGTCTCGCAGCAAGTCCGCACGACGGCGCACGATTTCCTTCTCAAGCTTGAAATTCGGGATTCCGTAGATCAGCAAACCGCCGACCCGGTCGTATCGATCGTAGACGACAACCTGGTATCCCAGGCGTCTCAATTCCTCGGCCGCTGCCATTCCGCCAGGACCGGCACCCACGATCCCAATCGATTGGCTCAATTCCCTCTTCGGACTTGGCGGGGTGACCCAGCCCTTGTCCCATGCTGTATCCGTTATGTAGCGCTCAATCGCCCCTATGGTGACCGATTCGAATCCTTTTTCGATGACGCAGTTGCCCTCGCAAAGGCGGTCCTGCGGACAAATTCGACCGCAAATCTCCGGCATGTTGTTGGTCGCCGAGGAGATTTCGTAGGCCTCGTCGAGGCGACCCTCCGCGGTCATTTTTAGCCAATCCGGAATATTGTTATGGAGTGGGCAATGAATTTGGCAAAAAGGCACGCCACACTGAGAGCATCGCGCTGCCTGTTCTGCTGCCTTGGGCCGCAGATAATCCTCGTAGATCTCCTGGAAGTCGGTCGTGCGCGCCTTTGCCGCACGCTTCGACGGGTGTTCCTGGGCGACGTCGACAAATCTGAGCAGGCTCTCGGCCATCGATCCTCTTCTCCTTGGCCCCTAGATAGGACGTTTTCAAATCCGCCGCGAGCCAAAACCGATAACTAGGACAGAAAGAGTGTCCTATATTTTATCCTTTGCGCTCTTTCAAGTCCCTCTAGGGGCAAAGTACCGGTATTGCAGCGGATGTTAGGGCCGAATCGATACTATGTTCGTGGATTGGCGCTCCCTCATCGGTATGATAGCTAGAGTCCCGTCGCTTTCCGGAAGTCCGCATGACGCTTCTCCAACTGGTCGTCCTCGCCGCCGTGCAGGGCATCACCGAGTTTCTTCCGGTCAGTTCATCGGGTCATTTGATCTTTGTGCCCGCCGTCGTCGGCTGGCCCGACCAGACATTGCTCGTCGATATCGCGGTTCACCTGGGCACTTTGGTTGCGGTGGTCGTCTATTTTTGGCGTGATGTCGCCGCGCTTTTTGCTGGCGTTTACGGACTGACCCGAGGTCGCCGCGACCCGTCAACGCGGCTTGTCTTGATGCTAGTTGTCGGCACCATTCCTGTTGTCGTTGCCGGCGGCATTCTTGTTGCTTTCGACCTGACGGACCAATTGCGAAATCCCGAGATCATCGCCTGGGCCACCCTCGGGTTTGGGGTGGTTCTCTACGGGGCAGACCGGCTGTTTCTCACGGTCCGAAAGATCGAGCAGATGACTTTGGGCCATTCCGCGGTCGTCGGGCTCGCTCAGATTTTATCGCTGGTGCCCGGCACCAGCCGCTCTGGCATCACAATGACCGCAGCTCGGATGCTCGGCTTTGAGAGGTCCGACGCCGCGCGATTCTCCATGCTTTTGTCGATACCGACGATTCTCGCAGCGGGCGTTCTAGTTGCGGTTGATGCCGTCCGATTGGATAGCGTCGGCGGCTTGAGTGAGGCGTTCTTCACCGGGGTTTTGGCTTTTGGATTTGCGCTGCTGTCGATCGCCGCACTGCTTGCCTGGCTCAAACGCGCAACATTCGCGCCCTTTGCTCTTTATCGCGTCGTACTGGGGGTGGCATTACTAGTATGGATCTACCGCTTTGATGCCGCAGGGTTGACTTAGACCTCGACCACCCGACCACCTTTTCGAAATCGAGAAAGAAACCCAGGAACAACGGCCTCCACCGGTGTCGGTTCGACTCCTAGTTGGGCGAGTCCGGGCAAGGCACCGCAGATGCTGTCCTGCCGAAGCAATCTGACCTGATCGCGTGTCAGCGGGGCACCGGGCAGCAATTCAAGGATCGCAGCGCCGACATGGGCGAAACCGAAGGGAACCGGTACTAGAAGCCGGCGCCTGCCAGTGTACGCCAGAACCAATGCCATCAACTGACGGTAGGTATAAATCTTAGGTCCGCCGAGTTCGTAAATTTTCCCGGCAGCGCCGTCCTCGGCAAGGCACCGCACAATGGCCGCGGCGACATCGCCGACGTACACCGGCTGAAACCGCGTCAAACCCGCTTCCGCGATCGTTTCACCAAATAACGGTAGAACCGGGGACAGCGCGGCAAGAGCGGCGAACCGGTTGAAGAGCTGGTCTTCAGGTCCAAAAACTAGGCTCGGCCGAACAACCGTGGCTGCCGGAAACTCGGCCAACGCCGCTTCTTCGCCCTCTGCCTTGGTCTAGGCGTACTGCGACGCCGAGTCCCGCGCGGCGCCGATCGCCGATACCTGAATCAGGCGGGCAACGCCGCCCAACCGGGCAAGGTGAGCGACCCGCCTCGCGCCCTGGGCGTGCAGCGCGGCAAATGTCTGGGGGCCGCCGCTATGCAAGACGCCGACAAGGTTGACCACGCCCCAAGCACCGTTAATGGCCGCCAAAACCGACGTATCATCGCGCACATTCACCTGAACAGGGACAACTTGCCCGACATCGCCCAGCGGCTGCAGAAAGCGGGCTTTTTCCGGGCGCCTGACGCCAATGCGAATGCGGTGCCCCTGAGCCGCTAACCGGCGCACAAGGTGGCGACCGATGAACCCCGAACCGCCCAATACGGTAATCAATCGGTCGCGCATCTAACCTCTCCGCTACAAGGACCGGTCGATCTTAGACCCGCGGGCGTTGCGGTCAATGACGTGCGCCGCTTGACACAGCCATCCGACTCTCTTTACCAGTCACGCCATGGGCCCTGGTGGCGGAACTGGTAGACGCGCTAGCTTCAGGTGCTAGTGGCCTTCGGGCCGTGGAAGTTCGAGTCTTCTCCTGGGCACCAAACTTGCTGTCGACGCTGAGGCAGCCGCAGAGGAGGCCGCTATCGCGTCCGCTCCAACGATCCATCTCTATCAAGACGACCTGCCACAGGGCCTAGCCCTGGGCGACGTCGTCGCCATCGACACCGAAACCACAGGCCTGTCGATGAGTCGTGACCGTCTTTGTCTCGTGCAACTCTCGGGCAACGGCCAAGACTGTCATCTTGTGCAGTTTCGCCATCCGGCGTCCTTTGACGCACCAAATTTGCGGGCGCTTATTGAGGACCCCAGCATCGTTAAGCTGTTCCACTACGGCCGGTTCGATATCGCCATGCTGGCGCGTCATATTGGGCAAGTTGCTGGCGGCATCTACTGCACCAAAATCGCCTCAAAACTGGTGAGAACCTATACAGATCGCCACGGTTTGAAGGATCTCTGCCGCGAGCTACTCGGCATCGATCTGTCGAAAGAGCAGCAGTCATCTGACTGGGGCGCCGCCGAACTAACCGATGACCAGCAGACCTACGCGGCGCAGGACGTGCTCTATCTTCACCGTCTTCGCGAGAAACTCGACCTAATGCTGGAGCGCGAAGGGCGTGCCGCGCTTGCCCGGTCGTGCTTTGATTTCCTGCCCAAACGGGTGGAACTTGACCTCGGCGGCTGGGCGACAGAGGACATCTTTTCGCATTAAGTTATTGCGCCGATTGTTGAATTTCGCCTCCCTCGGGCCCATAAACGATTAGAATAACGTTCCGGTTGCCGGGGCAACCTTGAGGCAGATTTCCAATGACGTCGGGTCTTCGTACGCATCGTGTGGTTTCAGAGAGCGTCGACGAGCGCGACCTTATCGCTGCGCGCCGGGTCCTGGACCAGGAATCGGCCGCCCTATCCGCACTGTCGCGGCAGCTAGACGGCCGGTTCAGCGCCGCGCTAGAAATTCTCGCGAAGGTCAGGGGCCGGGTCATCGTCGGTGGCATCGGCAAGTCCGGCCACGTCGCAGGAAAAATCGCTGCGACCCTGACCGGTACGGGCACGCCAGCACAGTTCCTACACCCCAACGAAGCAAGCCACGGCGACCTCGGCATGATCACCGAAGACGATGCCGTGCTCCTGCTCTCTAAGTCGGGAGAGACCGACGAACTGGCGGATATTCTGGCCTACGCGAAACGTTTCGCTATTCCACTGATCGCGATCACCGACAATCCGGAGTCAACGCTGGGTCGTGCGGCAAACGTTGCCCTCGAGTTGCCTGCTGTTGCCGAAGCATGCCCGACCGGACTTGCCCCGACGACGTCGACCACCATGATGATGGCGCTTGGCGACGCCCTTGCGGTTGCGTTGATGGAGCGAAGTGGGTTTTCCGCCGACCATTTTCGCGTACTACACCCGGGCGGTCGGTTGGGTGTGGCATTGCTGCAGGTCCGCGATCTGATGCGCACCGGCGCTGAGGTACCGCTTGCGCCGACGGTCACGCCGATGTCCGAAGTTCTCCTCGTTATGTCGGCAAAAAATTTCGGATGCGCCGGTATAGTCGAAGACGGCGACCGTCTTGCCGGCATTGTTACCGACGGGGACCTTAGGCGACACATGTCACCGGGGCTTCTGGAACTGACGGCCAGCGCGGTGATGACCCCTGATCCCCTCACCATCTCTTCAGACAGCCTGATTGCAGAGGCGCTGGCGCTGATGGCCGGCAAGATCACGAACCTTTTCGTAGTCGATGACGGCCGTGTCGTTGGCATTCTCCGGCTACATGATTGTTTGCGGGCCGGCGCTGTATGAGCGCCGAGCTCGACGGTCGCGCAACCACACGGGGTGACGTCTTTTCGACGCCGCAGTCGCGTCGGGTCGGGCGCAAATACAGTCGCTTCGTAAGCCTGATGAAAGTGAGCCTGCCTCTCGCGGCGGCAGCCCTCATTATGGTTTTGGCGGCGTGGCCCCAGACCCAGGACGAGGGCCCAAGCTTCCGCGTGTCGCTCGCGGCGATCCCGGATGGCGACGCCGGCGACACCGGCATGACGCGGGCTCGTTTTGTCGGCACCGACGCGAAGGACCAGCCTTTCGTTATCACCGCCGACTCCGCCATCCCCGACGCGTTGCGCCCCGAAAAAATTAGCCTGAAGACCTTGCAGGCGGACCTGACGCTTGAGAACGGTTCATGGATATCGATGATGTCGGGTGCGGGATTGTACGACCGCACGGCGCAGAGCTTATCGCTCCTCGACGGCGTTGAAGTCTTTGCAGACGACGGATTCGCCTTGCAAACTGCGACTGCTGAAATCGATCTCGCGAGTGGCTCAGCCTGGGGTCGACAAGCGGTGCAGGCGCACGGCCCAATGGGCACGCTTGATGCGGATTCATTTCGCATGGAGCGCGAAGGCCAGCGTCTCCACTTTGAAGGACACGTTCGGATGATTCTTCAACCCGCTGCGGCGCCGTGAAGTTCAGCACAGCAGCGGTACTCGCACTCGCAAGCACCTTGCTTGTCGCGGCGCCTGCCTTTGGTCAATTCAGCAACGCCCACGATACCGCGTTGCCGATCGAAATTGCGGCGGACGCGTTGGTGGTCCAACAGGAACAGCAAATCGCCGTGTTCAGCGGCAATGTCGATGCCCAGCAAGGCAATATGAAGCTCCGGGCAGAAAAACTCTGGGTGCACTATCAAGGCGATACGGGCGGCGATACCGCACAGGCCATCTCAAAAATTGACGCCCAGGGGAAGGTATTCTTCTCGTCCGGCGACGAGACCGCCGAAGGAGATCAGGGTACCTACGATGTGGACAATGGCGTTATCGTTTTGACCGGACGCGTTGTGCTCACCCAGGGCGGCAGCGTGATCAAGGGAAATCGGGTCGTCCTAGACCTCAACACCGGTAAAAGCACCATGGACGGGGGCGAGGCCAAAGGCGACGGCCGCGTTCGCGGCCTATTCGTGCCCCGGCGCAGCGCCGCGCCTTGACGATCTGTTAACCAAATCGGGGTGAGAGTCGAAAACGGTATAGGGTGGTTATTAGATTAATGGCTGACGTGGACACAAACGAAGAAGGACCCAGGCTCGTCGCGAGCAATGCGGGTCTCGTTGCGCGCAGCCTTGGAAAGTCGTTTCGAAAACGGCCGGTCTTGCGCAACGTCACCTTGTCTGTTCAGCGCGGTGAGGCTGTCGCGCTTCTGGGTCCGAATGGCGCCGGCAAGACAACCTGCTTCTATTGCCTGACCGGACTCGTTGCGCCCGACTACGGATCCATTTCGATGGACGGCCATGACATCACGAGTTTGCCGATGTACCGGCGCGCGCGCTTAGGAATCGGATACCTACCGCAGGAAGCATCGGTCTTTCGCGGCCTCTCGGTAGAAAACAATATTCGAGCCGCGCTAGAGGTTACCGAACCGCTTCACCATCGCCGCGAGGAGTATCTCGAAGAGCTTCTGGCCGAATTTTCCATTGAGCATTTGCGCCACGCCTCGGCGATGACTCTGTCAGGTGGCGAGCGTCGCCGCGTTGAAATTGCGCGTGCCCTGGCGTCGAGACCCAGCTTCATTTTACTTGACGAGCCTCTCGCCGGTATTGACCCAATCGCATTGGGTGACATTCGAGACCTCGTCGCTCACCTCAAAGATCGTGGTATCGGCGTACTGATAACCGACCACAATGTCCGCGAGACGCTCGAAATCGTAGACCGGGCGTATATCTTGCACGATGGCGGCATCCTCATGGAGGGTCCGCCATCCGAAATCGTCGCCCACGAAGCCGTCCGTCGAGTCTATCTCGGCGAACGCTTTACGCTTTAGGAGGGTTGGGTGGCGCTCGGTCAACGGCAGGAGCTTCGGCAATCCCAATCGCTGGTGATGACGCCGCAATTGCAGCAGGCGATCAAGCTGCTCCAGTTGACCAATATGGAGTTGTCCGAGTTCGTCGAACAGGAAATTGAACGAAATCCGCTGCTTGAACTTGTCGAGGGCGATGCCCCAGTGCGCGGAGAAGGTGCGGTAACCGACGAAAAAGAACGTGGGACCGACGATGTGGACACTGCCTCATTATCGACTGCGGCCGACCTACCAAATGAAAACGATCAGCCGCTCGATATGAACTACGACGATGTTTACACCGACAACGCTGCCGGGGAGGGTTACGCCTCTGACGCCGGGCTGCGCGGGCCATATGCTACAAACAATTCTTCGTTTGACGCCTCGGGCGACATGCTCGAGCAAACCATCGGCGAAGAAATTAGTCTAACCGATCACCTTCTGGCACAGCTGAATATGGATGTGGTCGAACCCGCCGAAAGAATGATCGGCTTCCACCTAATTCATATGCTCGATGACGCCGGCTACTTGTCGGGAAATATCGAGGCCATCGCAGAACAAGTCGGCGCATCGGTCGAACGTGTTGAGGCTGTCCTTAAACGGCTGCAAGACTTTGACCCAGTTGGCGTGTTCGCACGCAACCTCGGCGAATGCCTTGCATTGCAGCTCCGCGAAAAGAACCGGTACGACCCAGCCATCGCAGCGCTATTGGACAACCTCGATTTGCTGGCCGCGCACAATCATGCCGCGCTGGTTGAACGGTGTGGGGTGGAGGCCGACGACCTCGCCGACATGATTCAGGAATTGCGTCGCCTTAACCCGAAACCAGGCTTGGCGTTCAGCAACGAAATCGCTCAAACGCTGGTGCCCGATGTATTTGTGCGCCCCATCGCTAACGGCGGTTGGGCGGTTGAGCTCAACAGCGACACCTTGCCGAAAGTGCTCGTCAATCAGCAGTACTTTACCGAGGTGAATTCGCAGACCTGCTCGCGCAAGGACAAGGCCTACATCACGGAACAATTGCACTCAGCCAACTGGCTGGTTAAGTCGCTCGAACAGCGCGCTCAAACCATCTTGAAGGTCTCAGCTGAACTCGTTCGCCAACAGGATGCTTTTTTCGCCCACGGTGTGCAGCATTTGCGGCCGCTGACCCTGCGGGACATTGCACAAGCAATCGAAATGCACGAGAGCACGGTCAGCCGTGTGACAACAAACAAGTACATCTCGACACCGCGCGGCACATACCAATTGAAGTACTTTTTCACGTCGGCAATTACGTCGACAACCGGCGGAGATTCCCTTTCAGCAGAGTCTGTGCGGCATAGGATTCGCGACCTGATCCACAAAGAGCGCATCGAGGCTGTTCTTTCGGATGACAAGATCGTCGACATTTTGAGAACCGAGCAAATTGATATCGCCCGACGGACGGTTGCCAAATACCGCGAGGCAATGAGAATACCGTCTTCGGTGATGCGTCGGCGGATCAAGCAATCCGCCGCATTATCGACAAGATCGCGCAGATTTTAGCCGGTTTTTGCGACCGGCCCAATTGTTGACAATGGCGTAATGGCGGGCCTATGTTCCGCGGCCTCGGATCAGGCCGGGCCAATACCGCCCAGGCGATCACCGCGATCAAAGCGATAATGTCGAATCAAAACAAACTCAAACAACCCTGCGCGCATCGCATTCAGCATCCGCGCCATCGACCCGAGCGGATCTTGGTCGACGCCAGCGAGCACCCATAAATGGAAATATCTGACTTACTCAGTTCCGAGGCGGTGGTCTCGAATCTAAAGGTTACGGGCAAGAAACAAGCCTTGCAGGAAGTCGCGATCGTGGCGGCGAGAATTACCGGACGGGATGAGCGCGAGATTTTCGACATCCTTCTCGAACGCGAGCGGCTCGGGACCACCGGCGTAGGCCACGGCATTGCCATACCGCATGGAAAACTCAAGGGCTTGGATCGTCTCCACGGCAT
This sequence comes from Pseudomonadota bacterium, assembly GCA_027622715.1. Classification (GTDB taxonomy): domain Bacteria; phylum Pseudomonadota; class Alphaproteobacteria; order SHVP01; family SHVP01; genus CALJDF01. The sequence goes on along the minus strand of JAQBYN010000016.1, from coordinate 36,879 downwards.
ATTTGCTCGATTGGAGCGTCCGATCGATTTTGATGCGATCGACGACGAACCAGTCGATTTAGTATTTGTCTTGCTTGCGCCGGAGACGGCCGGCGCCGACCACTTGAAAGCGTTGGCCCGCATTTCCCGCCTCCTCAGGGACCGCGCCTTATGCGAAAAGATCCGCGGGTCGGACGGGCGTGATGCGGTATTTGCGATCCTCACCGAACAGGCGGCAACCTCACACGCGGCCTAAGCTGCTCGGCTGACCGATTGCCCCTCGCCGGGTCGAAAATGCTATCGTTCTAGGCATGCGGATTAGAACTCGGATATCTAAAAACTGGGTGTTCATTGCCGCGCTCACGGCGGTTGTGGCCAGTCTTCCCGACGCGGCCCCGCACGCGCAGCAGGCCACGCCCCCGACCATCGTACTTGGGTCACCGGTCGCGTGTGCTGTTCCGGAAATCTGTTGGGTACAGAACTACTTTGATCATGACCCGGGCCCCGGCGCAGAGGACCATACCTGCGGGCGACGCGCCTATGACCGCCATTTCGGTATAGACATTCGCGTTGCGAATCTGACCGTGATGCGGCGAGGCGTAGCGGTCATTGCCGCGGTAGATGGAATCGTGGCCGGAATTCGCGACGGCATGGAAGACACCGGCATTCTGGAAGCGGACGCAAGCAGCGTGCGCGGGCGGGAGTGCGGGAACGGCGTCGTCCTAAGGCATCCCAATGGTTGGACCACGCAGTACTGTCACATGCGCAAAGGCAGCATCGGAGTCGCCAAAGGCCAAGAAATAAAAAGGGGCGATCGGCTGGGCGACATTGGCCTTTCGGGCCTAACCCAGTTTCCCCATGTCCATTTCGAAGTGCGGAACGGAAAAAAGCGGGTCGACCCGTTTGTCGGTTTTGAGGCTACGGGCAAATGCGGCAGCGTCGGCAAACCTCTGTTCGACACAGCGTTTGTCGAGAAATCGCCTTACGTGGAAACCGGTCTTCTAAACGCCGGATTCGCCAGCCGACCACCCAAGGGTTCCGAGGTCCTCAATGGAGAACATGCGGAGACAGCGTTGCCGGTGGACGCCCCCGCCCTGATCTATTGGGTCGAATTGTTCGGCACCCAGCCAGGAGATCGGGACAGATTTACGATTTTTGCACCAGATGGTTCGGTCCTAGTGACGCAAACGCGTCCGGCGCTCCAGGAGCATAGCGCGCGTCATTTGGCTTTCACTGGTCGCCGCCAACCTCCTGCCGGATGGGCACCGGGCGAATACAAGGGCGTATTCGAACTTCTTCGAGAGGAAGTCGGCGAAACAAAAATCGCCTATCGGCTCGAACGCTCGGTGCAACTTGGTAGCCCGCAAAGTTTGGCTCCGGCAGCGACCCCACCGCCCGCCGCAGACGTCAGGCCATCTCCTCCACCAGCCGAAGGAGAATCAGCCACCGCGTCACCGACGACCACCCAAGCGTCCGAGACCGCCACGGTCGCCGAACCAAACCCGCAAGTCGCCGCCGCGGCCACACCCCCTGCACCTGAAGGGTCGCGCGATTTCATCCAGCGGGCCGAGGATTTTCTACCAGTTTCCGTACCGGGCGCCCTGCGACGCTCAGCTGGTCAAAAAGGACCGCAACCGTGGGTGATCGCCGCCGCGTTACTTGGAGTGATCCTGTCTATGGCGGGCGTCGCCTACATCACGCGGCGCTAAACCGCGACCCGGTTAGTGGACGCTGACCGGTTCGAGATCGTTCTGCCGCACAATGACCTCGGCAAGATCACGCCTCGAGACCACTGCGACCTGCCGCCCATCCGCAAGAAACACCGCACACAACCACTCGCCGTCAACCTCGACAGGTTTTATGTAGGCGACCCCTTCGGCGCCGAGCGCGGCGAACGCCGACGGCGACAGCTCACGGAGCTGTTGCTCGGCGGAAACCAATTTCAACCTGCCGTTGCCCTGTCTAGCTGTCGCCATGACCAACATCGAGCGCCACGCGCCGCTTACCGACCGCAGATTTGATCTCCACCGACCTCACGAGAGACGCGACTGGCGGACGAGTGAGGTCGATATGAAGAAGGCCATTCTCAAAGTGTGCACCGGTGACGTCGATACCGTCGGCGAGCACAAACGACCGTTGAAACTGTCGGGCCGCAATTCCTCGATGGAGGAAAACGCGCGCACCATCGTCAGCGATCTGCCGTCCTCGAACGACCAACTGGTTTGCTTCTACAGTCACGCTGAGCTGATCGTCAAAAAATCCGGCAACCGCGAGCGTAATCCGCATACCGCCAGGACCGGTCTGCTCGATGTTGTACGGCGGATACCCATCGCTCGTGGACCTTGTCAACCGGTCGACGGTGCGTTCGACTTCTTCGAAGCCAAGCAAGAGGGGGTTGTCGAAAATGGATAATCGACCCACGGCGCTGCCTCCTCCTCACGAGCGAGTGCAAAATAAGGTCCACGTCGGCACCTCATTGGACATCAGATGTGGGGTGCCTCGTCTACAACGTCAAGGTCGCACTCTCGGCGTCAATGAGCGCCCGGATGTACTGAGGCAGGGCAAACGCGCCATGGTGAATAGCGCTGTTGTAGTAACGGGTTTGCAGCCCCGCGGCGTCGATGCGCCGGGAGACCTCCGGCGTTAACGGGCGGGAGATATCCAAACCGTTGCTCCCCCAACCGAGCGCCATGAACCCGCCGTAATAGGTCGGCACGGCGATCACGTAGAATCCAAAGTGCTGGAACACGCCGACAAAGCGTTGCGACGTTCTCCGAAGCTCGTCGGACTGGAGAAACGGAACGCCGTTCTGAGTAATCACAACACCGCGGGCTGCAAGTATTGCGGCACAACGCTGATAAAACGCCCGGGTAAATAGACCTTCTCCCGGGCCCACCGGATCCGTGGAATCGATAATCACGACATCAAATCGTTCATCAGTCTCATTAACAAACTTCACCCCGTCACCAACAATCACGTTGGCTCGCGCATCCTCAAAACCACCGGCACTAAGACCCGGCATGAATTTCTTACTCAGGTCGATCACTTGGCCATCAATGTCGACCACAGTGACGCGATCCACCGGGTGCCGCAGGACTTCCCGCAAAGCACCGCCGTCGCCCCCGCCAACAATCAGAACGTTCCGCATGTCGCCGTGAGCAAACGCCGGCACATGCACCAGCATCTCGTGATAGATGAACTCGTCTTTCTCCGTGGTCTGGACGATGCCGTCGAGCGCCATCACCCGGCCAAGCACCTCATTGTCGAAAATCTCAACACGCTGGAAATCCGTGTCACCCGCATACACGGTGTTCGTGCGAGCGAAGGATTGCGTCACCGTCGCGTGAAGATTCTCGCGGAACCAATCGGTCATTGGATAGTCCTCTTTCGGGAATCGGGTCAGCTGTTCTAGCTGAAGTGTGAGTGCGCGGCGCCCAACTAGCTCAAATCACCGTATCGCGCGCGGTATTCTTCGCGGAGCTGATCCATCCGGCGATTGACGGCGGCCTGACCGGTCGCATCTGACCAGATCCGGTGTTCGCCCCGGGCATAAGCCTCGGCGTTTTGCTCATAAAGAAATGCGCTAAGCCGATTTGAAATCCAGTTGTTTCGCGTCTTGGTTACCCGCGCCGGCATCCCCATCACAATCGAATTGGGCGGGATCACCGATCCTTCGCGTATGAAGGCGCCGCCGGCGACGATCGTGTTCTCGCCAACGATTGCGCCGTCCATGATCGTGGCGTTAATGCCGATCAAACAATTGTCTCCGATCGTGCAGCCATGGATCGTGCAATGGTGCGTAATTGTGCAGTAATCCCCCACAATCGTAGGTGTCGCCGCCCCCACGTGAATCATCGCAAAATCCTGAACGTTGGTGTGGGCGCCGATCTCGATCGAAAACGCCTCAGCCCGCATCGCCGCGTAGATCCACACGGAAGATCCCGAGCCAAAGGTGACATCACCATATATCTGCGCAGTGGGGTGAATGAACGTCGCGGATTCGGCGCGCACTAGCGGACCGTATTTGGACATTTTCCCTCCGTAGAACGAGCGGCAACCGCACCCCAAAAACACAACCATTGTGGCGATGATCACACGAAGCTGCCCATCAGGGGCGATAATGTTAGCATGGGCAAACCGCGCACTTGAGAGCAGACATCAATGGAATCGAGCAAGAGTTTCGAAAGGCGATCGATCGGATCGCGCACCACGATTTTCGGCGAAGGCCAACCGGGCGACAATGCTTACCTGATTGTGAGCGGTCGGGTGGAAATCCGAAAGGGCGCGATGTCGGAGAATTCCTACGTTATCGCCGTCTTGGGGCCAGGCGATGTCGTGGGCGAGATGGCGTTGTTCGACGAACGGCCACGCATGGCAGAGGCCATCACTCTTGAGGATACAGAGGTCATCGTCGTCGCCCGTGACGAATTTCTCAAACGCCTAAACGAAATGAACCCGGTCATGAAGCGGATGCTTCAGATCATGGTCGGTCGCGTCCGCAGCATGACGGACGAGTTCATGAAGAAAAAAGGCGATAGCCAGTGGGACGGCCAGTCGAGCGGCGCGCCGCCGTCTTCCTGAGTGACCCGACCGCGACACCCCTTGGGTGTGGCCAAGCCGGCAGGTGGCATGTGAATTTGGTGGAGCCAGGCGGAATCGAACCGCCGACCTCTTGAATGCCATTCAAGCGCTCTCCCAACTGAGCTATGGCCCCTTGGCGCGGTGGGAAATTGACCCGCGGGAGGTGAACCTAGGGCCGCTCCGGCGGCGAATCAAGTCCGCTGGACGACGCAGATCGCGCAGACGATTGTGCGCCCCGAACCTTGGGTTCATCATGGCGAAAAGGAGACCGTCATGGCCGAAAATCTGCCCCACCAAATGCTGCCTCGGGCCAATCACGATGAACTCGCTGGACAGCAGTTCGTTCAGGCCATGAAGATGCACGTCTCCTCAAAAATCACGGTTGGTAACCATAAAGTCTACGAGCACACCGCCCGACAGGCATTTGAGAAGAAACACGGTCGGCCGCCGAATACTCGCCATGAAGTGCGCCGCCTCATGGAACAACAGCCCTATCATCAAATGTGGGGCTCGCTGATGCGCCTCGGACAGGAATTGATGTGGGATACTGTCATCGAGAGCGTCGACCGCCAATTAGAAGATCTCATTGCGCGCGCAACGCCGAAGCACCGCCTCGGTTCGCTGGACCTTGACCCCACGCTACACCAGCCCCGCTATCTCGCGGCGGTCGATCAGCATGGCCAACCCGGTAGTTACTATACGGACACCTGTCGAGATGATGTCCGGGCCGGCGCCGTCCTCGACCGCGGCGCCTCGATCTACCATTTTGGCGCCGCCGGAGGCGCCGGTATGGAAGGCCGGGGCCGGACGTTGGTCCAGTTTCTGTGGGAGAAGTATCCCGATCTCAGCCCCTCCGCGATCCTCGATATCGGTTGCTCGGTAGGGGCGAGCACCTTACCACTCGCGCGGTATTTTCCGGACGCCGAGGTCCACGCGATCGATACCGCCGCACCGTTGTTGCGCTACGCGCACGGCCGGGCCGAGGCGCTCGGCGTCCGTGTCCGCTATGCACAGCAAAATGGCGAAAACCTCAATTTCGAAGACGAGAGCTTAGACTTGGTCGTCTCGCTGGTTGTGCTGCACGAGACCAGCACAAAAGCGCTCCCCAAAATCATGTCCGAGTGCTATCGGGTCCTGCGCCCCGGTGGGGTCGTCGCCCACCTCGAGGTGCCGGTTCGCTACGCCGACATGCCCAACCTAATGGAGCAAGTCCTGCGCGACTGGCAGACCTATTACAATGACGAACCCTTCTGGGGCCGAGTGTGCGAGACCGACATGGTGGCGGCGCTAGCCCAAGCGGGCTTTGCCAAAGTCTACGAAGGCTATCAAAAACAAACCCTGGACCCGCGACGTGATGGCGAAGGGTTTACAACGGTTCCGGATTCTCGTCCCGGGCGCTGGTATGTCGCGACGGGCACCAAGGCGTAGTTCACATTTCTCGGCGCAGTCGACCGGGTAGACCGCGCTAACCGCCCGAACTGGCCTCGATAACCTCTTTGAGATCGTCATCGTCCTCGTCGTCTAGATCGACCTCGTCGTCTACATCGTCGTCGACGTCATCGTCTTCTATTTCGTCTTCCAGTTCCTCGGATTCCCCATCCTCAGTGGACGCCCGCTTGCGGCGATCGTGCTTTGGCGGGGGTTTTTTTGCTTCTTTGGGTGCCGCGGGTGGGGCAGGCCGTTTGGCAACGACCTCTTTGAACTCAGTATCGCAATCGGGACAGATGGCGGGCAATTTCCCGAGGTCGTAGAACTTAAGTCCACAACTCTGACAAAGGCGTTTGCTGCCCCATTCCGGTTTTGCCACAGCCACCCTCCGCTCTCAAAAAACACAGGTTAGACACGCCGAATTGTGGCCTGCAATGCCATGAACGCCCGGCGCTGTCAAAAACTTTTGCGCACCATTCCCGGCAACCGAAACCGATGTCCTTTGGCCATGGTTTACCCTGTGTTAGACATCCGTTGACGGTACCCCGCCGCCCCAGCGCATTGTCGAAAATGACGGCATTTCAATCACACCCCATCCACGCCGCGTTGCTTGGACCTGTCGCCATTCCAGGGGACAAATCTATCTCCCATCGCGCCTTGATTCTTGGCGCTTTGAGTGTCGGTGAAACAACCGTCACCAATCTGCTGGCCAGCGATGACGTTCTGCGCACCGCCGCAGCGCTGCGGGAGATGGGGGCAGCAATTGAGCGGCACGGGAATGGCGTTTGGACAATTCAGGGTTGCGGCGTCGGTGGGCTGCGCGCGCCATCCGCCGTGCTCGATCTAGGCAATTCTGGGACCGGCGCTCGCCTCCTGATGGGGGTTGCGGCAACCCATCCCTTTGTCACTTTTCTCAGCGGCGACGCTTCGCTAAGTCGCCGTCCGATGGGTCGCGTCATGACGCCGCTCGAGAAATTCGGCGCGTCGTTCGTCAGTCGGGACGGCCAATTACCATGCGCCATCGTTGGGGCCGCACAACCGCTACCGATCGAACACGAGATGACAGTGGCGAGCGCCCAGGTGAAATCGGCCATCCTCCTGGCCGGTTTGAATGCCCCAGGGGAGACCACCGTCGTCGAACGCGCAGCCACGCGCGACCATACCGAGCGCATGTTGCGCGCCTTCGGCGCACAGGTCAGCGTTGTCCAAGAAACCGACTATACCCGGATAACCCTGTCGGGTGAGCCCGAGCTCGTTGCCTGCACGGTGACGGTGCCGGCCGACCCCTCTTCGGCCGCGTTCTTCGTGGTCGCCGCGACACTGATCGAAGGGTCGGACATCGAAATCGAGGGTGTCAGCATGAATCCGCGGCGCGCCGGATTGTTCGATGTGCTTCGGGACATGGGCGCGGACATAACCGTCACCCGCTTGGCAGAAATAAACGGCGAGCCAGTGGCCGACTTACGGGTCCGGGCGGCGGCGCTGCACGGCGTCGACGTTGCGCCAGAACGAGCGCCAAGCATGATCGATGAATACCCGATTCTCGCTGTGGCTGCGGCCGCCGCGCAGGGCAAGACCGTCATGCGCGGATTAGACGAGCTCAGGGTCAAGGAGAGCGACCGGCTCAGCGCGATCGCCCAGGGCCTTGCGGCATGCGGGGTGCGTGTCGACGAATCCCCTGATGGCCTGATTGTTCACGGATGCGGCGGCGCGATCCCGGGCGGCGGACGCATCGTCACCCACCACGACCACCGCATTGCCATGGCATTTGCCGTTCTTGGGATGGCAGCGCGCAGCCCGGTAACGATCGACGACGACACCATGATCGGCACGAGCTTTCCGGACTTCATGCCGCTCGCCCAGCGACTGGGTGCAACGCTAGTCCCGCTCAGCCAATGATCGTTGCAATTGACGGACCTGCGGCAGCCGGCAAGGGAACGCTCGCTCGACGGATCGCATTGGCCCTCGGTTTTGTCCATCTAGATACCGGCGCGTTGTACCGTGCGGTAGGCCTGCGGGTCTTACGAAACGGGATGGACCCCAGCGATGCGGCGGCAGCGCACCGCGCGGCGCTGGCGCTCAATCCGGCCGACTTGTCCGATCCGGCGCTGCGCGAGGAACGCACGGCAACGGCCGCCTCGGTTGTATCCGCCCATTCAGCTGTCCGCGCTGCATTGCTCGATTTCCAGCGAAATTTTGCCGAGAATCCGCCTGGTGGGGTGCCCGGTGCAGTGATTGAGGGCCGCGACATCGGCACGGTGGTCTGCCCGAATGCCGACATCAAACTGTTCATTGATGCCGATTTATCGATCAGAGCCCGGCGCCGCCACGAGGAACTGCGCTCGAACGGCATTTCGGTGGAATTGGCAGAAGTACGGGCCGAGATGGCCGCTCGCGATGATCGGGATCGAAATCGCGCGGATTCGCCGTTGCGCCCGGCGCCCGATGCACACTTGCTCGATACCACGGATTTGGATATAGACGGGGTTTTCGCGGCGGCCATGAAAGCTATTGGCGGCGTCGCAAAGTAGCCGAAGCGGTGAGCCGCTCGGCTGCACTACCAGCGGAAAGTTTGGTCTCAATCCCGTGTGCTGGAAGTCCGCATTGTGCGGCTCGAGGCATCTAGCCCGTTCATTGAGAACGGTTGGCCAGGCAGAAAAGGATGGAACAAATGTCGGAGACGACACACGAGGCAATGCCCGCTACCGGCGCAGACTTCGCTGCCCTTCTCGAAGAATCTATCGGTGCAAGTGGAGACCTAGAAGGCTCGGTCCTCAAAGGCCTTGTCGTTGCGATCGAAAACGATGATGCCGTAATCGACGTTGGCCTAAAATCGGAAGGGCGCGTCGCCCTCAAGGAATTTGCGCTGCCTGGGCAGCCCGCCGAAATCAAAGTCGGCGATACCGTCGAAGTTTATCTCGAGCGCATGGAAAACCGGAACGGCGAAGCCGTTCTCAGCCGCGAAAAAGCGCGCCGCGAGGAATCATGGGAAAAACTCGAAGAAGCATTCGAGAAAACCGAGCGCGTCACTGGGCATATCTTCGGCAGGGTCAAAGGCGGCTTTACAGTGGATTTGTCAGGCGCCGTTGCTTTCCTACCCGGTAGCCAAGTCGATATTCGGCCAGTGCGCGACGTCGGCCCGCTGATGAACTCGCCACAACCATTTCAGATCCTAAAAATGGATCGCCGGCGCGGAAACATTGTCGTATCACGGCGCGCCGTATTGGAAGAGACCCGCGCCGAGGCGCGCTCCGAACTCCTCAACACCCTGTCCGAAGGACAAGTTCTTGAGGGTGTGGTCAAGAACATCACCGACTACGGCGCGTTTGTGGATCTCGGTGGTATTGACGGTTTGCTGCACGTGACCGACATGGCGTGGCGCCGAATCGGCCACCCCTCCGAGGTTTTGAACATCGGCGAGACCGTCAAGGTCCAGGTGATCAAAGTGAACCCCGAGAGCCAGCGTATTTCGCTGGGCATGAAGCAGCTCGAATCTGATCCCTGGGATGGCGTGGAAACGAAGTTTCCTGTTAGTTCGAAATTCACCGGGCGCGTCACCAACATCACTGACTACGGCGCATTCGTCGAACTAGAGCCGGGCGTCGAAGGACTGGTGCATGTCTCCGAGATGAGTTGGACCAAAAAGAACGTCCACCCGGGCAAGATTGTGTCCACCAGCCAAGAAGTCGAGGTGGTTATTCTCGATGTTGATGCCGCCAAACGGCGGATCAGCCTTGGCCTGAAGCAAACGATGGATAACCCGTGGGAGGCCTTTGAGGCCACACATCCCGTTGGCACCCTGGTTGAGGGCGAAATCAAGGGGATCACCGAGTTTGGCCTTTTTGTTGGGCTCGACGGCGGTGTTGACGGCCTAGTCCATCTCTCGGATATCACCTGGACGGGGTCAGGCGAGGACGCCGCGGCGCAACACCAGAAAGGCCAAATCGTCAAAGCCAAGGTTCTCGATGTCAGCATCGAGAAAGAGCGCATCAGCCTTGGGATCAAGCAGCTGACCGACGATCCGTTCGATTCCGTATCGGATGGGGTTACCAAAGGCAGCACCGTCACCTGCACGGTATCCGAGGTAAAAGAGGGCGGGATCGAAGTCACCTTGCCAACGGGCTGGTCGACATTCATCCGCCGCTCGGATCTATCGCGCGACCGATCCGACCAGCGCCCCGACCGATTTGCACCCGGCGACAAAGTCGATGCAAAAGTGATGTCGGTTGACACCGATAACCGCAAGGTCAGCGTCTCGATCAAAGCGCTTGAAGTCTCAGACGAAAAAGAAGCAATGGCGCAATTCGGATCGTCCGATAGCGGCGCAAGCCTGGGCGATATCTTGGGCGCCGCGATGCGCGACAAGAAGCAGGCTGACGACGAATAGGGAAGAGCTGTGACCATCGACGCAGACGGCATCGTCGCCCGGCGACGGCTGCGTCGATGGCTCTCATTCTGGCGCGTGCTTGCCGTTGTAACCGGCGCTGCGTTGATCCTTGGAACCGTCGCCGTGACGACCGGTTTCGACCCGATCGGCAGCAGGCCCCACATCCTAAGGGTCACAGTCAGCGGCATCGTATTCGACGATCCCGAAATTCTTCTTGGCCTCGCAGATGCGGCCGACAATGATTCAACACTCGCGGTGTTGGTCGTGATCGACACGCCCGGTGGCACTACGACCGGTGGCGAATCGATCTACCGAGAACTTCGTCGAATCGGCAACCGCGGCGTGCCGGTGGTCGCCGTCATCCGGACCGTCGGGGCGTCCGCCGGGTACATGGTGGCGCTGGCTGCAGGTCGAATCTATGCACTTGAAACGTCGATCACTGGATCGATTGGCGTTCTACTCGAGACCGCCGAGGTCAGCGGTCTACTCGAACGCCTCGGCGTGACGGCCGAGACATTTCGCAGTGCGCCGCTTAAGGGCCAACCTTCACTCTTTCAGCCACTGAACGACCAAACCCGGGTCGCTACGCAATCGCTCATCGACGACGTCTATGCGTGGTTCCTTGAGATTTTCGCCGAGCGTCGCGGGCTTCCGATGGACACCGCCAGAGACCTCGCAGACGGTCGCGCTTATACCGGGCGTCAGGCGCTTTCTCTTGGCCTGATCGATTCGATTGGCGGGGAGCGAGAAGCGCTCGAGTGGCTGGTCGAAATGCGCGGAATTCCAGCGGATGTACCGGTAAAAGACCTTGAACGCGAAGACACCCCGGCGACATTTTTTGACCTTATTACCGGCCTAACCAAAAAAACGCTTCTTTCAGAACGACTTAGGCTTGACGGCCTGATGTCGGTTTGGCACCCTGCGCAGAATTAGCGAGCAATATCAGCGCACTATGCGAATTCCGGGGAGGATGACGCGGTGGTCAAATCTGAACTCATCATGCGTCTGGCGGAAATGAACCCGCACCTCTACCAACGCGATATCGAACGGATCGTCTCCACCATATTTGAGGAAATCTCCACCGCGCTGGCCCGCGGCGACCGCGTTGAATTGCGCGGATTTGGCGCTTTTTCGGTCAAACAAAGGGCGGCGCGCGTGGCCCGGAATCCGCGTACCGGCGAGGCCGTCCGGGTTACCGAGAAACATGTGCCGTTCTTCAAGACCGGCAAGGAACTCCGGCAAAGCCTAAACGAGGGGCCGTCAGGCAGCCCCCAGAACGAAGCAGCGGCTAAGGCATAGGGCTTAATAGGGCGCCCGAATCGGCACCATGCGCGCGATTTCAAGCCTACTGACGATTGCTTTGGCGGTCATCGTGGTCTGGTTCGCGATCGCCAATCGCCACGCGGTCGAGTTAACGTTCGACCCCATTCCGCTATCCCTTTCGGTGCCCTTCTACCTCCCGGTCCTGATCGCCGTACTATTTGGTTTGATCGCGGGTGGGCTAATCTCCTGGCGCGCCGCTAGCGGGCGGCGGTCCAGACTGCGTCTGGCAGAGCGGCAACGCGACGAACTTCAGAAAAACCTCAACGGTCCGCCTAACGACGGCACCCGCACGGGGCCTCCCCCAAAGACCCTAGAGCGCGCGGACTAGTGCGACATTTGGACGGTGCCGCCGTGGCGAACGCTCTGCCCTATGGCGCACTCGCCAAGGCCCTCGAAGCCGCATTCCGGGACGGCGTGACCACGCCATTGCGTAGCCATCACGCCATCGAGCTACCTCAGGGAACCGACGGTGCAATGCTGGTCATGCCCGCCTGGAAGGCTGGCCGCTACGTGGTGGTCAAAATGGTCTCGATTTTTCCCGACAATGCCAAACGCGGCCTGGATTCGGTCCAAGGCATCGTTGTTCTGATCGATGCCACCACCGGTCAGCCGCTTGCCACGCTTGATGGCCCTGAAATCACCGGTCGTCGGACGGCTGCGGCCTCAGCATTGGCCGCGCAATATCTCGCACGGGAAGACGCGCAACGCCTTCTCGTGATGGGCGCTGGAACCTTAGGGGCCCACCTAGCCCGCGCCCACGCCGCGGTACGCCCGATTCGCAAGATCGATGTCTGGAACCGCACACCAGAGCGCGCGGCGAGGTTGGCCGCGGCACTTCGGGACGAGGGCTTCGACGCGTCCGCCGTTACCCATCCCGAAGAATCGATGCGAAACGCCGATATCGTGACCTGCGCCACCATGTCGCCAGAGCCGCTCGTCCACGGCGCGTTGCTCAAACCAGGGGCGCACGTCGATGTCGTCGGGGCCTATCGCCGCGACATGCGCGAGACCGATGACAACACCGTGCGGCGCGCCCGCATTTTCGTTGACACCCGCGAGGGCGCACTCGCCGAAGCCGGCGACGTCTTGTTGCCTATCGATCGGGGCGTCATAACCGAACAACATATTCTGGGTGATCTAACAACCTTGTGCCGCGGCCCGGCGACTGGACGGACCGGGGCGGCCGAGATCACCATGTTCAAATCCGTCGGCACCGCGGTCGAAGATTGGGCCGCCGCGGTAATGGCTTACGAAGCCTGGGGCGCGAGCCCCTCCTAGCCGGGGTTTGCCAGCGCCCGACCGCGATGCTAAACAGCCGCAGCGAATCGAGCCCTTTGGGGGCCTATATTTATGTCCAATCCGATCTTCTGCGCCCTCGACACAAACGACCTCGACCGTGCGCGCAAACTCGGTATAGCCGTCAGTGATCACGTCGGCGGTCTGAAAGTCGGGAAAGAATTCTTTACAGCGCACGGACCTGACGGGGTCCGCCAGATCGTGCCATCTGGCGTCCCGCTCTTCCTCGACCTCAAATTCCATGACATCCCCAATACCGTGGCCGGCGCCGTCCGTGCGGCCTGTGTGCTTCATCCGGCCATGATCAACGTTCATGCTTCCGGCGGCACCGCAATGATGGAATCAGCTTTGGCCGCAGCCCAGGAATCGGATTCACCACCGTGGGTTCTCGGCGTCACGGTGCTGACAAGCCTGGATGCCCGCGATCTTGAGAGCATCGGGATCACGGGCTCGCCCCAGGATCACGTTCTGCGCCTCGCGGCACTTGCGCAACACGCAGGCCTCGCCGGTGTGGTCTGTTCGGCGCGTGAGATCTCCGCGCTACGGGTCGCGTGCGGACCCGATTTCAAATTGGTCGTGCCGGGTATCCGCCCCGAGGGCAGCGCGGTGGGCGATCAAAAGAGAACCATGACGCCAGCGGAGGCGTTGGAACGCGGTGCAGATGTTCTGGTTATAGGGCGGCCGATCACGGCGGCCAACGACCCTGCAGCAGCGGCGCAAGCGATTCGGTTAAGCTTAGGCAGCCGGGCAGCCTGACGTGAATATCGGTGTCAAGATTTGCGGCCTTTCGACCCGCAACGACGTCGATGCCGCCGTCCATGGTGGCGCGCAATTCGTCGGGTTCATGTTTTTCCCGCCCAGCCCGCGCAACGTCCACCCCGAATTAGCCAGCGATCTAGGGCTTCACGTACCGAAGTCGGTCAAGAAGGTTGCGGTAGTGGTTAATCCATCGGACGAAGAGATCGCCGTGATTCTTGATTCCCTGAACGCCGATATGCTGCAACTCCACGGCAATGAATCGCCGGATCGCGTCGCGGACATCCGGCGGCAGTCGGGTTGTGCCATCATCAAGACCATCTCGGTGTCGTCGACCGAAGACGTCTCAGCGGCCAAACAATACGAAGGCGTCGCGGATATGTTGCTATACGACGCCAAGGCCCAGGCAGATGACGCGTTGCCGGGCGGAAACGCCTACGCCTTCGACTGGACGCTTTTGGCGGACATTAACCCGGCGCTGCCGTGGTTCCTGGCAGGCGGGCTAAACGCCGGCAATTTGGCCGAAGCGGTGTCTGCCTCTGGGGCACGTCATGTCGACGTATCCTCAGGTGTTGAGACTGTCCGCGGGATCAAAGATCCGCAGAAGATTGCGGCTTTCCTCTCAGCGGCCGGCGGCCTTTAGCTGATGACGACCGCGAACTCATTCCGGACCGGGCCCGACGAGAACGGCAATTACGGTATTTTTGGCGGACGGTTTGTCGCCGAAACACTAATGCCTCTCATTCTTTCGGTGGAAAAGGCATGGAATATTGCGCGCAGTGACGCGGCCTTTCGCGCCGAGTTGGACGAATATTTGCGCGACTACGTTGGCCGGCCCAGCCCGCTCTATTTCGCGAAGCGGCTGACGGAACACCTTGGCGGCGCGAAGGTCTATTTCAAACGCGACGAGCTCAATCACACCGGATCTCACAAGATCAATAACTGCATGGGTCAGATCCTGCTAGCACGGCGCATGGGTAAGACTCGAATCATCGCCGAAACCGGCGCCGGACAGCACGGCGTCGCAACGGCGACCGTCGCCGCGTTATTCGGGATGCCTTGCATCGTCTACATGGGCGAGACCGATATCGCCCGTCAGCAGCCCAACGTTTTTCGTATGAAGCTGCTCGGCGCCGAAGTCAGGCCCGTGACGTCCGGGTCGCGGACGTTGAAAGACGCGATGAACGAGGCGTTGCGCGACTGGGTCGCAAACGTTCACGACACGTTTTACATCATCGGCACCGTGGCGGGTCCGCATCCCTACCCGGAAATGGTGCGCGAGTTCCAATCGGTCATCGGTCGTGAGGCCCGCGAGCAAATGACCGAGCGGGAAGGCCGCCTGCCCGACACGTTGGTCGCTTGCGTTGGCGGCGGTAGCAACGCGATGGGGTTGTTCCATCCTTTTCTTGACGACAAAGATGTCGCGATCGTCGGCGTCGAGGCGGCCGGCAAGGGGATAGACACCGACGCGCACGCAGCGTCTCTCACCCGGGGCCGCCCGGGCGTGCTCCACGGCAATCGGACCTATTTGCTGCAAGACGACGACGGGCAGATTACCGAGGCCCATTCGATATCGGCCGGACTCGACTACCCAGGGATTGGGCCGGAACATTCTTGGCTCAAGGATCAGGGGCGGGTCAGCTATGTCTCGGCGACCGACGCCGAAGCGCTTGAGGCTTTTCAGCTGTGCTGCAAACTTGAGGGCATCATCCCGGCGCTTGAGCCCAGTCACGCCTTGGCGCACGTCATGCGGATGGCGCCATCGCTCCCGGCGGACCACATTATTTTGATGAACATGTGCGGGCGCGGTGACAAAGACGTTTTCACGGTGGCAGCCGCGATTGGCGTGAGCCTGGAATGAGCGACCGCCTCGCCCGTTGCTTTGCCCGGTTACGCGCTGACAATCGCGCCGCATTCGTGCCCTTCATCACCGGCGGTGATCCAGATCGCGCGACCTGTGCCACCTTATTGCGCGGCCTACCCGAAGCCGGTGCGGACATCATCGAAGTGGGCATGCCGTTCTCCGATCCGATGGCCGACGGGCCGGCGGTCCAGGCATCCAGCTTGCGGGCGCTGCGCGCCGGCACAAAGCTTGCCGATGTCTTGGCGTTGGTCGCCGACCACCGCCAGCACGACCCCGAGACCCCGATCATTCTGATGGGCTACTACAATCCGATCTACAGCTACGGCGTCGATCGCTTCTTGTCGGATGCCGATAAGGCCGGCGTCGACGGACTGATTGTCGTGGACTTGCCAGCCGAGCACGACGACGAACTATGCGTCCCGGCACTGTCGCGCGGATTGAGTATTATCCGGCTAGTCTCACCGACCACTGACGACGAACGGTTGCCCACTGTCCTCACTAACACCTCCGGGTTCGTCTACTACGTGTCGATCGCCGGTATCACCGGTACCAAGAGCGCCGATAGCGCCGAAGTCGCAAGCGCGGTGGTCCGATTGCGCCGCCACACAGCCCTGCCAATTGCGGTGGGATTCGGCATTCGCAACGCCGCGCAAGCCGCCGAAATTGCCAGAACGGCAGACGCGGCAGTCGTCGGCTCGGCGATTGTCACCACAATTCAAGAGAGCCTCGACGACGACGGCCGCGCGACAGCGCACACGGTCGAGCGCACCCTTGCCCTGGTACGCGACATCGCGCGCGGCGTTCACGGCGCGCGCGACTCGTGACCGGCGGGTCACAGAATGATAGATTGAACGTCCAATGAACTGGCTTACCAACTTTGTCCGTCCGAAAATGCGCGCTTTTTCGCGCCAACGCGACGTTCCCGAGAACCTTTGGTCGAAGTGCCCGAGTTGCGGACAAATGCTGTTTCACCGCGACTTAGAGGAAAATCAGCACATCTGTCCGTCATGCGATCATCATCTTAGAATCGGTCCGAACCAACGATTTGCTGCGCTGTTCGACGAGGGCCGTCACACCCGAATCGAATTGCCCGACGTCCTTGTCGACCCTTTGAAGTTCCGCGACCAGAAACGCTACACCGATCGCCTTCGCGATAGCCGCGCCAAAACCGGCGAGGACGAGGCCGTCGTGGTCGCCCACGGGACCGTCGATGGCCAGAGTGCCGTCATCGCGGTCCAAAATTTTGCATTCATGGGTGGCTCAATGGGACTAGCCGCGGGCGAGGCATTGATCGCCGCAGCCCGGCTAGCGGTCCTGCAAGAAGCGGCGCTCATCGTGTTTGCCGCAGCTGGCGGCGCCCGAATGCAAGAGGGAATCCTGTCCCTGATGCAAATGCCGCGCACCACTATTGCCGTTGAACTGGTCCGAGAAGCGCGCTTGCCTTACATCGTCGTCTTGACCGACCCCACAACCGGTGGTGTCACCGCGTCATACGCCATGTTAGGCGACGTTTCGATTGCCGAGCCAGGGGCGCTCGTCGGATTTGCCGGCCCCCGGGTTATCGAGGAAACCATTCGCGAGCAGCTTCCCGACGGGTTTCAGCGGGCAGAGTTTCTTCTCGCACACGGCATGATCGATATGGTCGTTCATCGGCACGAGCTGCGCGCCAAACTATCTCAGATACTCGACCTCCTCATGAATACGCACCGGCCCGCGGTGGCCACGCCACGCAAGGAACCTGTCGAAGACGCCACCGCCTCTTAGGTCGAAAAGTGAAAATCGACCTCTATTTGCAGCGCTTCACGCAGCTGCACCCCAAGTCAATCGATCTTTCCCTCGAGCGAATTACGCGTTTGCTGCATCGCCTGGGCAATCCGCAGAAGTCGCTGCCGCCGGCGGTGCACGTTGCCGGCACCAACGGCAAGGGATCGGTGGTGGCCGATTTACGCTCCATCATTGAGCGCAGTGGGCGCCGCGTGCATTGCTATACCTCGCCGCACCTGCTTCGTTTCAACGAACGCATCAGACTTCCCTCAGGATTGATTAGCGACCAAGAGCTCGAGGCGTTGTTCGACGAGTGCGATCAAGCAAACGGGGAAGATCCAATCACCTTCTTCGAGATCACGACCGTTGCCGCCTTGCTCGCGTTCTCTCGTCACCCCGCGGATTATGTCCTACTGGAGGTCGGTCTAGGCGGGCGACTAGACACCACGAACGTTTGCGAGACGACCGCACTTTCTGTCATCACCCCGATTTCCTACGATCACCAGCGCTTCCTCGGCGATACGCTGGGCGAGATCGCCCACGAGAAAGCAGGGATCATGCGCGCTGGGGTCCCAATTATCGTCGGACCGCAACCGAATGAAGCGTCCGTGACAATTGCAACCGCCGCGAAAATTACCGGATCGCCATTGTTCCTACACGAAAGAGATTGGTCGTTCGACAACGGCCCGCCGTTTGCCGTCCGCCTTGGTGATCGACACCTGACACTCGGCGCATTGTCGTTGGTCGGACCGCACCAGCATGAAAACGCCGGGTTGGCAGCGGCGGCGGCGATGTTGTTGAACGATCCGGCCATCGACCAAAGCGCGATTTCTCATGGCTTGGCGACGGCATCATGGCCGGCGCGATTGCAGCGATTGGACGCCGGGCCCCTTTCGGATTTGTTGCCGGCGGATTCCGAACTATGGCTCGACGGCGGCCACAACGAGGGGGCCGCGACTGTCCTTGCCAGGTGGATCATCGACCGCGCCGAGGACCACCGCACGACCCACGCCATTATCGGCATGATGCAGACAAAAGATGCGTCTAGGTTCTTTTCCAACCTGCGAGGCGGACCGGCGAGCATCCTGTGCGTCCCTATCCCCGGCGAGCCCAATGCGTTACCGGCCGACGAGCTCGCCGAAGTGGCGAAAGCCGCCGGGTTCGCCGCCGAGCCAAGCGACTCCATCGAAGCCGGTTTGGCGCTTATCGCAGACCGTGACCCGCGGCCGCGCGTCCTCATTTGCGGATCGCTCTATCTCGCCGGGTCCGTCCTTCGGTCCAATGGGAACACCATCGTCTGACAGAAAAAAGGGCGGCACCTGCGCCGCCCGGGTTCTCTTATGTTGGCCCGCTCAGATCTCGGATTGAATCCATTCCAGCAGTTTGCTCTTCGGTAGAGGGCCGACTTTCGTCGAGGCGACCTTGCCATCTTTGAACAACATCAAAGTGGGAATACCGCGGATGCCGTATTTTCCCGGCACTTGCGGATTCTCATCAATATTCAACTTGGCAACGGTGACTTTGCCGTCCAACTCATTGGAGATCTCCTCCAGCGCCGGACCGATTTGCTTGCACGGCCCACACCATTCGGCCCAATAGTCGACGACGACCGGCCCGCTCGCTTTCAGCACGTCGTTCTCGAACGACGAATCAGTGACCTTGGTTGTCGGCATGGGAAAATCCTTGGATTGAGGAACGGAATGCCACAGGGGCTTATTTCAAACTGTAGGTAGGGCTCGGCAGAGGGTCAAGGCGTCGCGGTTCGAAGAAGCGAATCGGGAATAGTCATCAACAGCGCCGTATCTGTCCATAGCAATGCGGCGCGTATCGTGTGATCGGGGAAAACACGCGACAGCACCGCGCTATACAGCGCCATCTGACGGATGTAGCCGGCTGGAATGCCCGCCACAGTCTCGGGCGCGTCACGATTGGTCTTGAAGTCGACAATCAATATCTCGCTGTCGGAAATCGCTAGACGGTCAACCTGACCCGACACCACTGTGTCGCCAATGACCCCAGCGATCGGCGCTTCGGCCAACGATCCCGGTGCAAATACGCGGGCAAAGTCTGGATGGCTCAGCACGGCAATCGTCTCGGCGACAATATTGTGCTGCTGTCCACGATCAAACCCAAATCCGGATTGCCCGACAAACCGCGCCGCAACATCGCCTCTGCGATCGCCCGGCACCTCCGGCAAAAACTGTAAGAGGCGGTGGATAATGTTGCCCCGCCGGAAGCGGTCGCGATCGTCGTCGCGGGGTGATCGAACCGTCTGCTCATCGCCGCTCGGACGGGACGGCGACAGCGGGCGCGGCGGAAACGGCTCGCGCGGCGGCGCCTGGCCAATCCACGCCGGCAGAGGTTGCGTCGCGAATGGCAGGTCTTGTTGCTCAGGTGTCGCCGCAACAGTCGCCACCTGCGTGCCGATACACCGCCACGCCTTTTGCGGGCCGGCCTCCTCGCCGAAATCGACCTCGACTTCCTCGCCAAGTTCTTCAACGGCGACCGCCATCAGATCGTACCAGCAGCCCTTGGCCCGGCGATTTCGGGTTTCCCATCCACAGACATAGAGCCGGTCCTCGGCCCGAGTCATGGCGACGTAAAGCAGGCGGCGATACTCCCGATCACGATCCTCTCGGGTGCGCTCACGGGCGTCGCGCGACAAGGCGTCGTCGCCGTCTTTGCGCGCCGGCCATAGCAGCAGTGCTGCATCAGTGTCGTCGGTCCAAAAGAACGGACTGTCTTCGAGCGGTAGCGTGCATGTGTCCGGCAGAATCACCACCGGCGCCTGCAAACCTTTTGCGCCGTGGACAGTCATGACGCGGACCTGATTACGGGCCTGCTCCAAATCGCGTTTGACCTCTGCCTCGTCGACTTCGATCCAGCGCAAGAAGCCCTCTAGCGACGGCGCGTGATCGCGCTCGAACGCCAGAGCCCGAGACATGAACTCGTCCATCGGATCTTCGGCCTCACGACCGAGCCGCCCCAAAAGCTTGGCACGCCCACCCCCGCCCAGCACGGCGGCATAGAAATCATAGGGCGTGACATGATCCGCCAGATTCATGACCTCGACGAGAAACTGGTGTGCGGCACCGAAGTCGGCACTCTCATTCCGACGATCTTGCAGGACTGCCCACAAATGATTCTTGCCGCGACCGGCGGCCAGATCGAACAACGCCGCGTCGTCGAATCCGCAAAACGGCCCCTTCAACACTTCCGCCAGCGTCAAGTCGTCATCGGGCAGCAGGACAAAGCGGCCGAGCGCAATGAGATCCTCAACGACGAGCTGTTTGGTCAAAATCATCCGGTCGGCACCGGCGACGGGAACGCCTTCTTTCTTGAGTGCCAACACCATTTCTTCGAAGAAGAGGCCGCGGCGGCGCACAAGAATCATGATGTCTTCGGGACGGACCGGTCGGTTCCGCGCGATCAGCATTTCGTCCTGGTCGATCCACTTCCCAATGGTTCGAGCAATACGAATGGCCAGCTTCGCTTCAGCGCTCGATGCCAAGACCTGTCGTATCGGCGCATCCCATGGAATCTTCTCAGGGTCGGTCGCGGTAATGGTCGGCCAAACTTCGACAAGGCCGCCGAAGCCTTGTCGAAAAGCGCTATGAGGACTCCATTCGGCGTCGAAGGTTACACCTTCACGCGCGCTGGCATCGCGGAACACGCGGTCGACGAACTCCAAAACGACCGGCACCGAGCGGTAGGACGTCAGCAGGGGAACCTGCTGCCACCCGGTGCCAGCGCCTTTGGCTCGATCGCGAAAAAGGTGACGCATTTCTTCGAACGCCTTCGGGTCTGCACCCTGAAAGCTGTAGATCGATTGCTTTTCGTCACCGACCACGAACACGGTGCGCAAGGTATCGCGTGCGCCCACGCCCGCGAAGAACTCCTCGGCCAACGCGAATATCACCTCCCATTGCTCGGGGCTGGTGTCCTGCGCCTCGTCCACCAGAATGTGGTCGATGCCACCGTCGAGCTTGAACAAAATCCAAGCCGTAATATCGCTCTGCGTGAGCAGCGACCGGGCGCGCAATATCAAATCGTCGTAATCAAGGGCGTTGCGCGCCCGCTTGGCCTCTTGATAGCGCGTCAAAATAGCGTCACCGAGTTCGAGCAAGGCCGCAGTCCCAATTGCCACATTGACCGCCCGACGACGCTCAGAAACAGCCAGGATACGTTCCGCTTCCTTCTCGAGAATGTCGTCGGCCTCGGGCATGCGTTCTCGCGAGGCTTTCGTCAGTAGGGTCTTACGGATCGTTCCATCGTTGGTCAGATAAGCGGCCACGTAATCGTCAAACGAAGTCGCACGATCATGGGCATCACGCCGAAGCCATGCCGCCAAAACTTCGCCCCGCGCCACATCTGTTTTCGATCCACGCAAGAGCACGTCCGCCGCGGCGCGCAGCCCGGGTTCGTTGAAGTCGCCCGCACACGCTGCCCCGACCACAGTTGCTTCGGTTTCGCCCGGTGCGACGTCGAGCTTTCTGAAGGTCGCCTCGACGAGCTTCGCGATGCCGCCACACCGGGTGATGAGTCGATCGATGCGGCCTCGTTCGCCCACCAACCTGTTGATCACATCGAGAAATCGGAGTTCCCCAATTCGACCGCTGATCGTGGTCAGCGCATGACTCAACCCGTCGTCTTCCGCGGCATCGAGCAAGACGCCGTCGCGCGCATTCGCCAAGAGGTCGAGCGCACGACGATCGTCGAAAACTTCGAAATTGGGCGGTTGACCTGCCTCCAACGGAAAGCGTGCCAGAAGCGATTCGCAAAACCCGTGAATGGTTTGGATGCGCAACCCGCCAGGTGTTTCGAGAACGCGTGCAAACAACCGACGAGCGAAGATTAGCGTCGCCGGATCGACATCGGCGCCAGTCGTCTCGCGTAATGTCGCCATCAATTCGAGATCGGTTTGCACGACCCACCGGCTCAGTTCGCGAAACAGTCGATCGGACATTTCGGCAGCGGCCGCCTTGGTAAAAGTCAGACACAGCAGGCGGTGCGGCTCGACGCCCTGAAGCAATAGCCGCAACAATCTATCGACCAGTACGCTGGTCTTGCCCGAGCCGGCTGACGCGGCGACCCAAACGTTCTGGGTGGGGTCGCCGCCGCTATACTGCTCGGCACTCTTGACCCGTGCGCTGTTCGCGAGCGGCAGGTTCATCCTTCCACCTCGCCTTCCGCCGCCCATTCCTTGAAACGGGCAAGGTGCTCGTAGTCGTCGAACCGCGGCTCGGCGAACGGGCGAGGGCGACACAGATAGGGTGTGTCAGGGTTATCGAATTTGTAGATGATCGCCTCGATGCCGTTCCGCGCTTCGGCAATCAGCGCCGCAATGCCGCCTTCATCCTCATTGACACGAACCGGATGTAGCTTTCCCGCGGCCGCACCGCCGAGTTTCCAATACGCCAGCTCAGAAACCGGCGTCGGCGGAATGCCCTCAAAGCCGCCCTCCTCAGCAATAACGGCCTCAACCGACAATTGGGGACTGAGCCCGAGTTTGACATCTTCCTGTCGTGGCACCGCGCCGGTCTTGTAGTCGATGACGGACAACGATCCATCCGGCAGCCGATCAATTCGGTCGGCTTTGGCGGTGACCGTGAGCGGCCCGTGCGGGCCGTCGAAGGTCCAACGGCCCTTTGCCTCACTGACAATCGTCTTGGTGGTTTGTCGCCGCGTCCGTTCGAACCCAATGAACCAGTCCGCGATCTGTTCGAACCACGGCCACCAAAACGCCGCCACAATTGGTTCGTTCAACGTGTCACCGAAGGCCTTCTTGCCGAACCGGTGAAGCTCTTCCACGGCGTTGTCGGGCAAGATATCGGTATAGGCAGAAACAAAATCGTCGAGCGCCTGGTGGATGAACGATCCCCGGTCGGCCGCGCCCGGCTCGGAGTCGATTGGATCAAGCGGCCGCAAGCCCAATACTTTCTTCGCGTACACCCCATATGGATTGCGCACCAGCAATTCGACATCGGTCGCCGAAAGCTCGCGTGGCCGCGCCGCGACCGGCGGCGAAAACGACGGCGGCGCAACCGGGTGCGCGACGCCATCCCAATCGAGCCGCTGCATCCAACCGAGGTAGCGCGCAGCCCGAGCGGCCTCGACCTCTTGCGGCGCGCCAACCAACGTTTCTAGGCGAAGCAACCAGCGCGACGCGACCGTAGGCGTGCCTTCAACTTTCAGCGCCCGCGTAAGCACGACCTCGGGGGCGCACGCACTTTGAACGAAATCGTGGGCCGAGAGCCCGATGCGACGTTCCGGCAGCGGCAAGCCGAACCGATGTCGCATCGGTCTGCTAAGCCACGGATCGGATTCGGTTTCCGGTGGCCATTTACCTTCGTTCAAACCGCCGAGGATCAAGAGGTCAGCTTGCTGCAACCGAGCCTCCAGCGGGCCCCAGATGGCGAGACGGGGATGACCGCCAAATCGCGGTCGCACGACGCGATCGGCCATCAGTTCCTCGATTAGCGCCGGATAATCGGCACCTCGGACGTTGGGAAGCCCGGCGACCCCTTCGATGATCTCGCGAAACAGGTCTGACAGCGATTCACCGGCGTCGCCCTGCCACAGACGTTCCGATCCCGCTGCGTCATCGCTGGCGGCAAGTTCCTCTGCGAAACCGAGGTGGGCGCTAACCAGCGCCTCCAACGGCGCATTAGGGCGGCGCAAAGCGGCCATCAACGGTTTCGCAGATCTTTCCAATTGCCGCAGCCATGTCCGCAAGTCGTCGGGCGCCTTACGGCGCGCCAAGGCGACCCGCAGGCCCTTGAATCCGGCGCCGGGCCGTGGACCGTGCAAAACAGCAAGTTCAAGTTGCCGAACGCGCGCCCGAAATCGACCGGGCGCATCGCCACCAGCCGCGAGTGGATGCTTGAGCGCCGCCAGCAGCGCCACCGGCGCAACGTCGTCGGCAAGCATGCGCAAGATGAGGCGCACAAAGGCGCCGGCGGCTGTCTGGCTCAGCGGCACGCCGCCTGAATCGTCAACATCGAGCCGCCAGCGCTGAAGTTCCGCGGCAACCCGGCGCGCCAAGGCGCGATCAGCCGTGACCAAGGCCGCGGTCTTGCCCGGTACTTCAAGCGCCTCACGCAAGAGCAGTGCGACGACGCCAGCCTCCTCGCGCGGACCAGGACATTCGATCCGCGTGATACCGTCAAGAACCCCTTCGGGCAGATCGCGCGTGCGGTGCCACTGGTCAGTCGACTCGGCCGGACGCATCACCTCTGAAAACAAGTGAGAACGATATTGTTCACGCTGGGTACGATCCCAATGGGTCACCTGGGCGCGCGCGACGCCAATTCTTCCAAGCAGTTGTTTCATGCCGAATTGAGGATGAGTCTGCCCGATCATTTCCCAGGCGGCGTCATCGAGTCGTTGGTCCAAACCCGGCAGGACAACGGTCCCCTGCGGCAGCGCCGCAATGGCGCCGAGCAAATTCGCTGTTGCCGGGATGCTGCCCGTCGAGCCCGCCGCGACAATGGGATCGCCCGGCGGCGCCCGGCGCCATTGATTGGCCATCGTGGCCAACAGCCGGTTTCGGTAAGCAGCGGGATCGATAAAGCCCATGGTTGCCAACACATTCGGCCACTCGTGCGTGACAATCTGCAGGAACTCGAGCGTCTTCTGCCAATGGTGCGCGAGGCCGTCTGGCACCAGATGCTTCAAGCCGTCGAATGACAATTCTTCGGTCTGCACTTGATCGATCAGGCCCGCGAGTTCGCGCGCGAGACTTGCGGCATGACCGGGCTCGCTAGGGGCCGCGTCGTACCGGCGACTCCACTTGATAATGATCGAGGTCAGCAGCAGTTGTCGCAGAACCGCGGGGGTCGCTGGCGGAATGTCCGCGAGCCCGCCGCCCTCGCTGCCCATCGCTTCGGCGATGAGTGAATCGAGTGCCAGTTCGTCGACGTCGATATCGCCAATCGGCCGGATGTGCGGCAACAACATAGGTCGGCCGCCGCTTTGGCGCAGAAACGCTTCCTGTAAGGCGCGCACCGAGCGCCGTGTCGGCAACAGTACGCGAACGCGACTGAGGCCCGGTTCTCGCCCGTAGCGTTCAATCAATCCGGCAGCAAGGGCGTCGACAAACGGCGTTCCGGCGGGGATCGTGCAGACGTTCGCGACGACGCTCGTCGCTTCGTCGCCCGCCCCATCAAATAGATCGCCTTGTCGGTCGCTGATCATTCAATCCTCGAGCGCGCGTTCTGCGAGCGCAATCGCCGCTGGGGTGCCAACATGAAACCAATCGCCGCCATGCACGACTCCAAAAAGCCGTCCTGCCGCGATCGCCCGATCCCAGACCAGGTTGTTGGAAAACGGCCCCGCAGGAACATTGTCGTAGACGCGCCGATGACAGATTAGGAGGCCGGCATAAACGTACGGCGCCTGTGCTTCCTCCCCGCGTCGAACGAGACGGGCCTCGTCATCTTGAAAGAAGTCGCCGGCGCCGTCGAAACCCGTGGCCGATTCTCGGGGTTGAAGCAGCATCAGAACGTCCATGACTTGATCGTCCCATGCATCGATGAGTCGCTCTAGTCCAGCACCCCTGCGCACCACATCGCTCGCCGCAAGGACAAACGTCGCTGACTCGAACAATGAAAGCGCCTGCGCGACACCACCACCGGTATCAAGCAGGCCATCGGTTTCGTCAGAAATCGTGACGCGCGGCAGCTGGTGAGGATCGCGCGCCGCCAAATGCGCCTGCAGTTGAGCCGCTAGGTGGTGGACATTGACCACCGCTGCCGAGATCCCCGCAACCGCCAACTCGTCGAGCACATGATCGATCAGCGCTTTATCGCCGACACGGACCAGCGGTTTCGGCGTGCGTTGCCCGATCGGCCCAAGCCGTCGGCCCAACCCGGCAGCGAGCACAATCGCCGCGCGCGGCTCTGTCGTCATGATGCGGTAGCTGCGATGGCAAACGCCTCCGGTATCGGCGCGGCACGCCGCAACGGTGCAGGCACGTAACGGTCAAACCAAGCGCGCAGCGGCGCCAACGGAGGCGAGGCCAGATCGGTCTCCAGGTGGCCCCAAACCCGTGGCATAAGTTTGAGATAGCCACTCTTTCCGTCGCGTAAAAACAGGCGCGCAAACACGCCGAGTATTCTGGTGTTTCGCTGCGCCCCCGCCAAAGCATAGGACAGCAAGAACGCCTCACGCGCCGCTGGCGTTGCCCCGTTCAAATAGTGGTCTAGCGCCACCTGAACGACGCTGGGCGAAACATCGCGCCGCGCGTCTTCCAGCAACGAGACCACGTCATACGACGCCGCGCCGGCCACCGCATCTTGGTAATCCAGCAGACCGATCCGGCGCAAGCGGGTTCGTTGCGGCAGCCAGATCAGATTCTCCGCGTGAAAATCAAACAACGTGAGGACTGGCCGTTCTTGAAGCAGGGGCGGAAGAATCTCACCCCAGTGGGTCTCGAACGCATCGATCGCCGCCGCCGGAACCGGTCCGCCCAGAAGCGCGGGTAGTGTCCATTCGACGAACAGCCGAACCTCGCGGAAGGCCCGCGTATTGTCGAAGGATGGCGTGCCCAGCGGCACGTGACGCTTGTGCAGATCTCGGAGCAATTCGATCGCGGCCATATAGAGGGTTGGCTCGGATTCACCGCGGGCAATGACCGCGTTGTAGAGATCGTCGCCCAGATCCTCGAGTAATAAAAACCCGTTCTCGGGGTCAGCCGCAAAAATCTCGGGCGCGCTATATCCGAAGCCGCGGAGCGCGCGTCCGACCCGCATAAACGGCCGCACGTCTTCGCGCCCCGGTGGTGCATCCATCAATATCGCGGGGCGCAGGCCGCTGAGAACTCTGAAATATCGGCGGAACGATGCATCGCCGCTCAAGGGCTCGAGACGCGCACCGGCCCAGCCCGCGTCCGCCAGAAACTGCCGCGCCAATGGCAGGCGGTCGCTCACGCGCTCCAGTCCTCGGCTTCAATGCGATCTTTGTGGGCGCCGCGCCCGGTAATTTTGGCAACCCGGCCGGAGCCCTCATAGCTCAAGACAACGTCTATCCGATCCTCAGGAAGATATTGACCAAGTCGTTCCGGCCATTCGACGAGTGCGATACCTTCGGCCAGTGCATCCTCCAAACCCAATTCCCATGTCTCCTCGGGCGCATTGATCCGATAGAGATCGAAGTGCCAGATGATCATGTGCGGGTAGCCATAGATCAGCACCAGGTTGAAAGTCGGGCTTGCCACCTCTTCGGCGGGAACGCCGCCGATGGTTCGAATAATCTGCCGGGCAACCACCGTCTTGCCGACGCCAAGTTCGCCCCGCAACGCGACAAAATCGCCTTTGCGCAAAGAGCGGCTGAGCCTCGCCGCGAAGGCATCGGTCGCAACTAGATCGGCGAGGCGAACCTGAATATCACGTCCCCCGGGTTTCGGCGGCAGCGGCGCGCGCCGATCAGAGCGGTCAGACGGTCGTTTCGCCGACTACGCGGCTGCCCGCGGTGCCGCCGCGCGGATGCCGGTCTCGACATACGGTTCGAACTGAACAAAGTTCTGCTCGAATCGGCCGACAAGATTGGCGGCGGTTTTCTCATAGGCGCTTTTGTCGGACCACGTGTCGCGTGGGTTTAGAACATTTGACGGCACGCCATCGCAAGTCTGAGGAACGCTCAGACCGAAGTGCGGATCCACGCCAAACTTGACCGAATCCAGCCCGCCGTGGAGCGCTGCGTTGAGGAGCGCCCGGGTGTACTTGATCGACATACGCTCGCCGACACCGTAGGCCCCGCCAGTCCAACCGGTATTCACCAGCCAGCAGGTGACATTCTGCGAGACAATCTTTTCGCCCAGAAGTTTCGCGTATACCGACGGATGCCGTGGCATGAATGGCGCGCCAAAACACGTTGAGAACGTTGCCTCTGGTTCGTTACCGAGGCCCTTTTCCGTACCCGCCACCTTTGCGGTATAGCCGGAAAGGAAATGGTACATCGCCTGCTCCGGGGTGAGCCGCGAGATCGGCGGCAAAACACCGAAGGCATCCGCCGTCAACATAATCACGTGGCGCGGATGGCCCGCGACCCCCGACTCAATCGTGTTGGGAATAAAATCGATCGGATAGGACGCACGGGTATTCTCGGTGTGGTGCGCGCTCTCGAGATTAAGCGTGCGCGCCGCATCGTCGACGACGACATTCTCCAAGACAGTTCCAAACCGACCGGTCGTTGCAAAAATTTCCGGCTCGGCATCGGCATTGAGGCGGATGACTTTGGCGTAGCACCCGCCTTCAAAGTTGAACAGGCCGTTGTCGCTCCATCCGTGCTCGTCGTCCCCAACCAACCGGCGGTTCGGATCGGCAGAAAGCGTCGTCTTTCCAGTCCCCGACAGACCAAAGAAGATCGCCGAATCGCCTTGCGCCCCAACGTTCACCGAACTATGCATCGGCAGCACGCTGCTTTCAGGCAGCAGGTAGTTGAGGATTGAGAACACAGACTTCTTGATCTCGCCCGCGTACGACGTGCCACCAATCAACACCGTCTTGTCGGCAAAATTGACGACAATAAATGTGCCGCTACGCGTGCCGTCGATCGCGGGATCGGCTTCAAAACCCGGCGCCTGGATGATTGTGAAATCCGGCTGAAAAGCCGCAAGCTCGGCAGCCGTCGGCGCGATGAACATGTTTTGCGCAAACAGGCTGTGCCAGGCGGCTTCGGTGACGACGCGTATCCCAAGGCGGTAACGAGCGTCAGCACCAGCCCAGCAATCCTGGACAAAGAGATCACGCCCCTGCAGGTACGCCATCATCCGATTTCGCAGTGTTTCGTAATGCGCTAGATCGATGTCCTTATTGACCGCGCCCCACCAAATGTTGGCCTCGTTCGCGGGCTCGCGGACAATAAACTTGTCGCTCGCAGAGCGGCCGGTATGGACCCCAGTTAGCACGACCAGGGCGCCGCCGTCTGCAAGTCTGCCCTCGCGGCGCAGGATCGCTTCTTCATAGAGCCGGGGCGCGGCAAGGTTCCAATGAACCGTGCCGGTGTTGCGAATTCCGATATCCTCAAGGCTGCCGTGCACCCAGTCCTCCAACGCCTCTCCTGCGGTCGCCAACCGTAGTTAGCCGCCGATTCGCGCGCAACCGCTTAGGCCCGTCCGTGGCCCAATTGTTGGGGATAAATCAAGACTTTCGCGCCGTATCAGCAAGGCGGACCAGTTGCTTCCGTACATCGCTCCCGGCGTGCACCGGCTCGGCGAAATCCACGCGGAGGGACTCGCCGCCCAGGCGCAGATCGCACCCGTCCGGGTCGCAGCCGGTCATTCGCCACTCTCCGGACCTGCCACCGGCCGCCGCAGCTATTCCCGCGACAGCCGCACCGTGATCGGCGTTCACATGGTCAAGGATCGACGCTTCGTCCCTCATTAAGTCTGCGGCAAGGGCGACCGGCGTCGCGACATCCGCCCAATCGAGCCAGTGAATTGCGCCAAACCCGGCGACGAGATGCACGCGTTTCGGCTCAAACTGAAAGAAAGAAAAGTCGGCAAACCCAACGTATGCCTCAGCATCGGGGTGGCGCGCCAAATAACGGGCCCGGGCCAGGTCGTTTGCTGCCTTCACCAGGTCGCCCTGCAATGTAACCCGTGGGCCGGTCAGCGGGCTGGCCAGACCGTCAATCGCGTCGACCATCAGACTGGCGCGACTGTCCGCCAAGAGATTCTTCGTATGTTCGGCAAGTGCTGAGAGCAGCAACACCGGCCGCCCGTCGCTCCGCGTGGCGACCAGCACCAGGGAGGCGTAAGGCATGCCGGAGTCTGTATCTTGAGCAATTGTCGCCAAAGCGCCCGTCAGCGCGCCACGAATGATTCGGCGGGCGATGGCGACCGGCTCGCTCGGCATGGTCATCTTTTGCTCCAACCTGTAGACCCGCGGACTGGGATGTGGGTCGTCTTCTGGCCAAAGGAGGCTCGCTACAACCGATAAACTGTAACTTGAGCGTCCGCCCACCGTAAAATCGGCCGTTCAAGGTATCAGCCGCGGCCATTCGGCAAACGCCCTCAATCCAAGTTCCGGCAAGCCTTCATGGTATTCCGCCCTACTAATGCCTAGATTCGGTCACATAGAGAGCCCAGTTTCCCATAGGGTCGAGGACACCGGTGGCCGCCACAATTGCACTCGTCGACGACGACCGAAACATCCTTACCTCTGTCTCCATTGCGCTCGAGGCCGAAGGCTTCGCGGTGGACACCTACGCCGATGGCCAAGAGGCGCTCGACGGCCTGACCAAGAAACCGGCAGATCTCGTCATTCTCGACATTAAGATGCCGCGGATGGACGGTCACGAGCTGCTCAGCCGGCTTCGGCGGACCAGCACGACTCCGGCGATATTCCTGACATCGAAGGATGACGAGATCGACGAGGTGTTGGGCCTGAAAATGGGCGCGGACGATTACATTCGGAAACCTTTCTCGCAACGATTGCTGTTGGAGCGCGTTCGGGCAGTGCTGCGACGTGCCGATACCAGCACACCAAAGGATGCGACGGAGCCGGGCGCCGGCACCCCGATTGTGCGGGGGCCCCTCATCATGGATACGGCGCGCCATGCCTGCACGTGGCACGGTCGATCGGTTCGTCTTACCGTGACTGAGTTTCTTATTCTCCAGGCGTTGGCAAACCGGCCCGGGCACGTAAAAAGCCGCGACCAACTGATGGATGCCGCGTATGACGACCAGATCTACGTCGACGATCGCACCATCGATAGCCACATCAAGAGGCTGCGCAAGAAATTCCGCGAGGTGGATGACGAGTTCGACTCGATCGAAACGCTCTACGGACTAGGCTACCGGTTCCGCGAGAAATAACTTGAGATGACCTCGTTTCGCCGCCAGTCGGGTTCTCGCCTCCAAGAAAACGGCGCGGCTGTCGTTCCGGGTGAGCGACCGCAGACCAGTCGGCACGCCACGGTCCGATCGCGACGGCTCGGTTCGATCACCGCAAGAATCCTGACGCTCAATCTTCTCGCGTTCATGCTCCTCGTATTTGGTCTGTTCTACGTCGACGAGTTCGGCGACGGACTCGTTGAGGCAAAGATCCAAAGCCTGAAGACCGAAGGTGAAATAATTGCTGGCGCACTTGGTGAGTCAGCCTTGAATCAAGAGCCGCCGGGGCCAGTACTTGACCCAGCAACGACCCGGCAACTTCTTCGCCGCCTGATCGAACCAACGCAGGAGCGCGCCCGGGTTTTCGACCCAGCAGGGGCACTGATCGCTGACAGTCGCAGTCTTCTTGAGGCTGGCCGGGAGGTTCAGTTCGAGATTCTACCGCCGGCCGCAGACTTGTCTCTGATCGAGGAAACATACGAGGCTGCGAACGATCTTTGGCGCGGCGTCACCGGCGGCCCTCGCCTGCCTCCCTATGTGGAGCGCGGCGACCAGGCCGCCCACGACTACCAAGAAGTAACCCGCGCGTTGGCTGGCGAATTTGGTTCTGATCAGCGAGCGAGAAACAACGGCGACGTTGTCTTGTCCGTCGCGATCCCCATTCAATCTTTCAAACGGGTGCTCGGCGCACTGATGCTGACCGCGGACACGCGTGATATCGACGCGCGCGTCCGCGATTTCCGATTAGCAATTCTCCAGGTCTCAGGTGTCGCACTCGCCATTACGGTGCTGCTATCGCTCTACCTCGCTAGGACAATTGCAACACCGGTGAAACGACTCGCAGCGGCCGCCGAGCGCGTGCGCGGCATGCAGGGGCGCGTCGTCGAGATTCCTGACTTCACCGACCGCGCGGACGAAATTGGTGAGTTGTCCGGTGCGCTCCGCGACATGACATCGACGCTTTACAAACGCCTCGACGCAATCGAAACCTTCGCCGCCGACGTCGCGCACGAGATCAAGAATCCATTGACGAGCTTGCGCAGTGCCGTTGAGGCCTTGGACAAGGCGCGCGACGAATCGCAAAGACTTCAGTTGCTCGAAATCATTCGAGACGATGTGGGCCGAATCGATCGGCTCTTGAGCGACATTTCGGATGCCTCGCGACTCGATGCCGAGCTGTCTCGTACCCAAATGGCGCCGGTCAATCTACGGCGCTTGCTTGAAACGATCGTCGAAGTGCACGAGGCGACCGGCGAGCCGGGCGGCGTCAGTGTGGTGCTCGACATACCGAACGACGGGCCATTCTTTGTCCTTGGTATTGAAGACCGGTTGGGCCA
The DNA here is from genome assembly GCA_027622715.1 of Pseudomonadota bacterium. Classification (GTDB taxonomy): domain Bacteria; phylum Pseudomonadota; class Alphaproteobacteria; order SHVP01; family SHVP01; genus CALJDF01. The sequence continues at coordinate 4,327 of JAQBYN010000016.1, read as the reverse complement.
AGTGATGCGCAACGTCGTCGATAACGCTCGGTCATTCAGCCCGCCGCACTCGGCAATATCATTGTCGCTTGCACGCGTCGGGAACGCGTTACGGATTGCCTGCGACGATGAGGGACCAGGGTTTCCCTCTCAACAGATGGATCGCGTCTTTGAGCGCTTCTACACCAGACGACCCGATGGCGAGGCGTTTGGAAAGCACTCTGGGCTTGGTTTGAGCATCTCCAGGCAAATTATCGAGGCGCACCACGGTAAGATTTCGGCGACGAACCGATCTGGTGAGGACGGGACCGAGCGGGGCGCGCGGGTGACAATCGAACTGCCGGCACTCAATACGCCCGTTGACAGCTCTTGACGCCGGGCGCAGGCTCCGCCGGCAATGCTTGTTGTCCATGCAACCTGCGTCGATTTTGACGGCGTTGCCGTCCTGCTACGTGGACCGTCAGCCACCGGAAAGTCAGACTTGGCTTTGCGCCTCATTGACGACGGCGCGAAGCTTGTCGCCGATGACCAAGTTCAGTTGGCAGCTGTGCGGGGCGAACTCATCGCGTCGGCGCCGGCACAGCTGTCGGGCAAGATAGAAGTGCGCGGGCTCGGCATTTTCGAACTTGATGAGGCACGACTTTCACCGCGGTCGCGCGTCGCGTTGGTTGCAGACCTTGGGCCCAGCGGCGACGTGTCGCGGCTACCCCATCGAACGACATGCCGACTTGACGCGATCGACATTCCGCTCATCGCGCTCGCGCCCTTTGAGGCGTCTTCAGCGGCGAAAATCCGATTGGCCCTGAAGTCGTGGAGCGCCAACGGCCGCCAGGCGAAGGCCCTCAACGATGCCTGAACAAGACCCGAAATCCGACGCCGCGTCCGGATCGCCGGTATTGCGCGTTCTCCTTGTGACCGGCATTTCCGGCGCCGGGCGCTCGACAACGCTCAAAATGCTTGAGGATTTAGGCTATGAGGCAATGGACAACATTCCGTTGAACTTATTGCTGGGCTTCTTGACCTCCGGGTCATCAACGCTTCTCACGCCCCATGGCGCCATCGCAGCCGGGATAGACATCCGTACTCGTGACTTCGATGTCGAGCACTTCTTGGAGCGAATCGCGCCGCTGTCTTCGCGGCCCGATATCGACCTGTCGTTGTTGTTTCTGGATTGTGACGATGAATTTTTGTCACGCCGCTATACCGAGACGCGAAGACGACATCCGCTGGCCGAAGATCAGCCGGTCTTGGACGGGATTCGCATGGAGCGCGAGATTATTGGCGGGCTTCGCGACCACGCTGATCTCGTAATCGATACGTCTGCAATGACCGGTGCCGGCTTGCGGCATCTGCTGGCCGGGCACTACAGCCTCGAAGAAGGACCGGCACTAACGGCAACGCTCACGTCATTTTCGTTTCGCAAAGGCTTACCGCGCGAGGCCGATCTCGTCTTCGATGTGAGATTTTTGCGCAATCCGCATTACCTCCCCGCATTAACGGCCAAGTCCGGGATGGACCGCGAGGTTGCCGACTACATTGATGAAGACCCCGCGCTTGGCGGCTTCTTGACGAGCGTCGGCGATCTGTTGCTCGACCTGATGCCGCGCTATGCGAGCGAAGGCAAGACCTACCTCACCATTGCGATCGGCTGCACCGGCGGGCAGCACCGTTCGGTTTACGTTGCCGAGCGTCTGGCAACCACGCTTGAGGCCGCTGGTCATGCGGTCAATCGCCGCCACCGCGACGTCACGTTGAGCGGCGCGACATCATGATTGGGGTCGTTATTGTTTCCCAAGGAGGACTCGGACGTGAGTTCCTCACCGCTGCCGAGCACGTCGTTGGCCCGCAACAGCGTGTGTCTGCGGTCTGCCTGGATTGGAACAGTGAAATCAGTGATTGCGGCGACCGTATCCACCAAGCCGTCGCCGATGTCGATGGCGGCGACGGTGTCATTATCGTGGCCGATATGATGGGCGGCACGCCGTGCAACCTCGCGATTGCAGAAATGCATGGACCCGACATAGAAGTCATCGCCGGGCTCAATTTGCCAATGCTGTTAAAACTGCTGACGAGCCGGGACAACCGCGATGTGGCAGCAGTTGCTGCGGCGGTGGAAGAAACCGGCCGCAAGCATATACGTCGTGCGAGCGCGTCACCTGGCAATGACTGATCCTGACGGCTGGTCGATCCGAGAATTATTGATCATCAACGAGCGCGGTCTCCATGCCCGTGCCGCCGCGCGCTTCGTGGAAGTGGCCGGTCATTTCGACGCGGAAATCACGGTCTCCAAGGACGATCACACGGTACCCGGCCGCTCGATCATGGGATTGCTCCTGCTGGTCGCAGGCCTTGGATCGAGCATCACCGTGGCCGCCCGTGGCGTCGATGCGGCCCAAGCGCTGGCCGCATTAGCCGATTTGGCCGAGAAGCGTTTCAACGAAGCCAAATAGATCACTATATAAAGATATCTTTATTTCTGTTGGCGTTCTTGCTATGTAGCGGCAGCGATTTCCCCGAGAACTGCCCTGAACCCGTGGATTCTACCCGCGGCCGGGCCCTTTGCGCCGGAGCCAATATGACCAAATTCACAGATTACATCGTCAAAGACATGTCCCTCGCCGCCTGGGGGCGCAAGGAATTGACCATCGCCGAGATCGAGATGCCCGGACTCATGGCGCTGCGCGAAGAATATGGCGCGAGCAAGCCGCTCAAGGGTGCCCGAGTCGCCGGTTGTATCCACATGACCGTGCAGACGGGGGTGTTGATCGAAACGCTCGTGGCGCTTGGCGCGGATGTGCGGTGGGCTTCTTGCAACATTTATTCGACCCAGGATCATGCGGCAGCGGCAATCGCGGCAAGCGGTATTCCGGTCTTTGCTGAAAAGGGCGAGACCCTTGAGGAGTACTGGGACTACGTCCACAAGATCTTCGAATGGTCGGACGGCGGCGCGCCCAACATGATCCTCGACGACGGCGGCGACGCCACCGTGCTAGTCCACCTTGGTCGCGAAGCTGAGAAGGACGCCTCGGTTCTTAAAAATCCCGGCAACGAGGAAGAGGAAGTCCTTTTTGCCTCGATCAAACGCCGTTTGAAAGAAAAGCCCGGCTGGTACACGACACTCGGCGATGCTATTCGCGGCGTCACCGAGGAGACCACAACCGGCGTCCACCGCCTGTACGACATGGAAAAAAATGGGACGCTGTTGTTCCCCGCGATCAACGTCAACGATTCGGTCACCAAGTCGAAATTCGACAACCTCTACGGCTGCCGCGAGAGTCTGGTCGACGGCATTCGCCGCGGCACGGACGTCATGATGGCCGGCAAAATTGCTGTTGTTGCGGGTTACGGCGACGTCGGCAAAGGGTCTTCGCAATCGCTGCGCAATGCCGGTTGCCGCGTGTTGGTGACCGAGATCGATCCGATCTGCGCACTCCAGGCGGCGATGGAAGGCTTTGAAGTCGTCACCATGGAAGATGCCGCACCGCGGGGCGACATCTTCGTCACCGCAACCGGCAATTTGGACGTGATCACCATCGATCACATGCGGGTAATGAAGGACCGCGCCATTGTCTGCAACATCGGTCACTTCGATTCAGAAATACAAATCAGTGCGCTCAACAATTACAAATGGGACGAGATCAAACCCCAGGTCGACGAGGTAGAATTCCCCGACGGGAAGAAGCTTATTGTGCTGTCCAAGGGTCGTTTGGTGAACCTGGGCAACGCTATGGGCCACCCCAGTTTCGTAATGAGTGCCTCGTTCACCAATCAAGTCTTGGCGCAGAACGAGCTGTGGAACAACACCGGCAGCTATAAGAATAAGGTCTATGTCTTGTCGAAGGCGTTGGACGAGAAAGTCGCGGCGCTGCACCTCAAAAAGCTTGGTGTCCAACTGTCAGTGCTCAACGATCGGCAATCCGAATACCTCAGCATTGGTAAGAATGGACCGTTCAAACCCGAGCACTACCGCTATTAGGGCGCGGCATTAACCACTACGACATGCGGAATCCGGCCAGACGCGCCGGATTCCGCGAATTTCTCCTCCCGGCCCCGTATAAAAGCGTTCCGGCGCTGACCGGCCCCCACTGAGTGGTCCGTGTTGATTGTTAGTGCATTGTCGTCTCCGTTGCCATTGCGGCCTGAAGGTGGAGCGAAGCGGAACCGGAAGGCGGCAATGTCGGAGAGGCGGTTTCCGGGGCCGGCGGTCGGTAGCCGAGGCTGCTGTGGGGTCGGATCGTGTTGTAGTGTCGCCGCCAGGCTTCGATCAGCACTTTTGCCTCGGCGAGGCTGTAGAAGATCTCACCATTGAGCAGTTCATCGCGAAGCGACCCGTTGAAGCTTTCGTTGT
>JAQBYN010000086.1 GCA_027622715.1 Pseudomonadota bacterium | reverse complement strand
GCATTCAAACCGGCGCGGGCGCAATTCTCAATTCGCTCAACGTCGGTTACGGCGCCAAGGTTGCTGTGTTTGGCGCTGGCGCCGTCGGGCTCAGCGCGGTGATGGCAGCGAAACTGGCGGGGGCGGACCGGATTGTCGCGGTCGATATCGTGCCATCGCGCTTGGACCTTGCCCGCGACCTCGGTGCGCACCACGTCATCGATGCACGCGAGGGCGATGTCGCCGAACGGGTCCGCGATATGAGCGGTGGCGGGGTCAATTACGCGCTCGAAACGGCCGCCGTCGAAACCTCGTTTGCCGCGGCAATCGACAGTTTAGCGCCGCGCGGGGTCTGCGGCTTCGTCGCATCGCCCGTCGGGCGTGGCACCACGCCGATCGTGCCCTTCGACATGCTGATCAATGGCAAGACGTTGTGTGGCATTGTGCAAGGGGCCAGCGTGCCGCATGTCTTCATTCCGCGCCTGGTCGACATGATCGCGGCCGGGCGCTTTCCCCTGGACCGGCTCGTGACGTGGTACGATTTTGCCGATATCAACAAAGCGGTCGCCGATGCCGAATCGGGTGCCGCGATCAAGCCGATCCTGCGGATGAATTAGCCCGATGCGTCGTTCAGCCATGCGCCGTCAATGAGTGTCTTGAAAAAAAGGTGGCGCGCGTTCGTCGTGGGCGGCCTTGCTTTGCTGAGCGCGGCTTGCGCTGCGCAGCCGCCTGACGCCGGCCGCCACCAAGCGGCACTCGCCGAATCGCCGGAGCTCACGCTGCGTGTGGTCAATACCCATGGCGGGGCAATCCGCCTGACGGGACCGGGTGGCAACACGTTCGACATACTCGAGGGCGAATCGGTCGATTTGCGTTTTGTCGTGGTCGCCTTGGCCGATTTTGAAGAAGCGCTATTTCGCGCGTGGTTGGTGCCGGCCGGACCGGTGGTCCAACGCATTGTCGAACTCGATGAGCCGGGACTGATGCATACCGTGGGCCTTGATATTGAAATCCAGTACCTCGCGCCGGACCGGTCACGCCAAGTCATCCGTGGCACGGCGCGCCGTTGTCCGGGCGCCGGATGGCGTGCCCCTGGGGTCTCGGGCACGGATTTTGTCGTACGCACCGCGGCGGCGTCCAGCGCGCCAATCCCGCTATGCCCGGGGACTGGCGCCTAACCTAAGGTCTAGACCGCGAACAAGAACACCACGGCCGCGACCAGCAAAAGCGCCATGGCGCCATTGAAAATGCGATGGGCGCGCGCGGTCGTCAGTAAGCGTCCAATGCCGACCCCAAAAGCAGTCCACAAGACGATCGAGGGGATGGCAACGATGGCAAAGGTTGCAGCCAGCACGGCGGCGCCGCTTGCGGCGCTAATACTGGGTGGCATGAACGTCGAGGCCGCGCCCGCTGTGATGGTCCACGCTTTAGGGTTGGCGAACTGAAAACCGAACGCCTCGAGAAAGCTAAGCGGCTTTCCCCGGTCGCCGTCGTGCGTTACCGGGACGGCCGTGGCAATGCGCCACGCGAGGTAGATCAGAAACGTCGCGCCGGCAATCTTGATGGCCAGCTGCAGTGCGGGCAGCGCGGCGAACACCGCACCCATACCCAGCGCTACGACGAACAAAAGAAAACTCGCGCCGGCGCCGACGCCGATCATGTGCTGGGTCGTTCGGCGAAAACCGAAATTGGCCCCTGACGCCGCCAGCATCACGTTGTTCGGCCCAGGGGTCATCGTTCCCGCCAGCGTGAACGCCGCCATCGGCATAACCACGGTTACGAAAAGTTCCATGACGGATCAGGCCTAGAGCGCCAAGCGAAAGCGGGTGCCCGCGCCGTTGCCAATGATGTGGCCACAGGTCGGGCCAGGGAAATGCGCCGGCATGATCAACACACCCGATTCCGCATAAGTGTCGACAAATTTCTCTCGCGTTCTCGCCGACGCGACACCGTCAACGCAGAACGTCGCGCTCCAATCGGGCCGCGCGACTTGAACGCCAAAATGCATCAGATCGCCGGTCAAGATTGCCTCGGCGCCCTTGGAGCGCAACCGGACACAAAAGTGGCCCGGCGTGTGGCCCGGTGTTGGCAAGATCGTCACCGCATCGTCGATGGCGAAATCGTCGCCAATCATCACGGCTTGGCCAGCCTCGACAATTGGCAGGACCGAATCGCGAAAGGCATTGTGGCTGTGATCGTCGGGGTTGGTGCCGGCGTAATGGTCGTAATCCAGCTTGGAAAAAATGTATTTCGCGTTGGGAAACGTCGGCACCCAACGACCATCGAGGAGACGCGTATTCCACCCGACATGGTCGGCATGCAGGTGCGTACACATCACATAATCGACGTCCTCCGGCGCAACGCCCATGGCGACCATTTGGTCGAGATAGGGCCCGCTGCGATGGTGCCAGATGTCCGACCACGGTCGCTCTTTGTCATTACCGATACAGGTATCGACCAGAATCGTGTGGTGTGGTGTGCGGACGATGAACGTGTGAAACGACAGCAACAGCGTGTCGGCAGCAAAGTCATACAAGTGCGGCGCCAGCCAGTCACGGTTGGCCACGAACACATCGGGCACCGAATCGGGCAAACCAGTTTTGGTGTCGAAGGCGTGGATGTCCTCGATC
>JAQBYN010000085.1 GCA_027622715.1 Pseudomonadota bacterium | reverse complement strand
AAAACATAATGGCGGATGTCGACATCAGGAATATGACGAAGCGGGCTTACTTCGTGGTTGAAAACAAAATCCCAGCAAAAGACGACGAACTTTTTCACCGGCGTAAGCATAGGTAGCACCCATAACGTTGTGATTGTTACTGGTTTATACGTGTGATTCGGTCGTACGGATCAGGCCGTCGAAAAAAATGTCGACGTGGATGGGATTGACGGCTTCGCGGACTGATCTGTCGCCTAGCCTCGCGTACGAATGAGGCCATTCACCTACCTCCCTGCCTGCAGCATGTTTTGCGCCCCAAAAGAGGCCCGAAACACGTGGCGGAGGGACGGGAACCGGGTTCAAAACCGACCCGGGGTGATCCAAATGCGCTATCGCAACGTATAATAGCTAGTCTAGTAAGAATGCTGACAAATTCATATGCGAAACGTCCTCAGAGAACTGCCTAAAGCCTTTACGCTCATCTTGGCGATGATTGCATTGCCGGGCTCTTCCGCTGCAGCACGGATTGCCGAGATCGCCAAGTTCGATCCGATATCCGCCTATGGCGGACCTATCGCGTTCGATGTGTTGCGGAATGGTACGCCGGTTGGATTTCACACGGTCAATTTCGAGAAAGACGGCCGCGAGGTGCTGGTCAGAAGCCACATGAAGCTCTCGCTGGAGATGTTGTTCATCACCCTGTACCGGCTGGACTACATCTCCGTCAGCCGCTGGCAGGACGGACAGATCACAGGGCTGAACGTGTCGGTCGATGACAACGGTACGCCGTTTTCGCTCAGCGCGGTCGTGCCGACCGACGGTGTTGGTTTGCGGGTGCAGGCGGGCGCCGACACCTTCTTTGCCAGCCAGCCCGTCTATCCCACCGATCATTGGAACCCCGGTGTGCTGAACCAGAACCGAGTGTTGAACACCTTGACCGGCCGCATCAACCAGGTCGGGATCGAACAGCTTGGCCGCGAGACCGTGCCGACCGAGCGCGGCTCGGTGGAGGCCACGCATTACGCCTACACTGGCGATCTGAAAACCGAGGTCTGGTACGACGATTTCGGGCGCTGGGTAAAGATGCGCTTCATGGGGACCGACGGCTCCACCATCGAGTATCGGTGCCGCCGCTGCCAGGACGCGCCCTGATCGGGTCCGCGGATTGGCAATAACGAACATGGCCGATAAACGTCGCATCGCCTGGATCACTGGCGCGGGCAAGGGTATCGGCCGCGCGCTGGCGCAGAGGCTGGTGGCTGACGGCTGGATCGTCGCCGCGAGCGCCCGGACCAAAGCCGATCTCGAAAACCTGGCCGCCTCTTGTCCTGAGGGAACGGTCTTCTCCTTTCCCCTGGATGTCACGGATGCATTGGCGACCGGTCGCGCCGTGGATGCGATCGAGGCAAAATTGGGACTGCCGGACCTTGCCGTACTCAACGCGGGCACGCACATGCCCATGCCCGTGGAAGCCTTCTCCGCGAAGACCTTGCGGGCGCTTATGGAGGTCAATCTGATGGGCACGGCACACTGCCTGGAAGCCCTTTTACCCCGTTTCATCGCCCGCAATGCCGGGCATGTCGCCGTCGTCGGCTCGCTGGCCGGCTATCGCGGGCTGCCGACCGCAGCGGCGTATGGCGCGACGAAAGCCGGCGTAATCAATATGTGCGAAGCGCTGAAACCCGAACTGGCACGCCACGGCGTGCGGCTGAGCCTGATCAACCCAGGCTTCGTGGAAACGCCGCTGACCGACCGCAACGATTTCGAGATGCCGTTCCTGATTTCGGCGGAAAAAGCGGCGGACTACATCGCACGCGGGCTGGCCTCGAGCGCCTTCGAAACCGCGTTTCCCCGCCGATTCGCATTCATCATGAAGCTTCTGCGAGTGCTGCCAGACAGATTGTTCTTCGCCGTCACCCGGCGCATGGTGCGGTCGTGATGGACGCTTGCGCTCGTTACTGCGCCTTTCTGGAAGAGCTGACGCCGGACTCGCTGTCCCGGCTGGGCGACCATGTTTCCAACGACGTGCGCTTCGCCGATCCGTTCAACGACGTGCGCGGACGGGACGCGATGGCGCGCGTGTTACACGACATGTTCGAAGCCGTCGGCCCGGTCAAATTCACGATTTCACACAAATCCTGCGAAGGGCAGACTTGCATGCTGGCGTGGCGCTTTGCCGCAACGCTGCGCGGCCGGCCCTGGGTATTCGACGGGACGAGCGTCGTGAAGTTCGGCTCCGACGGCAGCGTCATCGAACATGTCGACCACTGGGACTCCGCCGGCGCGTTCTACGAAAAGCTGCCGGTTATCGGTTGGCTGCTTGCGGCAGTTAGGCAGCGTCTGCGGGTCGACTGACCGCGCCTGGCGCGTTTGCCGCCCGCAGTGCCAGTCGTGTGAAGGCAAGCGTAACCTGACCGATCTCGATACCGAACTTGGTGACGCGGGCGCGGTTGATCAGAACGCCCGACGGCTGCAGGAACATCCAGTCGTTGAAATGCACACGCATTGTGCCATCTCCGACCTTCAGGTCCATGTCGTACTGCCAGTTCAGGGCATTGCCGCTGGCTTCGCCCGTCGCCGCGCCGATGACATCGTCGGCACGGCCCTCGTAACGGTCCGGCCCGGTCTTCGTGATGGTCCAGACCCGGC
>JAQBYN010000084.1 GCA_027622715.1 Pseudomonadota bacterium | reverse complement strand
GAACAGGTCGAGCGTCCGCTCGCCAGTATGTTCATCTATCTCGAAATCGAACCACGCGCCGCCTTTTTGCCAGGGCTGCATACCGCCCTCACCGCCGGCCGCAGGCATGTTGCGGTCGAGTTCGGCGCGCTTCCGGCGGTCCGCAAGCAGGTTATACGCCGCCGTAATATGCTTGAAACGCTCCGCCGCTTCTTCATCGCCAGCATTGACGTCGGGATGCAGCTCTTTGGCGAGCGTGCGATAGGCGCGCTTGATGTCTTCGAGGTCTGCGCCGCGATCGACGCCAAGCAGGTCATAAGGGGTCATGTGCCAAGTGTCGCCATGTTGACCCGGACGGTCAAGAACCGTTGTGTCGCGGGCGAGAGCGAGCACTGGTCGACACACCACAACTTGTTGCGATTCGCGTTCAAGCCTCTAGAAATAGTGCTGCGGCATTACCCACGCCGCAGCGGTTCTACCCAAACCGCGCTGACAAAATCGCGTCCCGGCGTTCTGACCCACCTATACGCCGGGGCGCGTATTTTTTGTCCGGAACGTTGGCCCGAACACTTGTCTGACCGGCGTCGTGTCTGGATTTCGGTGTTTCTGGATTTCGGGCAAAAAAATGGCCTCAGCCGCCCCCGGCTTAGGCCTTGCCCCCCGTCCGGATGAACTCGAATGCCTCGGAACCGGCTCGTTCACCCTTGGTGGGACACCCACCCATCTTTGCGAGTTCCATCGCGCTGACAGGAAGTAGAATGCACGCCGCCCCGGCACGCCTCAATTATTTATTTCGCGTTACCCACAAATGACCGCTTTTTTCGGTGGAAAACGCGGGGATAATTGGATACGCCAACGTATGGACACCTAAAAGGGACGAATGCTGACAGTTTTCAGGCCACAGGCTTGAAAAAACCGGCCGCAGCGTACTGTTTGGGCCAATTGTAGTCCTCAACCCCAATTGTGCGGGCGGCATGGTGCGCAAAATAGGGATCGAAGAGCTGCCCCTTGGCCATGCAGCAAAGGTCCGCCTGTCCGCTTGCGATGACCCCGTTGATCTGTTCGGGGCCGCCGACATTGCCTACCGTCATGGTCGGAATACCGGCCTCGCTGCGGACCCGTTCGCTGAACGGCGTCTGGAACAGGCCTTCGACGCGCGGACGGGGATCGTCGGTCACGTTGCCGCTGGAGACATCGAGAATGTCGAGTCCCGCGTCCTTCATCATTTTCCCGATCGCGACCGCATCGTCGACCTCGGTACCGCCCTCGACCCAGTCATAGGCGGAAATCCTCATTGAAATCGGCTTGTCTTCGGGCCAGTTGGCGCGGACGGCCTGGAATACTTCCATCGGAAACCGCATCCGGTTTTCCAGCGATCCGCCGTATTCGTCCGACCGCTTGTTTGACAGGGGCGAGATAAAGCTGGAAAGCAGGTATCCATGGCCGCCGTGAATCTCGATCATGTCGAAGCCGGCCTCGTTGGCCCAGCGCGCACCCTGTGCGAACGCTTCGATCAGCCGCTCCATGTCGGCTCGGTTCATTTCGCGGGGTGTCTGGCTGTCGGGCGAAAACGGGATCGCGGACGGCGCGATAATTTCCCACGCCTTGTCCGCCGGCAACGGCCCGCCGCCTCCGTCCCATGGCGACGAACAGGACGCCTTGCGGCCCGCGTGAGCAAGCTGGACGCCGATCTTGGCGTCGGAATGGGTATGAACGAAATCGACGACGCGTTTCCAGGCCGCAGCGTGTTCGGGCTTGTACATCCCGGCGCAGCCGCTGGAAATCCGGCCTTCCGGCGAAATATCGGTCATTTCGGAGATCACCAGGCCGGTGCCGCCCATTGCGCGGCTGCCGAGATGCACCACATGCCAGTCATTGGCTGTGCCGTCCTCGGCCGAGTACTGGCACATCGGCGACATGACGAGACGGTTTTTGAGGGTCATCCCCCGCAAAGTAAACGGAGTGAACATGGGCGCTACGGACATGAGTAAAATTCCTGATCGGTTGGGAGGTTGCGCAGGCGGAGCGCACGAGATTGACGCAAGACGTGATTGCGGGAAGATTAGGCGTCCACGCGAATTCGTCCAGCTTTTTTACACCGAGTAGCCGACATCACTGGCGTCTTGGCGGCGGCGGCGGATTAGCATACCATTTGGGCCGCGGGCCGAACTTGGTCTGGACAATGCGTAATCGGTTCTCAAGCAACAAACGAAATTCACACGGGATTCATCACTTAGAGGGAGCACCATCATGACGAGACGGATCGGGTTTTCGAAAGCGACGACGGCATTTTTCGTTGGCGCAGGACTTGTCGCCGGCGCAGGACTTGCGCTCACACCGACAACGGTCGGAGCTGAATCGGTCAAGATGAAGCTGCATACGTTCGGTTCGCCGCGGCAACCGGAAACCAAGTGGATATTCGAGCGCTTGAACAATGACTTCGCGCGCCATTCCGGCGGCACCCTCTCATTTCAGACCTATTACGGCATGGCCCTCGGCGGAAAGCCGCGCGATCTGATCTCGCAGGTCGAGAACGGCGTGGTCGATATGTCCTACACGCTGCCAGGCTACCATGCAGGACGCTTCCCTATCCTTGAGGCGCTGGAACTGCCGTTTATCGCGACTTCGGGCGAAGCGTTCAGTCAGGCGGCGTGGGACTGGCTGGAAAAATACGCCCACACCGAATTCAAGACCATCAAGGTCATCACCCTGAGTGCGATCGACGTTGGCGTGC
>JAQBYN010000045.1 GCA_027622715.1 Pseudomonadota bacterium | reverse complement strand
TGTGTTAGCGCGGCGCCTTGTCCGGCGACTCGTCGCGGTTGATCGGGTAGCCCGAGGCCGGACCCAGCAGGGGCTGTACCAGCATTCGGTCGAGCCAGCGATCGCGCTCGGTGCGAAACTGCTCAATACCAATTGTCATCGCGTCGTGGCCGGCTGCGGGCTGGGCCCGGTAGGTGCCAAACCAACGATCCCACCACGGGATGTTGAAGCCGAAGTTGCTGTTGGTTTCGGCTGGGATGATTGAATGGTGGACCCGGTGCATATCCGGCGTCACCACGAATAGCCGTAGGATCGAATCCAGGCCGCGCGGCATGCGCACATTGCCGTGGTTGAACATGGCCGTCGCGTTCAGCACAACCTCGAAGACCAGCACGGCGGCGGCCGGCGGTCCGAGGGCGGCGATCACTGCAATCTTGAACGCCATCGACAGCAGAATCTCGACCGGGTGAAACCGTAAACCTGTGGTCACGTCAAACCCGAGGTCGGCGTGGTGCATGCGGTGCAAGCGCCACAACACCGGCACCGCATGAAAGGTTACGTGCTGCACGTAGATGGCAAGATCGAGCGCGGCGAGGGAGACGACAAACGAGGCCCATAGTGACGCGTTGATGACGTTGAAGAGCCCCCAACCCTCAGTCTGGGCAACCGCGGCGAAGCCGACGGCGGCGGCGGGGAATACCAATCGCAACACAATCGTATTCAGAACCACAATGCCAAGATTGTTACTCCACCGCACCAGGCGGGTAACATCTTGCCGGCGCGGCGCGACAGCTTCCCACGCCGCCATGATCACGAGAACGCCGGCAAAAACGCCCAATCGAATGATCGGCTCGTTGGTTTCTAAAAATTCAATGACCGGGTCAGCTGCTGAGGCGTCCATCGGTGGGCAGCCTAGCGGTCGGTCCGGGCCATACGCGCGTCCAGCGTATGGATCGCCGCGTCAAGATTGTCCCATTCGTACCCAATCGTTTCGACACTGGTCTTCCAAAGCTGCTCGGTTCGGGTCGTTCGACCGACACCGCCCATTGCTTCGTAAAAAAAGCGCGCATGGTTTTGCGCGACGACCCAAATTACTGCCCGGCGCATCCCGTCGCGCAGCAATGACGCAAACAGCGCGCGAAGCAACGCCCGGCCAAGACCGAGTTCTTGGAAATCGTGAAGCACGTACAGCGTTTGCACCTCGCCGGTGGCAACTGGGAAACGACCGCGCGCCGGTCCGGCGGACCCGTATCCCACGATGGCGTCGTCCACTAGCGCGACCGTAATGCATTCACCGGCGCGCCGGCGAAGCAGGGCGGCTTGCCAATGGGTCGTGTGTCGCGCGACCGACATGGTCACCAGTATGTCGGTGGGTAACACGCCGGCATAGGTATCGCGCCAGGTCGCGACCTGGACTTGAGCGATACTTTGGGCGTCAGCGAGCGCACCGGGGCGAAGACGAATCATCTGGTCAGTCTACACTCTCCGGTCGCAGCCGCGCCCACGATTCGGCACGCGGGACAACGCCGGCCGATCCGACTAATCTGCGCCCGAATCGCGCCACCTTGCGAAGAAGGACCATTCAGACTTGGACGAAAAAATTCTAGCGATCGTCAAAGCGCACGCCCTGTGGGCCGCGGGCCGCGGCGGTCGACCCGCGGATCTAACCGGTGCGGAGCTGCGCCGGCTCGACTTTGCCAAACGCGTCCTGCGCGAAGCGAAATTCGTGCGGGCCGACTGTGAGGCTGCCACTTTCCGCGGCGCTGACCTTAGTCAGACTGACTTTTTTGGCGCCAACCTCGCCAATTCCAATCTGGAAGGGGCCAACCTCACGGGTGCCAATCTTCGTGGCGTAAACCTCTACGGCGCGCTCTTGGACGGCGCCAACCTCACCGGCGCCGATCTACGCGGTGGGACGGCGATCAACTACGAGACGGGAAAGGCGTTCGGCGCCAAAGTGTCAAACCTGTCAAAGGGCCGGTTCGATGCGGCGACGCTCGCCGGCGCTCAACTGAACGGGGTCAATCTGGAGGGCTCCAGTTTCGTCGGGGCCAATCTCAAGGGCGCCAATTTCGGCGGCGCCGATTTGCGACACGTCGATTTCTCCGAGGCCGATCTAAGCGGCACCAATTTACGCGACTCGCAACTATCGGGCGCGCTGCTTGTCGACGCGAATCTCGAGAATGCCGACCTGACGAATGCCAAGGTCAAGGGCGCGACCTTCCAGGGCGCAACAATGACAGGCGCTCGGCTCGACGGCGTTGACCGCGGGGACAGTGATCTCGATGGCGCGCCGGTTTCCGCCGATGACCGGGTCACCGTTGAAATCTCGGTCGATCAGGTGCTGGGCGATCACGAAGCGTGGGTGGCGTCCGCCGGCTCTAAGGGTGCGCGGGGCGATCTTTCGGATCGAGCGATGAAGGGATTGAATGTTGCGGGGCGCGATCTCAGCGGCATGGCGTTTCGCGACGCGGACCTTAGCGGCGCCGATCTGTCGGCCTGTCGTCTGATGCTGTGCGATTTTAGCGGCGCCCAACTCACCAAGGCGATCCTAAATGGGGCCGATGCATCGGGCGCGACATTCATTGGCGCTGATCTTCGCGGCGCTCAATTGCGCGACATGACGCTCGGCGCGGTACCGATCAAAGCGGCGGGCGGCGGGGCCACAGGGCGGGTCAAAGCACCAACATTTGCCGGGGCGCTGATGGCGGGCGTCGATCTTGCCGGTTCGGACACCGCCGCATGCGGCGACCTCCAGGGCGCCTAGGCTGTGGTCTTGGACCTGCTTCGTATCGCGGTCGCGATTTTCATCCCGCCCTTGGGGGTGTTTCTCCAGGTTGGTCTGGGCCTGCATTTCTGGCTCAGCATCGTGTTGACGCTGCTCGGCTATATCCCGGGCGTCGTTCACGCGGTGTGGGTCATCGCCACGAAGTAACGGCGTGCGTCCGGAATGACCATTCTAGTAACCGGGAGTGCGGGCCATCTGGGCGAGGCGCTGATGCGCACCTTGCAGGGCTCTGATTCGCCGGCGCGCGGTATCGACCTCAAGCCATCGCCTTTCACGCACGCCACCGGTTCGATCGCCGACCGCAATTTTGTCAAAACGCAAATGAACGACGTACGGGCCGTCATCCACACGGCAACGCTGCATAAGCCTCACGTTGCAACTCACGCCTACGAAGATTTCGTCGAGACCAACGTCAAAGGCACGCTCGTTCTGCTCGAAGAGGCGCGCGCCGCCGGCGTCGAATGCTTTATCTTCACCAGTACAACCAGCGCGTTCGGTGCCGCGCTCTCGCCGAACGCGGACGAACCGGCCGCCTGGATCAACGAGGATGTCGCGTCGGTCCCGAAGAACATTTACGGCGTGACCAAAGTCTCCGCGGAAAGCCTATGCGAACTGTTTCACCGCAGGCACGGCCTGCCGGTGTTGGTGCTCCGCACCTCGCGTTTCTTTCCCGAGCCCGACGACAGCCCGGCGGTCCGCAATTCTTATGATGTGCCCAATGCACAGGCCATCGAACTGCTCTATCGCCGCGCCGACATTGCCGATATCGCGAGCGCGCATCTGGCCGCGCTCGAAAGCGCGCAACGGATTGGCTTCGCCCGCTTCATCGTTTCAGCGACGACGCCCTTCCGGCGCGACGACCTAGGCGCATTGCGGGTGGACGCGCCCGCCGTGGTTCATCGCCTGTTTCCAGACAGCGAACAACTCTTCGAGGAAAAGGGCTGGGCATTTTTTCCAGCGATCGACCGGGTATACGACAATGCGCGGACAAGGGCCGCGCTCGGGTGGCAACCCCGCTACGACTTTGCTTATGTCCTCGCCGCGTTGCGCGAGGGCAGGGATTTTCGCAGCCCACTCGCCCACGCCGTCGGCAGCAAGGGCTACCACGACACGGTGTTTGTTGACGGTCCATACCCCGTCGCGTGATGCGAACAGGCGTGACGAGAAATGGCCGTACCGGCTCTCTCCCCAATAAGAGAGCCGGTCGGGGTAGGGCTACTGATTGGCGATCGTGAAGGTCAATGTTTCCGAGTAGTTAGTGGCTTGCGGCAAGTTGGCGCCGCTGCCGTCGTAGCTGACCTTGGCGTCGTAATTGTCGCCACCGACGATCGAACGCGCGGTCTTGTTGATGAACGTACCGGTTGCCCCGCTGAAGGACACGCCGACACTGTCGCGCAGCACGCTAAAGCCAAGTTTGGCCCCAGCGCTGACCGGGCTGTAGAAACATGGACCGGTGCTTGTTGGGCAGTTGCCGCCGGTTTGGTTGCCGGAACTCAGCGAAACCACGTAACCCGTCACGTTGTTCGACTCGGCCTTAACGGTGGCGATCTTCAATTGAGAGACGAGGGCGGTAAGATCAAGGCCGGTCGCCGAAGCGGTCGGCGTCACTGTAACGGCAAGAATCGACTGGACGCTGCCGGTCAGCGTCAGGCCCGCGGAGGTTGCGGCATTGGCGGTCTGAGCGGAAACAAGCACACCCATCCCGACGACAGCCGCAGCTACCTTTTTGGACATAGACATTTTGAAAATACTCCAGTGCGAGCCACCGACGCCGGATGGCTCAAGCGGGTCGCAATATCTTGCGACCCGAAACAGATAATACGACCCGAGTCGGTCAACAAGATGGCATTCGAAATATATTTGATGAGTTTTCGGCCAGAGTATTAGGTTGATCTGTTCTCCAGAGTCATCGCTGCAGGGTAGTCCTCGGTTCTCATAAAGAAGGCGTAATACCAGCGTATCTAGTAACGGACCGGGCTTTCTCCGCCCCTAAAGATTGACCGGACAGAGCCGGGACCTTGGGGTAAAGTGCCGAGCCTCATCAGGGCGGTCTTAACAACATTGGGACTATTAGAATGAACCTAATCAAAAAACACGTGTTGCCCCTCGTCGGGGCGGCGGTGCTGAGTTTGTCGGTCGTCTTGCCGCAAACCGCGTCGTCGGAGGAATTGACGGTTGCCTTGCGGATGTTTGGCGCCGGTAAAGGGAACCCGTTCTCGGGTTGTAACTGCACACCGGGCGTCTTCGCTTGGTCACCGGTTTTCGAAACGCTGACAACAATTAAAGAAGACGGTTCGCCGGGCCCGATGCTCGCGGATCGCTGGGAAGCGATCGAGCCGACTCGGTGGCGCTTCCACATGGTGAAGGGCAACGTGTTCTCAAACGGCGAGCCTGTCGACGCACATTCCGTCAAGGCCACCTTCGATTTCTGGTGGACCGATGCCGGCGGCGTGTTCTCTCAGGCGAAAACGATGAAGGGCTATGTGTCTAGCATCGAGGTCGTCGACGACTACACGATCGACGTCATTACCGCGACGCCGAACCCGATTCTGCCCGTGAACATGCGCGACCCCGCCATTGTGGCTGGGAAGGACTTCGCCGACCGCGGCATCGAAGGCATTACCAAAGAGCCGGTCGGTAGCGGTCCCTACACGATCAAGTTCACCGAAGAAAACGCTGTCGCGGTGCCGAACCCGATGTCGAAGCGTAAAATCACCAGTGTCGACAAGATCAACTTCTTGGTTCTGCCGGAAGCGCCGGCGCGGACCCAGGCGTTGGTTTCGGGCCAGATCGACATCAACACGGCAATCTCGCCCGATGAAGCGGCCACGATCGAAGCGGCCGGCATGAAGGTCTATGCGCGGCCGTCGTCGCGCAACATGGGCATCACGCTGGTTTCCTACCGCAACGGTGGTCCGGCTGACAGCCCGATGAGCGACGTGCGGGTGCGTCAGGCTCTTAACTATGCCGTCAACAAAAAGGCCATTGCTGAGGCCCTTTTCCTCGGTAAATACGCACGTCCCTCGACCCAACCGGCTTTCCCGGGCATCAACGGCTACAACCCGGCTATCGTCGGCTATCCGTACAATCCGGAAAAAGCCAAACAACTGTTGGCTGAAGCAGGGTTCCCGAATGGTAAAGGTCTCAAGTTCGAAGTTCACGCCATCGTCAATGACGAGAACTTCAAGAACGCCTACGAGGCCGCGATTCAGGACATCAAGTCGCTCGGTGTCGACGCTACGTTGCTCGCGCAGCAATTCGCGGGTACCGGGCAGTGGCTCGAGCATTGGCTCAAAGGTGACTGGCCGTACGAAGGCTTCGGCAT
The DNA here is from genome assembly GCA_027622715.1 of Pseudomonadota bacterium. GTDB lineage: Bacteria > Pseudomonadota > Alphaproteobacteria > SHVP01 > SHVP01 > CALJDF01. Next base: position 12,504 of record JAQBYN010000045.1, on the reverse strand, counting down.
CGGCTTCGACCTAACCGCGACGATGGATGCGGGCCGGGTATGGGAAGTCTTTGCTTCGTGCCTCAAGCACGGTGGCAAAGCACCTTACTTCTGCGATCAAGGCGACATGCCGATGATCAACGATGCCCTGGAGGAGTTCGATCCCGCCAAACGCCTTTCGATGCTCAAGGAATTGGGCCGCATCACGACCGAAAAGGCGCCGATCATCTTCCTCGTCGAGTTCGATGAGATGATGGGCTACAACCCGCGGATCAAGAACTTCTCACATCACTTGTTGCAGATTCCGTACGACAAGTTTGAGGTCTCTGCCCGCTAAGCAGATCCTCACACGCAACGAAAAGGGCGGCTTCGGCCGCCCTTTTTTTGTGCCGACCCCTTCGCCGTGCGCGAAGTTTTGGAGCGGTGTAAGGTTCACGATGTCCTTTGCCCTAAGTCACATCGAAATAAATGTCCGCGATCTGACCCAGATGGAGGCGTTCTACACCAACGTCCTGGGGTTGGTAGTCACCGATCGTGGCGGCGACATGGTGTTTCTTTCAGGCAATGCGCGAGAGCACCACCAGGTGGTGCTAAGCGGAGGGGCACCGCCCGAAGCTAAGGGATCGCGGGACCACGTCGCGCTTCGGGTGGACGACCTCCAGGGGTTACGGCAGTTCTACTCGGCTCTACAATCGTATGGCGGTTTGGCGATTGATACGGTCAGCCACGGCAACTCGTGGTCAGTCTATTTCGATGATCCGGAGGGCAACCGACTGGAACTGTTCGTCGATACGCCCTGGTACGTAAAGCAGCCGGCCTATTTCAAGTTTGATCTCAGTCTCAGCGACACCGAGCTGGTCGAATGGACGCGCAAAGAGGTCGAATCCATGGCCGGTACCAAGTCCGTCGAACCGTGGCGCGAAGGGCTTCGCAAGCGCCTGAGTGGTGGCCCGGTCTAAGCGACACCCAGGTCGATCAGCGAGCGTCCCGCCGCGCGTACCGCTTCCTCTGCCGCGCGAAACGAAACGCCGGTCAACGCGGTTACATAGGCCGACTGCGGAATCGGTCGCACCCCAAGGTCCGGCACGACCGCGCGAATGGTCGGGTCGAACAGCGCCGCCAATCGCGTCACCGAAACGGGTAGGGTCCACTTTGGGATTTTCTTGGCCCGCTCGGGACACGCGGCGCGCAAAATGTCTGCCATTTGTCGCAAAGACAGCGTATCGCTGGCGGCGATCAGCCGACGCCCGCCCGCGCCCGGCGTGGTCATCGCCGCCACGTGAAGCGCCGCCACATCGCGCACATCGACACTGGGAAACGAAATGGGCGGCATTGCCGGGTACGCGCCGGTCAGCAGCATCTTGACTAGGTCGAGCGATGTCGCGGCGTCTCCGTCCGGTGCCGGCCCGAGCACAAATCCCGGGTTGACCGTCACCAGTTTGTCTTTTCCAGCCTCGCCGAACAGGTCCCATGCCGCTCTTTCGGCGCGCGTTTTCGACACGATGTAGGCCGAGAGTTTGTCCCACTCGGGATCGGTCCAGTCGTTTTCTTCGAAGCGGTGTTCGGCCGATCGGTTGGCCCGGTACATCATGGCGACGGTGGACGACGTCATAACCACGCGCTCTACGTTGGCAGCCATCGCGCGCCGCAACACGCGCAACGCGCCGTCGCGCGCCGCGGGGACCAGCGCTTCGCGGTCGCGTGGCTGCGCCATCGGAAAGGGTGACGCGATGTGCTGAACGTAGCGCACGCCCTCAAGCGCGGCGTCCCAACCGTCTTCGGCCGTCAGGTCCGCTTCGCAGAAGCTCATGTTCGAGGTGTCGGCGCCCAGGCCCGTCAGGCTCTCACGCACGCCATCCGTTCGGCCCAGCGAGCGCACGGTGCCACGGACTGCATATCCAGCCTTGAGCAGGTCGGCGGCAACGTATTTTGCAATGAACCCGCTGGCGCCGGTGACGAGAACGGTGTCGGCCATGATGACTATGCCCCCTGGGGATTTGCGCTAGTGATGGCCTAGCACGCGAATGATGGTCGGCCCCGGCGTGTCGATCGGGCCAGCGATCCAAACGGTGGCAATCACAAGGGCAACGACGGCTAAGAAGAGCGCGCGACGGTACCGCAATGCAACGTGAAAAAATCGCCGCGGGCTCATCATACAGTTTGGCGGAGTGTGGAGGCCGGGACCGGAATCGAACCGGTATACAAGGATTTGCAGTCCTCTGCGTAACCACTCCGCCACCCGGCCATGGCCGCGTGTATAGGTTTGCGCCGGGGGCTGGTCAAGGCTCGGTCGGCCGTGGCGGGGGCTAGCCCTCGCTGCCATCTCGCCTGAGACGGCGCCAGTACCCGCCCGGCCCGTGGCCTCACGATCATCCGAGGTCACCGCGCGCAGTTGTTTTTGCCCCGCCAGAACCGTATAACCCGGCGGTACGTAAGGGTTTGGACGCGCTTGTATGAACGACTACGCCGCGGCACGCCGCAACATGGTGCTGAGCCAGCTTGAGCCCAATCGTGTGCACGACCGGCGCATTCTTGACGCGATGGGCGCGATCCCGCGCGAGGTTTTTGCGCCCAAGTCGCTCGCCGGCGTGGCCTACCTTGATGAGGACCTGGAGATCGCACCGGGGCGCTATCTGATGGAGCCGATGGTGTTGGCCCGCCTGATCGAGGCCCTCGATATTCGTGACGGCGACCTCGTCTTAGATGTCGGTTGCGGCACTGGCTACGCCGCGGCGGTTCTATCGCGTCTGGCGGGAACCGTTGTCGCCGTTGAAAACGATGCCGAGCTTGCGGCGAAAGCCGGCGACAACCTATCGAAGGTCGGTATCGACAATGTCGCGATCATCGAAGGCCCCCTAACCGACGGCCGGGTCGATCAAGGCCCATTCGCCGCGATTTTGATCGACGGCGGCGTCGAGGACGTGCCGCCAGCACTCTTGGCGCAGCTAGCACCGGGCGGGCGTCTTGCCTGCGTGGTCCGGAGCGGACCAACCGGGAAAGCTATTCTTTACTCGGAAACCGGGGGCGTCATCGGGCATCGGCCACTATTTGACTCGTCGATACCGCCCCTGCCGGGCTTCGCGAAGCCCAAAGTATTCGCCTTTCAATAGCGCGACGGTGTTTACCCGGTTGAACCGTTCGAAATCGCGCCTACCTTTCTTCATGGGGATGCGGCCCGATCTTGACCTCGGGAAGCGACGGACTTTGCGAAGATTGCCGTGAGTAAGATAGCCGGGTTTACCAAGAGGAAAGCGTCATGAGGAAACACGCGCGCACGTTTGCGCTGGCGATGGGCGGTGTTTTTGCCGTTTCAATGGCATCGGCGCAAACGCTGGAAGAAGCCTTGGTCACGGCCTATCAAAACAATCCGACGCTACAATCCCAGCGCGCCGCATTGCGCGCCACCGATGAGACGGTCTCGCAAGCGCTCAGCGGGTGGCGACCCACGGTGACCCTCTCCGGCGACGTCGGTACCACCTACAGCGACGGCGATCGAACAGGATCGTCCGACTCGCAGCCTAAAACCGCGTCGCTCCGCATTAACCAACCGCTGTACCGCGGTGGCCGCACGGTCAACGGTGTCGCCCAAGCCGAGGCCAATGTCGAGGCGGCCCGGCAGGCGCTTCGGCAGACCGAGCAGACCGTCCTGCAGGCCACCGTGCGCACCTACATGGATGTCTTGCGCGACCAAGCTGTCGTGGAGTTGAACCAAGCGAACCTCGAGCGCCTGAGGCGTCAGCTTGAGGCGACCCGTGATCGATTTGAAGTCGGTGAACTCACCCGCACCGATGTCGCGCAAGCCGAGGCGCGCGTCTCGGGCGCCATCAGTTCATTGGTGGCCTCGCAAGGTGTGCTCGAATCCAGTCGTGCGACGTTCCGCCGGGTCATTGGGTTGGAGCCGGTGACCCTGTCGCGGGTTCCGCCGCTAGGGCCGCTGCCGGAGGGCGAAGAAGAAGCCCGCCGGATTGCGCTCGAAGAAAATCCATTGGTGCGTCAAGCGCAACGCAGCGAAGAAGCGTCGCGCGCCGCTGTCGACGTGGCAGAGGGTGTGATTTTGCCCTCGGTCAATTTGTCGGGGTCGGTCGCCCGTTCCTATCAGTCCAGCACCTTCAACGATCGCGCTGACAGTTCCAGCCTGACCGCAACGGTCACCGTGCCGCTCTACCAGACCGGCTCGGAATACTCGCAAATCCGGCAGGCCAAACAAACCAACAGCCAACGCCGCATCGAGATCGAAACCCAGCGCCGGGCGGTTGTTGAAAGTGTGACCCAGGCCTGGGCCACGCTGAACTCGGCCACCGAACAAATTCGCGCCAATGTCGATCAGGTGCGCGCCTCGGAAGTGGCGCTCGACGGCGTGCGCCAAGAGGCCGAAGTCGGGTCACGCACCGTGCTCGATGTCCTCGACGCCCAACAGGAATTGCTCAACGCCCAGGTCGCGTTGGTCCGTTCGGAACGCGACGAGTTCGTTGCCGGTTTCGACTTACGCGTGGCGCTGGGCCGGCTCTCCGCAGAGCAAATGGGATTGCCGGTCGCCGTCTATGACGCCACCACCAACTACCAATCGGTGCGCAACAAGCTTTATGGCCGCGATATTGGCGGCGAGGCGCGCTAACGCTTCGCATGTGACAACTGCCCCGCCAGGTGGGGCACGACCGAGCCCGGCCGACCCGCGGTGCCGTTCGATGCCAGCCGTGATTGAATCACCCAATTAGGGTTTGCAATCTGCCTTTCGGTTGTCCCCCGGCGCCGTACCCGCGCCGATAGAGCGCGAGCACGATTCATGGCATGATCCTCCGGATGTGGAGAGAACCATCGAAATTGTCGCGGCGACTCGTCGTCGTATGCGCACTAATCGTGTCGTTGGCCCTAGCCTCGCCACTACATGCGCAGAACATTGCGTCGGTCGTTGATGCCGCGTGGCTCATTGCGAACCTGAGCGATCCCGACATCGTGGTTGTGGATCTTCGGCGCGACGCGGACTATCGCGCGGGGCATCTACGTGGCGCGGTCAACATCGATCCCGCCACCGCCGGGCTCCGTCCCCAGGGCGCGAACGGATTGCCACGCCTCCCGACCCCCGAAGAGTTCGCAGCGCGGATGAGTATCCTCGGCATCGCCAGCACACAAAAGATTGTTCTCGTATCGCGCGGCGAGGGCTTTATGGATGTGGCGACGGCGACCGACCATTTTTGGTTGTTCAAACGGATGGGGCACGCGGATGTCGTGATTCTCGACGAGGGCTTCAAAGGGCTCGCGGCGATTCCCGGTGGTTTCATCGATCAAAGCATCCCGGGACGCGCGCCGACAGCCTACGCGACCTCGGCACCATTGGTCAGCGGTATTGAGATAGCCGGCGTGCGCGAAGGGCGCCCAGGATTGGTGCTGGTCGATGGCCGTCTGCGCGGCCAGTTCGTTGGGATTAACAAGACGCCGATTATCCCGCGCTACGGCACGATACCTGGATCGCGAAGCCTACCCGCGAATTGGGTGACCGTTGATGCCGGCGGTCGTTTCCGAACGGCTGACGATCTTCGCGCCATCCTCAAATTTACCGGCGTTCCCGAAGGTGGGCCGATTGTCGTCTTCGGCAACACGTCCTTGGCCGGGTCGTTGGTGTGGTTTGCGTTGCGGGTCATACTCGGCAATCGCGACGTTCGGCTTTACCACGCCGGCATGTTGGAGTGGAGCCAGGACCCCGGCAATCGGCTGGATGTTTTACGGGATAATGGACAGGTCCAGCGGCCGTAAGCGGGAAGTTCCCGGCCTAGTCCGATGCGCGAAGGGGGCTACTCCATGAAGCGCCCGGCGCTTGGTCACGGCGCCCTATCGGCGCCCCTACACCGCCGTTTTTCTCCCGGAATGCGGCTTCGCTGAGTACGGCGTGTTTTTTCCGCTTGCTCTGGCGGGGCGCCATGCCCTATCGGTGGGGGGTGACCCGAACAAAAAATCAATATTTGGCCCCTAGTGCTAGATTTATGAGCATATCTCGCGTAACTTCGCCGCTTGGCGGCGTCTAATTAACCGGTGTCCGAGCAGCAATGAGCGATCCGAGGACCGACCAAGAACCGACGATGGAGGAAATCCTCTCGTCGATTCGGCGGATCATTTCGGAGGACGACGAGGGCGACGCCCCGGTGGCGGCAGCACCCGAATCCGAACCCGAAGAAGAACCCGAGGACGAGGCGCCCGAAGAGGAAGACTTTGACCTCGGCGATGTCGACGTGCCTGATCCCGAGCCTGTGGAAGAGCCGGAAGAGGAAGACGAGCCAGAAGAAGAGGACGAACCCGAGGAAGAGCCAGAGGACGAGCCCGAGGAAGAGCCCGAGGAAGAGCCCGAGCCTTTCCTAGCCGACGACGACGAGGCCGACGAGCCGATGGTCGAAGACCCGCTGGACCTCACCAACATGGTGCAAGAGGACGGCACCGTGGTCGAACTCGACGCCAACGGTAACCCGCTCCACGCCGAGGCGGAACCTGAGGAAGAGCCACCGTCCAATGATTTCCAGGACGCGTTGGATCAGGCGGTCATGCCGCGCGGCCACGACAGTATGCTGCACGCGGCAACCGCCTCCGCTGCCGCGAGCGCCTTCGCCCAACTGTCCAGCACCGCGACAGCCGTTCGCGGTCAGCCCCTGGGCAACCCGGACCGCACGCTAGAGGATCTCGTCAAGGAACTGCTGCGCCCCATGCTCAAGGCCTGGCTCGACAAGAACCTGCCCTCGGTCGTCGAACGCATCGTCGAAAAAGAAATCGCCAAGATCGCCCACGGCGCCGAGAAGTAGCGCCATTGCGGCGACCCGCCCCGCGCGGCGGCAGCGAAGACACGTCACCAACCGATACCGAGACACGGTCGCGCACCTCGACACGGCAACCCTCACGCCGGTGGTCGTGGCGGTGGTAGCGGCGGGGCCTTGAGCTGCTTCGCGGAAAACGCCCCGAGCCTGCCTAGGGATACGGCGCCTAGGTCTTCCGCGCCACGACGAATAGCACTTGACCGTTTGTTGCGCGCCATTGCTCCTCAATGGCAAACCCCGCCGCCACGATCTTCGTGGCAAGCTGCTTTTCGCTCAGCGCGCGAAGGACTGGCGGGAACTTGCCGAGCATCCGCCCCACGGGGGCGGCCACCGCGATGAATGCGCGCATCAACGGTTTCTCGCCTAGGCACACGGTACTGCTGACGAACACACCCTCTGGCTTGAGCGCCCTGGCGATCTTGCCGATCACCGCATCGCAATCCGGCACTAGGTGGAGAATGCTGTGGGCCATCACCATGTCGACGCTTGAACCGACCAGCGCAAGATCTTCGATCGCCGCAACCTGAAAGGTCACATTGGTAACCTCGGCAGCGATAGCTTTGGCCTTGGCGATCTCCAGCATCGCTGGCGAAATGTCGATCGCTCGGATGTGTTTGACTGCGGGCGCGTGATAGATCGCAGTCGATCCGGTGCCGCATCCGATTTCCAACACCTCCATTTCTGCCGTCATGTAGGCGCGCGTAACCTCGAGCTTCCTCTCGTAGGCGGCAGGGTCCGCGAGCGGAATCTTCGAATATTTGTCAGCGATCCCGTCCCAGAACCTGCTGCCGTTGTTCATGGTGGCTCCTGTGGTGGCGGGTGATTAGTCGCCGCAGGTGGTTATTTGCCAGATAGCTTGGAACCACCAACGTTTGGTCCCCGTTCCATTGGATTTCGGTGACCATGACTGACCTTGATAATGGCATGTGTTGCCTACCCCCGCAGCAGTCCTGAAACTCGGGATTGGGAGCTGTAGAGCGGTCGGAAAAAAAACGAACGGCTCCAGAGAGGGGGGTTGAATAATATATCGACCGATATATATGTTGAACTACCGATGGATATCGAAAAGGGCGGCATATGAACTGGAGACACCGCAAAGGCATGCACCACTTTCGCCGCCACGCGCACCGCTTCGGCCCTTGGGCCATGGCCGGCAAGTTCTTTGGCAGTGGGGATGTCTCGTTGGCGCTGTTGTCGCTGCTCGAGGATGGCCCGCGCCACGGCTACGACCTGATGACAGCGATCGAAGAAAAATCAGGTGGCCTGGCCCGACCGTCAGCCGGGACCATCTACCCCACGTTGCAGCAGTTGCAGGACGAAGGCCTCGTGACGTCCACCGAGGGGGACGGCAAGCGCATCTACCAACTGACCGACGGCGGCCGCGCCCGTCTCGCCGAACAGCACGATCACATCAACGAAATGTGGCAGCGCGCCAAGGATGAAGAGTGGGGCAACTGGAGCGACGCCATGCACCCCGACGCGATCGAGGTGCTCAAGCCGGCGTTTCGTTTGATGCGCACGGCCGTGCGTTCCGCGGTTCGCTCGTCCGATCCGGAACGTGCCGACAAAGTGCGCGAAATTCTGCGCCGCGCCGCGGACGACATCAAAGCGCTCAACGGAGGCTGACACGATGAGCAAGATCGGTGCCCTGAGGATCGACCATGCTGCCATGGCCGTGCACGACCCGCTTGTTGCGCTCGATTTCTATGGAGACGTGCTCGGTCTGCCATTGGTCGACACGGTGACCGGCGATAACTGGGGCGGCTACGAATGGCTGATGATGACCTTCGCGCTGGGGGCCGGCCGCCAACTGGCGCTCTGTGCGTTTCGTGGCGTTGATATCGTTACCCAAGTCGTCAACGCACCGACCGACGTGCGTCATCTCTCACTGAGCGTCGCATCGGCGGCGGACCTAACCGACTATGCGCACCGCCTGCAGGCGGCGGGGCGGAAGTTTGAGTTGGTCGAGCGCGGGCCTCAAACGCTGCTCTATTTCCATGACCCCAGCGGCAATCTGCTGGAGATTGCTGCGCCCTCAAGCGCCGCGGCCGCGATACCCGCCCGTGGCGCCCGCGCAGCCGATGTGATGAAGTGGGCACAAGCCTAGGAGGACCAATGGATCCCAATATCAAGACCGTCATCGCCGAACTCGACGGGCGCATCGCGAAAGAGCGCGAACGGATGAGCAGCGGCGGTTCCTTCAACCCCGACGATTTTGCGCTGGCGGCAGGCCCACATTCGGCCGGCCTGCTGAACCTTTTGATCCGCACCAGTAACGCGCAGTCGATCGTCGAAGTCGGCACCTCGATCGGCTACACCGCGTTGTGGTTGGGCGAGGCGGCGCGCGCCACCGGCGGGCGTGTGGTGGGGATGGAAAAGATCGACAGCAAACACACACAGGCTTTGGACAACCTCAAGCGCGCCGGGCTCGACGATATCGTCGAGGTCCGCAAGGGCGACGCCAAAGAGATCGTCAAGGCGATCGACGGCCCGATCGACGTCGCGTTCTTAGATGCCTGGAAGGACGACTACTTCGATTATTTCGATACTTTGCTGCCGAAGATGCGCGTCGGCGGCTGCATCGTCGCCGACAACATCACGTTCCCCGAATCCGTGCAGGAACTGATGAAGCGCTACCAAGCCCATGTCCGCGCCAAGCCCAACGTGCGCTCGCACTTCTTGTCGGTGGGCTCCGGCCTCGAAATGTCGGTGAAGACTGGCGACTAAGTCGGCGACACCGCGCTGGAGTCGGCTGTTGCGAGAGGTGCGCTTGTCGCGGGCTCGGCGCCAACTTGCCAGCGCGCCGCAAGCGTCGAAAGCCCGCCCAAGACACGTTGCAGCTCCATCCCGCGCGCCGTGATGCCATAGGTCACTTCAGGCGGAATGGTCGGCTTGTGATCGCGGTAGATCACGCCAGCGTTCTCAAGCCGCCGCAGTCGCTCCGTCAGCACGCGTGTCGAGATGCCGGCGACCGCGCGGCGCAGCGCGCCAAAACGCATCGGCCCGGTCTCCATCAGGTTCCACACGATGTAGAGCGTCCATGGGCCACTCAGAAGATTGAGCAGGGCCTCCATCGGGCATTGTGGCGCTTTTGAAGACATCCGGAGGACCTCGGCAGTGGTTACTAAAAAGTACCTACTTTCGAAAGTACTCTTCCTTCATATATGAACCTGCCAGAACAAATCAACGCAACTCAAGGGGCATTCCATGGAATTGACCGTATCAATCGTCGGCTACGTCCTCGCCGCCGTTTTCATCCTGGCTGGCGTAGCCAAGCTGGCTCAGGTCAAAATGATGAAGGACAACTTCGCCAAGTACGGATTTCCGGACTGGTTTCTACGCGTAGTCGGCCTCGGCGAAGTCACCGGTGGTGTGCTGTTGTTGATCCCTGGGCTCGCCATTTTTGGCGCGACCGGGCTGGCGGTCATCATGGTCGGCGCGATCATCACCCACGTCATGAGCAAAGAAGCCCCGATGGCGGCCCCGCCGCTGGTGCTGCTTGTACTTAGCCTTTTTCTCGTCGTCGAACGCTCAAGTGATTTCGCTCAAATGGTCATTGGCGCATAGCCTAAGTGGTCAAGGCCTATAGCTAAAAATAGTCAATGCCGCATAGGGGGTATCAAGATGAAATTCTACAACGCAGATTTCTCACCCAATTGCCTTCGCGTCCGCGCGGTCGCCAACGAACTTGGCATTAAGCTGGACATCGTCGATGTTGACCTGCGCAAAGGGGCGCCCGACGCGATGAAGGCATTGAACGCCAATGGCAAGGTGCCGGTGCTCGACGACAAAAGCTTTGGTCTGTGGGAGAGCCGCGCGATCAGCGCCTATCTTGCCGGCAAGGATCCGGCAAAGCGTCTATACCCCGACGACATCGTAAAACGGGCCCTGATCGACCAATGGTCGTATTGGCAGGCCATCCATCTTGGACCAGCAATGCAAAAGGTCGGTTTCGAACGCGCGATGAAAAAGAAGTTCGGCATGGGCGAACCTGACGAAAGCAAGATCGTCGACTCCGTCGCCGAGATCGACAAATTCCTTAAGGTGCTTGACAACGGACTGGGCGATCGCGACTGGATTGCCGGTGATCTGAGCATTGCCGACTTTGCGCTCGCATCGACCTTCATGTTCCGCGATGCGGCGAACATCAGCCTCGCATCGGTACCCCGCGTCGCAGCCTGGGCCGAGCGGCTGGAATCGCGCGACTCGTGGAAGAAGGCCGTGGCGCCGGTCATGGCGTTTCTCGCAGCCTAAGAACCCGTGCGCCAACCAACCTTCTTCATCCCGCACGGCGGCGGTCCATGCTTTTTCATGGACTGGTCGCCGCCCGATACGTGGGATGCCCTGCGCGCCTGGCTTGAGGGGTTAATCCCAAGTCTGCCCGAAAAACCGACGGCCATCGTCATTGCCAGCGCGCATTGGGAGGCCGACCCAGTGCGCGTCACCACCATGACGGCACCGCCGTTGCTCTATGATTACGGCGGGTTTCCCGCGCACACCTACGAACTCACGTGGCCCGCGCCGGGGGCGCCCGACCTTGCCCAACGCATGCGCTCCTTGTTGCGCGATGCCGGTATCGACAGTGCCGATGAGCCCGCGCGTGGTTTCGATCACGGCGTCTTCGTGCCGCTCAAGGTTATGGTGCCGGACGCCGATATCCCGACCGTGTCGCTATCGCTGCGCCCCGATCTCGATCCGGCATTTCACCAGAAAATCGGCGCGGCATTGGCGCCACTGCGCGACGACGGCGTGCTGATCCTGGGCAGCGGCAACAGCTACCACAACATGCGCGGGTTTATGGCCGGCGACGGTCTTGAGGCATCACGCCGTTTTGATGCGTGGTTGCACGACGCCGTCGTCAAGACCGGCGGCGCCCGTAACGCGGCTCTGGATGCCTGGGCGGGTGCGCCGGCTGCTGCCGACAGCCACCCCCGTGAAGAACATTTGATTCCGCTGATGATCGCCGCCGGCGCCGCTGCTGACGAGCCGGGCGCGGCGGTATTTTCCGACGTCATCATGGGCGCGCAACTGACCGGCGTGCGCTTCGGTTAACGCCCTTAGGGCCCCTGCATCACCAAAGTTTAACAAACCCAAGCGACGGAACGGCCGCGTCGCCCGCGTGTGTGTCTACGAGTCCGCAATAATGAAACCTCGGAGACACCCCATGAACAAAACCACCCTCACGCTCCTGTCGGCCGTTTGCCTCACCGCGCTCGCCGTACCCGCGCTCGCCGCCGGACCGCAAGGTATGCGCGGCGGCCATCACGCCGCTGGCCACGGTGGCGGCGTCCTTGAGACGTTCGACACCAACAACGACGGTCGTTTGACCCAAGCCGAGATCGACACCTTCCGCGCCGATCGTCTCGCCAAGTTCGATAGTGACAACAACGGCACGCTGTCCTTGAAGGAATACGAAGCCCTATGGCTCGACGCCTACCGCGAACGCATGGTCGATGAATTCCAGCGCCACGACGACGACGGCGATTCCGTCGTCACCGCCGAGGAGTTCAACGAACCCTATGCCAAACTGGTCGCCCGCATGGACCGCAACGGCGACGGCATCCTTACCGGCGAAGAACTCAACCCACGACGCCACCGCGACGCCAGCGCGCAGCGCGGCGCCCGGATGGAAGGCGAACACCGCGGCCCCCGCATGGATGACGACGACGACGAATAGGGCACCGCACCCCTACCGTCCGCCACCTCGTTCCCCCGCATCCTGAGCCGC
>JAQBYN010000015.1 GCA_027622715.1 Pseudomonadota bacterium | reverse complement strand
TTCACAGGATCGGCTGAACATGTTGCGCAAGATTCTTCAGTATTTGCCGTTCCTACTGCCGTTCATCGGCTATGCCATCTACATCGTGGTCGCACGCTTTGCCGGGCGCGATGCATCTTGGCGCGGCGCGCCATGGCTTTGGCTTACTGGCGCGGGCTTGATCTTTACCGTCATTGCCTTGCTTGGCTTTCGGGCGCTCGAGCCGCAGCGCGGGACCGGCGGTGACTATGTGCCGCCGCGCCTCGAGGATGGCCGGGTTGTGCCCGGGCAAATCGTTCCGGACAAACGATGAAGCCTGCACTTGTGATCGATCCACCGGATTGGATGGCGGCGCCGGCGACGGTCGCCGTTATGGCCGCACTTACCGCCGATGGCGCCGGCGTCCGTTTTGTCGGCGGGTGCGTTCGTGACGCAGTGCTTGGGCTAGCAGGCCGCGATGTCGACATTGCGACACCGGATCCCCCAGATCGCGTGACGGCGCTGCTAGAAGCGGCTGGGATCAAAGCGGTGCCGACGGGCATTAATCATGGCACCGTGACGGCAGTGACCATGGATCGCCACTTCGAGGTGACCACCCTGCGCCGCGATATTGAAACGGACGGACGGCACGCCGTGGTCGAGTATACCGACGACTGGGAGGCCGACGCGGCTCGGCGTGACTTCACCATCAACGCGCTGTACGCCGATCCCGACGGTACCATTTACGATCCGACCGGCGGCCTGCCGGATCTCGAAGCGGGACGCCTGCGCTTTGTCGGCGAGCCTGCGCAACGGATTGAGGAGGACGCGCTCCGGATCCTGCGGTTTTTCCGATTCTTCGCCTATTACGGCCAGGGGCAGCCGGACGTCGCGTCGCTGGAAGCCTGTGAGGCGCTGGCCGAGCAAGTGCGTTCGTTGTCCGCCGAACGCGTGGCGACCGAGTTGTTCCGACTGCTGGCGGCGCCCGACCCCATGACGGCACTTTCAATGATGGCGGCGGCGGGTGTCTTGCAGCAAGTGTTGCCCGAAGCCACCCGTCTGGAGCCGCTCCACGTTCTTTTGCAAATCGAATTGTCGGCCGATCTTGCGCCGGACGCGCTATTGCGGATGGCGACGACAGTGGCCGCGGGCGAGGCCACCGGCCTCAAATTGGCAATCGCGATCGCCGATCGGTTGCGCCTTTCCAATGCGCAGCGTCGTCGGTTGTCCGAACTTCTTGCGCCGCCGTTCGAGATTGTGCCTGAAATGAGCAATCACGAAATGCACGTCGGTCTTTACCGTGTCGGGCGTGCGTCGTTTGCCGATCTGGTGTGGCTGAACTGGTCGCGGCTTGGTGTGTCGGTCAGTTTCATGCCCCACATCAACATGGCGGCATCTTGGGAGATACCGAAGTTTACCTTGCGCGGTGACGACGTCACCGATCTCGGTGTTGATCAAGGGCCCGAAATTGGCAATCTGCTTCATGAAGTTGAAGCATGGTGGATAGCCGGGGATTTTGCCGCCGATCGCAGAGCTTGTTTGCGCAAACTTCGCGATTTGGAACGGCAAGTGGCCGGCGGGTCGGCGGCGGTCTAATTCGCGACCTTGACCAACCGCCCCTTCGCGGTGCGCCGCTCTTCGCCATCCCGAAACGCCGTAAATTCCAATTCCATGCCGGTCGGTTTCAGCGCGCGATCGTAGATCTGCATGTCGTAGCCGCCGTCATCGCGAATCACCAAGGTATGAATCGTGAGCGTTTGTTTGGTGAGGCGGGCCCAGGCAAAGCGTTCGTCGATGAGCGGGTCATTTGAGCCCACCGCGCGCCACACGTTGGGCCGCGATGTCGGCTCGAAGCTAAGTTCGGTCGACCGCCGTTCTGCGGTCGGCGCATTCGGGTTGCCGCTTTGGCGCAGCACGGTCGTCCAGATGACCGTGAAACCGGTGCCGGCTGGACGCACCTCGATATCCATGTCGCGCGCGGTCAGTTGGAAGTTGATGCTGATATTGCTTTCGGAAATCGCACTGCCAGACCATTTGCCGTAGAACGCGGCAATGTTGACCGTGGACTGGGCCCACGCCGTGCCGCCAAGTAGCGCAGCGACCGTCACGGCGACCAAAGCAATCCTTAAACGCGTCATCTCGATCTCCCACCTATTGCGCCGAGTTTAGCGAAGCGCGGGCCTCGCGACCAATTGCTCAACACCACGATGCCGAATTGCCGCTGTTTTGCGCCGCGGGTTCTAGTCGTCCCTGAACGACGCGCACCAAACGGTCATCGTCGAACCGCGTGAAATGCAGGTCCATTCCACCGCGGGTCAGGCTTCTCTCGTAGATCTGCAATTCGATCTTGCCGTCCTCTCGCACCGCGCGATTAAAGACGCGAAGAGTTTGGTCTTTGAGTTCGGCTCGTGCGCTCCCTTGGCTCGCCGAGCCGTCGGCCGAGAAGATTGCTTTCCAGGACTCCGGTTCGCCAGTCGGGGCGAACAGCATCATGGCGAAACTCTGGCGATCGGGTCGGCCGGGCGTGGCGCGGATGGTCGACCAACACAATTGGAACCCGGAGGGATGATCTCGGACAATCACTTCCAGTCCGCGCAATTCGCGCTCGGTATCTTCGCCGGTCTCGGTCTCGGCGATCCCTTCGCCGAGCCACCGGCCATAGAAATCTTTAACCCCAGCCTCTGCGGCTTGGGCAGAGACGGTGGCCAGGATGGCGACGAGAACGGCGGCGATGAATCTCATTGCGGCTCATCAGGTGCAGGGGTGCGTACGGCCATCCTAAGGAGGCCCCGCGCGACTGACCAGCAGTCGGGTCGAGTGCTCGTCACGGCCACTTCACCTCGGGCGGCAGCGACATGAGGATTGCCTCGACATTGCCGCCGGTCTTGAGGCCGAACTGCGTACCTCGGTCATAGACAAGATTGAATTCCACGTAGCGCCCACGCCGGACCAGCTGGTGTTCGCGCTGTTCCTCGGTCCAGGGTTCGTCGAAGTGCTGTCGGACGATTTTCGGGTAGACCGTCTCGAACGTTTCGCCGACCGCGCGCGTGAAGCCGAAGTCGTCATCCCAATTTCCGGAATCAAGGTAGTCGTAAAATATTCCACCTACCCCGCGCGGTTCGTCTCGGTGTTTGATGAAAAAATATTCGTCGCACCATTTTTTGAATTTGTCGTAGTAGGCGGGGTCGAACCGATCACACGCGCCGCGCAGCGCGGCGTGAAATGTCTCGGTATCAGCGTCGTTCGCAATCATTGGCGTCAGGTCCGCGCCGCCGCCGAACCAAGCCTTGCTGGTCGTGATAAACCGCGTGTTCATATGCACGGCTGGCACCACGGGCGAACACATATGCCCGACAAGCGAAATCCCGCCTGCCCAAAATCCTCCGTCCTTTTCGGCACCGGGAATATTCTTCCGAAATTCCTCCGAGAACGTTCCGTGGACGGTCGAAATGTTGACACCGACTTTCTCAAAGACGCGGCCCTTCATGGTCGACATCGTGCCGCCGCCGCCGCCAGGTCGTGCCCAAGTCTTGCGCGCGAAGCGACCGGCGGGTTTGTCGCGGTTGGTGCCGGCGTGGTCGTCCTCGATCGCTTCGAACGCAGCGCAAATCCGATCACGCAGGATTTCGAACCATTCTGCGGCGGCGACTTGGTGGGCCTCGAAATTTTCATCCATGCGGGGTGTCCTTTGCCGATTGACTATCATACGCGGCCAGAGCGCGAGTTTGACGCAAGGCCTCGCCGACGACCATTGCGGCAGCGATGGCCACATTGAGCGATCGCAGGCCGGGTTTCATCGGAATGCACAGGCGATGGTCGGCCTCTGCGTGAACCGTTTCAGGAACGCCGCTACTTTCGCTGCCAACTAAAAGACAATCATCCGGTTCAAAAGCGAAATCTTGGTACGTCGTACTCGCTTTGGTTGTCAGCAAAACCAGTCGGGCACCCCCTCGGGCGCGGCAAAATGCCGCCCACGAAGTGTGGCGGGTGATAGATGCGGCCGCCGCATAATCCATCGCCGCCCGCTTTAAACTGCGGTCGCCGAAGGGGAATCCGCAGGGCTCGACGATATCTAGCGGAACGCCGAGGCATGCCCCGAGGCGGATAAGCGTCCCTAGGTTTTGCGGAATGTCAGGCTGGTACAGGGCGAGGCGCATTTGGGTTTCAACTTCGAGCGGAGTCTGGCTGGGACCGGCCAATATATTGCGCTGCGGCAACATGTCGCCCTCGCCGCTGATTGTGGACTTTATTTGGAATTGATGGAATAAAGGCGCGCACAAATCCTTGGTTTTAACGAGGTTGGTACATGGCGACGACGGCCCCGCACCCGGGCGAAGAGGGACCCCGCCGCGACTTCATCTTCGTTGCCGCAATTTCGGCATCGGCGGTAGGCGCTGGCTTGGCAGTTTGGCCCTTTGTGAATTCAATGAACCCGTCTCGCGACGTGTTGGCGGAGGCGACCGCGGAGGTTGATCTCACGCCGATCGAGGAGGGTCAGCGGATCACTGTATTATGGCGCAAGAAACCGGTCTTTATCGACCATCGCGCGCCGGCAAAAATTGAGGAGGCGGAGGGTGTTGCGCTCGGGGATCTAAAGGATCCACAAGCCGATGCCGACCGGGTCCAGCGCAAAGAATGGCTTGTGTTGATCGGAATCTGCACTCATCTGGGGTGCATTCCTCAGGGGCAGCGCGTCGGCGAGCGTCTTGGTGATTTCGGCGGTTGGTTCTGCCCCTGTCATGGATCGCACTACGATACCTCGGGGCGCATTCGCAAAGGCCCGGCACCAAAGAATCTCGATGTGCCGCCCTATTCGTTCATCAGCGATACAACAATCCAACTCGGGTAGGGGACGTTAGATGGCCGGAGGACCTGCACGCCAGTACAACAACCGCCTGATTCGATGGGTCGAATATCGCATGCCCATTTTCAGTGCGGTGGAAGCGACGATCGGTCGCGACATGCCGACGCCGAAGAACCTCAACTATTGGTGGTCGCTCGGATCGGTTCTGTTTCTCGCGCTGATCATTCAGATCGCCACGGGCATCTTCCTGGCGATGCATTACATTCCGAACGGGGCAATGGCTTTCGATTCGGTCGAGCAAATCATGCGCAACGTCAATTACGGTTGGCTGTTGCGCTACGTCCACGCCAACGGCGCCTCGCTGTTTTTCGCCGCGGTTTATCTGCACATTTTGCGCGGCATGTACTACGGCTCGTACAAGGCGCCACGGGAATTATTGTGGATCATTGGCGTGGTCATTTTTGTCGTCATGATGGCGACGGCGTTTATGGGTTACGTCCTGCCGTGGGGCCAAATGAGCTTTTGGGCGGCCACGGTGATCACCAACCTATTCTCGGCGATCCCGTTGGTTGGCAACGGAATCACCACGTGGCTGTGGGGCGGGTTTGCCGTCGATAGCCCGACGCTACAACGTTTCTACAGCTTGCATTATTTGTTGCCGTTCGTGATTTTCGGGATCTCGCTCCTCCATGTCTGGGCGTTGCACGTTCATGGATCGTCAAATCCCGTTGGGATTTCGACCCGCAGCAAGCAAGACACCATTCCGTACCATCCGTATTACACCTCCAAGTACATGTCGGTGATTGGCCTATCCTTCATCGTCCTCGCCTTTTTGGTGTTTTACGAACCAAACTTCCTGTCGCATCCCGACAACTTCAAACCGGCCGATCCGTTGCAAACGCCGGCAAACATCGTGCCTGAATGGTACTTCTTGCCGTTCTACGCGATCTTGCGGTCGATTCCCGATAAGCTCGGTGGGGTCGTCATGTTTGGGGCGTCAATTGCCATCCTGTTCCTGCTGCCATGGCTCGATACGTCACGGGTACGGTCCGCTCGGTTCCGGCCGACCTATCGCTACTTTTTCTGGATCTTCGTGCTCGATGTCATCATCCTCGGATGGGTCGGGGCGCAGCATCCGGAGGGCGCGTCTCTGTTGATCGGCCGCTTGGCGACCGCCTACTACTTTGCCCATTTTGTGATCATCCTGCCGTTCGTGGGATGGTTCGAACGACCCAGACCGTTGCCGGAAAGTATTAGCAAACCCGTGCTCAAAAGCGGCGCGGCCGTGGCGGAGGCCGCAGAATGACTAAGTTGCGTGGGATTCTGACAGCGGCGGCGGTCAGCCTAATCCTGGCCACCGGCGCAAACCAAGTGAGCGCCGCTGAGGCCGAGGCGCTGCCGCCCGCCCAAGACTGGTCATTCAACGGCCTTTTCGGCACGTTCGACCGGGCCGCATTGCAACGCGGTTACAAGGTCTACAAAGACGTCTGTGCCTCGTGTCACGCCATGAAGTACGTCGCATTCCGCAACTTGGTTGATATCGGGTTCACCGAGGGCGAGGCGAAAGCACTTGCCGAGGAGTATGAAGTTGCCGGCGAGCCCGACGAATTTGGCGATCCGACAACACGGAAGGCGGCGCTTTCCGACATTTTCCCGGCGCCGTATCAGAACCCACAAGCGGCGCGGGCGGCCAACAGCGGCGCATTGCCGCCGGATCTTTCGCTGATCACCAAGGCCCGCGAGCATGGGCCGGATTACATCCGCGCGTTGATGGTGGGGTATGAAGATGCGCCCGCCGACATGACCATGGGTCCCGGCATGAACTACAACGTGTATTTCCCGGGCCATCAGGTTGCGATGCCGGCGCCGCTCAGCGAAGGCATGGTTGAATATGCCGACGGTACCGAGGCGTCGGTCGAACAGATGGCCGAAGATGTCACCACGTTTCTCCATTGGGCCGCGAACCCGGAGCTGGAGCGCCGGCACCAAATCGGCTTTCAGGTGATGGTCTATTTGATCCTGCTGACCGGGCTGTTCCTCATCGTCAAACAACGGGTTTGGCGCAAGCTGGACCACTAGAATCGCACGCAGCAACGCGAAGAGAGGCCGCTTTTGCGGCCTCTTCTTTGGCGGCGTTTCGGGTTCGATCCTGGAATGAATTACAGTGGGCGAACCATCCTGCGATCTGGTGAATCCCATGAACGAACAGCACACTAAACCGGTAGTCGGTATCCTCGGCGGTTCGGGTCTCTACGAAATCGCTGGGCTAACCGATACCCAATGGATTGAAATCGAATCGCCCTGGGGCGCGCCATCGGATGCTGTATTTACGGGATCGCTCGACGGGGTCCGGGTGGTTTTCCTGCCGCGCCATGGCCGTGGCCATGTCCACGCCCCGTCAGACATCAATTACCGCGCCAACATCGATATTCTCAAACGCGCTGGCGTGACGGATATCATTTCACTGTCGGCGGTGGGATCGTTCCGCGAACACTTTGAGCCCGGTACTTTTGTCATCGTCGATCAGTTCATCGACCGCACCTTTGCGCGTGAAAAAAGCTTCTTTGGCAAAGGCATGGTTGCCCACGTCTCGATGGCGAACCCGGTGTGCGCTCGCCTCGGCGACGCGCTCCAGGCGGCAGCGTTCGACCTAAATCTCAAGGTCGTGCGCAACGGCACCTACTTGTGCATGGAAGGGCCGCAGTTTTCGACCCGCGCCGAGTCTGAACTGTACCGCTCATGGGGCTGCGACGTGATCGGCATGACCAACATGCCTGAGGCCAAACTCGCCCGCGAAGCTGAGATGTGTTACGCGACGGTCGCGATGGTGACCGATTTCGATTGCTGGCATCCGCACCACGACGATGTCGAGGTCGCTGACATTATTAAAGTTCTGTCCCAAAACGCCGACAATGCCCGCGCTCTGGTCAAGAGCGTGGTCCCCGGTGTCGCCGCGGCCCGTCTTGCAACCTGCACGCATGGCTGCGACCGGGCATTGGACTCGGCGATGATCACCGCCCCCGAGGCCCGCGATCCTGCACTGCTGGCCAAGCTGGACGCCGTCGCTGGGCGAGTATTAAGGACGCAATAACATGCCGATCAAATCACGCATTCGGACCATTCCGGACTATCCAAAACCGGGGATCATGTTTCGCGACATCACGACCCTGCTGCAGGATCCAGTCGGGTTTCGGCTGACAATTGAGGGTTTGATCCAGCCATATGCTGGGCAACGGATCGATAAGGTCGCGGCCATCGAGGCGCGCGGGTTTATTTTGGGTGGGGCCGTCGCCGAGAAACTTGAGGCCGGCTTCGTGCCGATCCGCAAGAAGGGCAAATTGCCCGGCAAAACCATCGGCCGTGACTACCAGCTCGAATACGGCACCGACCGGGTCGAGGTCCACGATGACGCCATTCTCGAGGGTGAAAAGGTGCTTCTGGTCGACGATCTAATCGCCACCGGCGGCACCGCGATGGCGGCAATCGCGCTAATCGAAGCGATCGGTGGCGATATCGTGTCCTGCGCGTTTGTCGTGGATTTGCCCGACCTTGGCGGGGCGCAACGAATCCGCGATTCAGGCCACACCGTCCATTTCCTGTGCGCCTTCGACGGCGACTAGGTCGCGGCCCTAATCATCATGAAGGTCGGCGGCACCCACTACCGTTCAATCTGGCTCAACACGGACGGCTGGAGCGTCGATATCATCGACCAGACGCAGCTGCCGCACGCGTTCGTCGTTCGTTCGTTGCGCACCGTCGATGCGGCGGCGGCGGCCATTACCACCATGCAAGTCCGCGGTGCACCACTCATTGGCGCCACGGCGGCGTACGGCATGGCGTTGGCGATGCGAGCAGATCCGTCCGATGCAGGGATCGCGGTGGCGTATGATCGCCTGCTGGCGACCCGACCGACTGCGGTCAATCTGCGCTGGGCGCTGGATGATCTGCGGTCTGTTCTCGCCAACACGCCCCCCGAGCGCCGCGTTGCGGCGGCCTATCGCCGGGCGGTCGAAATCTGCGATGACGATGCCAATATCAACCGTGCCATCGGCGAACATGGCGCCGAACACATCGTGCGCCTGTGGCACGAGAAAAAAGACGGGTCGCCAGCCGAACCGGTCAACATCTTGACCCACTGCAACGCGGGCTGGCTGGCAACAGTGGATTGGGGCACCGCGTTGTCGGCAATCTACGTGGCCCACGACGAAGGCGTACCGCTGCATGTGTGGGTCGACGAAACGCGGCCGCGCAATCAGGGCGCCGCGCTGACGGCGTGGGAACTGCAAGAACACGGCGTGCCATACACGTTGATCGCCGACAATACGGGTGGTCATTTGATGCAAGCCGGCCAGGTCGATCTGTGTATTACCGGCACCGACCGCACGACGCGCAGCGGCGATGTCGCCAATAAAATTGGCACCTATCTCAAGGCTCTCGCCGCATTCGACAACGACGTGCCGTTCTATGTCGCGTTGCCGTCGCCGACCATCGACTGGGAGTTATCCTCAGGCCGCGATATTCCGATCGAACAGCGCGATGCCAGCGAAGTAACGCTGATGACCGGGCAAGCCGCCGACGGATCGATTCAAACCGTCCGAATTGGTCCCGAAGGCGCGCCGGCTGCCAATTATGCGTTCGATGTCACGCCGGCCCGCCTTGTTACCGGACTGATTACCGACCGCGGAACGTGCGCCGCCAGCGAAGCCGGTCTGCTCACCCTGTATCCTGAACGGGCTTGAGGCCGTGGGCCGTTGCTCGACGCTGCTAAAAGCCGCTAACTCTCGACTGAAACGCTAACCAGGATCGCGCCCTCGCCATGGACTCACGCTGGAAGCCCGCCGAAGCCCGGGACTATGTCGCCCGCTACGCCGCCCAGGGCATCGGCGAAGATGTTGCCGTGCGCGTCTATACCACCCGGCTACTGGGCAGCGACCCACGCCTCGTGCTGCACGGTGGGGGCAATACATCGGTCAAGACCACGGCGGTCGATAAATTAGGCGACAGCGCCGAGGTGCTGTGCGTGAAGGGCTCGGGATGGGACATGGGCAACATCGAGCCCGCCGGGCTTCCGGCGGTCCGCATGGACGTACTGCGCCGCCTGCGAAGCCTCGACACGCTGAGCGACGAAGACATGGTGGCGATCCAGCGCACCGCGCTAATCGATCCGGCCTCGCCCAATCCGTCGGTCGAAACGCTGTTGCATGCATTTCTGCCGCACAAGTTCATCGACCATACCCACTCAACTGCCGTCCTTGCGCTGACCGATCAGCCCGACGGCGAGGCGATCTGCGCTGAGGTTTACGGCGAGCGTGCGGCCTTGGTGCCCTACGTCATGCCGGGCTTTGGCCTCGCCAAGCTCGCCGCCGAAGTACAGGCGGACCATCCCGACGTCGAAGGTCTGATCCTGCTCAAACACGGCATTTTCAGCTTTGGTGCCACGGCACAAGAGGCCTACGCGCGCATGATCGTGCTCGTGACGCTGGCCGAGAAACGCCTGGCCAAGGCGACAACCCGAACGTTCTCTGCCGCAACCCTCCCCAAGAAGGGGCTGACCGTGGCGCAGGTGGCGCCGGTGGTTCGGGGTTTGGTTGCGCAATGCGTCGATGACAATGACGGCATATGGCAGCGCCAGGTACTGGCCTTCCGGACATCGGAGGCGATCCTTAATTTTGTCGGCGGTGCCGAGGTCGCGCGTTACGCCCAGCAAGGCGTGGTGACCCCAGACCACACCATCCGCACCAAGAATTGGCCGGTGGTTCTGCCGGCGGCTGACGACGTCACGGTCTTTCGCGACGGGGCGCAGGCGGCCGTGGCGCGCTTTGTCGACGACTACCACGCCTATTTCGCCCGGCACAACGGGAAGCGCGGGCCTGAGAAAACCGAACTCGACCCAATGCCGCGGGTGGCGCTGGTCCCCGGCCTCGGCATCTTTGGGATGGGCAAGTCTGCCAAGGATGCCGCCATCGCCGCCGACATTAGCGAAAATATGATCGACGTCGTCACCGATGCCGAAGCCATCGGCACCTTCCTGCCGGTGTCGGAGGCCGATCTATTCGATGTCGAGTACTGGTCGCTCGAACAAGCCAAGCTGGGCAAGGGCGCCGAGCAACCGTTGGCCCGCCAGATCGCCGTGGTCACCGGGGCGGCCAGCGGCATCGGCGCCGCTACCGCGCGAGCAATGGCCGCGCGGGGGGCGGAGGTCGCGCTCCTCGACCGTGACGATGCCGGTGCGCGCCGGGCCGCGGGCGAGATCGGCGGCGCGGCGATCGGCATTGAGTGTGATGTCACCAATCCGGCCCACGTCACCGAAGCCCTGGCCCAGGTCTGCCGCGCTTTCGGCGGTATCGATATTGTCGTTTCCAACGCCGGGGCAGCTTGGCAGGGCCGGATTGGCGAGGTCGATGACGCCGACTTGCGCGCCTCGTTCGAGCTCAACTTCTTTGCCCATCAATCGGTCGCCAAAGAGGCCGTGCGGATCATGCTGGCGCAAGGCACCGGCGGCTGCTTGCTGTTCAACACGTCCAAACAGGCAGTCAATCCAGGGCCTGATTTCGGCCCCTACGGCCTGCCGAAAGCGGCGACGCTGTTTCTCATGCGCCAATACGCTTTGGATTACGGCAGTGCCGGAATTCGCACCGGCGCGGTCAACGCCGACCGGGTCAATACCGGGATCTTCGCCGACGGCCTTTTGGAACAGCGCGCCAAGGCGCGCGGCTTGACCCCGGAACAATATTTGCGCTCGGGCAACCTCCTGAACCGCGAGGTCAAGGCGGCAGACGTCGCCCAGGCCTTTGTCGATCTTGCCCTCGCGCGCAAATCAACGGGCGCGGTGATGACGGTGGACGGCGGCAACATCGCGGCGGCGCTACGCTAGTCGCGATATGATTTACCGTGGCGACTGAGTGGAGCAGGGGATCGCGCGATGGCCAATGGTATAGACGGGATCGATCATGCGGTCGTCGCGGTCGCCGACCTCGCACACGCCAAGACGCAGTTCGAACGCCTCGGCTTCACGACGACACCCCGCCGGCGCATGGTCGGCTGGGGCACCGCCAATCACAGCGTCATGTTCGACGACAAAGACTTCATCGAACTCCTGGGTGTTGTCGATCCCGCGGCTTTTCTAACCCCTGGGCTTGCGGATTTTCTGGCCGGTGGTGAAGGCGCGATGGCCGTCACACTACGGGCCAACGATGTCGCCGCTGCCCACGACGCCCTAAGCCGCCTAGGCGCCGATCCGACGCCCCTGAACGAGGTGACGATCAACTGCGAGGCGCCCGACGGCGTGGTGCCGCAGTCGTTTCGCTGGCTCAAGATCGGCGAGGCGGCAACGCCGGACATGTACCTGATGCTGGTGCAACCGCTGACGCCGCAAAACATGCGGCGCCCCGCTTGGGTCACCCACGCCAACGGCGCGCGGCGCATTCGATCCATGACGATTGCGGTCAATGAGCCCACGGCTTTGCGCGCGCATTACGAGCGCCTTTTTGGTGCCGCTGCGCGGCCAATCGCCGGCGGTTTCGAAATCTTCACCGGCCACGGCGATTTTCGTTTCCTTACCGCGGCCAGTTTGGCTGAGGACTACGTCGGATATGCGGCCGCTATTAGCCACCCGCCGCCGGCGATCGCGATCCTAACGCTGGAAACCGACAACCTGGCGGCGGCCGAAGCCTGTCTTGTGTCGGCGGGCGCCACGCATGAAAGCCTGAACGACATGATCCGTGTGGCCCCGGAGGATGCATGCGGCGTGATTCTAGAGTTTGTCGCCGGCTAGAACCCCAGCAGAACCGTCGGCAGATACGTCGCGGTCCAGGGAAAGAGCGCGACCACCGCCAGAACCAACAGTTCGGCGACCACGAAGGGCATCACCCCGCGGTACATGTGGCCATAGGTGATTTCCTTGGGTGCGATCGAGCGCAAATAGAAGATCGCCGGCGCCATCGGGGGCGTCATATAGCTGGTCTGGATGACGACGATCATCAAGACGGCGAACCATACTTGATCGACACCCGCTGCTTTGAGCGGCGCCAAGAAGATTGGCAACGCGATCAACACAATGGTGATCCAATCGAGCACAAAGCCAAAAAGGAACACGATCAGCAAAAAGACCGCGACGAGCCCGGCCGGTGGCAAATTCAATATCTCGACTGCACCGGCGACCAAGTCGCGGCCGCCGTTGACGAGGAACACACCTGAAAACATGCCGCCGCCGACCACGATCAGCATCACCATCGCGCTGATAGAGACAGATTTTCGGGCGACCTCATAGAGGACTGTCCAGGAAAACTCACGGTAAACGAGCGACAGCACCAGCGCGCCGCCAGCGCCGACCGCCGCCGCTTCCGTCGGCGAGGCGACACCAAAGATGATCGATCCCAAGACGGCGCCGATCAGAATTGTTGCGGGGAGCAATCCTGTGGCGGTGACCTTGAGTTTTTGGCCCAAAGGCACCGAGACAAGTTCGCGAGGAAGTTTTGGCGCGCGGTCGGGTCTTATGATTCCAAGGATGAAGATGTAGCCAACGAAGAAGAGAATCATCAGCAGACCGGGAATGATGATTCCAACAAACAGATCACCGATGGAAAGTTCGGCGATCGACGCATAGATGATGACAGTGACCGACGGCGGAATGATCGTGCCGAGCGACCCACCCGCGCAAATCGTGCCCGAAATCAATCCTTTGTCGTATCCGTGTTTCAGCATCGGTGGGATCGCCATCATCCCGATGACCGTTTCGACGGCGCCGATAATCCCGGTCGCCGCCGCGAAGACACCGCACATGGTGATGGTCGCCACCGCGAGACCGCCCGGCATACGACCCAACCATAGCTGCATCGCTTCGAACAATCGTTTGGCGATTGACGTGCGCTCCAGCATCGATCCCATGAAGATAAACAGAGGGATCGCCGCAAGAACGGAGCTGGCGGCGACGCCCATTGCACGACCGTAAAGGACCTGGCCGATCGTGTCGCCAAACGCGACAAACCCGAACACAAATGCCACGCTGATTAGCGCGAAGGCCACAGGAATGCCGAGGAAGATCAGCGCGAAAAGCGCCGGGAACATCAGGGCGGACAGGAAGCTGGAATCCATGAACGAATCTAATGCGGCAGAGAAACGCCGGGCGCGCGGGCGGCGCTCGCGTCTCTGGCACCCAGAATATGGCGCAGAGTCTCGGCCGCCGCCTGGAGCCATAACGCGGCGAGGCCAATGGCGATCGCCGCATTGAAAGGCCAGATGACCGGAGCCCAAGGGCTAATTGCCTCAACCTCACCTGTCATTAGTGCGCTCCACGCAGCGATGATGCTCGACCGTGTCACGAAGCCGAGCGCCGGCAGAAACAGAACCAAGTAGAAGATCGCATTGATCAAATGCTGGGTCGGCGGTTTCAACCGCGAGGACAGAAAGTCTATTCGCACATGGTTGTTCTTGGTGAGCGTCAGGCCTGCCGCCAGGATGAACAGCGCACCGTTGAGCATGTAGGACACGTCATACGCCCAGATCGTCGGGGCGTTAAAGATGTAGCGCGCGGCAACCTCGTAGAGCATAGATGCCACCAGGCCGAGGATCATCGCCATCGCGACGACCGCAGTCGCAAATGAGATGGCGTCGGCGATCTTAACGAAACGTGCGATCAAGTTCGTTGCAACGAAAAAGGGGGGCGGACCGGATGGGCCAGCCCCCCGGGTTTTCAGGAATGGCTGCTACTCAGCGTCCCAGGCTCGGGTAAAGCCGTTGCCGGCCCAGGTTGCTTGATAGGTCAGAATCGAATCGAGCATGCGCTGCGTCCACGGGTTGCCTTTTTCGCTCTGCTCCGTCGCACGGGCCTGAAGCCATTTCAACGTTTCAGCTTTGATTTCGGCCTGAAGCGCCGGATCAAGCGTAACGAACTCGTTGCCGTTATTGCGATATTCCGGCATCGCAGCTTGGTCGGCTTGACCCGTTGCCATATACGACTGGAACGTCGTCAGCTGGGCCGCCAACTCGAGGAGCTGTTTGTCCGCATCGGACAACGCATTCCACTTGTCCAAGTTGATAATCAGTTCGACCGGCGACGAGGGCTGATGGACCCCGGGGACGATCAGATACTTGGCAACCTTGTGAAAACCCATACCGAGATTGCCGCCTGGACCTGCCCAGTCGACCGCATCGATGACCTTGCGTTCGAGCGCGCTGAAGATTTCGCCCGACGGCATGACGACGGTAGATCCGCCGAACGACTCTTTCATGACCGTGGCCCACGCCCCCGTGGTGCGCAGCTTCAACCCTTTCAGGTCGTCCTTGGTGCGAATCGGCTTGGTGGATACCGCAAAGAACTCTGTGGTGCCGATGCCGAGCAACATCGCGTGGACCCCCAGCACCTCTTTGCGGTACTGCTGATGCAGCTCTTTGCCGCCACCGTTGTAATACCAATGCATGTAGGTTTCAGGCGACGGGCCGCCGGGAAAGTCCGACAGAATGGCGTTGGTCGGGTCGGCGTTCGCGAGAAATGCGGCTGACGTCCAGCCAGCATCGACGGTGCCCTTGGCGACTTCCGGGTGCACCTGGAATGCGGGGACGATTTCACCAACGCCGAACGGCGTGATGTCGATTCGCCCACCTGAAAGGAGGAGAACCTGATCGGTGTATTTCTTCACCATTTCGGTCCAGAAGAACGTGTTGACCGGAATGATGCTCTGCAATCGCCATTTAACTTCCTGCGCCTGAGCGCTAACTGCGCCGAAAGTTAGCGCCAGCACCAGCGCAATGGATCCAAAAAATCTGCCCACGTCGTCCTCCCACAAGTTTTTTCAAAACACGATGGTCTGAGTTAGAACACGAAGCGTAGTGTGGAATCTCAGGCGGGCCAACTGCCGACCACCGAGTGGTCAAATGTCCGGTCAAAAGCGCGGCGGTTCTAATCCGTCGTCGCGCATGGCTTGCGCATCTTGCCGCCGAAAGCGCGGGATCATCATCCGCGCGACCAACCGCATCAGCGGCGGCACATAGCTGGGTTGCTCGAGTGGCGCGGCGAGCGCCTCTTTCTGTGTGCCGCTGAGATAGTCGGCAAGAACGGTTCCCATCGCCGTCCCGGTCGGGATACCGCGCCCAGAAAAGCCGATGGCGGTCACCAATCCGGGGCCCAACTCGAACAGCCGCGGAAACAGATCAGCCCGCAGGTCGATGGCGCCCGTCCAAAAGAAGTCCCACTTGGCGCTAGCCAGTTGCGGCCACACCCAGCTGTAACGGCGCGCGACGAGGGCCGCCATGTTGCGGCGGCTCATGCCACGTAAGCCAGAAACGTTGAAGGCGGTTACGAGGCGCCCGGCCGCGTCAAACTTCAGCGCGAATGTGTCGCGCCGGGTGTCCACCAGATGGTTGTTCTGCGGCAGGACCGCGCGCCGGATTTCCGTGCTCAGCGGTGCGGTTGCCGCACACCCCAGCCTGAAATGGGCATAGGTCCGCTTCAGCCGTGGCCACAGCGCGCTGCTATACGCACCGGTGGCCAGCACCACGAAATCAGCGGTGACGGTGCCATGCGGCGTTGTCAGCCGCCATTTCGTCCCGCGGCGTTCCAGCCGGTTGACTGGCGAGCCCGTAAAGATGCGGGCGCCCTCCTTGAGGGCCGCGCGCGCCAATCCGCGGGCATAGCTCAGGGGCTGGAGGTGCCCGGCGTTCTCATACACCCAGGCACCGTGAAACTTGTCCGACCCGGTCAGCGTGGCAGTCTGGTCGCGGTCGAGCAGCTGCATCGGCCTACCCAACGACTGGTAGTCGGCGTGCTTTTCCTCCAATGCCGGCATCATGCTTGGTGTATGGGCGGCGTGAATGCAGCCGACCCGCTCGAGTTCGCAATCGATTCCATATTTGTCGACCAACCCAAAGATAAGGTCCGCCGCGCCGGTCTGCAGGTCGATCAAGCGCGCCGCAGTTTCGTCGCCCAGACGTTTCTTGAGATTGGTCAGCGAAAACTCGGGGCGAAAATGAAACGTTGGCGTCAGGTGCCCGCCATTTCGCCCCGACCCGCCGGAACCGATGTCGTGGGCCTCTAGGACCACCGCCTCGATGCCGCGCCGGGCCAGATGAAGGGCCGTCGAGAGGCCGGTATACCCGGCCCCCACGATGGCCACGGACACCGTGATATCGGTGTCGAGCGAATCTGTGGTGGGCGCGGGCGCGGCGGTCGCCGACCACATTGTCTCAGCGAGGTCGCCCGTCGTCACGGCGATTAGCCGATGTTTTTCGCGAAGAATTCCATCGTGCGCTTGGTCGAAATCGCGTCGCTCTCGGCATGGTAGGACGCCCGTTGATCGCAGTGAAACCCATGATCGGCCTCGGCATAGCGGTAGACCGGCACATCGGGATGCGCTGCTTTGATTTTCTCGACGTTTTCGATGGGGATGCCGTGATCCTTGTCGCCAAAGTGCAGGATGATCGGCACTTTCGGCGTCTCGCCGATGAAGTCGATGATCCGGCCGCCGTAATAGCCCGAGGCGCAATCGACCCCGCAATCGCGGATTGTCGACACCCAGGCCACTGAGCCGCCCCAGCAATAGCCGACCACGCCGATCTTGCCGTATTTCTTGAGCGCGCCCGAGGCGGCCCGCAAATCCTTTTCGACGTTGGCCCAGTCGATTTTCGTCATGAGCCCGCGCCCGGCCTCAATACCCTCGGCGTCGTAGCCCAGATCGACTCCCTTTTGGGCACGGTCAAACATGGCGGGCGCCAGCGCTGCATAGCCGGCCTTCGCGAATTTGTCGGCGTCGTCGCGAATATGCGAATTCACCCCGAAGATCTCTTGGATAACGATCACGCCGCCCTTTGGTGTGCCGCTCGGCAGCGCCAAATAGGCGTCCAATTCGAATCCGTCCTCGGCCTTTAGTTTGATGTTCTCGCCCATTGTTCCCTCCCTAAGTGGCGATCGCGTGGTCGCGTCGCCGCATGAAATTATTGGTCCTCAGGCTCATCACCACTTCGTCGTTTTGGTTGAGCACCGCATAACGCATTTGCACGATACCGCGGTCAGGCTTGCTCTGCGAGGGGCGGGCCGCGGTCACCTCGCCCTCAACCCGCAAGATGTCGCCTGGCCGCACCGGGCGTAGCCAGCGCAGTTCGTCGATGCCGGGCGAGACCATGCCGCTATCTTGGCCCATGATCGCATCGACCATCATTTTCATGAACATGCTGGCGGTATGCCAGCCGCTGGCAATGAGGCCGCCCATATCGCTTTCCACGGCGAACGCGGGGTCGGTGTGAATGCGTTGGGGATCGTATTTAGTCGCGAACTCAATGATCTCGCGTTCGCCTACTTCGTAGTGTCCGAACGCAAGTTTGTCGCCGACGTTGATGTCTTCAAGATAGCGGGTCACGGTCCCTCACACGTTGAAGCGAAACAACAAGACATCGCCGTCGCGGACCACGTAATCGCGGCCCTCCGACCGCATCTTGCCCGCCTCTTTTGCCCCCGTCTCGCCGCCGCAGGCGATGAAGTCGTCGTAGGCAATGGTTTCGGCGCGAATAAATCCACGTTCGAAGTCCGAGTGGATTGCGCCTGCCGCTTCGGGTGCCTTTGCGCCGCGGCGCACGGTCCAGGCGCGAGACTCTTTCGGGCCGGCGGTAAGAAATGTGATCAGCGCTAACAGCTGGTAGCCGGCGCGAATAATTCGCGCGAGCCCGGTCTCGGTCAAGCTCATGGCGGCAAGGAATTCACGGCGTTCGTCGGGATCGGCAATCTGCGCCACTTCGGCCTCAATGGCGGCGGCAATGACGACACAGCCGGCACCCTGGTCGGCTGCCCATTGCGCGACCTTTTCGGACTGGGCATTGCCGCTCGCGGCTGACTCTTCGTCAACGTTACACACGTAGAGGACCGGCTTTGAGGTGAGCAACTGGAGTGCCTGCCAATCGCGTAGTTGATCGGCTGGGATATTGGCGGTGCGCGCCGCGCGCCCGGCACGCAAGGGAGCCAGCGCCAGTTGCATAAGGTCAAACTGGGCTTTGGCGTCGCGGTCGCCCCCTTTGGCCTTCTTGGCCGCCGCGTC
This sequence comes from Pseudomonadota bacterium, assembly GCA_027622715.1. Lineage (GTDB taxonomy): Bacteria > Pseudomonadota > Alphaproteobacteria > SHVP01 > SHVP01 > CALJDF01. The sequence continues at coordinate 58,412 of JAQBYN010000015.1, read as the reverse complement.
GGCGCGGCGCTCCAGGCTTTCGAGGTCGGCGATCATAAGTTCAGTCTCGACCGTCTCGGCATCCGCAATGGGATCGATTCGGCCCTCGACGTGGGTGACGTTCTCGTCTTCGAAACAGCGCAGGACATGGATGATCGCGTCAACTTCCCGAATATGGGCGAGAAATTTATTGCCTAGCCCTTCGCCTTTGCTGGCGCCGCGCACCAGGCCGGCGATGTCGGCAAAGTCGAGAAAAGTGGGAATGATCCGCGCCGATTTTGATAGAGCCGCGATCTTTTCCAAGCGTTCGTCCGGGACTGAGACCCGGCCGACGTTGGGTTCGATCGTGCAGAACGGGTAGTTCGCGGCTTCGGCCTGCGCCGTGCTGGTCAGTGCATTGAAGAGTGTCGATTTACCCACATTCGGCAGGCCGACGATTCCGCAGGTGAAACCCATCCGGCGCTACTCTTTGGTTGGCGTCGCCGCCGACTTCGCCGGGGCCGGCGCGAGGCGGAGGGCCACTTGGTTGGAAAACCCGGGGATATCGCCAATCGTCAACGCCGGCACAGCGCCGCCGACCGCATCGATGACATTGTTCACCCACGTCATGTCCGACTTCGAGAAATTGCCAAGGACATGGTTCGAAACGCGATCGCGATCGCCCGGATGGCCAACGCCGAGGCGAACGCGCACGTAATTGCGTCCGATATGCGAATCTATGCTACGCAGTCCGTTGTGGCCCGCATTGCCGCCGCCCTGTTTGCAGCGCACTTTGCCGGCCTCTAAATCGATCTCGTCGTAGAGCACGATGATGTTTTCGGGTTCGAACCGGTAGTAGCGCATCGCCGCAACCACCGCGCGTCCGGACTCGTTCATGTAGGTCTCGGGTTTCAGCGCAAAAGCGCGGCGCCCCGATAGCTGGCCTTCGCACGCTTGGCCGTGAAATCGCCCGCGCCAGGGGCTGAACCCGTAGCGCTGCACAATATTGTCGACGGCCATGAAGCCGATGTTGTGACGGTTCTTGGCGTAGTCGGGGCCGGGATTTCCCAACCCAACCAGCAGGACCATCTGTCGAGCGGCGGGGGCGGCCGGGCCTTAGGCCTTGCCGTCCTCGTCTTCTGTTTCTTTCGCCTCGCCCTCAGCTCCCTCGACTTCTTCATCCTCGTCGACCGCCTCGACCTCGACCTGAACTGTCGGCGCGGCGATGGTGGCGATGGTGAAATCACGATCGGTGATGATCGGGCGGGCCCCGCCTGGTAGCTCGATGGCGCTGATCCGCAAGCTATCGCCAATCTCGAGGCCAGCCAGGTTGGCCGTCAGAATCTCCGGGATCGCGCCGGCGCGGCATTTCAGCTCGACTTCATGGCGGACGATGTTCAGAACGCCGCCCAGCTTCAGACCGGGGCATTCTTCCTCGCCCACGAAATTTACCGGGACCTCGACGTTAATCAGGGTCGAATCTGTAACCCGCAGGAAATCGACATGGAGCGGCACGTCGGTGACCGCATGGTAGTGAATCTCGCGCGGCAGGACGTGTTCTTTACCGTCGCCGACGGCGATATCAAGCAGTCGGCTGGTGAACCCGCCTTTAGCGAGCTCAACCTGAAGTCGGCGCCGTTCGATCGTGACGTGCGTAGGGTCTTTCTTCGCGCCGTAGATAACGGCGGGGACCAAACCGGCGCGGCGAGCAGCACGTGCGGCCCCTTTTCCGGCCCGCTCTCTCACCTGCGCGGCGATCATCTGCTGGTCGCTCATCGCAATTCTCCTATGTTTCGACGCGATTTTGGCCTGCTCGCCGCCAGCCTCCAAGGGTGCTGACATTGCTGAAGCGGCGCCGTTCTATACCTATTTAGGCCCGATTCCTAGTCCCACAGGCTTGAAACTGAGGATTCGTCGCTGATTCGGCGCATCGCCTCGGCCATCAGGGGGGCAATGGTCAGCCGCCGGATGCTGTCAGATACCCGCATCGCTTCGGTGGCCAAAATTGTGTCGGTCGTGACTAGGGTGTCCAGCGCCGAGCTCGACACACGGGCTACCGCGCCGCCCGACAAAACGCCGTGGGTGACGTATGCCATCACCGATTCAGCACCCTGTTCTTTCAACGCGTTGGCCGCGTTGCAAAGGGTTCCTGCCGAATCGACGATGTCGTCGATAAGGATGCAGCGGCGGCCCTCGACGTCGCCAATGATATGCATCACCTCGGACACGCCGGCACGCTCTCGGCGCTTATCCACAATCGCCAGATCGGCATTCAATCGCCGGGCAACGGCGCGCGCTCTGATCACACCGCCCACGTCGGGCGATACGAACATCAGATTATCGCTTTCGAAGCGATCCTGGATATCTTTGGCAACGATGGGCGCGGCATAAAGGTTGTCGGTCGGGATATCGAAAAAGCCTTGGATTTGGCCGGCATGCAAATCCAACGTGAGGACCCGATCGGCGCCCGCTTCGGTGATCAGGTTGGCCACGAGTTTGGCGGAAATTGGCGTTCGCGGCCCGGGCTTTCGGTCCTGCCGGGCATACCCGAAATAGGGGATAACGGCGGTGATCCGGCGCGCCGACGCGCGTCGCACGGCATCGATAATCACCAGCAATTCCATGAGGTTGTCGTTTGCCGGATAGGACGTCGATTGAATGATGAAGACGTCTTCGCCGCGCATATTGTCGTGGATTTCGACAAACACCTCCATGTCAGCGAAGCGCCGAATAGAGGCCTTGGACAACGGAAGGTTGAGGTAGGCGGCCACTGCCTCGGCGAGTGGCCTATTGCTGTTGCCGGCGATGATTTTCATTGCTGGCGAGGCGCTGGCCTACTGCTTGGCGACATGGAAAAACCCGAAAGGGGCCAAAAGCGCGCGGACTGTAACAAGGGGGGCTCCCTATGTAAATGCTGGCGCGCCATCAAGAACCGAGGTGAATTCACCGCTGCTAGGGTCCCGCAAATTGAGAATCCCGGTCGCGATATCAAAGTAGCCGCCGTGCAATTGAAGGCGTTCCTCGCGGACCAGCTCTGCCACGAACGGGAAGGTCATCAGGTTTTCCAGCGATTTCCCGACACCGGCCAGTTCCAGCGCGCGCGGCTGGGCGTCTCCCTCGGTAGAATCGCGGACTCCCCGACGCGTATCCTCCAAGATCGACATCCAGCGGCCGATAAAGGTGCCCCGGCCATCGCCTGACAGGCTAGCGGCAATACCGCCACAGCGGGCATGGCCGAGCACAAGAATATGGGCCACGCCCAGCCCAGTGACGGCAAATTCTAATGCCGCGCTGGTGCCATGGTAGTCGTCACTCGGCGCATAGGGGGGAACGAGGTTGGCGACATTGCGGACGACAAAAATCTCGCCCGGCGCGGTGTCGAATATCATCGCCGGATCGGCGCGCGAATCGCAGCAGGCAATAACCATGACCCGGGGGGACTGGCCGGTTTCGGCGAGGTCCCGATATAACGCATTCTGGCGGGTGAAGCGGTCTTGGCGGAACCGGTGGTAGCCGTCCACGAGGCGGTCGAATTCGTTCATGGCGCGTCCCTGGATGGTTTCGAGTCATCTCGCCGCCTCGCGTCGGCGACCGAATATTTGTAGACCAGATATAAGGGTTTTCGCCCAACAAGGGCGAGGCCAGAGTAGCCGATTCGATTAAGATTCTGGGTTCGGCATCCGAGATAACATTTCCACTAGGCCGTCCGCGGCCGCACCCGCAATGGCGAGCGCCGCGTCGGGCCAGGTGCGGTCGAGTTCACCTGCCGGGATGAGGTTGGTTTGCGACACCACCCCGACCTCCTGGCCATCGCCGCGAAGGAGCGCCCACTCGACAGATATTCGCTCGGTAGCGGGGCCGGTGTCGGTTCGCTCGACCCAGGCGGTGACCACGAAAGCCGCCGGGTCATCGACGCTAACGACAATCAGCCCCCGGGTGCGTAGCGCTCCCTGAACCGCCGCCGCCAACCCACTCGCCTGTTCGCCGGAGAGCCCGCCGATGGGCCAAACCGCAATCCGTTGTGGTGCCAGCACGGGGCGTGGGGCCGGCGGCGGCACGCCGGCGATCTGTTTCGCCGTTTCCTGGGCCACGGATTCCGCCAGCAGCGCAAGCGTCGCGGTATCGCCCGATCGCCAGCCCGCAGCATCGAGTTGGTGCGCCAACTGAAACGTCGTGATCTCTCGGCCTTGTGGGTCGACCAACCGCCAAACTCCGGCGAGCGCGACGTCCGTTCCAACGCTGTCGGTGATATCGGCACGGCCGATAAGCACGTAGCGGTTGGTTTCCTCCAGGGGACCGGCGATTGCCGGAACGTCGACGTCGCGTAGCGCTGCGGCCACGAGCCCCGCCAAGCGTTCAGCGGTTGCTCGATCCGCCAAAACAGGAAGCCGAACAATAATCCCACCTCGCGTGCCGAGCCGGGTGAAATCGGCGGCGTTTAGCCGCTTACTGTCGGGTTGAAACGGGCGCGGTAAGGGTTGGCAAGCGCTGATGAGTGTCAGCGCCATCGCCGCCAATGGCACGGCAACCCGTGCCCAATTAGGTGGCGAGCGCAATTGCCGAGACCTGGCGTCCGTAGTCTGTCTCGTGCCGGTGCGTGGCACGGCGATAGCTGAAGAAGTCGGCCTCGCCCACATACGTGTCATGCCCCGTCCAGGCCACGGACATCAGCCCGGCCCGCCTTAGTCGATCCACCACATAACCCGGCAGATCGAATTGCGCGTGACCAGATTTTCCGGGCGCAAAGAAGACTGTCGCGCGCGGATCTTTGGCGAGGAAGGCCACTTCGAAGTCGGTGCTTACTTCGTATGACGCTTGCGCAATTGCCGGGCCGACGGCGGCGGCGATGCGGCTCGTCCGCGCGCCCATAGCGACCATGTGTTCGAGAACCTGTTCGGCAACCCCATCCAGCGCGCCGCGCCAGCCACAATGGGCGCCGCCAATGACGCCCGCGTCAAAGTCCGCGAACAAAACGGGTGCGCAATCGGCCGTCAAAATGCCGAGCACCACACCGGGTGTGTTGGAGACAACGCCGTCCGCGACCGGCGGCTCGGTCGGCCAGGCACCGGTCGCTGTAGCAACCGTCGTTCCGTGGACCTGGTGAACGGTATTCAGCGTGCCAGTCGGGACCCCGATCTGTTGGAGCACCCGAGCTCGGTTGTCGCCGACATTGTCGCGCGAGTCGTCTGAGCCCACGCCGCAATTGAGTGATGCGTAGATGCCGGTCGATACCCCGCCCTGGCGCGTGAAAAATCCATGCACGACGCCGGGCGCAGAGGAAAGCAATTCAGATTGAATCATGTATCGTCGAATCCGGCCGGTTCGAGTCCGGCGCTGGTCAAAGCGAGCACCTTGAACAGCCTGCCCATCTCGTTAGGACCGGTCAATCGGTGCATGTCGGCGGCGATCGACGCGCTGTCGGTCGGTGACGCTGCCGTTAGGGCAGCGGCGCGCGTTTCGATCCCCAGTTGTGTCAGGAAAGCGCCTTGCGCGACCGGGCCCCAAACGCGGGCACCGCCATCATGGGCGGCGTCACGCAGGGCGGCAAAGTCGACGTGGGCGCAGATATCAACGGTGCCCGGCGCATCGAAGATGTCCTGGGCACGATGGGCGCGGACACCTTGAACCGTATCGCCAAAGCCAGGTTGAACGTGTCCGTAATCCACGATCAACGCGGCGCCGGGATGTCCGGCGAGCCGTCCCGCCAACTGCAGCGCCAGCGCCGCGCCGCTGGGACAGATTTCGGCGATTGCATTTGGCGGCGGATCGGCAAAGCGATTTAGGCCTGGGAACCTCGCCCCGGTCGGGTCCAACACGAAGCGAAAGGCGCCATCCTCGGCGAATTCGATTAGACGTTCATGCCACTGTCCGTCGGCAAACTGGAATTGGTGTATCGGCAACGCGTCGAATAGTTCGTTCGCCACGACGATGGCGGGGCCGGTTGGGACATCATCGACAGCGTCGTGCCAACGGACATCGTATGCCGCCAGCGCACTGGCTTGGCGGGCACGCAATAGCGGGCTGGTTTCGACGAGGTGGATATTCAGAGCGGCGTGGAAACCGCGAATTTGGCGTGTCGCGCGCAACGCATCGCTCATGAGCGTACCGCGGCCGGGCCCGACCTCGATTAGGGCGACCGGACTGGGCATCCCCATTTGACGCCAGAGGTCCGCGCACCAGGCGCCGAACAGCTCGCCGAACATCTGGCTAACTTCGGGCGCTGTAATGAAGTCGCCGGTTGCGCCGAAGGGATCGCGCGTCATGTAGTAACCGTGATCCGGGTTGCCGAGTGCCTCGGCCATGAAACGGGCAACCGTGATCGGTCCATTTATCGCGATCATTTGGCGCAGGTGCGCGCCCAGCGGTGTCGTCACCGGAGGCCGGGCACCGTGGGCGCGCGGCGCATCGCCAGGCCGATCATGAAGATGCCGAACAGCAGCAACGGCACTGACAGGACTTGACCCATCGTGATGCCGCCGGCCAGAAAGCCGAGATGCGCGTCCGGTTCGCGGAACATCTCAACGAACAACCGGGCCGCCGCGTAACCCGCCACAAAAACCCCAGTCATGAGCCCTGGTCGATGACGGATCGTGGTGGCGAAATACAGCGCGATAAGAATCCCAAACAACACGATGCCTTCGAGGCCGGCTTCGTAGAGCTGGCTCGGGTGGCGGGGCAGGGGGCCCCCGGTGGGGAAGACGACTCCCCAGGGCAGGTCTGTGGCGCGGCCGAATAGTTCGGCATTGATGAAGTTAGCAATGCGGCCAAAGAACAAGCCGACGGGGCCCGCAACGGCGATCAAGTCGGCAACCGCGAAGAGACGGAGCCCGCGCTTTCGGCAAAACAGGATAATCGCCCCGGTCACCCCAAGTAGGCCGCCGTGGAAGGACATGCCGCCCTGCCAGATGAAGAGGATTTCGACGGGATGGGAAAGGTAGAATTCGGGCCGGTAAAACAGGACATAGCCCAACCGCCCACCCAGGATGATGCCGACCGTGGCCCAAACCACGAAATCGTCCGCGTCCTTGCGGCTCAGCGCCGTGTTTCCGTGCTGGATCAGCTGCAAAACAAGCCGCCAAGCCAGCACAATCCCCGCGATGTAGGCGATGGCATACCAACGGATCGCGAAAGGGCCGATCGCGATCAGAACCGGATCGATGGTCGGGAAGGGCAGGGCGCTCAGGATCATCGGCGCTCACTTTGCTGGCCAGCGGTTGTCAGGGTGTCGTGAAAATAGGCAAACACCGGGGTTAAACCAAGTCGAGACGCGTCACGCTGGGGTGAAAACCCGGCGGCTTCACCGTTCGGTTGCGCGGTCCTATAGTCGCTCGACAACGCGGAGGAACCCATGGCATCAAACAATCCCATCTTTGACGATATTGCCCGGGTCGCCGGCGGCGCGTTGAGCGCGGTCGGCGGTGTTCGGGAAGAAATCGAAGCGAAAGTCAAAGACCAGTTCCAGCGGTGGCTAGCGGACATGGAGCTGGTGACTCGTGAAGAGTTCGAGGTTGTCCAGGCAATGGCGCAAAAGGCGCGCGAACAGAATGAAGTACTGGCCACGCGGGTGACGGCGCTTGAGGCAGCGCTAAAGGCGACCGCGAAGAAACCCGCGGCAGTCGCAAAGCCTGTGATCGATAAACCCGCGACCTAGCAGCGTCTAGCGAACGGGGTTTTCCGGTCCGCGCCCGCGGAATCGATCAACGAATGCTGCGGCGCCGGTTGGCTCGAACGTCGGCAAACGCAACAGGTTGCGCCAGGCCGCGAGAACGATCTCTGGACCCTGCCCCTTCTTCTTGGTGACAATGACGCCACTCCACGGGCCCCGATACAGTGCGGCCCAATCGCGTAACTGATCGGCGATGTCGTCGCCGGGTTCGTCGTAGTAGATCACGATCATGCCGTGTTCGAGTGAGTGGACCAGCCGGTCCGGGCGCTGTTCGCTCGAATAAAAACCAGGGCTCAATGGATTGGGGTTGTGCGGCCCAGTGGTCGGATAGTCGCTGGCATACGTCGCGTCGGGGATATGCGCGTTGCCGGCGTCGGCCACTGAAACGACGTCGCTCAACCGCTCCCGACCTTGCGCGGCGAGGCGCAGAAACGCTGTTTCATCGACGCCGCCGGAAAATTCTGTCGCGACGGCCCAAATGACCAACCCGGCGATGACTGCCAAGACACCTAATTCCCACGTCTTGAGCTTGAGGAAACGCCCGCGCGACCGGCGTCGCGTCGCACCCCCCGTTTTCGATTGATGGGACGGCGTGCTCTTCGTTCTTTTCTTATGCTTTTTGGCCACGTGGATTGGTCCTCCGACTGACGACGGGCATCCTGGCAAAAAAGTTGTGGATAAAAAAGGCGGGCCAGAGCCACGTTCATGTGACTCGGAATAGCTAACGCATTGAACCGACTCGCAAAACTGTTTTTAGGACGAGTCGAGCAATGGGGTGCAGCCTGTTGATTCAAAACGAGAATCTCGGAATGGTGGCTTGACGCGGAGTCCACGGCTTTGGCATACATCTTGGGTTGCCGATTGGGAAAGACACTAGATCGTGCGATTGGGAGCCTCGGGGCGAAACATTGTTGCTCAGCCGCAGCAGGGGCGGATCCTAGGACATAAGCTGATGCGGGGGAGCCGCGAATGCCTTTGTTGACCGCTAGCGACGTGATAACCCCCGGCAATCCCCTCGATATCATCGAGCAAATCGTCACCGCCAACGAGTGGCCATTCGACCGCCATGCCGACGACGAACTCAACGTCGGTGTCGAGGGAAGTTGGACCCGCTACCATTTGTGGTTTGCCTGGCGTCAAGAACACGAGGCGCTCCAGTTCTCGTGTGCCTTCGATCTCAAGGTGCCTAAGGAAAAGGTCGTCGCAGTGCACTCTCTCATGGCGCTGATGAACGAGAAGCTCTGGCTCGGCCATTTCGATCTTTGGGCGCATGAAGGCTTGTTGATGTTCCGTCACGCTTTGGTTTTTTCCGGCGGCGCGGAAGCGACCAGCGCCCAACTCGAAGATGTCGTCGAGGTCGGCCTGCGGGAATCCGAACGCTTTTACCCCGCCATCCAGTTTGTTTTGTGGGGCGGTAAAGGACCGAACGAGGCAATTGCCGCGGCGATGCTCGAGACCGAAGGCGAAGCCTGAACCGCGCCGACATGGACGTGCGCGACGGTCCCATCCTTCTCGTCGGTTGCGGCAAAATGGGCGACGCCTTGCTCAACGGCTGGATAGGCCACGGTGTCGCGCCGACCAACGTGGTGGTCATCGAACCGACAGCCGCGACCGGCGCCAGCGCGCGGGATCGGGGCGTCCGGGTTCTAGGCGACCTCAGCGCGACCGAGCAAAATTTTGTGCCGCGCATCGTCATCTTTGCGGTTAAGCCCCAAGTTATGGCCGAGGTCGTTCCCGCCTACCGTCGTTTTGTCGCACCTGCGACGACATTTTTGTCGATCGCCGCGGGCAAGCCGCTCGCCTTTTTCGCCGCCCATCTAACGCCCGAGGCGTCGGTTGTTCGCGCCATGCCCAACACACCAGCGGCCATCGGGCGGGGGATAACGGTCCTGTGTGCCAATGACGCCGCGACGGCGGCGGACCGGGCGCTGGCCGAAACGCTGATGACCGCGGTCGGCGGGGTCACATGGACCGCCGACGAGGGGTTGATGGACGCCGTCACGGCGGTCTCTGGCAGCGGCCCGGCCTATGTCTTTTACATGATCGAATGCCTCGCGGCCGCGGGTGTGGCCGCGGGCCTGCCCATCGCACTCGCCGAACGCCTTGCGCGCGAAACGGTCGAGGGCGCCGCGGCACTCAGCCGAGAAGATGGCTCAAGCCCAGCCACGCTCCGCCAAAACGTTGCCAGCCCCGGGGGCACGACGGCCGCGGCCCTGTCGGTTTTGATGGGCGACCATGGCCTGCAGGACGTGATGACACGGGCGGTTCTGGCTGCTGCCGCGCGGTCGCGCGAACTTGCCGACTGAACGTCGTGGGCGCTCCGCCAGCATCGCTGATCGGCATCGAAGATTTTCTCAAGGTCGACATTCGCGTGGGGACGATCATTTCTGCCGAAGCGTTTCCCGAAGCGCGAAAGCCAGCCTACAAACTTCAGATCGACTTTGGACCTGACGTTGGGATCAAGCGATCCTCCGCCCAAATTACGGTTCACTACCAGCCAGAAGCGTTAGTCGGCCGCCAAGTGGCGGCGGTCGTCAACTTCCCACTGCGTCAAATCGGCCCGGTTCGTTCGGAGGTCTTGGTCCTCGGCTTTCCCGATGCCGGTGGCGCCATCTGTTTGGTCGGCGTCGACCTGGCAGTGCCCGACGGCGGGCGACTCTTCTAGGGCGTTAGACCGGCAACCGGATCAACGCCCGCAAGCCGCCCAAGGGCGAGTCGTGGAGCGTGAGATCGCCGCCGTGACTGCGGGCGACATCGCGCGCGATGGTCAGACCAAGGCCGACCCCGGCGGTGTCGGAGCGGCGCGCAGAATCCAGGCGGCTGAAGGCTTTAAACGCTTCGTCGCGATATTCCGCCGCGATCCCAGGCCCGCTATCGTCGACCGTGATCTCGACGAATGCCGGGTGACGGATGGCGGCAATCTCGACGCGCGGCGGCGCGTCGGTTCCGGAAACGGCATAGTGCATCGCATTCTCGATGAGGTTGGTGAGGCAGCGCTTAAATGCGTTGGGCCGAATCGGGATTGCCAAATTGTCGCCGGTGTGGAGCGCGACGCTGTGGCCCTGCCGATGCGCCTCATCGGTCACTTCACGCAGCAGCGCCGCGATGTCCGTATTGACCGGACGCTCGACGTCCTGGCCGCGCGCAAATGACAGATACTCCTCGATCATTTGTTCCATGGAGCGGATGTCGGATTCAATGTTCGACACATCGATTTGGTTGCCGACCAGCGCGAGTTCCAATTTGACGCGCGTTAGCGGGGTTCGCAGATCGTGGGACACCCCGGCCAGCATCTCGGTTCGCTGTTCGACGCTGCGGCGCAACCTGTCGCGCATCGCCATGAAGGCGCGCGTTGCCAACCGAATTTCGGTCGCTCCCGAGGGGCGCACATCGGCAACTTCGCGCCCCTTTCCTAGGGCATCCGCCATATCAGCGAGCCGGTAGATAGGGCGCATCTGGTTGCGCAAGAAGACGATCGCGATGCCTAGAAGGATCAAAGACGACCCGACCATCCACAGCACGAAAATCGTCGTGGTCGTGCTATCGAGCCGTTTGCGCGAGGTTAGGATACGCAAGACGCCCTCGGGCAATTGCACCAGAATCTGAACGCGATCGCCGAAGTTGGCGGTATCGATCGCGTAGGGGCGAAACAAGCGCTCGCCGAGCGCGCGGTGCAGCATGCGATCTGGAATGTTGAATACCGGCTGATTGCGGGTGATCGAGGGCGGCAGAACCTCTTGCGGTATCACCGCCGCGTCCAGATCAAGGTAGGTGCGGGCGAGGCCCAGAACCTCTGCCTTCTTGGCTTCATTGGCGCCGTCGAGTAGCCGGATCACCATCGAAATATCGCCGGCGATGCCGAGCGATAATCGGCGCGTGACCGAATCCCAGTGATTGTCGAAGAACACGATCGCCAGGATGATCTGAAGGAACACCACTGGCGCGACGACGATGGCAATTGATCGCCCGAGCAACGTCTTGGGCAGCATCCGTTTCAGCATGGGCACATCGGTTCAGTCCGGGCGCAGAACATAACCCTCACCCCAAACGGTCTGAAGGTAGCGGGGCACCCGCGGATCATCTTCGATCTTGCGCCGTAGGCGGGTGACTTGGACGTCAACTGTTCGATCGCTAACCCCCAGGGTGTCGCACAACACGTAGCGCGAAATGGTGCGACCTGGTTGCGCCGCGAATATTTTTAGGAGGCCGGTTTCGGTCGACGTCAGGCGTACTGGCTTATCACCGCTACGCAACTCGTTGCGTTTGAGGTCGAAGTAAAAACGTCCCAGCGACAACCCGGCGACTGCCGGAAGCGGCCCTGCGGCGCGCCGCAGAATCGACGCCACCCGCAACAGCAATTCTCTGGGTTCAAACGGCTTGGCCAGGTAATCATCGGCACCGGACTCAAATCCGGCGATGCGATCTTCCGGCTCCCCCCGCGCCGTCAAAACAAGAATGGGGACGTCGGTTTTTGTACGCAATTGCTTGGTGAGCGTTAGGCCGTCTTCACCCGGCATCATGATGTCGACGATCAGTAGGTCGAACTCGAACCCGGTCATGCGCTGGCGGGCTTCCTGGGCGTCGGACGCTGTCGTTACGTGATAGCCGTGCTCAATTAGGAATTTTTGCAGCAACTCGCGGATCCGCCGGTCGTCGTCGACGACGAGAAGATGGCGGACCGCCTCCTCGTCATTCATGTCAGCCTTTCTGAATCGACCGAAGGACCGCCGCGCGGTCCGCCGCATTGATCAGGCCGAGAAGGACCTTTCGGTAGGCTTCAACCGCCTCGGCGCCCGCCTCGCGGTAAGCTTGGGCAACCCGGGCGCGCTGCGGCTCGGAGACGCGGCGTTCCAGTTCGCGGCCCTTTTCGGTCAAATAGAGCAGGCGCTGACGCCGGTCGCGGACGCCCTTGCGCTGTTCGACATAGCCTTCGTCCACCAGCTGGCCGAGGACACGGCTCAGGCTTTGTTTGGTGATCCGCAAGATCGCCAACAGCGCCGCGACGGTCATCCCGGGATCGCGGTCGATGAAGTGGATCGCCCGGTGGTGCGCCCGCCCAAAGCCGTATTCCGCGAGGATAGAGTCGGGTTCACCGGTAAAGTCCCGGTAGGCGTAGAAAAGGAGCTCGATCCCTTGTCGGAGCTCCTCCTCGCGCAGGAAAAGTGGGTTTATAGAAGATTTTACGTCAGCCATGTTGACATATCTGGCTTACATTGTTACAAGAAAGAGCCTGAAAGGGTCATATAACTAATCATCTGACGGTGGCGCCATGTCTCTTATTCCATTCGATGATCGTGACGGTGTTATTTGGCTAGACGGCGCGCTGGTTCCCTGGCGCGACGCAACGGTACACGTGCTGACCCATGCGCTCCACTATGCTAGCGCGGTCTTCGAAGGCGAACGAGTCTACGAAGGCGAAATCTTCAAGCTGACGGCGCATACCGAACGCCTGCATGGCTCGGCAAAGATTCTTGGCTTTGAGGTGCCGTATTCGGTCGCCGCCATCGATCAAGCCTGCCGCGACGTTGTCCAAGCGCTCGGCTTTCGCGACGGGTATTTGCGGCCGATCGCGTGGCGCGGCTCCGAGATGATGGGTGTCTCCGCACAGCAAACCAAAATCCATGTCGCCATCGCCGGGTGGGAGTGGCCGTCCTATTTCGATCCGGCGCAACGCCTCAAGGGCATTCGTCTCAAAACAGCACGGTGGCGGCGGCCGGCACCCGACACGGCGCCCTGCAAAAGCAAAGCCGCGGGCCTGTACATGATCTGTACGATGTCCAAGCATGAGGTTGAGCGCGAAGGATACGACGATGCGCTCATGCTCGATTGGCGGGGCAACATTGCCGAGTCGACGGGGGCAAATATCTTTCTCGTTCAAGACGGCGTTCTACATACGCCGTCGCCCGACCATTTCCTCGACGGGATCACCCGGCAGACGGTCATCGCGCTGGCCAAGGCGCGCGGCTATCAAGTGGTCGAGCGCACCATTGGGCCGGAGGAGTTAAGCAAAACCGCCGAAGTATTCCTGACCGGCACCGCCGCCGAAGTTACCCCGGTCGGCTCGATCGACGATCACATCTTCACGGTGGGGGCGATTACCCAAACGCTGATGGCGGATTACGAAAATACCGTTCGGGGCAGGCCATTGAACGACGCCGTTGCCGCCGAATAGACGCTGCGCAGCCGAAAAATGACCACGGCCGGGCCCAGCGCCCGGCCGTTTTTCTCAGCGTCGCGGCGGCGTTACGATTTCGACGGATCGGACCAGCGCGCCGCGGCGTCTTCGTCGGTGGGGTGCGCATCGACCCACTGTGCACCACCGTCGGTCTCTTCCAGTTTCCAGAACGGCGCCTTGGTCTTAAGCCAGTCGATCAGAAAGGCGCAGGATTCTAGCGCAGCTGCGCGATGGGCTGACGTCGTCGCCACCATCACGATACGCTCGCCGGGCTCAAGACGGCCGTAGCGGTGAATGATCAGGCAAGACTCCAGGTCCCAGCGTTGCCGCGCCTCCTGTTCGATTGCGCCGAGCTGCTTTTCCGTCATGCCCGGATAGTGTTCCAAGGTCATGGTCGAAATTGGCCGGCCATCGGCAATATCGCGCACTGTCCCAACGAACGTCGCGATCCCGCCGATGCGATGGTTGCCAGCGGTCAGCGCCTCGAGTTCGGCGCCGATGTCGAAGTCCTCGCGCTGAACCCGAATCATGTCAGCCCCCCGTCACCGGTGGGAACAGGGCGACCTCATCGCCGTTCGCCACGGGGTCACCGTCCCGCGCGTAGTCCTGGTTTACGGCGACGCGAACCACGGAGAGATCCGCCAGGGCTGTCGCATGCGCGTCACTGCGCTCGCGCAGCCAGGCCAGCATAGCGCCAACGGTCGTCACGTCGTCGGGCAGGTCGACCGTCTCCTCGGCGACGCCAACACGCTGCCGCAGCCATGCGAAATAGAGCACCTTCAAGACAGCAACTCGCTGTAGGGGATAAACGGCAGGACATCGCCTGGACTTACGTGGGTAATGTCTTCGGCCAGTTCAATCAGACCGTCGGACTCGACCATCGATGAAAGAATGCCGGCGCCGTCGCGCTCGAACCGCTTCGCCGCGGGCAGGTCGCCTTGCGTCCCGTCAAGCCGCGCGCGCACCCATTCCCGACGGCCTTGTTTCTTGCCGCATTTGAATTTGGCGGCCACCGGGAAACGGCGCGGTGGCGTCGCCGCGGCACCGGCCAATCGGTGGACCATGGGGCGAACGAACATCAGGAATGTCACCATTACCGCGACCGGGTTGCCGGGAATGCCGACAAACGCGGTATTCCCAATTTGGCCGAGTGCGAGCGGTCGCCCGGGGCGGATCGCGAGGCGCCAGAAATGAAGGCGCCCAAGCTTCTCGACGGCGCCGCGGACATGATCTTCTTCGCCGACAGAGACGCCGCCCGAGGTGACGACCAGGTCGCTGTCGGTTGCCGCGCTGGTTAGGCCGGTAGCGATCGCTGCACTTTGATCCGGCAGAATGCCGAGGTCGCGCACCGCACAGCCCATGCCTTCCAGCAGCGCGATCAACGTATACCGATTGGCGTCGTGGATCGCACCTGCCGGCAGCGGCGCGCCGGGTTCGACGATTTCATCGCCAGTCGAAAACACCGCTACTCGTAGACGCTCGCGAACGCTCAGCAGGGCATTCCCTGCGGCCGCGGCAAGTCCGATGTCCTGGGGCCGCAGGATCTGACCGGCGCGAAGGATGATCGCGCCCGACGTGATGTCTTCTCCGGTCTGCCGGCAGTTCGCGCCGGGACGAAGGCCCGGCGGGATCGTGACCTCGCTATCATCGCTGGTGCAATCCTCCTGCATGGCGATGGTGTCGAGTTCCGCCGGCATCACGGCGCCGGTGAAGATTCGGATCGCCTCGTCGGGCGACGCGGGCGCCGTGGCGGGATGTCCCGCCGCGGCCCGGCCGGCGATCCGAAAACGGGTCGGCGCGCCGTCCTTGATGTCGCCGGATCGAAACGCGAAACCGTCAACGGCGGCGTTGTCATGCGGCGGGACGTTCCCCGATGCAACAAGATCATCGCTCAATATTCGACCACGGGCCTGGGCAAGCGGTAGGCTCTCTATTTCCGCGACAGGCGCGATTCGGGTGTCGATAAATGCCAACGCGTCGGCGGCAGTCATCAAGCCCTGTCCGGCGGCGAAGCAATCGTTGCCAAGCTGCGCCATGTCAGGCGTCTTCGGCGAGCGGCATTTGGCGAAGATCGCAGTGTTGAAGGATGAACCCTGCGATCGCTTGCGGATCGTTGAGAGACAGGACCGGGCAGGCCGCGTCCGGCCATTGCCGATCACTGGCGAGGGCCACGACATTTGGATCGGTTCGGCAAAGGGACGGCGTCGCCTCATCACCGCGGACAATTTCCAGCTTGTCGTGCCGGTCGCGCTTGAACCCTTCGACCAGCACAAGGTCGACAGGCGACATGCGTTCCAGCAGATCGCCGAGTTCAGCCTCGGGCGCGCCGCGATGTTCGTGCAGCAGCGCCCAGCGTGTCGCCGATGACACCATCACTTCGGTCGCGCCGGCGGCCCGATGCTCAAAGGAATCTTTGCCCGGTTGATCGACGTCGAATTGATGATGGGCGTGTTTGATTGTCGAAACTTTGATGCCGTGCGCGATGAGAAGCGGCAGGAGCCGGACCATCAACGTCGTTTTGCCGCTCCCTGAGTATCCGGCGAGACCAAAAACCTTCATCGCCGGTCTGCCGCTGGGTCGGCACGCTCGGGCTTCGCCGTTAACTGCGCGATGCTTCCGCGCAGGTAGTCGTAGCCGGTGTACACAGTGAGCACGGCGGCGATCCACAATAAACCGGTCCCGACCGCACCCACCTGCGGTAGCGCGTCCGTCAATAAAAGCAGTGCAATCGCAACCAGCTGGACACCGGTCTTCCATTTGGCCAAACGGCTGACCGGTACGCCGATCTGTCTACCGGCGAGAAACTCGCGAAGGCCCGACACCAATATTTCGCGCAACAAGATGAGCATCGCGGCAATTACCGCGGCACCCGCAATGGTACCGGCCGCGACCATCATAATAACAACGGCGGCAACCAGGAGTTTGTCGGCAATCGGATCGAGAAATCGCCCGAAGTCGGTAGTTTGGTTGCGTCGCCGCGCCAGCATGCCGTCAAAATAGTCGGTGACGCTGGCATACGCGAAGAGCCCGAACGCGGTCCAACTGGAGGCCGGCACAGGTAGATAGAACGCGGCAATGATTAACGGAATCACAGCGATACGCGACAACGTGAGTAGGTTTGGAAGGTTGGTATCCATTGTCCCCGTGGGGTTAGACTCGGATCGTACCATGTCGCATAGCGTTAGGTTTCGCTGTGAAAGAAACCATAGACGACCTTGGCGACATTGCCGCTAATCCCGTCGACCTTTTCAAGGTCATGCAGGCCGGCCCGCGCCACTTCTCCGGCCGACCCGAAATGATGCAGCAGGGCGCGTTTACGCCGGGCGCCGATGCCTGGGATCTCGTCAAGCGGTGACGTGCCGATTGCCTTTGAGCGGCGCGCCCGGTGGCTACCGATGGCGAAGCGGTGCGCCTCGTCTCGCATGCGCTGCAGGAAGTACAGCACTGGATCGCGCGGCTCGAGACGAATGACGGTGCCATCATCGAGGAACAACCGCTCTCGCCCCGCGTTGCGATCGGGCCCTTTGGCGATGCCGGCGATCGGCACATCGCTTACCCCTAGATCGGCAAGGACCGCTTTTGCGACGCCTAGCTGGCCGCGTCCGCCATCGATCAGGACAAGCCCCGGCCACGAGGTCCCGGCATGGCCTTCGTCATCCTTGAGCAGGCGCTTAAACCGGCGTGTCAGAACCTCGCGCATCATGCCGTAGTCGTCGCCTGGGGATAGGTCTTTGTCGCGAATATTGAACTTGCGGTAGTGGGCTTTCATGAAGCCGTCCGGGCCCGCAACAATCATCGCGCCGACCGCGTGCGTGCCGCTGACGTGGCTGTTGTCGTAGACCTCGATCCGTTCGGGCGCACTTTCCAGCTTGAACGTTTCGGCAATGCCCTCCAGCAAGGCGCGTTGGGTTGCGCTTTCGGCCATGCGTCGGCGCAGTGCGTCACTGGCGTTGGCGAGCGCATGACGCACGAGGTCGGCTTTTTCGCCGCGCTGCGGCCGATTTATTTTCACCGAGTGGCCGGCGCGGATCGACAGCGCTTCTTCGATCAGCGCGCGCTCTTCGCAGTCGTGGTTGGTTAAGATCAACCGTGGCGCCGGTCGGCTTTCATAGAATTG
This sequence comes from Pseudomonadota bacterium, assembly GCA_027622715.1. GTDB lineage: Bacteria > Pseudomonadota > Alphaproteobacteria > SHVP01 > SHVP01 > CALJDF01. Next base: position 40,496 of record JAQBYN010000015.1, on the reverse strand, counting down.
GCCGAAGAACGCGGTGAGGATTTCCGGCGGGTCCATCGACTGGGTGTGGACCGGAAAATAGGCACGACTGCCGAAATTCTGGCCGCCGCGGAAGAAAAAGACCTGGACGCAGACCTGACCGCCTTCTTGATGCAACGCCATGATGTCGGCCTCGTCGACCGTCTGAACGTTGATGCCCTGTCGTGCTTGGATGTGGGCAAGCGCTCTGATCCGGTCGCGGTACATTGCCGCGGTTTCGTAGTCGCGGGTTTCCGCTGCGGTGGTCATCAATGACGCAAGCCGTTGCTGAATCTCATGGCTTTTGCCGGTTAAAAAGTCCCGCGCTTGATGGACGATTTCTTCATAGTCGGGTTTTTCGATTCGGCCGACACAGGGCGCCGTGCAGCGTTTGATCTGAAATTGAAGGCAGGGGCGGGTGCGGCTTTCGAAAACGGAATCGCTACATGACCGCAGGGGGAACGCGCGTTGTAACGCGGAGAGCGTTCGGTTGACCGCGCCGGCCGAAGCGAAGGGGCCAAAATACTCGGCGTCGCGGTCGCGGGCGCCGCGGTGTTTGGCGATCTGTGCCCAGTTGTGGTCGCGCCGGATCATGATGTACGGAAACGACTTATCGTCCCGCAGCGTGACGTTGAACCGTGGCTTGAGGCGCTTGATCAGATTTGATTCAAGCAGCAGCGCCTCGACCTCCGTGTGGGTCGTGACGATCTCCATCGAGGCCGTCGCGGCAATCATATTCAAGATGCGGTTGGTGTGACCGGTCCGGTTGGCATAGCTGCCGACCCGTTTCTTGAGATTGCGGGCTTTGCCGACGTAAAGAACCTCGCCGCGACGATTGAGCATTCGGTAGACGCCCGGGACACCGGGCATGGACTTCAGCGCGGCACGAATAACAGCACGCCCGGCACCCGGTGGTGGCGGTTCCTCGTCTGTACCGGGTTCGGCGGGGGTGGCGGTCATCAGTAGGTTATATCGCGACCGTAGGTTCGACCGTCAACGTGTCGGGTGCCACCCCTGGTGGTCGAATTGCTGGGCGCGCAATACTCGGTGTGGTCGCGAAATGTGACGCGGCTGTGATGATGTCCACGACTCCTGGGGACAAGTTTGTGGGCGGATCGCCCGCGACGGGGTGCCGAGCGTGGATTTCCGGGCGTGACTCCACTATGCCCAAATATTGAGCATGTTCTGTAACCCATTGAAGTTTCAGCAGATATCAAAATCAAGCGGTTCGCGGCGTGCCGTGTGTGCCGGTTCTGCAACACCCGTTAGGGGCGTACCGCGCGCCTTGTGCACAAGTCGACAAACTGGGTCTCACTAAGAATTCGTCGGTATTCTCAGCGCTCTAGCCCTGATCGCCGACGCTCGATCTCAACACCCACGCTTTCAGCATCTTTCACGACTTGAAGTTTTTCCACACGTACGCGCGTCGTGATCACCCTGCTGTCGGACAGTGCCAGGCCGGCGATTTGCTCGGCCAAGGTCTCGACGAGATTGATATGGCCGGCACCGATCAGGCGCCGCACGCCTTCGATCAGGGTTTCGTAGTCGACGACATTCTCAAGGCGGTCATCGAGTGGTCGGGCGTCCTCCTTGACCGTCAGATCGATATTGACCCGGATGGGTTGTTGGCGGCGCTTCTCATGGCGATGAACGCCGATTTCCGCTTGGAGCACGAGGTCTCGCACAAAGACATGACGGACGCCGCTCTCGGCATCGGCGAGGCGAAGCGGTTGGATTTTGGAGGTGCTGGTCATTCCGGCGGCGCCCCACTTGCAGACTTCCACGTCAAATGCGCGCCGCCGTCGAGCGCGATCATCTGTCCGGTCATCGCCGGTGCTGCGAGGATATATCGGATGGCATCGCAAATTTCCTGCGGTGACGAGCCGCGCCCGAGCGGCGTGGCGGCGCACTGCCGCGCGAAGTCAGCGGCGCTTTGACGCGCACTTGGCAAAACCGGTCCGGGCCCGATCCCGTTGACGCGGATGCGGGGTGCTAGGGCAAGCGCGGTCATTTGGGTCAAACCCCACAGGCCGACTTTGCTTACCGAATACGAGATGAATTCGCCGGTCAGGTTCCAGACCCGCTGGTCGATCAAGTTGATGACGTTACCGCTAACTTCGTCGGGCAGCGCAGCGGCGAAGGATTTGGTCAAAATCGCTGGCGCCCGCAGGTTGATGTCGAGATGGGTGTTCCACAGGTCGGCGGTCAGATCCGTAATGGAATCGCGCTCGAACGCCGACGCGTTGTTGATAAGAACCGTCACCGGGCCGAGCGAGTCCGTGGCGCGATCGACCAAGGTCGCCGTCGCCTGCGCATCGGACAAGTCCGCAGCAAGCGCGGCCGCGTTGCCACCCGCGGCGACTATTTCACCAACGATTGCGTCGGCCTCAGCCGTTGACTGGTGATGGTGGACAGCGATCGACCACCCCGCGGCCGCCAGATCAAGAGCAATGGCGCGGCCGATCCGCTTGCCGGCGCCGGTTACCAATGCGGCGCCTTTGGCGCTCATCCGATTGAAACGCCGGACAGGCCGTTGAATTGCGACCAGACATACAGGACATAGGCGCCGATGAAGATGGTGCCGGCCAGGCGACCGAAGCGCAGGCGCCAAAGAATGAAGGGGGACAGGATGATCACGACGCCGATCATAACCGGAATGTCGAAGATGAGCATGCGTGGCGGCACTGGGATCGGCGTGACCAATGCTGTAATACCGCCGACGCCCAATAGATTGAATAGATTGCTACCCAGCACGTTGCCGAGGGCGACATCGCCATGTTTGCGGATCAGCGCGACAAAGGATGTCACCAGTTCGGGCAGTGAGGTGCCGAAAGCAACAAGCGTTAGCCCGATCACGGCTTCGGAAATGCCGGCCGCGCGCGCGATATTGACGGCGCCTTCGACCAGCAGCGTCGATCCGGCGAAAAGGGCGACCAAACCGCCGATGATGGAGAGCGCGATAAACGGCTTCTTTTGCGGGCCTACCTCGAATTCATCGAGTTCCTCGGCATACAGTCGGGCCGCCGACGCATCACGCCGGGCCAGGGTATAGGCCAGCCCCAAGTAGCCGACGAGCATCGCCACCATCGCGGCGCCTTCCCAAAACGCGATGACATTGTTCCAGGCAAGGGCCGTGAAAATGAGGCCGGCCGCAAACAGCAAGCCAAGATCACGCCCCGCTGATTTATTGCCGGTGCCAAGCGGCGCAATCATGGCCGGCAGTCCAAGCACCAGCAGAATGTTGGCGATATTGCTGCCGACGATATTGCCGATCGCGAGTTCCGGGGACCCCTTTAGCGCGGCACCGACGCTGACGATGAGCTCTGGGGTCGAGGTGCCGAAGGCGACGACGGTTAGGGCGATAACGAGGGTCGAAATCCCCAGCCGATGGGCGAGCGCGACCGAACCCCGGACCAAAAAATCCCCGCCAAGAAATAGGAGGAGCAGGCCACCCGCGACGAAGAGAAAATCCATGCTTTGGGCGTCCGATCGAGTGCCGCGCCGCCACAGCGTGGCCAGTGATGGGTAGCCGCCTACTGGCCGCCGATCCCCCAATCTGGGGGATGGGGCTGCCGTTTTTCAAGGGCAGGGCTGTTTTATTCGCTCAGGTAAGCGTTTGGGCGTGTCCGCAGAAGGCGGGGCAGGCTGGTTGCTTAGCCCGGCGTCGCGCTCGCGACCGGTGGCGCGCCGACCAGGGTGACGAGTCGCGGTCCGATCGCTAGGCCAACCAGCATCGCGCCAACAAACACGAAGGATTCGACGTTCCCGTAGACCAGCCCAGACAACGCAGGGCCTGGGCACAGCCCCACTAACCCCCAACCCACGCCGAACACCACGGCGCCGCCGACTAGTCGACCGTCGATATCGCGCCGCGTTGGGATGTCGAATTTGAGATCGAGCACAGGCTGTGGGCGCCGCAAGATCAACCGGAAGGCGACGAAGCTGACAACGACGGCGCTGCCCATTACCAAAATCAAACTCGGGTCCCAGTCGCCCGCGACATCGAGGAACGCTTTGACCTTCAAAGGACTGACCATTTCCGAAATTGCCAAGCCCAGGCCAAAGATGAGCCCGGCGGCCAACGCGACAAGATTGCGCGCCATGATCAGACCCCCATCACGTGGCGGGCGACGAAGACGGTCAGCCCGCCAACACCGACGAATGTGACGGTCGCAACGAGTGAGCGCGGCGACAAACGGGCGAGGCCGCAGACGCCGTGACCAGAGGTGCAGCCGGCGCCGATCCGGGTACCGATCCCCGTCAGGACACCACCGCCGACGATCACCGGCCATCCAACATCGAATGCGACCACCGGTCGGCCGGTCGCCGCAAGCCAGACACCGGTACCAACGATAAGACCGACCAAGAACATGACCCGCCAGGTGGCGTCTTGCCGTGCCGCCGGCATGAGTCCGGCCAAGAGGCCGCTGATTCCGGCAAGACGACCGTTGAGGGCAAACAACAGCGCCGCCGACAAGCCAATCAGGCTACCCCCGACGAGTGCGGAGATCGGTGTGAAGTTTTCCATATGTCCTCGACCAGAAGTTTTTCATATGTCGGCGACTATTAGGTCTGTCGGCGACTATTAGGTCCTGAGGCCGAACTGGGGTCAATTGGCCATTAATACAATAGACGGACGTAAATGTGATTATATCACATAATATTGTTGTTTTTTATTGGAGGGAGTATAAGCGCGCAACCCGATCCATTCGCGAGGCCTCATGCTCCACAAAACCGCCGAAACCGCCGCCCCAATCCATGAATTGTTAGCGAATCGATGGAGCCCGCGCGCCTTTACTGACCGACCGGTCGAGCCGGCTAAATTACTGGCCGTGTTCGAGGCGGCGCGCTGGGCAGCTTCTTCCAGCAACGGTCAACCATGGGCATTCATTGTCGCGCAGCGTAGCGACAAGGCGGCGTTCGATCAGATGCTGCAATGTCTCGTACCAGGCAACCAGAGCTGGGCGGCGCTGGCCCCCGTCCTCATTCTCACCTTCGCCCGTCTGAAATGGGCCGGTGAAGAGCGGGTCAACCGGACGGCCCAGCACGACCTTGGCATGGCGACCGCAATGTTATCGATCCAAGCGGAGGCGCTTGGCCTGCGCACCCACCACATGTCCGGCATCGACCTCGACAAGATTCGCGAGGTCTACGCGGTGCCACCGGATTTCGATCCGGTCAGCGCCATCGCCCTCGGCTATCAGGGCGATGCGGCATTGCTGCCCGAGGAAAAAGACCGCGCGCGCGAACCCAACCCACGGACACGCAAGCCGCTGGATGAGTTTGTCTTTGCTGGACGGTTTGGCGCCGCTGCCGGACTGCTCTAGCCGTTCATAGGTGCGCGCACCGCGGGGACCGCAACGTCTAGCAAGTACGACGATACGATCCCGACGTCGCGAAAACCGATGTCCCGATAGACGCCCCGGCCCATCGGCGATGCCTGCAACACGCCGGTCAGGAATCCACGTTTTCGCCCTTCGCGCATGGCATGCCGCGTCAGCGCGGTGCCGATGCCCCGACGACGATACGCTGCGCGGGTCGCAAGATTCTGGAGCGTCGCAACCCCGCAGTAGATGGTGAGCGTCGCCATCCCTACTGCGACGCCGTCAATTCGCGCGACGAAATGCTGATGCGGTTGCGCGGTATCCAGCCCAATGGCGCGGTGCAACTGAAACGACGGTTCGCCAGCGAAGTTGGGAAATTCGAAGCCTTCAAGTCCAATCTCATTCCACTCGCGTAGCGTAGCGTCGTCGCGCACCGATTCGATCGTGACATGGTCGGCGATGTCTTCGCCGGCTTCCAAACGTTGGAGGTCCATCGCCATCGCGACCGCTTCGTCGCCAAACGAAAAGCCGCCCTCTTCAAGGCGCGAACCGAGGTTCTCTGGCGCGCTGTCGGCCCCAACCCGCCATATTAGAGGCACGTTGAGATGACGTGCGTGGGAGACCATGGTGGCGATCCGACGCCGACTTTCGCCGCGTCCGAATCGGGCGCCGTAGACCTGGTTGAAGAATATGTGGGGGATCGGTGCTTCGGTCCAGGTGACATCCGATTCGACGTGAACCGCGATCCCGGGCCACGCCGCCCACGACCGGAAGTGGGCCCAACAGGTTTCGCAAACGATCCGGGCAAGGTAGGCGGCGTCGGCAGACGGTGGAACGGCTACCGGGTGGGCGCGATCCATCAGCCGGTCAGATCCACGTCGTCTTGTTGGTCTTGCCACGGCGGACCCGCGTCCCCGGTCGGCCGCCAGACGAGCGTGCGCCGCTCTTCAACTCGCGCTGGCGGGCCCGCACGTCCTTCGCTGATTCGCCGGGCAGGCCTAACTCGGCGCTTTCTAGGCGGCTGATTTCGTCGCGCAACCGGGCGGCGTCCTCGAACTCAAGGTTGGAGGCGTATTCCAACATTTTCTTTTCTACGTCCTGAATATGGGCGCGCAGGTTGTGGCCAACCAGATGCTCGAACCCGTCGCCATCCTCGGACAGACCGGGCGTGACGTAGTCTTTTTCGAACACGCTCAGTAGGACGTCCGAGATATTCTTGCGTACGCTTTCAGGCGTAATGCCGTTTGCCTCGTTGTAGGCCCGCTGTTTGTTGCGGCGGCGCTCGGTCTCCTTCAGGGCGTAGTCGAGGCTGCCTGTCATCTTGTCGGCATAGAGGATCACCCGTCCCTCGAGGTTGCGAGCCGCCCGACCGATGGTCTGGACGAGCGAGGTGCGGGACCGCAGGAAACCTTCTTTGTCGGCGTCCAGGATCGCGACCAGCGCGCATTCCGGGATGTCGAGGCCCTCGCGCAGCAGGTTGATCCCAACCAAAACGTCGAAAGCACCGAGCCGCAGGTCGCGCAGAATCTCGATCCGTTCGAGCGTGTCGATGTCGGAATGGAGGTAGCGCACGCGCAACCCGGCTTCGTGCATGAACTCGGTCAGGTCCTCAGCCATCCGTTTGGTCAGGGTGGTGACCAGAATGCGAAAGCCACGGGCAACCGTCTCGCGGCATTCGTGGAGCAGATCGTCAACCTGGTTTTCGACCGGGCGAACGATGCAGACCGGATCGATGAGGCCGGTCGGCCGGATGACTTGGTCGACGACCACGCCGGCCGCACGCTCCATCTCGAACGGCCCCGGGGTAGCCGAGACGTACACTGTTTGCGGCCGCATCGTGTCCCACTCTTCGAACTTGAGCGGTCGATTGTCGATGCACGACGGCAGGCGAAAGCCAAACTCCGACAGCGTCGACTTGCGACGAAAGTCGCCCTTGAACATGCCCCCCACTTGCGGCACCGAGACGTGCGATTCGTCGACAATCAGCAGGGCATTGTCGGGCAGATACTCGAACAATGTCGGCGGTGGTTCGCCGGGTTTGCGGCCGGTCAAATACCGCGAGTAGTTTTCGATGCCGGCGCAACTGCCCGTCGCCTCCATCATCTCGATGTCGAACTGGGTGCGTTGCTCCAGCCGTTGCGCTTCGAGGAGTTTGTTGGTCTGCCGGAACTCGTCCAACCGAATGACGAGGTCGCGTTTGATTCGCTTGATCGCCTGGGCGATCGTTGGTCGTGGTGTCACGTAATGCGAGTTGGCGTAGACCCGTACGGACTCCAATTTCTCGGTCTTTTCTCCGGTCAGCGGATCGAACTCGACAATCGATTCAATCTCGTCGCCGAACAGCGACAGACGCCAGGCGCGGTCTTCATAATGCGCGGGAAACAGCTCGACCGTGTCGCCGCGAACCCGGAACGCACCGCGTACGAAGCTCTGATCGTTGCGCTTGTACTGGAGCTCGACCAAACGCCTCAGCAGTTCCTTCAAGGGGAAGGTCTCGCCCACCTTTAGCGGGATCGTCATATCGAGGTAGGTCTCGGGCGATCCCATGCCGTAGATACACGAGACACTCGCGACAATGATGACGTCATCGCGCTCGAACAGCGATCGTGTCGCCGCGTGGCGCATGCGGTCGATCTGCTCGTTGATCGATGAATCTTTCTCGATATAGGTGTCCGTCCGCGCCACATACGCTTCCGGCTGGTAGTAGTCGTAATAGGAGACGAAATATTCGACGGCGTTGTTCGGAAACAGGTCGCGCATTTCGCCGTAAAGCTGCGCGGCAAGAGTCTTGTTCGGCGCCATGATCAATGCTGGCCGTTGGGTCCGGGCGATGACATGCGCCATCGTGAAGGTTTTCCCGGACCCGGTGACGCCCAGTAGCACTTGATCCTGCTCGTGCTCGCCGACGCCGCTTATCAGAGCCTCGATCGCTTGCGGTTGGTCCCCCGCCGGTTGGAAGTCGGACACCAGCTCGAACGGAATTCCCCCTTCGCCTTTCTCGAAAGGCAGGGGAAAGGGGGCGAGGTTCACCGCTGGATCGTGCTCAATTGCCATGCCCCTTTTATATGTCGCGCGGGCCTGCCGTTGCTAGGCCGTGGCCGCGACCTCCTGACACCACGGTGTCAGCAATCTGCTGCCTTTGCGCCGGATCAAGGTACAACACCGGCCGATTCTGCCAGGATGCCGCCATATGGAAAACAATCAGGGCAACCCCTTCACCCTCCTTGACGCTTACGCTCCGGCGGAGATTGCCCGCCGGGTGGAAAGCGCCGGGGTCACTAAGGCCGGTCTGGGGATAGTCCCGACCCTTGCTCTTGGCGTCCTGGCCGGCGCGTTTATCGCGTTCGGGTCGCTGTTTTATCTCGTGGCGATCACCGATTCCGGCCTCGGCTATGGCCTCGAACGGGTTGTCGGCGGGATTTGTTTTTCGCTCGGGCTGGTCCTGGTCGTGGTCGCCGGGGCGGAACTCTTTACAGGCAACAACCTTATCGTGATCGCCTGGGCCGACCGTAAAATCACGTCGGGTCGGTTGTTGCGAAACTGGGGACTTGTTTTCGCCGCCAACTTTGTCGGTGCTGTCGCGACCGCGGTGATCGTTGATCTTTCGGGGGTCATGGGTGGCCACGGCGGCGCGTTAGGCGATTCGGCGGTGCGGGTTGCCGCCGCAAAGACGTCACTGCCATTCGTCGAGGCGTTCTTCCGCGGGCTCTTGTGTAACGCCCTGGTCTGCCTCGCCGTGTGGTTGGCGATGGCGGCCCATTCGGTGTCGGGCAAGATACTTGCCGTCGTATTCCCGATCTCGGCGTTCGTCGCCGCCGGGTTCGAGCATTCGGTGGCCAACATGTTTTTGGTGCCGTTGGGCATGCTCGTCGCCCCCGATCCCGCCTCGATGGGGCTCACTGTCGCGGGCCTCGCGGCGAATCTCGTGCCGGTGACACTAGGCAACATTGTCGGTGGCAGCGTGTTCGTGGCGCTCGTTTACTACGTCGTCTATATCCGCCGGGCGCGGGGCTCGGACGGCCCTTGACCGGCGGTTGCGCGGCCTCAATAGGGGGCGTAGCGTGCGGCCGAATTCTGCCGCTTTGGTCCTAGACAGAAGGATTTCGGAAGATGGGCTTCATTGCCGATTCGCTGGGACGGATCAACCCGTCCCCCACCATCGCCATGAGCGATCTGGCGCGCGCCCTCAAAGCCGAGGGACGCGACGTCATTGGGCTCTCCGCCGGCGAACCCGATTTTGATACGCCCGACCACATTAAGGCGGCCGCAAAAGCGGCGATCGATCGCGGTGATACCAAATACACAACGGTCGACGGCACTGCTGCGCTCAAACAGGCGATCGCCGACAAGTTCAAGCGCGACAACGACCTGACATACGACCCCGCGACCGAGATTTCGGTCGGCACCGGCGGCAAACAAGTCCTGTTCAACGCGCTGATGGCGACGATCAATCCGGGCGACGAGGTTATTATTCCGGCGCCCTATTGGGTGTCGTATCCCGACATCGTCCGGCTCTCCGATGGCAAGCCCGTCATCGTCAAGGCGCCGGCGTCCAAGGGATTTCGTCTGCAACCCGAGGACTTGGAAAAAGCGATTACGCCCAAGACCAAGTGGTTCATCATCAACTCGCCGAGCAACCCGTCGGGCGCGGCCTACACGGCCGACGAGTTGAAGGCGCTAGGGGCAGTGCTGGAACGCCATCCTCACGTTTGGATTCTCAGCGACGACATATACGAACACCTCGTCTACGACGGCTTCAAGTTCACGACGATTGCCCAGGTTTGCCCGTCGCTTCACTCCCGCACGTTGACCCTGAACGGGGTATCCAAGGCTTATGCGATGACCGGATGGCGCATCGGCTTTGCCGGCGGGCCGGCGGTGTTGATCAAAGCGATGGCCAAGCTGCAATCGCAAAGCACGACCAATCCGTCGTCAATCAGCCAGGCCGCGGCCGTCGAGGCGTTGAACGGACCGAGCGGCTTTCTCAAGGACTGGGTGCAAGCCTTTTCGGGCCGGCGCGACCTCGTGGTCAGCATGCTGAACCAAGCGAAGGGATTGACCTGCCCAAACCCAGAAGGCGCGTTCTACGTCTATCCGTCATGTGAAGGCCTGATCGGTAAGTCGACGCCGGACGGCCGAAAGATCGAAAACGACGAAGACTTTGGCAAGGCGCTGCTCGAGGTTGAAGGTGTCGCTGTCGTGCACGGTGCCGCGTTCGGGCTGGAGCCGCATTTCCGGATCTCCTACGCGACGTCGACCGACGTATTGACCGATGCGTGCGAACGCATTCAGCGCTTCTGCGCCAGTCTTCAGTAGATATAGCGGGAAGTCCTGGAATGAAGATCGCGATTATGGGATCGGGCGGCGTCGGGGGCTATCTCGGCGCCCGCCTCGCCGACCAAGGCCACGACGTCTTTTTTGTCGCCCGCGGCGCGCACCTCGCGGCGATGCAGGCCAAGGGCCTGCGGCTCGACGACAAAGACCGGCCCATCATCGTCAACCCGGCGCAGGCAACCGACGATCCGGCGACCATCGGCCCGGTGGATACGGTCATCTTTTCGGTCAAGGTCTACGATGCGCAGGCTGCCATTGCCGCGATGACGCCGCTGATCGGTCCGAACACAGTCGTTCTCGATGTCCTTAACGGTGTCGAAAGCCACCAATGGCTGGTCGATACCTTCGGTGCGGCCCACGTTCTGCGCGGCTCGATCTATATTTCGTCGCACATCGCCGAACCCGGCGTAATCGTTCACGAGACCGCCGGGGTGCGGCTGGTTTTTGGCGCGCTCGATCCGGCGGGGCGACCGGCGGCTGAGGCTTTCCTAGCGGCGGTTGCGGCGTTCGGCGTTAAGGCAGTGCTGACCGACGACGTCGAATCGGCGATTTGGTCGAAGATGGTCATGCTGACTGCATTGAGCGGGATTTGCTGTCTCGCGCGGTTACCGATTCGCGATGTAATGGCCGAACCGGAAGGCGCTGAACTCGTCAAACGCGCCATGCAAGAAGTCGCCGCCGTTGCGGCAGCGCGCAAGATCACGCTCGAGCCCGGCGCCCTCGGCGCAGCCCAGCGTTTCGATCCGACCAAGATTCCCGCGATCAAACCGTCAATGTTGCACGACTTAGAACGCGGCAAGCCGCTGGAGGTGAAGTGGCTCTCCGGCGCGATCTCCCGCTTCGGTCGTGAGGTCGGTGTGCCGACCCCAACCCACGATGTAGTCTGGGGCGCCCTCAAACCGTGGGCCAACGGCGGTCGCGGCTAACCGCTCATAACTTCCCGCGCCGACCCAGAATGACCGCACAGTGCACGCGGTCTGCCGCTAAGCCGTCCCAGACTGCCCGATTACAGGATTCCCCTTGCGCCGCCTCGGATGGCTTGAAACCATGGTTTCAAGAACAAGGCGCAGGGAGGATGTCATGGCGAATAGTGCCGGACCACGCTCAGTCGCTCTCGTCGGGCCCTATATGTCGGGCAAGACCACGTTGCTTGAGAGCATCTTGTTTGCCACCAAAAAGATTTCTCGCAAGGGCACAACCGGCGAGGGCAGCACCGTCGGGGATCATTCGCAAGAAGCCCGCGATCGCAGCATGGGGACTGAGGTCAACGTCGCGACCGCATCCTACCTCGGCGATTCGTTCTCTTTTCTGGATTGTCCGGGTTCGATCGAGTTTGCTCAAGAAACCTACAATGCGTTGATCGGAGTCGATGCCGCCGTAATCGTGGCGGATGCTGACCCAGCCAAAGCGTTGGCGTTGTCGGGGCTTCTGCACTTCTTGGAAGAACATCGCATCCCGCGCCTTCTATTCATCAACAAGGTCGACAAAATGGAGGGCACGGTGGATCGAGTCGTCAACTCGATCCAAGCCACGTCGCAAGCCCCGCTCGTGCTGCGCGAGTTCCCGATTCTTGAGGGGGAAAATTTGCGCGGCTACATCGACCTGCCGAGTGGCCGGGCATTCACCTATGCGGATGACGGTGCGTCCACCCAAACTGACGTGCCGGCGGCGCTGAGGGACGAATTCGCCGCCGCCCGCTATGCGATGCTCGAACGGCTATCGGACTTCGACGAAGCGCTGATGGAACGCCTTCTGGAAGAAGAAGCCGCAGACAACAATCAGGCCTACGCGTCGCTCCGCACGGCTTTCCAAGAGGGCCACATCGTGCCGACGATTTTCGGTGCGGCCGAACACGACGCCGGCGTCTGGCGCCTGCTGAAGATGCTGCGCCATGAAGTTGCATCACCCGACGTCGCGGCGGCCCGGATCGGGGCGACGACGACGAAGCCCGTGGCACAAATACTCAAGACCTTTCAGACGCCGAATTTTGGCAAAATGTCGGTGGCGCGGGTCTGGAGCGGGACGTTCAAGGACGGCGACTCCGCCAATGGAGAGCGGATCGCGAGCCTCTTCCATATGGTTGGACAACACACCGAAAAAGTATCGGTGGCTGGTCCCGGTGAGATCGTGGCTTTCGGGCGGCTCGACGAAGCGAAAACCGGCGACACACTGACCGCGACAGGCACTGCACCGGCCTTGCCACGGGTCGCGGCGACGCCGCCGGTCTTTGCGATGACGATCGCGCCGGCGAAGCGCGATGACGACGTGAAGCTGTCTGGATCACTTGCAAAAATACTCGATGAGGATCCATCCCTCCAACTGGAACACAACCAGGAGACCGGCGAGACGATCCTGCGGGGCCAGGGGGAAATTCACCTGCGCGTCGCCACCGAGAAAATGAAAAACCGGTTCAAGATCGAGATCGAAACCGGCCGCCCCCGTGTTCCCTATAAGGAAGCCATTCGCAAACCGGTCTCCCAGCACGCGCGGTTCAAGCGCCAGTCGGGCGGCCACGGCCAGTTTGGTGACGTCCATATCGACATCAAACCGTTGCCCCGGGGCAGTGGATTCCAGTTCGAGGACAAAGTTGTTGGCGGGTCGGTGCCACGCCAGTACATCCCTGCCGTCGAAGCAGGCGTTCGTGAATATCTGACGCGCGGGCCGCTCGGCTTCAACGTCGTCGATTTGTGCGTCACGCTCAATGACGGCCAATACCATTCGGTCGACTCGTCGGAGATGGCGTTTAAGACGGCGGGCAGTATGGCCATGAAAGAGGGCATGCCAAAATGCGACCCGGTCCTGCTGGAGCCCATCTTGGCCGTCAACGTCACCGTGCCATCGGAAGTGACGCCAAAGGTCAACGCCATGGCCAGTGCACGGCGCGGCCAAATTCTTGGCTTCGACACCCGCGAAGGGTGGTCCGGCTGGGATGTCGTAAAGGTCAATCTGCCGCAGTCGGAAATTCACGATCTGATTATTGAGCTGCGGTCGGTTTCCCAAGGGGTCGGCAGCTACACCTGGGCGTTCGATCATTTGCAGGAAATTCGGGGCCGCCTCGCCGACGAGGCCGTCCAAACTTACCGTGCCGGCATGGCGGACGCCGCCCAATAACCCCGATTTCGGCGTCGACCCGCGATATCGGGAGACTTTCGTGAGAAGTCTCACCGACACTTGAATTGTGGCGGCGCTCTGCAGCCGCTACGTCCATGGACAACGCATTAGGCGGGAGACCAGCATGCTGATCAAGAATCCCAAAGGATGGGAAATTCCCGAATCGGCCGCCACGTCCGAATCGGCTTACCTGAATCGCCGGCAACTGATGAAGGGTGCCGCAGCGGGAACCATTCTCGCGGCTGCGGGCCCCGTTCTGGGCGGCGTCGCCCAGGCGGCGACCGAAGACGATCCGTCGGCGCATCTGTATCCGGTCAAGCAGAACCTACGGTACCGGCTCGATCGCGATCTCACGCCTGAGAAGATCAATTCGACCTATAACAATTTTTACGAGTTCGGTTCGCACAAAGAAATCTGGCGTGCCGCCCAACGGTTGCCGGTGCGCCCGTGGACCGTACGGATAGACGGCATGGTCGAGAACGAAATGGAAATCGGGATCGACGACCTGCTGGCAAAAATGCCGCTCGAGGAGCGCCTCTACCGCCATCGCTGCGTCGAAGCCTGGTCCATGACGATCCCGTGGAGTGGGTTCGAATTGAGCCATCTCATCAAAATGGTGCAACCGCTGGGATCGGCCAAGTATGTCGAGTTTCGCACCTTCGTGGACAAGAGCTTCGCCTCGGGTCAACGCCAGTTCTGGTATCCCTGGCCCTACGTGGAAGGCCTGACGATGGAAGAGGCGATGAACGAAATGACGTTCATGGTGACCGGGACCTACGGTCATCCGGCGTTGCCGCAACACGGGGCGCCGATCCGAATCGCGGTGCCATGGAAATACGGATTCAAGTCGGCCAAGTCGATTGTCAGCATCACGTTTACCGACAAACGGCCCAAGACCTTCTGGGAAGAACTCCAAGACGCCGAATACGGGTTTTGGGCCAACGTCAATCCGGCGTTCGACCATCCGCGCTGGACCCAAAAAACGGAACGCGTGCTGGGCACCGACAAACGAGTGCCGACCCTGATCTATAACGGTTACGGCGAATTCGTGGCCGATCTGTACAAGGATATGCCGCAAGACCGCGCGCTGTTCATCTAACCCAATCAAACATCAAAAAGGCCGGTGTCTTTCGCCCGCCTTTTTTTTGGCTTTCAACCGGGCGGCCCAACCGACGATCAGCAGTGGCTCATCTTCCGCGCGGGCGCCGCTTGCTCTTTACCGCGACCTTGATCTTCTTGGTGAATGTTCGATCGTGCGCGTGTCGCTCGGCGAGATTGGCCGTGTTGTGGGCTTCTTCGGCGACGAGTTTCTGCCAGCGTGTCAGCCGTGCGGAATCGAATGTGCCGGCGGCGATCGCGGCCAGGACCGCGCAGCCGGGTTCCGCCTCGTGGCGACAATCGGTAAATTTGCATTCCTTGATCAACGCGACAACATCGGCAAAAACCTCGTCGATGCCAGTCGTAATATCGGTCAGCTGCAATTCCCGCATGCCCGGCGTGTCCACAATCCAGCCCTTCGTGGGCAAACGATGGAGCGAGCGGGCCGATGTCGTGTGGCGCCCCTTACCGTCTTCCTCACGAACGCTCTGCGTCGCGGCTTGGTCGATACCGGTCAACGTGTTCACAAGAGTCGATTTACCGACGCCGGACGAGCCGACCAGCGCGACGGTCTGGCCCAGCCCACACCAGGCAGCGAGACCGGCAACGCTCTTCGGATCGCGCGCATCGACAATTTCGACCATGAGGCCAGGCATGAGGGCAGCGGCCGCGCGGACAAATTCTTCAGGCTCGTCGGTCAGGTCGGCTTTGGTGAGTACGATAACCGGCGTCACGTCTGCCTCGCGCGCCAGCGCGAGATAGCGTTCCAAACGGGCGACGTTGAAGTCTTCGTTGCACGACGACACGACAAATAGCGTGTCAACATTGGCGGCGATGAGTTGCAGCTTACGGGCGGCACCGGCGGCGCGGCGCGAGAACAGGCTCTTGCGTTGCATTAGGCGCGGCGCCGACGTTTCGCGGTCGAGCAGCAGCCAGTCGCCAACCGTGGCAGCGGCCGCTTCATTGCCCGGGGAGGCTTTGATCGTCGGAATCAGGAGATCAATGCCCGGCGCGGCAACACTAAGGCCGGCGCGGTGAACCGACATGACGCGCACGGGCACGGCGTCGGCCTGATCGTCAAGCTGACGCTGGGATTCAAAAAAGGCGTTCCAGCCAAAACTGGCCAGATCGAGGTTCTCGGCTGTCACTGT
This sequence comes from Pseudomonadota bacterium, assembly GCA_027622715.1. GTDB lineage: Bacteria > Pseudomonadota > Alphaproteobacteria > SHVP01 > SHVP01 > CALJDF01. Next base: position 24,481 of record JAQBYN010000015.1, on the reverse strand, counting down.
TCTGTTCCACGTTCGGCATGGTCCCACCTGCCCACACGCAGGGTAGCACGAGATCTCGTTTGTGCGCCGCCTGGCGCAGTGATCAAGCCGGCTTGAGTTGCGCCGCGAGAAACGTCAACACGCGGTCGCGGGCCGCCACTGTTGGGTGTCCGACTTCGTCGACAAGGTCGTTGGTCAAGACGCTGTGCCGCATTTTTGTCGCGGCAAAGTGGCCCGGAATTTCGATCGCTTCGAAATCGGCCCCGAACTCCTCCCGTAATCGCGCAAAGCGCGCGCCAGGGCAGGTCGGATCGGTGTCGAATCGCAGGCCAAGAATGCGGACGCCTTGTCGCGTTCTTTCCTTGGCGGTGTCCAAATCTGCAGGAGACAGGTGCAGCGCGCCCCGCCGCCTGTTTCCAACCGGCAGGGGTAGCGACGGCTGGGACAAGACCGGCGCCATCATCGACGGTTCGACCATCAGTGAGAGCGCGAAGTTGCCGGTCAGGCACATCCCCACCGCGCCGACCCCTAATCCCCCGCACTCGGCATGCACTGTACGGCACAACGCCCGCAGCCAGTCCGTGACCGGGCTCGACCGTTCGGCGGCGAGGCAATTGAATTCACGGCTGATACAGGCCCGGGCGAAGGAACCCAGGATGTAGCCGGTCGATTTTGGTTTGCCGGGGGCGCCAAACAACGACGGCATCGCGACATGAAACCCGGCCTCGACGACCCAGGTGGCAAACCGTGCAACCTCGGGCGTAATACCGGGAACCTCATGAATCACGATAACGCCGGGACCGCTGCCCGCGCTGAATACCGGGCGGGTCTTGCCGTTGTGCGTAAAAGTCGTGCGGTCGAAACCCGCTAAGACGGCATCGGTCATGGCAGTCGGTCGCCAGCCGGATCGCGCCGCATTGATGCGACCCGGCCGGGCAACCGTTTAACGACCGCTAATCCGGCCATCGACTTTCGGTGTAACGGTCCCGTTGGCCGAGATGTAGTCCATCACCATCGTCGCGATCAGGGTCGCGCCGGCGGCGTCGACGATCACCCGCCCCGCCGTCAGTGCATCGAACCCGTCGCCGCCGCCCGCGATGAAATCATTGGTCGCAACGCGGTACAGTTTGTTGGCGTCCAACGCCTGACCGCCGACGTTGACATCGCTGACGCGACTGCCGGCTGGTTTTGTCGAGTCGAACGAAAAGCGCACCCCGGAGACTTGGGGAAAGCGGCCCGCGGTGTCTTCGATGCGGCTTACGCCGTTCTCGAGTGCCGCCAGAAGGTCGGACCCTTTGAGCTCAAGAACAACCGTGACGTTGCCGAACGGCAATTCGGTCAGCACGTCCTTGCGGGTCAGTGTCGAACCGGCGTCGTAGGTACGGTCGCCGCGAATGCCGCCGCCGTTGGTCAGCGCGATATCGGCCGTCACACTGGCCCGCATGGCGTCCGCAATGAGATTGCCCATCGTGGTTTCACGGGTGCGCACACTTGCTCGGCGGCTATCCAATTCGACACCGGCTTTTCCGACCGGGATCGACAGTTCGGCATCAAGCTCGGCATTGTATTTCCCGGTCAACGCCGCGACCTCGGGATCGGGTTGCACGCCGGCCGTGGTCCGAAGCCGCCATTCCGGTTGGAATGAGTAGGTCACAGTGCCGCGCGATTCGCCTTTGATCAGGGTGACATCGGCAACAGCCAGAAAGTGGGCGTCGGTCCCGGCCTTTAGGATCAACGTGCTGCCCTCGTAAATCATGATTGGATCGTGGTCGTGGCCGCCCAGGATGATGTCGATATCGCCAAGCGCGCGCGCCAACGCGCGGTCCTGAGCCAAGTCCAAGTGCGTCAGCGCAACGATGAAGTGCGCGCCTTGTTCCTTTAACGTGGCGATCGCCTGTTTAGCGGCGTCCTCAACCGGGGCAAACGTGATCGCGCTCCCGGGGCTCGACAAATGAGTGGTCTCCGGGGTCAGGACACTGAAGAAGCCAACCTTGAATTCACCGATGTCGCGAACCGCTGTCGCAGCCATCCCGCCAAACGGTTTGCCGTTCTCGAGGGTGTTGGTCGCAAGCCAGGAAAACTTTGATTCGGACAGGCGTTGCTTGAGCAGGTCATCGCCGAAATCGAATTCGTGGTTGCCGAGGCCGGCATAGTCGACGCCGATCGCGTTCATCAGCGCGATCATTTGCTTGCCCTTGGTCAGCCCCGACATCACGGAGGGTGACACCAAGTCGCCGCCCAATGTGGTGATATGGTTTTCAGCTTGGGCGCGTTCTTGACGTAACAGCGTCATCAATTCGGCGAGCCCGCCGATGCCGCGCCGCGGCGAAATTTCATATACATCGTTGATGTGAAGGAAGGTTAGCTTGGCGGACTGTGCGTATCCCGCTAGCGGGCTAACAACGGCGAGCACTAGGACGACAGCGACTAGGCGCGCCGAACGATACATCCCTAAGGGCATATTCATCTGAGCCTCCCCAACGATTTTTGTTTGTGCATCACGGTTATTGCGGGTGGATGGTCGCGCCGGGCGCGGCTTGTAGCAAGTGCAATAGGTAGGGGTGTCGCCACTGGCGAACGAGGCGCCGCCCGGCCGTGACCGAATCGTCGGCATATCGGCAAAAAAAAGGCCGGACCCGAAGGTCCGGCCAGTCATAACAGGGAGGCTTAACGTCTGGGAGACGTGCGGACCCGGCCAAAAACGATATGACCGAGTGCCGCCATCCAACGCGGCAGTGCCACGCCAGATTTGAAAAATATTTAGGGCCAGTGGCGGGCGAATACCACCCCTAGGAGCGCAAACCAGCTATGCGGATCGCGCATGGGTAACCCAACGTCAATGCGTTAGAAGCGCCACCCGGCGACCTTGTTGAGCAGAAAATCCCGGAAAACGCTGATTTTCTTCGTTTCGCGCAGTTCATCTGGGTAGACCAGGAACGTGTCGAATGACGGTGCATCGACATCGGGGAGCACGCGCACGACGTTGGAATGCCCCGTGATCATGTAGTCGGGCAGGGAGGCGACGCCGACATCACTCTCAACGGCAAGGAGGAGCCCGTAAACATTGTTCACCGTGAGCACCGGCACAAGATTCAGTCCCTGTTTGCGTCCAGCCTTTTGCAGCCAGTTGATCTCGGTCACCGGCGGTGGCGTGTCCTCGCCATACGTAATGATCCGGTGATTTTGCAGATCGGCGAGGTCGCGCGGCGTGCCGTGCCGTTTCAAGTAGGTTGGTGAAGCGTAAAGGTGGTTGTGTACGGTGAGAAGGCGCCGTTGAACGAGGTCGGCCTGAGTCGGGGGCCGCATGCGAATCGCGATGTCAGCCTCACGCATGCTGAGGTCGAGAAGCCGGTCATCGAGGACGACGTCCACGGTGACCTCCGGGTAGAGTTCCAGAAATTCTCCGATCCGCGGGGTTAGCCAGGTCGAGCCGAATCCCACCGTGGTGGTGATCTTGAGTTTGCCGGTCGGGCGTTCGCGGGATTCGCCCAAGACTGCCTCGGTCATCGCGAGCTTCGCCGAGATCTCGTGTGCTGTCCGGTAAAGTGAGTCGCCCTGTTCAGTAAGGCTCAGCCCGCGGGCATGACGGTGAAACAGTGGCGTGCCGAGTTCGCCTTCCAGCGCGCTAATCTGACGGCTGATCGCCGACTGGCTCAGGTTCAGCAATTCGCCGGCGCGGGTAAAGCTGCCGGCCTCGGCCACAGCGTGAAAGACCTTGAGGCGATTCCAATCCATGAGCTGCCGCTTACTCGGCCGCTGCCGCCGCAGGCTCTTCCAAGGTCGCCAAATACTTTTCCGTTTCAAGGGCGGCCATGCAGCCAGTGCCTGCCGCCGTTACTGCCTGGCGAAATATTTTGTCCTGGACGTCGCCCGCCGCGAAGACCCCCTCGATATTGGTCCGCGTCGAATCGGGCTTGGTGATCAAATACCCTTCGCCGTCCATGTCGAGCACGCCTTTGAATATTTCGGTATTGGGTGTGTGTCCGATGGCGACGAATACGCCGTCGACAGCAAGGACCTCGCTTTCGGCGGTCTTGATATTGCGCAGCCGCGCCCCGGTCACACCCAACGGGTCCTCGGCACCGACGACCTCTTCGAGCACAGTGTCCCAGCGCACTTCGACCTTGGGATTCTTGAACAGCCGATCCTGCAGGATTTTCTCTGAGCGCAAGGTGTCGCGGCGATGGACAAGCGTCACCTTGGACGCGTGATTGGTTAGATAGAGTGCTTCTTCGACGGCCGTGTTCCCGCCACCGATCACCACGACAGTGCGGCCGCGAAAGAAGAAACCGTCACACGTCGCACATGCCGAGACGCCGAAGCCCTTGAACTTGTCCTCACTGGGCAGACCCAACCATTTGGCTTGGGCGCCGGTTGCGACAATCACAGCGTCGGCGCTGTAGGTGTCGCCGGAGTCGCCGACCGCGCGAAACGGGCGGCGCGACAGATCGACCTCGGTGATTGTGTCGGCGATCATCCGCGTGCCGACACTTTCAGCCTGTTTCTGCATCTCCTCCATGAGCCAAGGGCCCTGAACCACCTCGGCGAACCCAGGATAGTTTTCGACGTCGGTGGTGATCGTCATTTGACCGCCGGGCTGGATGCCATGAACCAGAATCGGCTCGAGGTTGGCGCGCGCGGCGTAGATCGCGGCGGTAAGGCCGGCAGGGCCCGATCCCAGGATCAGTACGCGGCTATGGTGCTGCTGAGACATGGAACCTCCCGTCGTTCTGGTGAGCTATGCGTCAAACGCATGCCGGGAAAAGTAGGGTTTTATGCCCCGTTTGCAAGCGCCATATCGGGCCTCTTGGCTTAGTGGAAATCGTCGCCATTGGGCGGCGGCAACGCCAAGCGACGACGGACTTCCTCGGCTATTCGGTGCGCCTCGTTCAGTGGCTGGTAGGTCCACGTCGCCCAGTGACCGTCGAATTCTCGGCTGATCCCACGTTGTCGCAGGGTGTCGTGGAAACGGTCGAATTTTGGGCTGCCGCCAACCAGGTCCGCGACGAACACCGGCTTGCCGGTGGTTGCCGCCTCTGAGGCCATGGTCACCGAGTCCGCCGTGACCACGATACCGTCTGCGGTTGCCAGCATGCCCGCATACGGATTGTCGCCGGTGCCATCCCAGAAATCCACGGGCTGCCCGACGAGCGCTTGCGCCAGCGCCTGGTGGCAGGCCGGATCGGTGCGCCGCGAGGTGGTAATCATCAGGCTGGCGCCAGACGACAGGCAAAGCGCACGCAACTGCATCCCGATGCGTTTGGCGGTGTCAATCGACATCCGGTGATGCTTGCTGGCGCCACCAATCAGAACAGCAATGCGTGGCTGCGGGAGCGCAGCGTATCGGCCTTGCCAACGATCGGCTGCGGCCGCCAATTTGTCGGATGTAATGCGGTGGAGGGCGCCTAGTGTCGGCAGGACGTTGGGACCAACCAAGCCGTCATGTGCCGGCGGGATGACGAGATCGAAGTGTCTCGGTGCGACACGCGGATCCTGTAATTGCACGACGAACGTCGCGCCCTGTGCTGCGCGGCGAATGGCTATCGCCGGGCCCACGCTCGGGCGGCCCGCGGCGATCAAGAGGCGCGGCCAGGGTGGCTTGAGACCGGGGGCCCGGCCCGCGGCACGCAGCGCCAGTGTTCCGGTAGCGGCCCAAAACTGGGCCGGCAGCCAATCGGTGACGGCGCGACGGGCGAGGCGATGTACCAAAAACGAGATGCCGAGCGCCTCGGCCAGGCCGATGCACTGGTTTTCCGTGCCGGCCTTACCATCCGAAAGCACCCAGCAGGGCGGACCCTCGTCGCTCATGCGCAATAATCTTTCACGAATACGAAACTTTATTATAATGCTGCGCCGCAGCGCACAACGGAGGATGCATGGCCCGGGTCAAGCTCGACGACATCGACCAACGCATTCTGGTCGACCTGCAACGGAACGGTCGCATGACCAATGTCGACCTCGCAAGGCGCGCCGGGATTTCAGCGCCGCCTTGCCTACGGCGCGTTCGGGCGCTGGAGCGCGACGGCTATATCCGCGGCTACCATGCCGATCTCGATGCCAAGGCGTTGGGCTTCGATGTGACCGTTTTTGCCATGGTTGGCCTCGATTCGCAGGCCGAGAGCGATCTGGCCGCCTTTGAGCGCCGGTGCACCGCGTGGCCGATGGTGCGCGAATGCCACATGCTGGCGGGCGAGGTCGATTTCCTTCTAAAAATCGTTGCCCGCGATTGGGACGAATATCAGACTTTTCTCACGCGAGAACTCACGGCTGCACCGAACGTTGCGCATGTGAAAAGTTCTCTCGCGATACGTGCAAATAAGGTCGAGCCCGGGGTCCCGCTCGAAGCGGAATAAGCTGCGGGCCACCCCTTAGCGGGCGAGTAATCATCCGAATGGCGCAAACGCGTAGGCGGGTAGATGCTTGTTCCATGACCGTTGCCTCCGAAGTGCCAAAGCGGCCGCCCTGGCGTCGCGGCCGGATCGTCTATTTGACGTTGTGGGCGACGTTGTTCGTTTTGTTCGTGGTCGGGCGCGTCACCATAATCCAAGATTTCTTGGCCATCGAAAAGACCGTTAAAAGCGTCGGGCATACAACCGCGATTGAACTGTCCCAATTGGCAGCTGACGACGCCGCTTGGCAACGGTCGGCGGCGGCGGAGGCCATTCTGACTCGTGCCCTTCTTCCGTTCCCGGCGGCGGTCCTCATTCCCGGCCGGGCGGTTCGAGTCCGACTAGATGCGCTCGACGGAAATCTACTCCGGTCGGTCGGTGGCGAGCCGAAGGGACCCACCCACAGGGAAAGTATCATTGTCCAGGGCCCGGCTGGACCGGTCGCGTTGTTGTCCATTACGCACTCGCTCCGCCCGCCGACCCCGCTAATCGCGGTGTTCATTCTGCTGCTGGCGGTCACCGGCGTCGGTGGCCTGGTGGCGTTCAGGTCGGTCCATATCGCGGAGCAAAAAGATCGCGAGGCACGCTATGAAGTCCTGACAAAGATTGGGCGCGAAAAACAAGCGGAGGCTGCCGATGCACATGGTCGTCTTGCGATCATTCTGGAGGCGACCAGTGACGGGTTTGCCCTGTTTGACCAAAATGATCATCTCGTCCTTTGGAATCACGCCTTTGCGCGCCTCAACGGGGAAGTCGCCAAGGTGCTTCGCGTCGGGTTGTCGGTCGAAGAAATGACCTGGGCAATGGCTGATCTACTCCCGGTGTTGACCCGCACGGCAGTTCGGGATTGGCTGAACGAACGAATGCACAACTTGAGCGCGCACGCCGAGCACACCAGCATTTACAAGACCCCTGAAGGGACGCTAATCCGAAGTTTCGAGCGCCGAGCGAGCGATGGTCGGACCGTTGCCACGCTCACCGACATTACCGAATTGACCCGCAAGGACCGCGAAATTGAGAAGAGCGAGCGCCAACTGCGATTGATCTCGGACAGCCTTCCTTTCTTGGTTTCCTTGATCGACCGTGATGGCCGTTTTCGTTTCGTCAACTTGGCCCGCGCGGCTTCGGTCGGACGTCTACCAGAGCAGATGGTTGGTCACGAGTGGAGCGAGTTTTATGAGGAAGCCGACGCTGCCAGTCTGGGGCCGATTTTAGATCTAGGATTTTGTGGCGAATCGGTCAGCCAAGAAATGACCCTCGGCGGAGGCGCGGCGCAACGTCACTACGCGGTTAGCGTCGTACCGCACTTGCGACGGGGTGAGGTCGACGCAATTTTTGTCTTCGGAATCGACGTCACCGACCGGCGGCGTTTGGAAGAACAACTTCGGCAAGCGCAAAAGATGGAGACCCTCGGCCAATTGACAGGGGGAATCGCGCACGACTTCAACAATCTATTGACCGTCGTCCTCGGCAACCTCGATCTCGCCGAGGAGGCATTGCCCGAAGAGCTGCCTGCAACGGGCGCGATCCGGTCCGCGCGCCGCGGCGCCCTAAGGGCGGCAGAACTCACCCAGCGGCTTCTCGCATTTTCGCGCCGGCAAATGCTCCAGCCCAGCCAAGCGTCAGTCTCCGATCTCATTGGTAGTTTCGCCGATCTCTTGGTTCGCTCGCTCGGCGAGCGTATCGAGGTGCGCCTAAGTCTGGGAGAAAGCGTCCCTGCCACAATGGTCGATGCGGGACAGCTTGAAAACGCCGTCTTGAACCTGACGCTAAACGCCCGGGACGCGATGCCGGAGGGCGGCATGGTCACCATTGAAACGGCGACGGCCATTGTTGATCCCGCCCGCCGATTGATGGGCGAAGATAGGTTGGAAGCCGGAAGTTATGTGACGGTCGCTGTGACCGACAATGGAAGCGGCATGTCGGCCGACGTCGTCTCGCGGGCGTTCGACCCATTTTTCACGACGAAAGACGTCGGCAAGGGAAGCGGCCTCGGTCTGTCGATGATCTACGGGTTTGCCCGTCAGTCCGGCGGCGGCGCAGAGATCGTTACGGCGCCGGGTCGCGGGACCACGGTCACACTCTACTTTCCGACGTCAGGCGCAAAAGTGCGCGCTCCAGAAATGTCGAATCTCGCCGCGGCGCACCTACCGCACGGTGATGAGCGGCTATTCGTTGTCGAGGACGACAACGATGTGCGCGAGCACATTGGTTCGTCGCTACGCTCTCTGGGTTACGACGTAGTTGCTGCCGCCGACGGGAAAACCGCTATCGATCTTCTCCGGTCCAATGGGAAGTTCGATCTCATTGTGAGTGACGTTGTTCTTCCCGGCGGGATGGACGGCGAGGCACTGGTGCGCAATGCGCGAACCCTCGGCTTCGTCGGGCCTGTTTTGTTTACCACCGGCTATGCGCGGGGTGCTTTGAAGGACGCCGCACGCGATGTCGAGATACTGATGAAGCCTTACTCGCGGGAAGATCTCGCGCTGCGTGTCCGACGTCTTCTTGATGCCACCAAGAAAAGCAGCGCGGCCGCGCCAACGCGCATCGCCGCAGACTCCTAGTCGGCCGGCGGGCGAGCCTGTTCGTAGCGCAGCGAGATTATCTCGTAGGACCGCGGTCCTTTTGGCGTACTAACTTCCGCCGAATCACCGACCGACTTACCGATCAGCGCCCGTGCGAGAGGTGATGCAATCGACAAGCGTCCCTGTTTTATGTCCGATTCTTCGGTGCCGACGATCTGATAGGTCGACTCCTCGTCGGTGTCTTCGTCGGCGACCGAGACCGTCGCCCCGAACATCACCGTGGTCCCCGTCAGCGTCGATAGGTCTATAACCTCGGCCCGGCTGATCTTGTCTTCAAGCTCGGCGACGCGGCCTTCGACGTAGGCTTGGCGTTCTTTGGCGGCGTGATATTCGGCGTTCTCCGACAAGTCGCCGTGCGCGCGCGCCTCCTCGATCGCTTTGATGACAGCGGGACGCTCCTCATGTTTGAGGCGCTTCAATTCTGTTTCAACGCGCCGATAACCGTCGGCTGTCATTGGTTCTTTAATCATGGGCGCAATCTTACCAGAAACGCGGTCGGCACGATATCAAACGCGATGCGGCGACCAGATCAATTGGGATCACTAAAATAGGATTGCAACGGTGCCACATCAAGGCTGCCCTCGCGAAGGCGCGCAATTGCCATGACCGCCGCACGCGAGCCTGCCACGGTCGTATAATAGGGCACGGCGTTGGTCAGGGCGGTTCGTCGCAAGGTAAAGCTGTCTGCCACGGCCTGGGCGCTATCGGTCGTATTGAAGACCAACTGGATATCGCCGTTTTTCATCGCATCGACGATATGGGGCCGACCCTCGAGCACCTTGTTGACGCGCTCCACCGCAATGCCGGCGGCCTCTAGATAGGTCGCGGTGCCGCGCGATGCGACGATCCCAAATCCAAGAGCAATGAGTTGCCGGGCGGGCTCGATGAGCTGCGCCTTATCAGCGTCACGCACCGAGATGAAAACTTTGCCGGTAAGCGGCAACGCTGTGCCGGACGCTAGCTGCGACTTGGCGAAGGCGCGATCGAAGGTTGTGTCGATCCCCATCACCTCACCGGTCGATTTCATTTCCGGTCCCAACAGCGTATCGACGCCGGGGAACCGCGCGAAGGGGAAGACAGCCTCTTTGACCGAAACGTGCTTGGGATTGGGTTGCGTCAACTTGAAGCTCGAAAGTTTTTCACCGGCCATCACGCGCGATGCGATCTTGGCGATCGGAATGCCGATTGATTTGGCAACGAACGGTACGGTGCGGCTGGCGCGGGGATTGACCTCCAAGATGAAGATTTCACCGTCCCTGATCGCAAACTGAATGTTCATGAGGCCGACGACGCCAAGTGCGCGCGCCAATACTTCGGTCTGTCGCCGCAACTCGACGATCGTTACGCCGGCCAATGAGTAGGGCGGCAGCGAGCATGCCGAGTCACCGGAGTGAATGCCGGCTTCTTCTATGTGTTCCATGATGCCCGCGACGAAAACGTCGTCGCCGTCGGCGATGGCGTCGACATCGATTTCGATTGCGTTGTCGAGATAACTGTCGATCAACACCGGGTTGCGGCCCGACAACCGCATCGCTTCGCCGATGAAACGGCGTAAGGAGGCGCGATCACGGACGATCTCCATCGCCCGGCCACCCAGGACATAGGATGGCCGGATCACCACCGGATACCCCAGCTCCTCCGCGACGGTCTCTGCGTCCTCAGCGGTAAAGGCGATCCCGTTCGGCGGTTGCTTCAGACCGATCTTGCCCAGCAATTTCTGAAACCGTTGCCGGTCCTCGGCCAGGTCGATCGCATCCGGTGAGGTGCCCAGGATGGGCACGCCAGCAGCCGAGAGATCGCCGGCGAGTTTCAGTGGGGTCTGCCCGCCGAGTTGCACAATGACCCCTTTGAGTTTGCCGTTTGCGCTTTCGGCGCGGACAATTTCCATGACGTCTTCGGCGGTCAGCGGTTCGAAATACAAGCGGTCCGAGGTGTCGTAATCGGTCGACACGGTTTCCGGATTGCAGTTGATCATGATCGTCTCATAGCCGCTTTCGGTCAGCGCGTAGGCGGCATGGACGCAGCAATAGTCGAACTCGATGCCTTGGCCGATGCGGTTCGGGCCGCCGCCAAGAATGATGATTTTTTCGCGGTCGCTCGGGGCCGCCTCGTTCTCGGCTGCGCCGGCACTCTCGTCGCTGTCGTATTCGTAGGTTGAATACAGGTACGGCGTTTGGGCTTCGTATTCAGCGGCGCAAGTGTCGACGCGCTTGTAAACCGGGTGCACGCCGAGGGTATGACGCAACGCGGCGACCTCGGTCTCGGCCTTACCGGCTAGCGTGGCCAGCCGCGCATCCGAAAATCCCATCCGCTTCAGTGTTGCCAGATCCGCCCGCGAGTCGGGCAGCCCGTGCGCGCGGACGCCCGCCTCCACCGCGACGATTTCAGCGATCTGCTCCAGGAACCACATGTCGTAGTGGCAGCAGTCGTGGATATCCGTCAGCGTCATGCCGGAACGAATTGCTTGAGCGATCAACAGGATCCGGTCGGGCGTTTGCTTGGTCAGGGCGGCCCGGATGGTGTTAGTGTCGGTGCCGTCAAAGTCGGGGATTTCGACTTCGTCGAGCCCGGTCAGGCCGGTCTCCATTGACCGTAGCGCTTTTTGCAGACTCTCGGCAAAAGTGCGGCCGATCGACATCGCCTCGCCGACCGATTTCATCGACGTCGTCAGGATCGCTTCGGCGCCGCGGAATTTCTCAAACGTGAAGCGCGGGATTTTTGTCACGACATAATCGATCGTCGGTTCAAACGACGCCGGCGTCACCTTGGTGATGTCGTTGTCGAGTTCGTCGAGCGTATAGCCGACCGCAAGCCGCGCCGCGATTTTCGCGATGGGAAACCCGGTCGCCTTAGAGGCCAGCGCCGAAGACCGCGATACCCGCGGGTTCATCTCGATCACCACCAACCGGCCGGTCTTGGGGTTGACCGCGAACTGAACGTTCGAACCACCGGTCTCGACGCCGATCTCGCGCAGGCATGCAATCGAGGCGCTGCGCATGATCTGGTATTCTTTGTCGGTCAAAGTCAGCGCCGGCGCCACGGTGACCGAATCGCCGGTGTGTACGCCCATCGGGTCGATGTTTTCGATCGAGCAAATGATGATGGCGTTGTCGTTCTTGTCGCGAACGACTTCCATTTCATATTCTTTCCAGCCGAGCACCGATTCTTCCACCAGCACTTCGGTGGTGGGCGATGCCTCAAGGCCGCGCGCGATGATTTGCTCGAATTCCTCGCGGTTGTAGGCAACACCGCCGCCCAAGCCGCCCAGCGTGTAGGAGGGCCGGATGATCGCCGGCAGGCCGACAACCTTCAACGCCTCAAGCGCCTCCTCCATGGTGTGGGCAATGCCGCTGAGTGGGCTCTCAAGGCCGATCTTGGTCATGGCGTCGCGAAACGACAGCCGGTTTTCGGCTTTGGCGATGGCTTCGGCGTTGGCGCCGATCAGTTCGACGCCGTATTTCTCAAGAGTGCCGTCCTCAGCCAGTGCCAACGCGGTGTTGAGCGCGGTTTGCCCACCCATCGTCGGCAACAGCGCGTCGGGCCGCTCCTTCTCGATGATCTTGGCCACGAACTCCGGGGTGATCGGCTCGATATAGGTGGCATGGGCGAGATCCGGATCGGTCATGATCGTCGCTGGGTTCGAGTTGACCAGCACGATCCGGTAACCCTCTTCCTTCAACGCCTTGCACGCCTGCGATCCCGAATAGTCGAACTCGCACGCCTGCCCAATCACGATCGGCCCGGCGCCGATAATAAGGATGCTTTTGATGTCGGTGCGTTTAGGCATCAGCGCGCCATCAAATCGGTGAACCGTTCGAACAGATAGTGGCTGTCCTGCGGGCCGGGCGATGCCTCGGGGTGGTATTGCACACTGAACACCGGTTTGCCCTCGACGCGCAGACCTTCCAGCGTGCGGTCGAACAGCGACACATGGGTTGGCGTGACGCCTGCGGGCAACGCGTCGGCGTCGACGACAAAGCCGTGGTTCTGGCTGGTGATCTCGACCTTGCTGGTGGCGAGGTCTTTGACCGGATGATTGGCACCGCGGTGGCCCATATGCATTTTGAAGGTGCGCGCGCCCAGCGCCAGCGCGAGCATTTGATGCCCCAGGCAAATCCCGAACAGTGGAATTCCGGTTTTCATCACATCTTGAATCATCGGCACCGCGTAAGTGCCGGTCGCTGCCGGGTCGCCGGGGCCGTTCGAGAGGAAGACGCCGTCGGGTTTATGGCGCAGCACATCTGCAGCGGTGGCGGTGGCGGGGACAACGACGACCTCGCATCCAGCCGCCGCGAGACACCGCAAGATGTTGCGCTTGGCGCCGTAGTCGACGGCCACGACCTTATGTTTGGGCGCGGCCAACTGGCCAAATCCATCACCCAAGCGCCAAGTCGTTTCCGACCAGTCGTAATGTTGGGTGCAGCTCACTTCCTTGGCGAGATCCATACCTTCGAGGCCGGGCCAGGCGCGCGCTTCGTCGACCATTGCCGTGGTGTTGGCGGTATGCCCGGGCTCGTGCGCGATGACGCCGGTTTGCGGCCCACCGTCGCGGATCAAGCGCGTCAGCCGCCGCGTATCGACGCCCGAAATGCCGACCAAGTTGCGTGTCTTCAACCAGGCGTCGAGATGGCGCAAGGACCGCTGGTTGGACGGTTCGGTAACGGTCGCCCGAATGATGACGCCGCGCGCCGCAGGGGTGGTGGTCTCGTCGTCCTCGTCGTTGGCGCCGACGTTGCCGATATGGGGAAAGGTAAAGGTGATAATCTGCCCGGCGTAGGACGGGTCGGTCATGACCTCCTGATAGCCGGTCATCGCGGTGTTAAAGCAGATCTCGCCGACGCAGCGGCCAAACGCGCCCAGGCCGGCGCCGCGCAACACGGTGCCGTCGGCCAGAACCAATACCGCCGGGGCATGCTGCGAAGCGGCCCGGGTGGTGTTGTCTGGCAGTGTCGCCATGGTGTGAATATCCCGCAGGGGGAGGCTGGGAGGTTGTCACGCTAAGCCGCTGAAAAATCAGAAAGTCTTCAGCGCGCGATACGCAAATTTCGCGGAAAACTAAGCAAAAGGCGTGCTGTCGTCAAGCCGACCCCGGGCCGAATATGCAAAATAAATCAATGAGTTATCCACAGTCGTCAAGTTTGCCACCTGCCGCGGCTTTGCAGTACGATGACGCGCCGTTGCGGACATTCCGGTGTAAAATATGCTTCGCGAAGACCTGAGCGAGGCCCTCAAAAAGGCCCAGAAGGCCAGAGACGCCAGAAGGGTCTCGACGTTGCGCCTGATATTGGCGGCGATGAAGGACCGTGACATCGCCGCCCGCGGCGAAGGCCGCGGCGAGGGCGTCCCCGACGAAGAAATTCTCAGCATGCTCCAAACCATGATTCGGCAGCGGCGTGAGTCGATCAAGTTTTACGAGCAGGGCGGCCGGCTGGAGTTGGCCGAACAAGAGCAACAAGAAATAGACATCATCGAAGAGTACCTGCCGCGCCAGCTGGGCGAGGCGGAGATCGCCGACGCCGTTGCCTCGGCAATGGAGGATATCGGTGCATCGGCGCTCAAGGACATGGGCCGGATCATGGCCACGCTGCGGGAACGCCATGCCGGTCAAATGGATTTCGGCCAGGCCAGCAAGATTGCTAAACAGCGTTTGACGTGACGGTGCGGCGATGACCCGCGCCGCCCCGACCGTGGTTTCCTAAGCATGGCGTTTCCCCCAGCCTTTCTTGACGAACTTCGATCGCGCATCGTGCTCAGCGATGTCGTGGGCCGGCGCGTCAAGCTGCGCAAGGGGCCGCGCGGTGAGTTCACTGGGCTATGCCCGTTCCACAACGAAAAATCGCCGTCGTTCACCGTCAGCGACGATAAGGGCTTTTATCATTGCTTTGGCTGCGGCGAGCACGGGTCGGTCTTCAACTTCGTGATGAATACCGAGAACCTGCAATTCCCCGAGGTTGTGGAACAGCTCGCCGGTACCGCCGGGATGGAGGTGCCGCGCCAATCGGCGGCCGCCGCCGAGGCCGCACGGCGCTCCGCCACGCTCCATGAAGTTCTCGACAAAGCCGCGGTTTGGTACAGCGATCAGCTCAACGCCGCGCAAGGCGCGGGCGCTCGGGACTACCTTAAGAAGCGCGGCGTCGAGCCGGATTCAGCGGCGGCGTTCCGTCTCGGCTTTGCGCCCGATGCCCGCACCCAGCTCAAGGATGCGCTGCTCGCCCGCGGGGTCAGCGACGCGCAACTTGTGGAAACCGGCCTGACCGTGAAACCCGAGGATGGCGGCGCGTCGTTTGACCGATTTCGCAACCGTTTGATGTTTCCCATCCTGGATTCGCGCGGCCGCGTTATTGCGTTCGGCGGCCGGGCGCTGGGTGATGCGCGGGCCAAGTATCTGAATTCTCCGGAGACCGCGCTGTTTCACAAGGGGCGGACGCTCTACGGCCTTTTCCAGGCGCGTCAGCCGATCCGCGACACCGGCACCGCGATCGTGACCGAAGGGTATATGGACGTGATCGCGCTCGTCGACGGCGGCTTTTCCCATGCGGTGGCGCCGCTCGGTACGGCGTTGACCGAGGAACAGATCGAATTGCTATGGCGTTTTGCGCCCGAACCCGTGATTTGTCTCGATGGCGACGCGGCCGGCCGGCGCGCGGCGTTGGCGGCGGCCGAGCGCGCGCTGCCGTTGCTCAAACCGGGTTTAAGCCTGCACTTCGCCCAGTTGCCCGATGGGGAGGACCCTGACAGCCTAATCCGCGCCCGCGGCGCCGCCGCGATGCGCCAGGTCCTCGACGCCGCCGTCCCCATGAATGAGCTGCTGTGGTGGAAAGAACGCCGCGCCCAGCCGGTCGATTCACCGGAGCGTGAGGCCGGTCTGCGCGCCCGTCTGGAAACGCTGTGTCGCGAAATTCGCGATCCCGACATCCGCGGCGCCTACCAGCGGTTGTTTCGGGCCCGGATGGACGAGGAATTCGGCGGTCCGCGCAGCAGAGGCGCCGAGCGCGGCCGCGGCAGCCGCGATTGGGGCGCTAGTATCCCGCGGCCCGGCGGGTTTCGTCGCGGGCCGTCGCCGTTATTGCGGCAAACGTCGTTGGGCCGCGGCGAAGAATCGAGCGGTCGCGAAGGCTTCATCGTCGGGGTCCCGCTAGTCGCCCCGGCGGTCCTTGTGGTCGGCGAAGAGGCCTTTGCCCAGGTTCATCTAGCGGACACTAGCCTTGACAGGCTGCGCGGGGCGATATTACAAGCCTCAGCTACCGTGGCCGGCCTTGACAGCGAAACCCTTCACGACCATTTGGCGAAGCAAGGGTTCGGTGACATAGCAACACGCCTGACAGCCGCGGTGGTGCGGGTAAATCCAAACCTGCGAGCCGACACTGCGTTGGAGGAAACCGAACTCGCCTGGCGTGAGGCAATGGCTTTGCACGGGCGCGCGTCATTACAAAAAGAAATCGAAACCGCTTGGCTTGAGTTCACCGAGGACTCAAGTGAGGAAAAGCGGGATCGCGTGACATCGCTTCAGGAAGAACTTGGGGACGCCCAAGGAGTTAGGACGAGAGGCAATCTGCTGAACCCGGCTTAGGAGCAATCCGCCGGATACGTCCATCCGGTATAGCCGCTTGCAGGGGTAAGTTTCTACATGGCAACGAAGACCGCAAAAACGACCGAAGCTGAAAAGCAGACCGAGGATTCCAGCGATAGCCCGCTGATCGATTCGGTCAATAAGGATGTCAAAAAGCTCCTGCAAAAGGCAAAGGAGCGCGGCTACGTTACCTACGACGAAATCAATGAAGCAATGCCTCAGGATCAGGTGACCTCCGAGCAGATCGAAGACACCATGGCGATGCTCTCGGAAATGGGCATCAACGTCGTTGAGAGCGAGGACGAGGCCGACGAGACCACCGAAGAAAAGCCCGCCGCCAGCCGCGAGCTGAC
The DNA here is from genome assembly GCA_027622715.1 of Pseudomonadota bacterium. Taxonomy (GTDB): domain Bacteria; phylum Pseudomonadota; class Alphaproteobacteria; order SHVP01; family SHVP01; genus CALJDF01. The sequence continues at coordinate 7,605 of JAQBYN010000015.1, read as the reverse complement.
GACGACCACGCCCAAGGAAGAGCTCGACCGCACCGACGATCCGGTACGCATGTATTTGCGCGAGATGGGCTCGATCGAGCTGCTGTCGCGCCAGGGCGAAATCGAAATCGCCATGCGCATCGAAGCCGGTCGCGAGGAAATGATCTCGGGCTTGTGTGAAAGCCCACTTACGATGATGGCGATCGTCCAGTGGCGCGACGATCTCAAAGAAGGCCGCGCCTTGCTGCGCGACATTATCGACCTTGATGCGACCTATGGCGGCAAACCCGGTGCCGCAGCGGCCCCCGCAACCGGCGCGCCCGCGACCGGTGCCCCCGCAACCGGTGCCCCTGCTGTGTCGGTGCCTGCCGGCCCTAGCGGCGCGCCCGGCGCCAAACCCGCCAACGACGACGATGACGACGAAGACGACGAGGCCTCGGTCCCGCTCGCCGCGATGGAAGAGCAATTGCTCCCCACCGTGCTGAAAAAGTTCGACGAAATCGCCAGGACCTATAAGAAGCTTGCCAAGCTGCACGACGCCACCGTCGAGGCGGCGCTCAGTAAAGAAGAGCTGACCAACGCGCAAAACCGGCGCTACGAGAAACTCACCAAGGAATTGGTCGAGCTGCTCGAAGAGGTGCATCTCAACAACGGCCGCATCGAGGCATTGGTTGATCAGCTCTACGGGCTTAACCGCCGCATCGTGAACATGGAGAAAGAGCTGTGGGCGATGGCCGAAGCCTGCGCCGTCGAACGCGAGTCGTTCCTTGAGCAGCACGGTGGCAACGAGCTCGACCCCAATTGGTTGCGCCGGGTCAGCCGGCTCAAGCAAAAGGGCTGGGCCGAGTTCACCAAAGAATACCGCGACCAGATCAAACCGATCCGGGTGCATTTCGCTGAGGTATCGCAGCTCGTCGGCCTCGACATCGTCGAGTTCAAGCGCATCGTTCACCGTGTGCAAAAAGGCGAACGTGCCGCCGCCCGCGCCAAGAAAGAGATGGTCGAGGCCAACCTGCGCCTCGTCATTTCCATTGCCAAGAAATACACCAACCGCGGCTTGCAGTTCCTCGACCTCATTCAAGAAGGCAACATCGGCCTGATGAAGGCGGTCGATAAATTCGAATACCGCCGCGGCTACAAGTTCTCGACCTACGCGACTTGGTGGATCCGGCAGGCAATTACCCGCTCGATCGCCGATCAGGCGCGCACCATTCGTATCCCGGTGCACATGATCGAGACCATCAACAAGCTGGTCCGCACCTCGCGCCAGATTTTGCACGAAATCGGCCGCGAGCCGACGCCCGAGGATCTGGCCGAGAAACTCGGCATGTCGCTCGACAAGGTGCGCAAGGTACTCAAGATCGCCAAGGAGCCGATCTCGCTCGAAACGCCAATCGGCGACGAGGAAGACTCCCACCTCGGCGATTTTATCGAAGACAAAAACGCGATTTTGCCAATCGACTCGGCGATCCAATCCAACCTGCGCGATATCACGACCCGGGTTCTCGCGTCGCTCACGCCGCGCGAGGAACGCGTCTTGCGCATGCGCTTTGGCATCGGCATGAACACCGACCACACCCTCGAAGAAGTCGGTCAGCAGTTCTCGGTCACCCGCGAACGTATCCGCCAAATCGAAGCCAAAGCCTTGCGCAAACTGAAACACCCGTCGCGCTCGCGCAAACTGCGCAGCTTTTTAGACAATTAGCGCAGACCTTGCGCGCACCACAGTTCGGCCGGGCCCAGCGCCCGGCCGCTTTTTTTTGTGCGCCACCCAGAACCAAGTTTTGGATCATTCGCCGCGCCGCCTGGACTATTCGGCCTTTGAAATGCGCCCCCCCGCGGGCGACAATGGCGCCTCACGGGGCAGAATGGCGGCTTTGGGGAGCTGAGCGTTTATGAAGGCCTTTCGTCCGTTTCGCGTCGCCATGGCGGTCGCGCTTGCCGCGACCATCGCAGTCGGCGTCGTCTCTTCGACGTCGGCGGCGGATGCCGAAGGAACCGTCGAGTCGGTCGGCCTCGACCGTCGGCTACTCACCCTTGTCGACGGCGAAACCTTCATCCTGGCCGAGGCGGTCGAGGCCGAGGAGATCAAGGTCGGCGAAGACGTCTTCATCGTCTTCGAACTCGACGACCGCGAGCAAAAAGTCGCGCTCGAGGTGCTCCTCACCGTTCAGGAATAGCGCGCCAGGAGTCGAGGGTTTCTGCGGGCGTTGGCTTTGTTTCGGCGGAACCACTTACAGTGCGACCGTCAAGTCGGTCGCGCGCCGTTCGGCGCACCAGGGTTACGGGGCGTGTCGGCGCGCAAAGCGAGCGTTTCTGCGGGCGTTGGCTTTGTTTCGGCAAAACACCGGGCCCATCAAGACAAAGGAAGCAACCGCCGTGATCTCCCCCGCCCAAGAATTCATCGCCGACGATCCGCGCTTCGTCGCGATGATCAGCGCGTGCGCGGGCGGTGCGGCGGTGGAGCGGATCGACACCCACGGCGCCGCTGTGTTCCTCGCCGGATTGTTTGCCTACAAGGTCAAACGCCCGGTGGCATTTCCTTACATGGATTTGTCCACGCCCGAGAAGCGCCGTGCGGCCTGCGAAGCGGAGATCCGGCTCAACCGGCGGACGGCGCCGGATATCTATCTCGGGCTCGCGCCGATCCACCATGATCCGACGTCGCTGACGCTCGGGGCGGTCGGCGATCTGATCGATGCCGGGGGCGAATGTGTCGTGGTGATGCAGCGCTTCGATCAGGACACGCTGTTTGATCGATTAGCCGAACAGCGGTGCCTTGGCGACGATCACGTGCTCGGCCTCGCCGAAGCCATCGCCACGTTTCACGACACCGCAGAGGTCATACGCGACCGCGGCGGCGCCAAGGAAATGCGTTGGGTCGTTGGGGAAAACCTCAGCGAGCTTGCCGAAGGAACCGGCGTCTTCGATGCGGGCGATCTGGAGCGGCTGGCCGACTTGACCCGTGCCCGGATGGACGGCTTGGCGGCGGCGATGGACGCGCGCATGGCGGGCGGCTTCGTGCGCTGGTGTCACGGCGACCTGCATCTTCGCAACGTTTGCCTGGTCGATGGCCGACCCACCATCTTCGATGCCCTTGAGTTCAACGAGTCGCTCGCCATTACCGATACGATGTACGACCTCGCCTATGTGCTGATGGACTTGCTCCATCGCGGCCTGCGCCGCCAAGCCTGCCTGCTCCTAAATCGGTATTTGGAGCGCTTCGCAGATGATCAAGGGCTGGCGCTCTTGTCTTTCTTTATGTCGGTCCGCGCGGCCGTTCGCGCCAAGGTGTCGCTCAGCATCGCGGCCGTCCAAACCGAGCCCAGCACTGCCGCCGCGTGCCGCGCGGATGCAAAAGATTATTTGCAGCGCGCGATCGCTTTCCTTGCGCCCGCAACGCCGCTCATCGTTGCGATTGGCGGGCTCTCGGGTAGCGGCAAGTCCACGGTGGCGCGTGCGCTTGCCTCACTTCTAATACCGACGCCCGGGGCGGTTGTGTTGCGCAGCGATGTGATCCGCAAGACGCTGTTGGGTATCGGCGATTTGGCGCCGCTGGGGCCGGACGGCTACGCGCCTGCGGTGTCGCAGCAGGTTTACGACACATTGATCGGGCGCAGCGGCTCGATTGCCGCGAGCGGGTTCAGCGTCATTGCCGACGCCACCTTCACCAAATCAGAGGGGCGTGCGGCATTGGCCAGTGCCGCCGCTACGCTCGGGATCAAATTTGTCGGATTCTGGCTCGAGGCGGACGCCGCCATCTTGCTCTCGCGGGTTGCCGCCCGACGCGACGATCCATCGGATGCCGACGCTGATGTCGTGCGACGCCAACTCGCCGAGGACATGGGCGCAATCGCGTGGACCCGTCTCGACGCGACGCAGCCCGCGGCGAAGATCGCCGAAGACATTGTCGCGCGAATAGGAAAGATGCCTTGATCCGGGCGATGCGCCTGCGCACGATGAGTGCACCGCTGTCCGTATTCTCGAGGTGTTCATTGCCGCTTACGTGTTTGCCTCGTCGCCCTGTCGCGGCCTCGCGTTGATGAGCGGCGACGACGCCAAATTGGATCGCCGTGCCATGCTGTTCGGAAAGTGGCGCCGCGATCAGACGTCGGCGCCAGCCCTGGCTGCGGTTTCCGGTGAAATCCGCGCCATTAATTGGGTGCGTCCGCCTGGTGCAATTGCGCCCAGTCTTTTCGTCGAGGCCTGCGACGGGTGCGGCGCCTGCGCCGAGGTCTGTCCGGCACAGGCCATCAAAATGAACGGCCCCGCAGTAGCCGGTCGCAAACCGGGCCCGCGTATCGACGCCGCCCAAAACCCGTGCGTGATGTGCGACTCTATAGCCTGCGTTGCGGCCTGCCCGACGACCGCCTTGGCGCCGGTGACGCGGGACGCCATCCGCATCGCGCAAATACGCTTTGACCCGGCGCGGTGCCGCGCGGTTGATGGCAGCGACGCCACTTGTGCCGTGTGCGCCGAACGATGTCCGGTCGGCGTCGCAGCGATCTCGGTGGCGCCAGGGCAGGGGCCAACGATTGCCGGCGGCTGCACGGGGTGCGGCGTGTGCGTGCACTACTGCCCCGCCGCGCCACCGCCGCTTATCCAACTGCCGCCGATGGTTTGAAGCCGAATGGGGACAATGGTGGCGCCGGAACGCCGAGTCGGCGTGGAAAATGCGGATAAATCTTTTTGCGCCGAGATTTATCTGCTCTCACAATGTACTTACACAGTCGAGCCGCGCGAAAACTCGTAGCCGGCACCCGCATTCCGGAAACTGAATAGATGACCGAATTTCAAGGCGTCGTACCGGCGCTGGCCCAGGCGTTGAGCGAACGCGGCTATACCGTTCTGACGCCGGTGCAGGAAGCAGTTCTAGCGCCCGAGGTGGCCGCCGCCGATCTTCTGGTGTCGGCCCAGACCGGGTCCGGCAAGACCGTTGCTTTTGGCCTGTCCCTGGCGCCCGACCTGCTGGATGGCGCAGAAACTTTTCCTCGCGCTGAAAAGCCGGCCAAACCTCCCCTCGCCTTGGTCGTTGCTCCCACGCGGGAACTCGCCTTACAGGTGACGCGCGAGTTGGAATGGCTGTACCAAAAGACCGGCGCCTCCATCGCGTCTTGCGTCGGCGGTATGGACATGCGCACCGAACGACGGGCCCTCCAACAAGGCGCGCAGATCGTAGTCGGTACGCCAGGCCGCTTGCGCGATCATATTGAACGGCATTCGCTGGACATGACCGGTCTGCGCGCTGTGGTGCTGGATGAAGCCGACGAAATGCTGGACCTCGGGTTCCGCGACGACTTGGAATTCATTCTGGGCGCCGCACCGAAACAGCGGCGCACCTTGATGTTTTCCGCCACCGTACCGCGCACCATCGCCGCCCTCGCCAAGCGGTTTCAGCGCGACGCGGTGCGCCTCGCGACGAAGGCCGAACAAAGCCAGCATGCGGATATTGAATACCGCGCCCTGACGGTCGCCGCCAACGAGCGGGAAAACGCCATCATCAACGTGCTGCGCTATTTCGAGGCGCAAAACGCCCTGGTCTTTTGCGGCACCCGCGTCGCCGTCAACCATATGACCGCCCGCTTCAACAATCGGGGGTTTTCTGTCGTCGCGCTGTCCGGCGAGTTGAGCCAGCACGAACGCACCCAAGCCCTGCAGGCCATGCGCAATGGCCGCGCGCGGGTCTGCATCGCCACCGACGTGGCGGCGCGCGGCCTTGATCTGCCTAATTTGGACCTGGTGATCCATGCGGACCTGCCCCGCAACCGCGAGGCCCTGCTGCACCGAAGTGGGCGGACGGGACGCGCCGGACGCAAAGGCGTCTGCGTCTTGGTGGTGCCGCACGAATGGCGCAAGCGTACCGAACGGTTGTTGATAAATGCCCATGTCCAAGCCACCTGGGCCCGCCCGCCGACGGTCCTGGACATCATGCAACGCGATGACGAACGAATTTTGGATGATTCGGATCTGAGCGACCCGATTCAAGAGGGCGAACGGGTCTTCGCGCAACAGCTGTTGGAGCGCCATGGTCCGGAACAGGTCGCCGCCGCCCTGGTGCGCCGTTTTCGCGCCGGCCGTTCGGCGCCCGAAGAAATACTGGATGTCGCGCCCAGCGAGGAGAAAGGCAACCGACGCGATGATTTCAAGGATAGCGTCTGGTTCGCGCTGTCCATCGGGCATCAACAGAATGCAGAGCCGCGCTGGTTGCTCCCCATGCTGTGCCGCTTTGGCAATATCACCAAGCGCGATATCGGCGCCATCAAGATCAATCAAACCGATACCTATGTGGAACTGGCATCGGGCTGCGTCGACCGCTTCCTGGAAGGTGTCGGGCCCTCCCTGACGTTAGAGAAAACCATTACCGTTGCGCGCCTAGCCGAGACGCCCGACGGCGTCCGCCAGCGCGGTGAAACACCCTACAGCGAGAAAAAAGCCTACACCGCCCGGCATGAAGGGCACGGCGGGCATACGACGCCCGCGCCCCGACACAGCATCGAGCAGGAACGCGGGAGAGCGCCAGCTAGCAAACAGATACAAGACAGCGAACCGCAAGAGGATGGCGGCAAACACAAAAAACCCTGGGCCGACAAGCCGAGGGCGAACCATCCCGGAGCGGCGACGCACGCAGACGCTGGCGCGGACCACAAACCACGCTACGAAAAACCCCGCGGCGGAAAACGCGAAGGCGACAAGCCGCCTGGGGCGAAGCGATCCGAGGCCAAAAAGCCATATGGCAAAAAGCCGTGGGCCAAGACAGGGTCAAAGACCGAGGAAAAAAAGCCTTTTGGCAAAAAGCCTTGGGAGAAGACTGGGGCAAAGACCGAAGGCAAAAAGCCCTATGGCAAAAAGCCGTGGGAGAAGACCGGGTCAAAGACCGAGGGCAAGAAACTCGACAAAACGGAAAAACGCGCCACGTTGACCCTCAAAGGGACGGCGAAGAAAGGCCCCAAGAGCCATGGCCCCGGCCAACCAAAGCGCCATTCGACGACTTAACGGATACGCCGGTCTTCGATCTTCATCGGCCGAAGGGTGGTGCCGGGTGCAGGATTCGAACCCGCGACCCCCTGATTGCTGTTCAGTGGGCAGAGCAATCATCAAGTGCCGTTGGCGCTAATAATTCGAGCAATCCTAACGCCTTGATTCAGCACTTAAGCGCTGGCGCGGACGCCCCTATAAACCAGTCAGGCACAAAACTGAACGCCTCAAGCGGCGAAAAGACTCGCGCGGGCAGCTCAGGATTCGAACTGACCTGCGAACCCAGATTCAAATAATGGTCGACGAAATTGCGTAGCCACTTTGCGTGCTTGTTAATATTTCTCTCGATATGAACGGCGAGCTCGTAAGCGGAGCGTCTGGATTCAGGAGGGGGACTCGAAAGGGGTCCCGGCACCGAAACCCGAATCCCCCACGGCCAAGTCCCCCGAACTGCAGATGGGGTATAGGGCCTTTTCAACGAATATATACCCAACACCTTGGGGGTCCGGCATTTCTGCGCCCGGAGAAAGTGATGATAATGAGCGGTCAAAGGCCATGAAGGAGAGCCATGTTGATCAGGGCTGCAAAATCGCATCCAACACTGACCCCACCCCGAAGGCTTCTCATCGCATTGATCTCGTTGTGAAAGAT
>JAQBYN010000014.1 GCA_027622715.1 Pseudomonadota bacterium | reverse complement strand
TGTCGGTAAGGACCGAGAGGCAGGTCGCGCCGCCTGCCTCGTAGGCGCGGGCGAGGGCGGGCGGATCGAAGTCGGCGCGGATTAGTCCCTTGGAGGGTGAGGCTTTCTTGATTTCAGCGATGAGGCCGTAGCGCCCTTGCGCGGCGGCGCGGTCAAGGGCGGCCTTGAAGCCGCGCGGCGGCGATTGGGCCGATGCCTCAGCCTGCAGCGCGGCTTCGTTCCTGCGCGCTTTTTGGGCGGCAATGTGATCGCGCTTATCGGCGCAGATCTTGGTGAGCGCGTTGCTCACATCGGGGGCCGTTCGTTGGTCACGGCGATCAGCTGCTGGAGCACGGCGCGCGCCTTGCCGTTGTCGATGGCCGCGGCGGCAAGGGCCACGCCTTCTCTCAGCTCTTTGGCTTTGCCGGCGACGATGAGGGCGCCCGCGGCGTTGAACAGCACAATGTCGCGGTAGGCGCCGGGGTGACCGTCGAGCAGGGCGTTGAGCGCGAGCGCGTTGGTCGCGGGGTCGGCGCCCTTCAGATCATTGATGGTGGCGCGCGGCAGGCCGGCGTCCTCAGGGGTGATCTCAAAGGTTTTGATCTGGCCTTTGTCGAGTTCGGCAACACAGGTCGGGCCGGTGGTGGTGATTTCGTCGAGACCATCGTGGCCGTGGACGATCCAGGCACGCTCAGAGCCCAGGTTGGCCAGGACGCGTGCCATCGGTTCGACCCACTCCTTGGCGAAGACACCGGTGAGCTGGCGCTTGACGCCGGCCGGGTTGGCGAGCGGCCCGAGCAAATTGAAAATTGTCCTGATGCCCATCTCGACCCGGGCCGGACCGACGTGACGCATAGCGCCGTGGTGGCGCGGCGCCATCATGAAACAGATGCCCGCTTCGCGGAGGGCCTTTTGCACGAGGGCCATGTCGCAATCGACATTGACGCCGAGTTCGGTGAGCACGTCGGCGGCGCCGGATTTTGACGACAGCGCGCGGTTGCCGTGCTTGGCGACGGGTACGCCGTTGGCAGCGACAACAAACGCGGCCGCGGTCGAAATGTTGTAGGTGCCCGCGGCGTCACCGCCGGTGCCAACAGTGTCGATCGCGCCGTCGGGGGCATCGATGGTCAGCGCTTTGGCCCGCATCACGCGGACGCCGCCGGCGATCTCGGTGACGGTTTCGCCTCGCAGGCGCAAGCCCATGAGGAAGGCGCCAATCTGTGCCGCGGTCGCCTCGCCCGACATCATGATCTCAAAGGCGCGCGCCGCCTCGGCCTCGGACAAGGTGCCGCCGGCAGCCACACGGGCTAGGATTTCCCTCATGGAAATATCGGCCATATCAACACCTTATAGGAACTTCTTGATGTGAAAAACGGTGATGAGCGGGGCGAACCGCAGCGTGGCTCGAACTAAGCAGGGGAACGCTTGCAAGGTCAAGCGCGCGAGAAACCTTGACCTTCCAGTAACTAGAACCCTTATATCTCTAGCATGGCCATTCAAGAAATTACCGGCGTGACCGCCGCGGACCCGACCAGATCCATCGCGACCGACAAGCTGATCCTGCCGGTCGAGGGGATGACTTGCGCGAGTTGTGTCGCCCGCGTCGAAAAAGCCCTGCAGCGGGTTCCCGGGGTCGCCGCGGTTAGCGTCAATCTAGCGTCCGAGCGCGCCGAGGTTTCCTTTGACCGGGCGCAGGTCACATCCACCGATCTGGCCAGCGCGGTGACCCGCGCCGGCTTTACGGTGCCCGACGAAGACATCACGCTCGATATCGTCGGCATGACCTGCGCGACATGTGTGGGGCGGGTCGAGAAAGTGCTGGGCCGGGTACCGGGCGTCGACCGCGTTCAGGTCAACCTCGCCACCGAACAGGCGGTGATCCACGCGCCCAAAGGATTGCTCGACCCGCGTGCGCTGACTGATGCCGTTGCGCGCGCCGGGTATGGCGCCAAGGTTCGTGAAGGGAGCGGGGAGAGCGCCGCCGACGAGGACGCCGCCGCCGCGCGCAAAGCCCGGCGCGGGCTGTATCATTTACTCGGCGCGGCGGTTTTGACCGCGCCGTTGTTGGTGCAGATGTTCGTGATGCTGGCCGGTGGCCCGGTATTCTTGCCGGCGTGGCTGCAATTCGCGCTGGCGACACCGGTGCAATTCTATTTTGGTCGCCAATATTACGTGGCTGGGTTCAAAGCGTTGCGCGCTGGGGCCGGGAACATGGACCTGCTGGTCGCGCTCGGCACGTCGTCAGCTTACTTTTTCAGCGTGTTCTTGTGGTTGGTGCCGTCGTTCAATCCGGCAGGACCTGGACACCTGCATTTCGGCGCCGCGGCGGCGATCGTCACCTTTGTGCTGCTGGGGCGCTGGTTCGAAAGCCGTGCCAAGCGGGGCACCACAGCGGCGATCCGGGCACTCATGAAGCTGCGCCCCGATACGGCGCGGGTGGTACGCGACGGCGCGGAGATCGAGGTGGCGCTCGGCGAGGTCATGACGGGCGATTTGGTCGTCATCCGACCCGGCGAACGCATTCCGATCGACGGCACGGTTGAAGAGGGGCGAAGCGACGTCGACGAGGCGCTGATCACCGGCGAAAGTATGCCGGTGATGAAAGAAACCGGCGGCGCGGTGACCGGCGGCGCGATCAACGGCACCGGCTTGCTGCGGGTTCGGGTGACCGCGGTGGGCGCCAATACGACGCTGGCGCGCATCATCAAGATGGTTGAAGGCGCTCAGGCCAGCAAAGCGCCGGTGCAACGCCTGGTCGACAAAGTTAGCGCGATTTTCGTGCCGATCGTGCTCGCCATTGCCGTGGTGACGTTCGGCGTGTGGTGGGGCATCGACGGCGATTTCGCCCATGCCTTCATCGCCGCCGTCTCGGTCCTGGTCGTGGCGTGCCCGTGCGCGTTGGGCTTGGCCACACCGACCGCGATTATGGTTGGCACCGGCGTGGCGGCGCGCGCCGGGATCTTGATCAAGGATGCCGAAGCCTTGGAGCACGGCCACCGTATCAACATCGTGGTCCTCGATAAGACCGGCACGCTGACGGAAGGGCGGCCCGGCGTCACCGATGTTGCGGCGGCCGAGGGCGAGGCACCCGATGATTTGGTCCGCCTTGCCGCGGCACTGCAACATGGCAGCGAGCATCCATTGGCGCGGGCGGTTCTTGACCACGCCGGCGCGTTGGGAGTCACGGTGCCCACGGCGAGCGACTTCCAAAGTTTGACCGGGCGCGGGGTCCGCGCGGTGGTTGAAGGCCGGACGCTTTATTTGGGCAGCCGCCGGTTGGTCACCGAAATCGGTGCCGCCAGCGATCCGTTCGAGGCGCGCGCCCAGGACTGGGAGCATCTAGGCCGCACCGTGATGTGGCTCGCTGAGGCCGGCGACACGCCCCGAGTTCTCGGCGTCATCGCGGCGGCCGACCGGATCAAGGCCACCGCCAAGGCTGCGGTCGCGCGCCTCGGCGAACTGGGGGTGCGCACCGTGATGCTGACTGGTGACAACGCCAGGACGGCGGACGCGGTGGGTCGCGACATCGGCATTGCGACGATCATTGCCGGCGTTCTTCCGGACGACAAAGCGGCCGAGGTGCGCAAACTGCAGCGGGGCGGCGCCCAGATCGTGGCGATGGTGGGCGACGGCATCAATGACGCGCCGGCGCTGGCCGCCGCCGATGTCGGCATTGCGATGGGCACCGGCACCGATGTCGCCATGCACACCGCGGGCATTACATTGATGCGCGGCGACCCTTTATTGATTGCCGATGCGATCCGCGCCTCGCGCGCGACCTATCGCAAGATTTGGCAGAATCTTTTTTGGGCGTTCATTTTTAATCTGGTGGCCATTCCCTTGGCCGCCGCTGGGTTTCTGTCGCCCGCCGTGGCCGGTGGGGCGATGTCGATGTCGAGTGTGAGTGTGGTGTCTAATGCCCTGTTGCTGCGCCGGTGGCGGGCCTGGGCTGCCGAGAGAGGCGCATCATGAATATTGGAGAGGCTTCGGCCGAGACCGGCGTGACGGCCAAATCAATCCGTTATTACGAAAGTATCGATCTGATCCCACCCGCCGAACGCTCGGAGTCGGGATACCGGCAGTACAGCGCGCGCGATATCCAGACACTTCACTTCATCAAGCGGTCGCGCGGGTTGGGGTTTTCGGTAGCCGAGGTCGCCGAGTTGCTATCGCTTTACCGGGACCGGAAGCGCGCGAGCGGGGAAGTGAAGGGAATTGTCGAAACCCACCTCGACGAGATCGATCAAAAGATCACCGAACTCGAGAGTATCCGCACGACGCTGCGCAATTTGGCAGATCGGTGCCACGGCGACGACCGGCCCGATTGCCCCATTCTCGACGACCTAGCTGGCGCCCTGGACTAGCCTGTGGCGATTCAGCGCGTTATCATGTACCTTGCATAATAGTGGTGTATCAGAGGGTTAGACCGTGATCTCAATGCATGGTCGCAGGTTGAGGCAGTGGCTGACGACGGGGCGGACCATCGCGCTTGTGGTCGCGCTGATTGGTGTGGGGCTACTCGTCGCAGGCACTACCGGTACCCTGGCGAGCCGGGATACCGCTAGGGCGGTTTCTGTGGAACAAGCCGCCGTCGAGCAAACCGGCACCGCAGCCCCGCGAGAGCGCCAAAGCGCGGGCGCCTCGCCGGTCACGCCGACGCCAATACCGGTGCCGCTGGCAACGTCCGAACCTGAACCACGAATAGCCCTCGCGCCGGTGCCAGATCGCGATCGCCCATCCCGTCGGCTCGCGGAACTGGCCCTTGTGGCCTCGGCCGCACCGCCGGCACGGGCAGCCCGTATCGAACCGCGCGACCAGACCGTATCCGATCAAGGCAACGAGGACGCCGCGTGGCGGCGCTTTGCCGCGGCAGCGCCAATGATAGAAGGACCGATGATCGCCATCGTCATCGACGACTCGGGCCATGACATCGCGCGGACCCAGCGCATTGCCGGGTTCAATAGCGGCGTTCTCACGATGGCATTCTTGCCGTACGTCAATAACCTCGCAGAACAGACCGCGATCGCCCGCGAGGGCGGGCACGAAATCCTGCTTCACCTACCGATGGAACCACTGAATCCTGAACTCGATACGGGACCTAATGTCCTCACCATCGACATGACGCCGGACATCCTGGATGAGCGTTTGGCGTGGAACCTGGCCCGGCTTGAGGGCTACGTCGGAATCAACAATCACATGGGAAGCCGCTTCACCGCCGATCGCCCAGCGATGGCGCATTTCATGCGGACGCTGCAGGCGCGTGGTCTGTTGTTTTTGGATTCCCGCACGACCATTGCAACGGTTGGGCAACAAACTGCCGCAGAGGCGAACGTCCCTTATTTGCGGCGCGACGTGTTTCTCGACAATGAACCGAATAAAGATCACGTCCTGGGTCAACTGTTGTTGACCGAAGCGGTGGCGCGCCGCCAAGGTTACGCGATCGCCATCGGCCACCCCCACGCGTGGACCGTCGACGCGCTCGAAACCTGGGGCCCTGAAGCGCGTCGCAGGGGGTTTACGCTCGTACCGCTAACCGCTGTCCTGCAATACCGGCAGCAAGAAGTCGCTCAAAGACCGTCACAAAACTAGGAGATGATGAAAGCGATGTTTGATCAGACGTACCTCGTCAAAGGAATGACCTGTGGCGGATGTGTGAAATCCGTGACCAATGCTATTCAACACGCGGACCCTAGCGCCAAGGTGTCGGTTGAATTGGAGGGCGGCAAAGTGAGCGTTCACAGCATCTTAAGCGACGATGCCATTCGCACGGCGGTCGAAGATGCCGGCTTTAACTATGAGGGGCTGGCGGCCTGATCTAACGACCAAGTCTGACTCCGCCGCTCGCCAGCGACAACAAGTCGCGTTCCGGTATTCACGGGGCGGGATTAGGGTTGTCCAATGATCGCCGCCCAAATCTCACGCATATTCTGCGGGCTTGCGGCTGCTGTGCTGTTCGCCGTTGTTCCTGCCGAGGCCCAGGAGGCCACAACTGGCGAATTGCGGATCAGCGGCGGCTGGGTTCGCGAGTCGATCGGGCCGACCCCAACCGGTGCTGCCTACATGGAGTTTCATAACGCTGGCACGCGCACGATAACGCTCACCGGCGCCACGAGCCCGGCCGCCGACACGGTCGTCCTTCACGCGACCACGCGCGATGGCGACATCCTCCGGATGCGCCCAATTGACTCGCTGGCGTTTCGCCCAGGCGAAACGGTGAGCCTAGCGCCCGGCGGCCACCACTTTATGTTCACGGGGGTGAAAACGCCTTTTCGCAGCGGTATGTCTGTCGACCTGACATTCACCTTCTCGGACGGTCGGACCATCACCGTTGCCGCGCCCGTGCGTCGCATTCAAAGCGGTGGGGTCGAACCCCACCATGGGCAAGGCGACCGTCAGTGAGAACCGCGACCAAAATTGCCGCGGTCGTTCTTGTTGGCGTTGCCGTCAGCGTCGGCGGTTACCTTGTGTTGATGCCAAACGATCCACCACCACGACGCGCGGACCCCGCGAATTTGAACCAAGTGACCGCCGGTGCCGATATCTACGGGGAACATTGCGCGTCCTGCCACGGCTTGACGCTAGCTGGCGAAGCCGATTGGCGGCGCCCCCGAAGCGACGGCAGTTTTCCGGCGCCGCCGCACGACGAGAGCGGGCACACGTGGCATCATCCCGATGCGCAGCTTTTTGAAATTACCAAACTCGGCGGCAAACCGTACAACCCGCGCAGCACAATGCCGGCATTCAGTGGCGCCCTAAGCGACGAGGAAATCTGGTCGGTCTTGGCCTACATCAAGAGCCGCTGGCCCGATTCGGTGAGGGAACGACAGCGCGCGGTGACGGCCGCGAGCGAAGAGCGCTGAGGCCTAGAAGCCGCCGTGCCGCGGCGCACCGCCCTGATTGACGGGCACGCCGTTGAGATCGATCGTTTCGAGCAGCCCTTGGTTCACCTGGACACCGACCTGGGCCTGCAACGCGATCTGGTACTGCGACAAAATGTCTTGCGCCATGCTGCTATTCAGCACATCGCGCAACTGCGATAGGACAACGTTGTCGGGATCCGGTGCCGCTTCGATAATTTCATCCAGCCGGGCCACGGCGAAACCATCGCCGTCAGCGGTTTCTGCCGACGCGTATTCGCCCGTGTTGATCTCGAACAACCCGGAGACCAGATCGCCGGAAACCTCCGGCTGAACGCGCCCGCTGGTCCGCGTCAAGGCTTGGCTCTTGATCAGTCGCGCGCCTTTCTCTTGGGCGAGTTCTTCCAAGGTTCCGCCAACGCGCGCGGCCGCTAGAATCTCCTCGGCGGTCCGCTGGGCGGCGCGCATCTTGTAGTCGCGAGTCCAATCTTCCACGACGACATCGCGGATTTCAGCCAATGGTCGTGCAGCTTCCCGGTTCACCGCATCGACCCGCACCAAAAAGAAACCACCGCCACCCGATTCCCTGGGGTCGCTGATTTGCCCGGCGTCCGTCGCAAAGACCGTCTCGACGAAACGCTCTAGATCGGGGATGCCTTCAATCGGGTTGGCGGCACGGTCGCGGCCCGCATTATCAATGGCGTCAAGCCGGGTCGATGTCAGGCGAACCCGCACGGCGGCATCCTCTAGCGTTCGGCCACCGGCCATTTCATCTTCGAGTCGTGCGACCAAATCCTCCATCCCGTCAAAAGCCCGAGTGCGGCGAATTTCACTTTCCAATTCGGCACGAACGTCCTCAAGCGGCCGGGTGCCTTCAGGCGTGATCTCATTGACGCGGATGACGTGGTAACCGAAGGCGCTCTCGAAGGGCTCGCTTACTATGCGCAGCCCCAACTCGAAGATCACGTCGCCGAGGTCTTCAGGCAAGTCCAGCCACTCGACAAGGCCAAGATCCGTGGCGCCTTGGTTCAACGCGGCGCCGTCGTTGGCGATCGCCGCGATATCCGCGCCGGCAGCAAGACGATCCCGTGCGCTGAGCGCCGCCTCCGCGGTCTCAAAGATCAGTTGCTCGACGGCGCGTCGTTCGGCCGTGAAATAGCTGTCGAGGCGGGCGCGATAGGTTCTCTCGAGCTCGTCCTGGGTGACCTCGATCTCGTCGATCAGCGCATTCGGCGCGATCCAAACATAGGTCGCCGAGCGGTACTCGGGGGCAATGTAGCGGGCCTCGTTCTCTTCATGGAACCGTACGAGGGTCGATTGATCGGGCGGAGTGGGATCATCGATCTGGGACAAACTCACCACAGCAAGCTGGGCCACCCGGCGTTCCTGACGATGCATAAAAATGGGTTCGATCAGCGGGCCCGGCGCGAAGGTGCCGACCGAAATGCTGGACAGGAGTTGGTCGCGGGTGAGATCGCGGCGAATGCTGGAGACAAACTCTTCTTCTGATAGTCCGTTGCGCGCCAACGTCTGAAGAAAACGATTCTGATCGAAGCGGCCGGTCACGTCGTGGAACGCGTCTGTCGCCCAAACCGCGTCGCGGACCAAGTCGTCGCTGACACTTAGGCCGTAGTCGCGCGCCGTCTCGCCCAACATGGTTTGAACGACCATGCGCGAGATGGTCTGGCGCACAAGCCCGAATTGGCGCGCCTCGTCAGCCGATAGCGAGCGTCCCGCGCGATTCGATAGCTCTTGGAGGTCGCGCTGGTAGGACCGAACGAATTCGGCCGTCGTTATGTCTTTGCCGGCTACCGTGGCAACGGCTCGATTTTGCCCGGCGCCCAGAAAAATGTCGCCAACACCCCATACCGCAAAGCTGAGGATGAGGAGTCCCAGAAGAATCTTGATGACCCAGGAACTGATACCTTGGCGAATCGAGTCGAGCATACTGGTTGATCCTGACGGGCGTGAATTGAGTGGCCGCAGAGTCGATATAGCCCTCGCCGGACGCGCCCGCAACCGCCAGGACCCTATCGAATCCGCGGAAACGCGACTACGGCGCGCCGTCTAGGCCCTCCGTCACAAATCTGTTATGCACGGCCTTGGGGCCTCAGCGGGTGCGGACCCACGACATGGAGCGTTGAACGTGGCCGAACGGCGCAGGCTGATTGCCGGAAATTGGAAAATGAACGGGTTGCGCGCAGAGGGCATCGCCCTGGCCGGTGGCCTCGCGGCAAAGGCCCTTGCCAACAAACCGACGTGCGATGTCGTTGTGTGCCCACCAGCGACATTGCTGGCTAAAATCGACCGCGCCTTTGACGCTGGCGTCATCAAGTTGGGCGGTCAGGACTGCCACGCCGACGAGAAGGGCGCCCACACCGGCGACATTAGCGCTGAGATGCTGCGCGACACGGGTTGCAGCTACGTTATCGTCGGGCATTCCGAGCGGCGTGCCGATCACGCTGAAGGCGACGCCCAGGTCCGGGCCAAGGCAGCGGCGGTACTCCGCGCCGGGATGACCGCAATTGTCTGCGTCGGGGAGACGCGGGCCGAACGCGACGCGGGCAACGCATTATCTGTCGTCGAGGGGCAAGTCGTAGGATCGTTGCCGCCAGGCGCGCAGGGCGACAATACGGTGATTGCCTATGAGCCAGTGTGGGCGATTGGTTCGGGGAGCACACCGACACTGGACGAAATCGCCGCGGTTCACAGACACATCCGGGCCGTCCTAGACGGCGCGCTCAAGGCTGCAGCGACCGAGATTCGGATTATTTACGGCGGATCGGTCAATGCCGCGAATGCCGGCGATATTCTTGACGTGGATGCCGTTGACGGGGCGCTGGTTGGGGGCGCCAGTCTGAAGATCGAGGACTTTTGGTCCATCATCGCGGCGGCCGATGCGCGATGAGCCATGCTTTTCCCGCTCCCCCCGTCACCGTAGGCGCGCCCGATCCGGATACCTTGGCAAAGGTTCTCTGCGCGGCCGAGCCCGTATTGGGCCGCAGCCATATTGTCTGCCAGCTACTTATTCAGGCCATGGCCGACCCCGATGGGGTCCAGGCGGCGTGGGGCGCCATTGAGGCGCTGGAACCAGGGCCCCGACGCATAATTGCCGCCGCACTGGGCGACATTATGATGGCTGGCTAGACCGGATGATCGAGTGGGCTCGACATTTGTACGAGCGCAGAGCGTGGGTGGGCGCGGGTCTCGCCACATCCGCCGGGCGCAACCCTAGCCAAGCCCGGAGGTATGGTATAAAAGCCGCCAATTCCAGCCGGAACATGATCGCCCAATGATCAACATCATTCTCATCATTCACGTCCTGATTTCTGTGTCGCTTGTCGTCATGGTGCTCCTTCAGCGCAGCGAAGGCGGCGCGTTGGGCATGGGAGGCGGCAATTCAAGCGGTGGCCTGATGTCGGGTCGCGCGGCCGGTAGTCTCCTGACTCGCAGCACCGGTATTCTGGCGGCGGCGTTTATGACGACTAGCATTGTGCTGGCGATTCTGGCTGGCGCGAGTTCGCCGAACCGGTCGCTGTTCGAAAACGCGCCACCACCACCGCCTGAGCAGCAAGAAGCGCCGGCCGAGCCCGCACGCCCGACAGTGCCACTGTCGCGTTGAGCGGCGCGCGTCGACCCGCCGACACAGCCGATTCTTTGTCACCGTTTTCAACTCAGCGAGCGCTTTGTGTCGCCGCCGCGATGGTCTATGTTATGCGTCCATGACGCGGTTCATTTTTATTACCGGTGGCGTGGTATCATCTCTTGGTAAGGGACTGGCGTCCGCCGCACTTGGCGCCCTCCTTCAAAGCCGCGGATACGATGTCCGCCTGCGCAAACTAGACCCCTACATCAACGTCGATCCGGGCACGATGAGCCCCTATCAGCACGGCGAGGTTTTCGTCACCGACGACGGTGCGGAAACCGATCTCGACCTCGGGCATTACGAGCGTTTCACCGGGGTCTCGTCGTCGAAGGCCGACAACGTCACCACGGGGCGGATCTACCAGACCGTCATTGCCAAGGAGCGTCGCGGCGATTACCTGGGGGCGACGGTTCAGGTCATTCCGCACATCACCGACGCGATCAAAGAATTCGTTCTGGATGGGACCGAGGGCCACGATTTTGTTCTGGTCGAAATCGGCGGCACCGTCGGCGATATCGAAAGTCTTCCCTTCCTGGAAGCGATCCGGCAACTCGGCAACGATCTGGGGCGCGATCAGGCGATTTACGTTCATCTAACGTTGATGCCTTACGTCGCGGCGTCAGGCGAACTTAAGACCAAACCGACGCAGCATTCGGTCAAGGAACTGCGCTCAATCGGTATTCAGCCCGATATCTTGTTGGTCCGCAGCGACCGCGAAATCCCGGTCGCCGAGCGCAAGAAAATCGCGCTGTTTTGCAACGTGCGCGAGGATGCGGTGATCCCAGCGTTGGACGTCAGCTCAATTTACGAGGTGCCGCTGCGCTACCACGAAGAAGGCTTGGACGATCAGATCCTCTTGGCGTTTGGTTTGCAGAACGGGAGCGAACCCGACCTTGGCCGTTGGAACGATATTTCTGAACGCGTCAACAAACCCGAAGGCGCCGTCAAGATCGCGGTTGTCGGCAAGTACACCGAGTTGTTGGACGCCTACAAATCGCTGAGCGAGGCTTTGACGCACGGTGGCTTTGCCAACAATGTTCAGGTCGATCTGGAATGGATCGATTCGCAGGTCTTCGAGTCGGAAGACGCGGTCCATTATCTTGAGGACGTCCACGGCATTCTGGTGCCCGGCGGATTCGGCGAACGCGGCGCGGAAGGCAAGATTGCGGCCGCGACGTTTTCGCGCGAGCGCGACATTCCGTACTTCGGGATTTGCTTTGGCATGCAGATGGCGGTGATCGAAGCTGCGCGCAACCTCGCCGGGATCAAAGGCGCCAACTCGACCGAATTCGGCGCATGCGCCGAACCGGTGATCGGCCTGTTGACGGAATGGATGCAGGGCAATGTGCGCCAGACCCGGGTCGAGGCCGACGACAAAGGCGGCACAATGCGCCTTGGCGCCTACGCGTGCGACCTGCTGGACGGATCTCAGGTGCAGGCCATCTACGGCGACGAGCAGATTTCTGAGCGCCACCGACATCGTTATGAGGTCAACATCACGTACCGCGAGGCATTGGAGAAGGTCGGACTGAAATTCTCAGGCATGTCGCCCGACCGGACCCTGCCCGAAATTGTCGAACTTGAAGGCCATCCTTGGTTCATTGGCGTGCAGTTCCACCCGGAGCTGAAGTCCAAGCCATTCGCACCACACCCACTGTTCGCGTCGTTTATCGAGGCGGCGGTCGCACAGTCGCGTTTGGTGTGATGGGCGTCGACGCGCCAGCGACGGTCACACCACAGCACGTTTCGATCGGTGCGCTCACGGTCGGCAACGACCTGCCGCTCACGTTGATCGCCGGACCGTGCCAGATGGAAAGCCGCAGCCACGCGATGGACATGGCCGGCGCGTTGAGAGATCTGGCTAAGGCGCTTGGCATCGGGCTGATCTACAAAACCTCGTTCGACAAGGCCAACCGCACCAGCATCAAGGCGGCGCGCGGTGTTGGTCTGGAAGACGCGATCCCGATCTTTCAGGACATTCGCGCGCGGTTCGGTTGTCCTGTATTGACGGACGTGCACGAGCGCGATCATTGCGGCGCGCTGAAGGATGCTGTCGACGTCCTGCAAATCCCGGCGTTCTTGTGCCGCCAAACCGACTTGCTGGTTGCGGCAGCACAAACCGGGCTGGCGGTGAACATAAAGAAGGGTCAGTTCTTGGCGCCGTGGGACATGAAGAACGTGGTGACCAAGGTTACCGAGTCGGGCAACGCGCGCGTGTTGATTACCGAACGCGGCGCGAGCTTTGGGTACAACACGTTGGTGTCGGACATGCGCAGCATTCCAGTCCTGCGCGAGACCGGTTTTCCGGTGGTGTTCGACGCGACGCATTCGGTGCAGCAGCCGGGCGGGCAGGGGACAACGAGCGGCGGCCAGCGGGAATTCGTGCCGGTATTGGCGCGCGCCGCGGTCGCGGTCGGTGTTGCGGCGGTGTTTCTCGAGACCCATCAGGACCCGGACAACGCGCCGTCCGACGGGCCCACCATGGTGCCGCTCTCTGAGATGAAGACGCTGGTTAGTACGTTGTTGGATTTCGACCGCCTGGCCAAGCGCTAGCGACCGACCGCCGCCAAATTGGGGTGCGTGCGCCCCTCGGGGAGTGCTACAACCGCGCCACCGAACGACCAGCCTGGGAGCCCTCCATGACCGCCATTATCGACATTCTGGGCCGCGAGATTCTCGACAGCCGCGGCACCCCGACCGTCGAAGTCGATGTGACCTTGGAAAGCGGCGCTCGGGGCCGCGCGGCAGTGCCGTCTGGCGCCTCGACCGGGGCGTATGAGGCCCACGAAAAACGTGACGGCGGCGAACGCTACGGCGGCAAGGGCGTACAAGGCGCGGTCGACGCGGTCAACGGCGAATTGTTCGACGCGCTGTCGGGGATGGACGCGACCGAGCAGGTCTTGATCGACACGACGATGATCGACTTGGATGGCACTGAAACCAAAGAACGCTTCGGCGCCAACGCCATTCTGGGCGTTTCATTGGCGGTGGCAAAGGCAGCTGCCGATGCGTTAGAGCAGCCGCTTTACCGTTATGTCGGCGGCGCACTGGCGCGCGATTTGCCGGTACCGATGATGAACATTCTCAACGGCGGCGCGCATGCCGACAATCCAATCGACGTGCAGGAATTCATGATCATGCCGGTCGGCGCCAGCAGCATCGCCGAGGCGGTGCGGATGGGCGCCGATGTTTTTCGCCACCTAAAGACGCACCTGAAGAAAGCCGGGCACAGCACCAACGTGGGCGACGAGGGCGGCTTCGCGCCTAACCTTAAAAGCACCAACGAAGCGCTTGATTTCGTCATGCAGGCCATCAGCGAAGCGGGTTACACCGCAGGCGAGGATATCGTGCTGGCGCTGGATGCCGCGGCGACCGAGTTTCACAAAGACGGCAAGTACGTGTTGGAAGGCACCGGCGAAACATTCGACGCCGAGGGCATGGTGCGGATGTACGAAAAGTTGGTCGCCGATTACCCGATCCGCTCGATAGAAGACGGCATGGCCGAGGACGATTGGGATGGCTGGGCCGCACTGACACACGCCATCGGGAACAAGGTGCAACTGGTCGGCGACGATTTGTTCGTCACCAACCCGAAGCGTTTGGCCAAAGGGATCGCCAAAGGCACGGCCAACGCGATCTTGGTCAAGGTCAACCAGATCGGCACCCTGACCGAAACGCTGCAAGCGGTGGAGATGGCGCACAAGGCCGGCTACCGCGCGGTGATGTCGCACCGGTCGGGTGAGACCGAAGATTCAACCATCGCCGACCTCGCGGTGGCGACCAACTGCGGGCAGATCAAGACCGGCTCGCTATCGCGCTCGGACCGGACCGCGAAGTACAACCAGCTGATCCGCATTGAGGAAGAACTAGGCCCGGCCGCGCACTATCCGGGGCTTGCCGCGCTGCGGTAGGGCCGCGGCTGACCAGACTGCCGATTGCCGCTAGACTGCGGCGATGCGGTGGCTTTTTGCACTCTTCCTGCTGATCGCTTGGCCGGTCGTGGCTGCCCCGGCCGACGCCGCCGACGTGGCCGTCTTCCACCGAGACCTAAACCGGGCGCACAACACCTACCGCGACTTATTCGTCGAAATCGCCGAGACATTTGGCACCGCCGGTACGCTGCACCTGAGTGGCAACGCTGCCGGACGCGAGATCGGCGTTCCCTTCATCGCCTCTGCGCGCACCTTGTTGGCGACGCGCGCGAACGAGGCAAGGTCGCTCCTCGGCAGCTATGTTAACGATGTCGATTTCGGGCCGGTCGCGCGCGATTGGCTGGCCTCAAACAAGGATATCGAACGCCGCACGGCCGAGTTGTTGGACCGGTGGGACGCCTTTCTGGAGCGGCCGATCGGGTCGCGCGCCGAGGGGCAACGCGATCGCCTCGTGCTGAACATGTACCTCGACCGGTTGGAATATCATATCACGGCCGCGTCCGAGGCGGCATTCTCAGCGATCAATCCGGCAGCCAATCCAGCGCGGGCCCGAATGTCGGCGGCCTCTCACCGTGCCGCGGCCATGGTGGCGATTCTCACCGCGTCAATCGATTCGAGTGAAGCCCGCATAGCAACCGTCGGCGGCCAAATACGCACGGCGCGACAGGAGCTTAGCAGCGCGAGCGCGGACCTACGGGAGCTCGGCCGTGTGAGGGACGCGCTCATAGAACGGATTCAGCAACTCCAACCGGGCAACCCCACCCAACGGGACAAAAAACAACGCATGCTTGCCAGCCTTACCGTCTACGACGATCTAATCGCAGCCGAATCGCGCGTGGTGGGTAGCCTCGACTCAATCGTTACAACGACCAACTTTGAGCAGGCCGACGCGGTCAGGGATGTTTTTTTCGGACCAAGCTGGATCGACGTGCTCGACCTGATCGCGCAACGTGCAGCCGCGGCTCGGGCTGTGGATGCCGCTGTTCAGGAGTCGCTCAGGTAAGTATGAACGACGTTAACAATCCGATCGCCGCACCTCTGCGCAATGCGGCAGGTGGGACGGCAAAGCAACGCTGAAAGGAAACAAAGAACATGAGTGACATCAGTAGTACGGCACCGAGCCGTCGGCGTACCATCATCGTGTGGGTCTTGACGGCTCTCGCGGTCGTGGCTTTTGCGGGGGCTGGATTGTCCAAGCTGTCCGGTTCTGCAGACATGGTCACGGCCTTCAACGCGTTCGGGTTTCCGCTGTGGTTCATGACGCTGGTTGGACTGGCCGAGGTGGCTGGCGCGGTTGTGTTGTTGTTGCCGCCGATCGCGTTTATCGGCGGGCTGGGCCTGATGGGCGTCGCGGGCGGTGCCTTCATTACGCACATGGCCAGCGGCGATTCGTTCGGCACCGCAATCCCGTCGATCGTCCTTTTTGTCTTGATAACCGTCGTCACCTGGCTAAGCGGACGGAACTTTGCCCGCACCGCCACGAACATCTTCGGGCAATAGCAGGGAGCACGCCATGGTGGATCTATCGAATGCGCAACCCATCGGCTACCGGCGGCGGATCGGGGTGATCGTGCCGCCCAGCAACACGGTCAACGAGGCCGAGTTCGCGCGGCTGGCGCCCGAGGGCGTGACGTTTCACTTCACCCGATCGCCGATGCACGCCGACCCGGCGCATGACGACTTCAAAGAAATGCTGGGCGCGGTTGCGGACTCGGTGAGCTACCTGGCGCTGGCCAATGTCGATGCCGTGGCGTTTGGGTGTACCGCCGATTCGATGGCCTGTCCGGCGGACCGGTTGATCGGCACCATGCGCGACAACAATGGCGGCAAGCCGGCGGTCTCAACCGCGGGCGCGATCTTGAAGGCGCTCGAGGCGTTGGGCGTGACAACGGTGGGGATGGCAACGCCCTACATCGAAGCAACCAACGAACACGAGCAACATTTTCTGGAAGAACACGGGATCGGCGTGGTGGCGATGGCCGGGCTCGGCCTCAATACCGGCTGGGAGGGCATCCAGAAGATGTCGCGGGTGCCGCCGGCGCAGGTGTTCGAGCACGCCAAGTCAGTTGACCGGCCCGAGGCGCAAGCCATCCTGATTTGCTGCACCGACTTCAATACGTTGGATGTGATCGAACCGTTGGAGCAGGCGCTCGGCAAACCGGTGGTGTCGTCCAACACCGCGTCGTTCTGGGCCAGCCTGCGGGCCGCGGGGATTGAGGATCGGATCGACGGGTTCGGGAAGTTGCTGCGGGAGTTTTGATCGAGCCTCCGGCATTCCAAGCATAGGGATAGCCTCCAGTTTTGCGACTCTGCGCCGCCGGCGGGTAGTGAATTTTTCCTCCAATCCTTCCATAAACGTCACGATGAAGGTGCGTGAGGTGCTAAAATTGCTAAACGAGGACGGATGGACTATCGCGGGAGTCCGTGGAAGTCACCGCCAACTCAAACACGCGACGAAACCTGGCAGGGTAACCGTCGCGGGTAAGCCATCGGACGATTTGGCACTTGGAACACTTGGCAGTATCCGGAAACAAGCGCAGTTGGCGGAGAAATAGGATGCGTTACGCCGTGGTCATAGAGAAAGCTGACGGGAATTACTCAGCGTACGTGCCGGATTTGCCGGGCTGCGTTGCAACGGGAAGCACCGTTGAAGCCGTCGAGGACGAAATCCGTATGGCAATCCGCTTTCACATCGACGGACTGAAAGCTGACGGCCATATCGTGCCACAGCCAAACAGCATCGCGGAATACGTCGACGCTTGAAATTGCTGGTTTGTAATCAGTCGCAGCCACAGACGGAATATGCTCGATGATCGATCACGACGATCAAAGCCTATTCCGCATCAGTTCGTGGCGCGAAAAACAACGGCGCGTAGGTTAGGGCAAATCCGCCGAAGGCGATGATCCATAGCGCCGCCGACAGGTGCAGGGCGGCGATCTCCATCGTGCCCAGGATCGGCGACACGACGCGCAGGATTGCCGCGCCGCTAGCGCACAGATAGAGCACGGTTGTGACACGGGTGGCGGTGAGCGGACGGCCGGAATGGCCGAGGGTCGCGCGGCTCATTACGGCGAGTGGCATTGTCCCGATGGCGCCAGCGGTGAGGGCGTGTAATGCGGCCGTGGTGCTGAGACCATCGAAAGCGACCGACGCACCGAGCAACAACAGACCTGCGGCAAGCCACGCGTAGCCGAGATGCAGCACCCAGACCAACGGTTCGCCCAGGGTTCGGTCGGGGCGCCAGCGGGCGAGGCGGTAAAGCGTTAGAGCGCCAGCGAACCATAGCAACCAGCCGGCGCCGCGGGCTTCGGGGACGACAGTCCAGGCAATCATGGCGGCTGCTACGGCGACAAGGCCGACTCGGTCGATGTGCGTGACGGCGATGTCCGGCGCGGTGACACCTTGGCGGCCTAACCACGACGCGGTGAAGCTGGGGGTCACGCGGCCACCGATCAGCGTGATGACCACGCCAATGCCCAGTCGCAGGCCGAGGCTGCCGGTTGCGGCAATGCCCAACGGTTCGAGGTGGGTCAATATGTTGGCGGTGGCGAGAACCGCGATGACCGCCACCACGACGAGGTTGCGCCGGTTTTTACCGAGGACGATCTCGCGCCCGATCACTGCGGCGAGCACAATGAGAAACGCGCCGTCGATGATTGCGGCGGGCCACGCGCCGATCAATTCTCCGCATAGGACGGCAATGCGACCGGCCAACCACAACGCCGCGAAGCCGGCCAAGGGGAGGCCGTGCACCGGCGAGCGGCCCGTCCAGTTCGGCACGGCGGTAAATAGGAAGCCGGCAATAGCCGCCGCCGCATAGCCAAACACCATCTCGTGGACATGCCAGGTCAGGGGATCAAACGCGCTGGGCAATACGATTGCACCGGCGAATGCCAGGACCCAGATCAACACGGCCAACGCGGCCCAAATACCGGCGAAGAAAAAGAACGGTCGAAACCCGTGCGAGAGAAACGCCGGGCCCTTTTTTGGGTGATCGGACGCGGGTGGGGTGCTCATCGCTGGAACATAGACTTGTCGGCGCAGTGGCACAGGCCAATTCGTCTACGGGATGCGGCGGCGCAGCGCAGGTGTTTCATCTTGAATCACATCTGAGTCTTTCGAGTCACAGTAGCGAAGAAACCGCGGCGCGATGACTCGCCCGCCTTGACGCGTGGGAATCGACTGTGATTCGGTGGGGCCATGGGATTGGCCCACGAAGTCACGAAACGTACCCGCGCCGCCATTGCGCCGTTTTTGCTGATTCTGATGGTGGCGTATTTCGGGATTAGTTTTGTCCAGGGCGACCGCGGGTTGCTGGCCTGGATTCGGCTCAACGACGAAATCGCGGTGGCGAAGGCCGATTTAGGCGAGGTGCAGGTGCAGCGCGCGCTGATGGAACACCGCACGCAGCTGCTGCGGCCTGACGGGCTAGACCTCGATATGCTCGACGAACGGGCTCGGTCGTTGCTCGGCTTCGCCGACAGGGACGAGATCGTGCTTTACACCTCTTCGAATTAACTTAATCACAGTTAATTTCTGATTCTCCTTTTTTTTCTAGACACTTAGCTGTAATCGTCCGCCGTTAGAAAACGCTCGCCGGTACCGGGACATCTGCGTATATTGCGCTTCCTCGCGTACCCGCGGCACAGGAGAGACCATGGCAAAAGCGCCTGCGTCCGACAAACCTAAAGCTCGGCGCAAGGCCGACCCCACGCCAACGGTCGACGCCACGCCCGAGGCACTCCTCAAGTTCTACCGCGACATGCTGCTGATCCGGCGCTTCGAGGAAAAAGCCGGCCAAATGTATGGGATGGGCCTGATCGGCGGATTTTGCCATCTCTATATCGGCCAAGAGGCCGTCGTGGTCGGCGCCCGCGCCGCCACCACCGCAGCCGACGCCGTCATCACCACCTACCGCGACCATGGCCACATGCTGGCCTGCGGGATGGAACCGCGCGGCGTTATGGCCGAGTTGACCGGCCGCGTTGACGGCTATTCCAAGGGCAAGGGCGGGTCGATGCACATGTTCGCCCGCGAACAGAATTTTTACGGCGGGCACGGGATTGTCGGGGCGCCGACCGCGCTGGGCACCGGCATCGCCTTTGCCAATCAATACCTGGGCAATGACGAGGTGACGCTGACCTATTTCGGCGACGGCGCGGCGAACCAGGGCCAAGTCTACGAGTCGTTCAACATGGCGGCGCTGTGGAAGCTGCCGGTGCTCTACATCATCGAGAACAACCACTACGCCATGGGCACCTCGACCGAGCGTTCGACAGCCCAAACCAAACTCCACAAACGCGGCGATGCGTTCGGCATCCCCGGCGGCGAGTGTGACGGGATGGACGTGCTGGCGGTGCGCGACGCGGTGGCGAAAGCGGTCAAACATATGCGCGCGGGCAAGGGCCCCTACATCCTGGAGGCCATGACTTACCGTTACCGTGGCCATTCGATGTCGGATCCGGCCAAATACCGGACCCGAGACGAGGTCAACAAGGTGCGCAAAGAGCGCGACCCGATCGATCATGTGCGCGATCTAATCTTGCGCAGCGGCGCTTCAACCGAAGAGGCGCTGAAAGAGATCGACAAGGACGTCAAAGCAATCGTCACCGACGCCGCGGATTTTGCCCAGCAGAGTCCTGAGCCGGATCTCTCGGAACTTTATACCGACATTCTCGTTGCGGCGGACGCCGCAGCCTAGCGCCAGGGGACCAGCCGTTGCCGATACCCATAACAATGCCCGCCCTGTCGCCGACGATGGAGGAGGGGACGCTCGCCAAGTGGCTCAAAGCCGAGGGCGATGCCGTCGCGCCCGGCGATGTGCTGGCAGAAATTGAGACCGACAAAGCGACGATGGAAATCGAGGCTATCGATGAAGGGATACTCGGCAAGATCTTAGTCGCCGAAGGCACCGAGGGCGTGAAGGTCAACGCCGTCATCGCGCATCTACTGGAAGACGGTGAGGACGCTGCGAGTAACGCTAGCGTGGCGCCTGCCGGTGGCAACGGCGCTGCGGCACCTGTCGCACCCGCAGCCCCGGCAGCAGCCGTAACCGCCACCGCTTCCCAGGCGCCGGCTAGACCGGCGGCCGCGACGATCGCCGATCCCGACCTGCCAGCGGGCACGGCGATGGTTGAACTGACGGTGCGCGAAGCGTTGCGCGATGCGATGGCCGAAGAAATGCGCCGCGACGACCGGGTTTTCCTGATGGGCGAGGAAGTCGCGCAATACCAGGGCGCATACAAGGTAAGCCAGGGGTTGCTGGAAGAATTTGGCGCCAAGCGGGTGGTCGATACGCCAATAACCGAACACGGATTCGCGGGCGTCGGCGTCGGGGCGGCCTATCGCGGCTTGCGCCCGATTGTCGAGTTCATGACGTTCAACTTCGCCCTGCAGGCAATGGATCATTTGATTAATTCGGCTGCAAAGACGCTGTACATGACCGGCGGCGCAATGCCGGTGCCGATCGTGTTCCGCGGGCCCAACGGTGCGGCAGCACGGGTCGCGGCACAACATTCGCAAAATTTCGCGGCGTGGTACGCCAGTGTTCCAGGGTTGAAGGTTGTCGCGCCGTATTCGGCGGCCGACGCCAAGGGGTTGTTAAAGGCGGCAATCCGCGACCCCAATCCCGTGATATTTCTTGAAAACGAGATCCTTTACGGCGTCACCCAAGAAGTGCCGCAGCTGGACGACTACGTCGTGCCTATCGGCAAAGCGCGCGTGGCGCGGCCAGGACGTGACGTGACGATCGTTGCCTATTCGATTTCGGTGCGCGATGCGCTGAACGCCGCCGAACTTCTTGCCGCCGACGGGATCGACGCCGAAGTCATTGACTTGCGGACCCTACGGCCAATGGACACAGCAACAATCGTCGAGTCGGTGCGCAAGACCAACCGCATCGTCGCGGTCGAAGAAGGCTGGCCAGTCTGTGGGATTTGTTCTGAGATCGCCGCCGTGCTGATGGAGCAGGCCTTTGACGATCTTGATGCGCCGATGCTGCGGGTAACAGGCGAGGATGTGCCGATGCCCTATGCCGCCAACCTTGAAGCCCTCGCGCTGCCCAACCCCGACAAAATCGTGCAGGCGGTTAAAGCCGTTTGTTACCGCGACTAAGGAACCCGAGATGCCGATTTCGATTACGATGCCCGCGCTGTCGCCCACCATGGAAGAGGGCACGCTCGCCAAATGGTTGGTCAAAGAAGGCCAGGCGATTTCGTCGGGCGATGTCATCGCCGAAATCGAGACCGACAAGGCCACCATGGAAGTCGAAGCCATCGATGACGGCACCGTCGGCAAACTTCTCGTCGCGGAAGGCACCGAGGGGGTGAAGGTCAACACCGTCATCGCCGTTCTGTTGGAAGAGGGCGAGGACGCCGGCGCGCTAAGTGGTTTCGATACCGGCGTGGCGGCCAAGCCTGCCGTGGCGCCTGCGCCGGTTCCGACACCTCAAGCAGAACCGTCGGCGGTTCCGGCCCCTCAAGCAGCACCCGCGGCGGCACCGGTTGCCGAGCAACCCGTCACCGCACCCGCACCCCGGTTGGCCGCGGTCAGCGGCAGCGACCGAGTCGTGGCGAGCCCGTTGGCGCGGCGCATGGCCGCGCAGTCCGGGCTCGACCTGGCGTCAATGGCCGGTAGCGGTCCCGGCGGGCGGATCGTCAAGGCTGATATCGAGAGCGCGCTATCGGGCGGCGCACCCGTGCAACGCGCGGCAACCGCCGCGGCGCTGCCGCAACGTGCCGCCGCACCCATTCAACCGGGCGCGGCCTATGTTGAGGTGCCCAACAACACGATGCGCAAGGTAATCGCGCGACGGCTGACCGAATCCAAACAGCTGGTGCCGCATTTTTATATGACCGTCGATTGCGACATCGACAAGCTAATGGCGATGCGCAAGGAGCTCAATGAGCGCGGTGCGAAAGACGCGGCGTTCAAGCTGTCGGTTAACGACTTCATTATTCGCGCAGCGGCCTTGGCACTGAAGAAAGTGCCAAGTGCGAATGCGAGTTGGACCGACGCTGCGACGCTGCGCTACACGAGCGTCGATATCTCGGTCGCGGTGGCGGTCGCCAACGGGTTGATTACACCGGTGGTGCGCAACGCCGATCAAAAGGGGTTGGCCGAAATCTCCAACGAAATGAAGGACCTTGCGGGACGGGCTCATGAGGGCAAGCTACTACCCGAGGAATACCAGGGCGGTACGTTCTCGATCTCCAATCTCGGCATGTACGGCATCAAAGAATTTGCCGCCGTCATCAATCCGCCGCAAGGTGCGATCTTGGCCGTGGGTAAGGGCGAGCAGCGACCGGTGGTCAAGGATGGCGCGCTGTCGATTGCGACGATGATGTCGTGCACCTTGTCGTGCGATCACCGCGTGGTGGATGGCGCGATAGGCGCCGAGCTGTTGCAGGCATTTAAGGGCTTCATTGAAGACCCGGTGACGATGCTGTTGTAGCGCGGGGTCGGTCACGCGTCCACTAGACGGCTGTACGCAGCCCGAACGTTTGTAGGAAGTTATGGCAGCACAACAATACGATGTGGCGATTCTCGGCGGCGGTCCGGGCGGCTACGTCGCGGCAATCCGCGCTGCGCAACTCGGGTTGAAGACGGTGTGCATCGAACGCGAACACCTCGGCGGTATCTGCCTAAATTGGGGATGCATCCCGACCAAGGCCCTGCTGCGCTCATCCGAGATTTACCATTTGCTGCACCGGTTGGACGAATTCGGCTTCAGCGCCAAAGACATTTCCTTCGACATCAAGAAGATCGTTCAGCGCAGCCGCAAAGTATCGAAGCAACTCTCAGGTGGCGTCGGACATCTGTTGAAAAAGCACAAGGTCGATGTGATCGACGGGCACGGGAAACTCAACGGCGCGGGCAAGATCGCCGTGACCAAGGACGGCAAGGCGATTGCCGATATTTCGGCTAAGCACATCATTCTGGCAACCGGCGCTCGGGCCCGTGACCTACCGACCATCAAAGCCGATGGCAAGGGCATTTGGTCTTACAAAGAGGCGATGGTGCCGGAGACGATGCCAAAGTCGTTGCTGGTGATTGGCTCGGGCGCGATCGGCATCGAGTTCGCGAGTTTCTACCGCACGTTGGGGGCCGAGGTGACGGTGGTCGAAGTGCTGGACCGCGTGTTGCCGGTGGAGGACGAGGACATATCGGCGTTCGCCCGCAAACAGTTCGAGAAGCAAGGGATGAAGATCATCACCGGCGCTTCGGTTGCGTCGCTAAAACCTGCCAAGGGTGGCTACGAAGCGGCCGTTGAACCGATGAAGGGCAGCAAAACGCCGGCCCAAACCGTGACCGCCGAGAAGGTCATCTTAGCGGTTGGCATTGCCGGCAACGTCGAGGACTGCGGTCTTGAAACGGTCAGCGCGATCAAGGTCGAGCGTGGCCATGTCGTGGTCAACGAATGGTTGGAGACCGGCGTACCCGGCATCTACGCCATTGGCGATCTGGTCGGCGCGCCGTGGCTCGCCCACAAGGCGATGCATGAGGCTGTGATCTGCGTCGAGAAAATCGCCGGCGTAAAAGACGTTCAGCCCATGAAGACGCTCAACATTCCGGGGTGCACCTATTGCAACCCACAGGTGGCGAGCGTCGGCCTCACCGAAAAAGCGGCTAAGGAAAAAGGCTACGAGGTCAAAGTCGGCAAGTTCCCGTTTATCGGCAGCGGCAAGGCCATCGCCCTGGGCGATTCCGAAGGGCTGATCAAAACGGTGTTTGACGCCAAGACCGGCGAATTACTGGGCGCCCATATGATTGGCACCGAAGTCACCGAATTAATCCAAGGCTACACGATTGCCAAAACGTTGGAGACGACCGAGGCCGACCTGATGCACACCGTGTTCCCGCATCCGACGTTGTCGGAAATGATGCACGAATCGGTCCTTGACGCGTACGGCCATGCACTCCACTTCTAAAAGCATATGACCGTAGTAAGCGACGGCGCGGCGGTGCGGCCGCGTCATCCGGAAAAAGCGCACAAACCCGACAACCCGATCAAGCGCAAGCCGGCTTGGATCCGCGCCAAGGCGCCGGTGTCGCCGGAATACCATCAGACCCGTGCGTTGATGCGGCGTCTCAACCTGCACACGGTGTGCGAGGAGGCGGCCTGCCCCAACATCGGCGAGTGCTGGACCCTCGGCCATGCGACGGTGATGATCTTGGGCGAGATCTGCACCCGGGCTTGCGCGTTTTGTAATGTGACCACAGGCATGCCCGGGCCGGTCGACCCGTTCGAGCCGGAACATACGGCGATTGCCGCCAAGGAACTCGGCCTGAACCATATCGTCGTCACCTCGGTTGACCGTGACGATTTGGCGGACGGCGGCGCGGATCAATTCGTCAAGACAATCCAAGCGCTGCGCGCCCATACGCCGGCGACCACCATCGAGATTCTGACACCGGACTTTTTGCGCAAAGACGGCGCGCTCGAAGCGATCGTCGCCGCGAAACCCGATGTCTATAACCACAACCTTGAGACGGTGCCGCGACTTTATCCCGACGTGCGACCCGGTGCGCGGTATTTCCACTCGCTGCGCCTACTCGACACGGTAAAGAAGATCGACCCGTTGCTGTTCACCAAGTCGGGAATCATGGTGGGCCTGGGCGAGACCGAGAAAGAAGTCGCCCAAGTAATGGACGACCTGCGCTCGGCGGACGTCGATTTCATTACCATTGGCCAGTACCTCCAGCCAACTGTGAAGCACATCGGCGTGGACCGGTTCGTTGACCCCACCGAATTCGAGGACTACGCGCGGATGGCAAGGGCCAAAGGGTTTTTGATGGTGGCGTCATCGCCAATGACGCGGTCGTCCTATCACGCCGGCGACGATTTCGCGAAACTACGGGCGTTTCGCGAGACCCAGCTAGGCGCGGCGCGCGATGTTGAGCTGCGCGCTTCGCGCGACGCGCAAACGGTGCGCTGACGGGTGCCGACTCACGCCGAACAAAAGCGCCTGCCTTTCACGCAACGGCAACTCTTCGATCTGGTTGCCGATGTCGATCGCTACCAAGATTTTCTGCCATGGTGCGTCGCCTCGCGGGTCAATTCACGCAAGGATAACGTGATCCATGCCGATCTGGTGATCGGCTTTAAGATGTTTCGCGAAAAGTTCACGTCAGAAGTGACGCTGACGGCACCCGAGCGGATCGACGTGAAATACGCCCACGGGCCATTCAAATATTTGAACAACCACTGGCGGTTCATTCCAGACGAGGACGGGGCGCACACGACGATCGACTTCTATGTCGATTTCGAGTTTCGCTCACGCCTGTTGCAGACCCTGATCGGCGCGGTGTTCAACGAAGCCGTACAACGCATGGTGCGGGCGTTCGAGAAACGCGCACATGCTATTTACGGCGGCGAAGCGCCCGAGGGCGCGGCGGCAAGCAAGGGTGCGGCTTAGCCCAAAAGCTCGCCGCCGACCTCGATCAAGGTCCTACCCATCAACTGCCGGCCCTCAAACGCCGTGTGCAGCTCCGCGGCTTTCTCCAGCGGTTCGATGCGTTCGACCGGGATGCGCCATTTGCCGCTGGCGAGGTTGGCGAAAAGTTCTTTTTCTTCAGCACGGCCCGTGGCGGCTTGGTGGAAATACTGGACGAAGCCGGTCACAGAGAACGACTTGCCGATGAGTTGGCCGATATTCACGTCGGGCGGCGGACCGGCCATTTGCCCCAGATAGATCACGTTACCGAGCGGGGCGACGGCGCGGTAGTTGAGGCTGGCATCGGGGCCGGCGACGCCGTCGAAAATGACGTTGGCGCCACGGTCGTTGGTCAATCGCAGGACGACGTCGGCCCAGTTGTCGGTAACGCGATCGATCAGCATGTCGGCGCCGAACTGCTTGGCGTATTCGGCGCGCGAGGCACTACCGACGAGGCCGTGCACGATGGCACCGGCATCTTTGGCAATCTGGGTGGTTAGGGCGCCCACCGCACCGGCGGCGGAATGAATGACGACGACGTCGCCTTTCTTGACCCGGCCGGCGGAGTGTACGAGGTGCCAAGAGGTTGGCGCGCAGGTCGCGAAGACCGCAGCAATCTTCCAATCGAAGGCATCGGGGACCGAGATCAGGCGGGCGCTTTCAGCCACTGCGTATTCGGCGTTGCCACCCCATTGGCCGACTGCGACGACGCGCTTGCCGATGAGTTCCTCGTCGACGTCGTCCGCAACCGCATCGACCAGCCCGGCGTATTCATAACCTGGGGTGTAGGGCATGGTTGGCGCACCCCATTTGACGCGCGCGGCGCGGCTGTGGGTATCGAGCGGGTTGAGGGCGCAATAGGCGACTTTGATGCGGACCTGACCGCTTGCCGGTTCCGGCACGTCGATCTCGCGCAGTTTCAGGACGGATGGATCGCCCGGCGCCTCGACGACGATCGCGCGCATTTTCTTGGCCATGTGGAGCCTCCCTGTTGGTGGGTCTTGTCGCCCGCGCGGCGGGGCGCGTCAAGGCGCGGACGCGCTAGATGGTGGCGAGAAAACCTTCGATGGCGGTGAGGCTTTCGGGTTCGTCGAGGAACGGGCAATGGTTGCGGCCCGGTACCGTGGCGGTGAGCATGTCGGGCTTGCGCTGCGCCATTGCCGCCATACCGGCGGCTTCAAGAATGTCGGACTCCGAGCCGCGAATGGCGAGGACGGGGATATTCGCGAGTGACTCGAATGCCGGCCACAGCGAGCCGGTGGTCTGCCCGGCCCGGAAGGCGCGGCCGTAGCCGGGGTCATAGTCGGGGCGCACTTTGCCGTCATCGTGGCGACGACAGGTGCGGCGTGCGTAGGCCGTCCAATAGGCGTCGCTGAGACCCGGCGTTGGCGTGTCGTAGCGCGCGCGGCAATTGATGCCAGCCTCTTCGAAGGTCGCGAATTCAGCATCGAGCACGGTACGCGAGCGCAAGCGCTTCGATCCGGCGGCGCCAATCTCCGGGCCGATGTCGTTCACCACAACACCGGCCAGCACCGCAGGGTTGGACAGGCCCAACACCATGCCAATGATGCCGCCGCGCGAGGTGCCGATGATGACAACCTTGGGAACGCCGAGGTGGGCCAAGAATTCGACGACATCGTCGGCATCGGCCGTGAAGCTGTAGTTATTTTCGTCCGAATCCCAATCCGAATTGCCGTGCCCGCGCCAATCCATGGTCAGCACGCGGCAGGTCTGTGCGATATGCGGCGCGAGATCGTCGAAGCTGCGTGAATTCGAGGTCGAGCCGGCCAGGCAGAGGACCGGCACATGGCCGGCTGCGTTGGCGTAATCGCGGTAATAGAGTTTGAGACCGTCGGGCGTCGTGAAGTGGGCTTCTAGGTAGGTCATGATTTCCTCAATCGGCAGTGTCGCCGAGGCTGGCAGCACGGGATTTTAGATAGAGCGGGATCGATCCGAATATCAGCGCTGTCACCATCGCGAACAGCATCGCGGCGAACAGGGCGGTGCCGGATGGGTCGATGATCATGGCGACCACTTGGGCGAACGCTGCGCCGAAGATGGTTTGGACGAAGGCGGCGGCGCCTGACGCAGTGCCGGCAAGTTCGGGGATCACGTTCAACGCGCCAGCCTGGCTGTTGGGCATGGCCAAGCCGTTGCCGAACGAGATGAAGAATGAGGTGCCGAACATGACAGCGACGCCAAGGCCAAAGACCGCGAAGGCGCCAACGCCTAACACGGCACAGGCCAACGCGGCGATACCGCCAATCACGACCATGCGTTCCAACCCAACCCGTGACGACAGACGGCCGCCAACAAAATTTCCGCTCATGAACACAAGGGTAACGATGGCGAAGTAGGCGCCAAATTCGGTGGCCGGGCGGTGGAGGACTTCGACCATCAAAAAGGGTCCGACCGCCATGAAGGCAAAAAACGACCCGGCGCCAAAACCGCCTTGCAAGATGAAGCCGACAAAGATCGGGGAGCGAAATAGGCGACCGTAACCGCGCACCATGTCGGCGAGGCTGCTGACCGTTGCGCGTTTTGTTTCGGCACCGCGCATCGTGGCCCAAGCCAGAGCGGCCACGCCCAGTCCAAGCCCCAGCGAGACGCCGAATATCCACCGCCAGCCGAACAGGTCGGTGATCAACCCGCCGAGCACGATCGAGAGCATCGGCGCGCCAATTGTGGCAACGATGAGCGTGCCCAGGACGCGCGCGGCAGCAACTGGACCATAGATGTCGCGGACGATCGCCCGCGTAATGACCATGCCGGCTGCGCCGCCCATCGCCTGGACGATCCGTCCGGCGATCAACATGGTGATGTCAGTGGAAAACAGCGAAACCGTCGTGCCGATCAAGAACAGCGCCAGACCGACATACAACATCGGCAGCCGACCGTAGCGGTCCGACAGTGGGCCGTAGAACAACGTCGAAATCGCCAGCGCAACCATCGACGCCGAGAACGAGATTTGCGCCACGCCAATGGCGACGCCGAACTCGACCGCAATGGCGGGTACCGAGGGCACGAAGAGCTGGGTCGCCGCGGGTCCAATCGCCGTGTTGGCAACCAGGGCGATCTTGAAGGGCAGGGGGATGCGCGGGGCGTCGGTCACGGGATCACAACGGTAGACGAATACGCGCCGGGCGCGCGCAGGCGTGCGCGCCCTGACCGCCGGTCGGGCAGACCGGGGCTATTTGGACCAGTTGAGTTCGCCGCCGACGCGGATTACAGCGCGGCCTTTGACCTGACGTGCGGCAAAGCGCCGGTGCAGGTCGGGTACGTCGTCCAATGTGACCTCTTCGCTGATCGGCACTTTCCAAGTGCCATCGATCACCTTGCGCAGAACGTCGGCGTTATCACGTGCGCCGCGGGTTTCGAGCAGGGGCAGGTTAAAGCCGCCGACAAAGGCCGACTTGAAGATCAAGGTCGATACAGGGATTTCCGGTGCCGGACTGCCCGCCGTGGCACCGACGTAAATGCAATGCCCGCCGGGCGCGATGACCTCGTAGTTTTTGGGCGCGTCTGGACCCTGGTTGCCGTCAACAATGATGTCGGCGCCTTGACCATCGGTGATCTTCTTTACCTCAGTGACCCAATCACCGGTGGTGTAGTCGATTAGGTAGTCGGCCCCGTATTGGCGGGCGTAGTCAATCTTGCCGCCACTGCACAGGCCAATAACCTTGGCGCCGGCATCTTTGGCGATTTGGGTCAGCATGATGCCGATCGGGCCGGCCGCCGAATGGAACAGGCACCAATCGGTGGGGCGTATGCGCGCCGCGGTGTGGAGGGCGTGATACGACGTATACGTCATCCCGCCGTAGCAGGTGCCGGTCTTCCAATCCAAACCGTCCGGCATTGGATGGGCGTTGGATAACGGCGAGATCGAATATTCAGCGTTGCCGCCGAACATATTGCGAGAGTGATAGCGCTTGCCGATCATCCCGGCGTCGACGCCGTCACCGACCTTATCGACCACCCCAGCGTGTTCGATGCCGGGAATAAACGGCCACTTGATCGGCAGCCAGCTCACTGTGCCCTGGCGGGCGAAGACGTCCATCGGGTTCATGCTGCTATAGGCAACCTTAAGGCGTATTTCGCCTGGCCCCGGTTCGGGAATTGGTGCCTCAGCGACACCGAGCCCCTCAGGACCACCTGGGGCGTCGATCAAGACCGCCTGCATTTTACCCGTCATGCCGCATTCCCTTCGGTGTCGCCGGTATTGTCCAGAATCATCCGCAACGCATCGCGCACCGTGTTGAGGCGCACTAAATCTCTACCGATGTCACCATATGCCATTCGGTGATGCTGTGTTGGCGCGCCGCGCCGGGCGAGCGCCATGTGAACAAGGCCGACGGGCTTACCCGGAGTCGCCCCACCTGGACCGGCGATCCCGGTGCAAGACACCGCGATGTCGGCGCGCGATGCGCCGAGCGCGCCTTCAGCCATTGCCCGTGCAACGTCCTCGCTAACCGCGCCGACCGTGTCCAGGAGGGCTTGGTCGACGCCAAGGACGTCGCGCTTTGCGTCGTTGTGGTAGGTGACGAATCCGCGATCAACGACAGCCGACGCGCCCGCGACCTCGGTCAAGCAACCAGCGATCAGGCCACCCGTGCAGGACTCCGCGGTCACGACCATCACGCCGCGCGCCTTGCACGTTTGGACAACTTTGCCGGCAAGGGCCTGCAGTTCATCAGAGAACATTGCTGCCCTCGACAAGCCAGACCAAGGCGAGAAGCACCGCGCCGCCGTATATCGCTGCGAGAATATCGTCGAACATGACCCCGAAGCCGCCCTTGATCCGCCGGTCCGCCCAGCTGACCGGCCAAGGCTTGGCGATGTCGAATAGCCGAAACAGCACGAAGCCTGTGGCGAAATACCAGATATCTAAGGGCGCGACAGCGAGCACAAGCCATTGGCCGGCGACCTCGTCAATGACCACCGCGCCGGGATCGGCGATCCCGGCTTTGTTGACGTAGACCGAAGATGCCCACCAACCGATGAAGAACACGATGAGCGTCGCCGCCAGCAACGCGGCGGGACCCGCGGCCCAATAAATCAACCAAGCAAATGGAAGCGCCACCAGCGATCCGACGGTGCCGGGCGCCACCGGCGACAGGCCGGCGCCGAAGACCGTCGCAACGAGGGACGCGGGGTGGAGGAAGGGCAGGGGCGTGGGTGCGTTAGACATTAGTCGGGCACCCGCAATGTGACCGTTGCCTGTGCGGCAATCCCTTCGCCCCGGCCGGCAAACCCTAGTCCTTCGGTCGTCGTGGCCTTGACGCTCACGCGGCCGGCGTCGAGCCCGAGCATCGCCGCGACGCGGGCGCGCATGGCGTCGCTATGTGGCGCGATCTTCGGCGCTTCGCAAATGATGGTGATATCGGCATGAGCGATGGTCCCGCCACGGTCCGTCACCCGGCCCACTGCATGCCGGACAAAGATCTCTGAGGCCGCGCCGCGCCACCGCGCGTCGCTGGGCGGGAAATGACGGCCGATGTCGCCGTCGGCGAGCGCCCCTAGAATAGCGTCGGTCAAGGCGTGGAGCGCAACGTCGGCATCCGAATGGCCCGTCAGCGCGTGGTCATGGGGCACGACAATGCCGCACAGTGTCACTGCGTTGCCGGGTCCGAAGCGATGGACGTCGAAGCCGCTGCCAACGCGGACGTCGCCTTGGGCGCGCGCCAAGATGTTTTCTGCCCGGATCAAATCGTCGGGGGTCGTCACCTTGAGGTTATCCTCCGCGCCTTGGACTAACGTCACGTCGAGTCCTGCACGTTCGGCGACCGCAGCGTCGTCGGTCAAGTCATCGGATGTTATCGCGGCACGGTGGGCGGCGAGAATCGCCTCGAAATGAAACCC
This sequence comes from Pseudomonadota bacterium, assembly GCA_027622715.1. Lineage (GTDB taxonomy): Bacteria > Pseudomonadota > Alphaproteobacteria > SHVP01 > SHVP01 > CALJDF01. The sequence continues at coordinate 48,950 of JAQBYN010000014.1, read as the reverse complement.
CTGCGGGGTCTGCGCGCGCCACAAACCGGTCCGATTGACGGTCGCGCCGACGAGCCCGTTTTCGCTGGCGCGCTTGAGTGTATCGACAATGGGTAGCGCCGCGATCGCGCCCACATGGTCGGCGAGCGCGGCGATGATCCGGCCTACGAGCGCGTTGTCGGGGAAGGGGCGGGCGCCGTCGTGGATCAGCACCGTGTCCGGCCTTTCACGCGACAGGCTCTCCAGACCTCGGCGCACAGATTCCTGTCGGCTTGCGCCGCCTTCGATCGGCGCCATGACCGCAAGCCCGTCGACAGCGTCGCGGTACAACGCGGCGTCCTCGGGATCGATCACCACGCTGACCGCGCCGATCGCGGGGTGGTTGGTGAGGCGGGCAACGCTATGGCGAAGAAGCGGCTGCGCCCCGAGCGGCACATATTGTTTGGGAATTCCGCCGCCGAACCGCGCGCCGCGGCCGGCCGCGACTATGAGCGCCACTGTTGTCACCGGCGGCAACCTAGCGCCGCGTTCGTCCCGCGCCAAGCTTCGGCGGCGGCATTGCGGGACCCGGCCCTGCGGCCTATCTTGCTCAACGATTAGGCAACAACCATCGCTGCACAAGTAATGACCATTTCAGTGGGTCCTCTCGACCTCAACTCTCCCGTTTTGCTCGCCCCGATGTCGGGCATCACCGATGCGCCGTTCCGGCGGCTGGTACGGCAATTAGGCGGCGGCCTGACCTTTTCCGAGATGATCGCCAGCCGCGAATTGGTCGGTGCCTCGCCGCGTTCGTGGCGGATGGCGGAACGCGACACCGCAACCGGGCTTCATGCCGTTCAGCTCGCCGGCCGCGACCCCGAAATAATGGCCGAAGCGGCGCGGATCAACGCCGGGTGCGGCGCCGACATCATTGATATCAACATGGGGTGCCCGGCGAAAAAGGTTGTCGGTAGCCTTTGCGGCTCGGCGTTGATGAGGGAACTGCCCTTGGCGCGCCGGATTATCGAGGCGACAGTCAACGCGGTCTCAATCCCGGTGACGCTCAAGATGCGCACCGGTTGGGACGACGACAGCCGCAACGCCCCTGAGTTGGCCCGGATCGCCGAAGCGTGCGGCGTGCGCATGATCACCGTGCACGGCCGCACCCGCGCTCAGTTCTATTCGGGGCGCGCGGACTGGCGGTTCATTCGCACTGTCAAAGAGGCGGTGCGGCTACCGGTCATCGCCAACGGCGATATCACGACCTACGACGACATCGACGTCTGTTTGGCCGAGTCCGGCGCCGACGGCATCATGATCGGGCGCGGCGCGTATGGGCGGCCGTGGTTTCCCGCCCATGCCGCCACCTATTTAAGCGACGGCGTCCGGACCGATGCGCCGACGCCTACGGCCCGCCTGCACCTGATCGAACAGCATTACGACGCGATGCTGACCCAGCAAGGGCGCGCGCTGGCGGTACGAACCGCGCGCAAACACTTGGTTTGGTATCTGCGGGATTTGCCAGGATCGAAGGCGACTTTGGATGCGATCAACCGAGAAGACGATCCAAACGCCGTGATCCGCCTGCTTCGCGCGCTTGCACCGCGGGTCGAGCTCGCGGCGGCGGCGTGATTCACGACCGCCGGTCGGCTGCCCTTGACGAACCCGGGATCGTCGACGCCTTCGCGATCCTGGCAGCGGTACCCGATCCGCTGTTGGTTGTCGGCCCCAGCGAATCCATCGAGTACATCAACCCGGCCGCAGAACAGTTCTTTGGCGCCAGCGCCGGCGTTCTGGTCGGCCAAGGCATCACCGCTGTTGCCCCGCGCGATGGGACCTTGCTGGGGCTCATGAAAAAGGCGCGGGCGAGTGGTAGCAGCGTCGCCGAGCACGATGCCGAACTTTACACACCACGGATGGGCCGCCGCGACGTCAGCTTTCAGCTGACGCCGTTACCCGATGCGCCGGGAAGTTTGTTGCTGACGATCCGCGAACTGACGATGGCGTCACGCATGGGACATCAGTTGAGCCACCGCGATGTCGCGCGATCCGTTACTGGAATGGCGGCGGTGCTGGCCCACGAGGTCAAGAACCCGTTGGCCGGTATTCGCGGCGCGGCGCAGTTGCTCGAAATGAACGCGAGCACCGAAGACCGCGAATTGACGAGCCTGATCCGCGACGAGACCGACCGTATTTGCAGCCTCATCGACAGCATGGAGGGCTTTTCCGATCCGCGGCCGCTGGAGCGTCAGCCCGTCAATGTCCATCTCGTGCTGGATCATGCGCGCCGGGTGGCCCAGGCGGGCTTTGCCGCCGACACCGCTTTCGAAGAACGCTACGACCCATCGTTGCCGCCGTTATTGGGCAATCGCGACCAACTGGTCCAGGTCGTCCTCAACCTGATCAAAAACGCGGTCGAGGCCTGTAGCGGTTTGCCTTGCGAGATTCAGCTGTCGACTGCCTACAGGCACGGCTTGCGTCTGGCGGTGCCGGGCACGCAAGAGCAGGTGCATCTGCCGCTGGAGGTTGCCATCCAGGACAATGGCCCGGGCATATCGGACGATATTCGACGGCACATGTTTGACCCGTTTGTCACGACCAAGCGTTCCGGCACGGGGCTTGGCCTATCGCTGGTCGCCAAGATCATCGGGGACCATAGCGGGCTCATCGAATGCGAGTCAGAGCCAGGCCGCACCGTGTTTCGCCTACGGCTCCCGATTGCAGCAAACGAGGAGCGGTCATCATCGTGAGCGGCGAGGGAACCATCCTGGTCGCGGACGATGACGCGTCTATCCGTAAGGTCGTCAGCCAGTCGCTTGCCCGCGCCGGGTATGCAGTGCGCACAACGGGCACCGCCGCGACGCTGTGGCAATGGATCGAGGCTGGCGAAGGTGACCTGGTCATTACCGATGTGGTGATGCCCGACGAAGACGGTCTCGACCTCTTGCCGCGGATTCGTAAGGCCCGACCTGACGTGCCGGTTATCGTCATGAGCGCCCGCAATACCATGATGACGGCGCTGCGCGCGACCGAGCGTGGCGCCTATGAATACCTTCCAAAACCATTTGATATCAATGAATTAGTGTCCATTGTTAACAGAGCGCTAGAGGGTGGCGCGCGGCGTCCGCCGGTGGCCCCGTCGACACGCCAGGACGACGACGAAGTCATGCCGATGGTTGGACGTTCGGCCGCAATGCAAGACGTCTACCGCGTCATGGGACGGCTGACGGCGACAGATCTGACCGTCTTGATTTCGGGCGAATCGGGAACCGGAAAGGAACTTGTCGCAAGAGCCCTCCACGACTTCGGCCGCCGCCGTAACCGACCCTTCGTCGCGGTGAACATGGCCGCGATTCCACGCGAATTGATCGAAAGCGAGCTCTTTGGACACGAGAAGGGCGCTTTCACCGGCGCCACGATGCGTCACGGCGGCAAATTTGAGCAAGCCGATGGCGGCACGTTGTTTCTCGACGAAATCGGCGATATGCCGATCGAAGCGCAGACCCGGCTGCTACGCGTCCTGCAAGAGGGCGAGTATTCTGCTGTAGGCAGCCGGCAGGCCCGCCGCGCCGACGTGCGCATTGTCGCCGCAACGCATCGCTCGTTGCGTCGCCTAGTTGACCAGGGATTGTTTCGCGAGGATTTGTTTTACCGCTTGAACGTGGTGCCGATGCGGTTGCCGCCATTGCGCGAGCGGACCGACGACATTCCCGATCTGGTGCGGCATTTCCTACTGCGCGCGGAAAAAGAAGGTTTACCGCCAAAGCGACTCACCGGCGATGCCCTCAAGCGGCTGCGAGAATACCGTTGGCCCGGCAACGTCCGCGAGTTGGAGAACCTGATGCGCCGTCTTGCCGCGCTGACGGCAGACGAGACCGTGCCGGCGTCGGCGGTCGAACGTGAACTCGCCGGCGATGTCCGTCAGCAACAGATCGACGGTGACAACAGCCTGAGTGGCGCCGTCGAACGGCATCTCGAGGCCTACTTCGCGGCGCACGGCGAGGCGCTTCCGCCCGACGGGGTTTACCAACGCATCCTGAACGAGGTAGAGCGACCGTTGATCGCCCTGAGTCTGCGCGCGACGCGCGGTAATCAGATCAAAGCCGCAAGCTTGCTTGGCCTGAATAGGAACACGTTGCGGAAGAAAATCCGCGAGCTACAAATTGAGGTAGTGCGCGCGCCCAAGTGATGCAATAATGCAACATTGTGGTTCACGGGCACAGTGCCTTGGACCAAATGGTCACAGCGTATGGCATCTGAGACACAGACCCACGAGCAGCTCGGCCGGTTTTTTGCGTGGGCGCAGCGCGTCGGTCTTGAGCGCCAGCTGGTGCTGGGACTTGCGGTCGCGGCGATTGCCGCTGGCGCGCTGACCTACCTCGCGGTCATTGGCGTGGCGCCGTTCAGTAGCGACCGTGCCGCAGTTCGACCATTGCTGTTGGTCGACAGCATCCTGTTGCTTTCCTTGTTGAGTGCCGTCTCCGCCAGGTTCGTTCGACTGGTTGTCGCGCGGCGCCGCGGATTTGCCGGCTCTCGCCTCCACGTCCGACTGGTTGCCATGTTTGCCTTGGTGGCGATGGTGCCAACGATCGTGGTTGCCGTCGTATCGGCTTTGTTTATCAACGTTGGCGTCAACCTTTGGTTCAGCGAAAACACGCGGTCCGCGATCAACAACTCCGTCGCGGTGGCCAACGCCTATGTTGAGGAGAATAGGAAAACCATCGAAGGTGACGTGCGCGCAATGGCTGATGCCATGCGCCAAGGCCTTTACGCCGCGCGCAACAATCCCGCGCGGCTGACTGGCACGTTGCAATTCCTCGCCGACGCGCGCGGCCTGCCCGAAGCCATGATTTTCGATGGCCGCGGCATCATCCTGGCGCGCACGCGGCTCAGTCAAGATATGAGCTTGATCGACGATGAGACCATCATGACGCGCGCGCGTTCGGGCGATGTCGTTCTACTGCGTTTCGGCGAACAAAACGTCCGAGCCCTGATGCGGCTCGACACATTGAGCGACACCTATATGTACGTCGGGCGTCTTGTCGATCCTCTGGTCCTAGGCTTCGCTGAGGAGACCCGGCGCCGGACCGAGTCCTACAACCGCCTTGAAAGCGAACGATCGCGCGTCGAAATCAGCCTTGCGACGGTTTTCATCCTGCTCGCGCTCTTGCTCTTGAGCATCGCGATCTGGCTCGCGTTGGTCTTCGCCAATAGGTTGGTGCAGCCAATCTCGTCGCTCGTGGGGGCAACAGAGCGGGTTCGTTCGGGCGATCTCGACGTCCGCGTTGCCGAAGGCCGAGAGGACGACGAATTCGGGACCCTCAGCCGCGCCTTCAATCGCATGACCAACCAGCTCCGGGCACAACGCGGGGAACTTATCGAGGCCAATCAGCAACTCGACGAACGCCGCCGATTTACCGAGGCCGTGCTCGGTGGAGTTTCAGCCGGCGTTCTTGGATTGGACTCGACGGGACGGATCACGCTGCCGAATCGGTCCGCCACCGACCTGCTCGGCATGCCGCGGGAAACATTGATTGGGCAAAACTTTCGCGAACTCTTGCCGGAGATGGCCGATCTCCTGGACAGCGCGCTTCTCAGCAACGGACGTCAGATCGACGGCGAGGTTACGATTAGCCGCAAGGGGCAGGTTCGCGAACTGCATGTCCGGATCGTTAGCGATCCGATCGCCGACCCGCAATCGGGGTTTGTCGTGACCTTTGACGACATATCGGAGCTTGTCTCCGCACAGCGCCGCGCCGCTTGGGCGGACGTCGCGCGGCGTATCGCCCACGAGATCAAGAATCCGCTGACGCCGATCAAACTTTCGGCCGACCGGATTTGGCGCAAGTACCACGATCAAATTACCACCGACCAAGACATATTCCGTCAATGCACCGATACGATCATGCGACAGGTTGACGATATCGGCCGCATGGTTGACGAGTTCTCCAAGTTCGCCCGGATGCCGGCGCCAGAGTTTCGTGCCGAAGACCTGCGCAAGATTGTTGAGCACGTAAGCTTTCTGCAGCAGTCCGGTTCGCCCGATATCGTGTACGAAACCAGTCTGCCGCCGGTCGGCCCGACGGTCTATTGCGACCGGGGCCAGATCAATCAGGCAGTCATCAATCTTATGCAGAACGCCGCCGACTCGATTGAAGGACGGCAAGAGGAAGGCGACATGCGGCCGGGCCGTATTCGCGTCGACATTAGCGAGGACGGTGATCTCGTTCGCTTGTGTGTCGAGGACAACGGTCGAGGCTTGCCGAAAGAACAGCGCGCGCGTCTAACAGAACCTTACGTAACGACTCGAAAAAAAGGGACGGGCTTGGGCCTTGCTATCGTGAAGAAAATAATGGAAGAGCATCGCGGCCGATTGATTCTTGAAGATGGGCCCGAGGGCGGTGCGCGCATTTCCCTTGTCTTTCCACGACACAATGACTCGCACGTGGCGGCACCACTGGACGCCGCGGCAGAATAAAAAGAACGGTTCGAGGGTAGGGGAGGCAGAAGTTTGGCGCGCGACATTCTCATTGTCGATGACGAAGCAGATATCCGAGAATCGCTTTCGGGGATTCTCTCGGATGAAGGCTATGCGGCGCGCACGGCGACGGACAGCCGCACGGCCCTTCTCGCGCTCGAGCAACACGAACTGACGTTGGTCGTTCTCGACATATGGCTGGAAAACAGCGAACTCGACGGGCTCGAACTCCTCGGCGTGATCCGATCTGAGTATCCAAACCTGCCGGTCATCATGATCAGCGGACACGGGAATATCGAGACCGCGGTATCCGCGATAAAACGGGGTGCCTACGATTTCGTTGAGAAACCCTTTGCGGCCGACCGTCTCCTCTTAGTCGTATCGCGGGCCATCGAGGCGGCCCGGCTTCGCCGGGAAAACGAAGAACTCCGGCTGCGTTTTGGACAAGAATCCGACCTTATCGGCGGTACTGCCGCAATCAACACAATGCGCGCCGCCATTGAGAAAGTCGCACCGACCGGGAGCCGCGTCCTCATCACGGGCCCCGCCGGCAGCGGCAAAGAAGTCGCCGCCCGGCTGCTCCACAACCGCTCGCGGCGCGCCACCGGGCCATTCGTCGTCATGAACGCGGCACGTATGGCACCCGAAACAATCGATCTGGAACTCTTTGGCGCGGAAGCGAACGCGACCGGACCGAATAGCCCTCGGAAGATCGGCATTTTCGAGCAGGCACACCAAGGCACGCTGTTCGTCGATGAAGCGGCCGACATGCCCCTCGAGACCCAGGGCCGAATCCTTCGCGTCCTGCAGGAACAGACGTTCGCGCGCCTGGGTGGTCGCGAGCAAGTCCGCGTCGACGTGCGGGTGATCAGCGGATCGAGCCGCAATCTGTCGGACGAAATCGCAGCCGGGCGATTCCGTGAAGACCTTTTTCATCGTTTAGCCGTCGTCCCGGTCCGGGTGCCGCCCCTGTCCGAACGACGCGAGGACATCCCACTGTTGGCCCGCTATTTCATGGAACGCATGGCGCAATCGACCGGACTGCCGGCGCGGGTGATTGCCGACGACGCGATGGCCGTCCTGCAAGCAAAGGACTGGCCAGGCAATGTGCGCGAGTTACGCAATATGATTGAGCGCCTGTTGATCATGGCGCCTGGCGGTCCTGAAACCGCGATCGACGCCGAGACAATGCCGCCGGAGATACGTTCCAACGGCGTCTCGTCGCTTCGCCAAGAAGACAATGGTGAGGTAATGGCCATGCCCCTGCGCGAGGCTAGAGAAGTGTTCGAACGGGAATATCTGCTCGCGCAAATCAATCGATTTGGCGGAAACATCTCGCGTACCGCTTCTTTCGTTGGTATGGAACGCTCGGCGCTTCACCGAAAGCTAAAAGCGCTCGGCGTCGCCGGCGGGAACGGCCGGGCTTAGCAGGTGGGCCAGGATAAAGGCGCAGGCCAGCACCAATGAGAATCATCGTTTGTGGAGCAGGGCTCGTGGGGTCCAGCATCGCGCGACAACTGGCGTCGGAGAATAACGACGTCACGATCGTCGATCAGTCACCAGAAACCATCCAAAAAATGAACGAGACGCTCGATGTTCGCGCGATCGAAGGATATGCCTCCCACCCTGACGTTCTGGAACAAGCAGGCGCGCGCGACGCCGAGATGATCGTTGCAGTCACCCAAAACGACGAAATTAATATGGTGGCCTGCCAGGTCGCCCATTCGCTATTCGAGACGCCCACCAAGATCGCACGCATTCGCGCGCAGACTTACCTTGACCCAGCCTGGCAAAACCTGTTCTCGCGCAATCACCTGCCGATCGACGTTATTATTTCGCCCGAGATCGAAGTCGCACGCGCAATCACCAGCCGGCTGAACGTTCCCGGTGCCTCTGACATGGTTAGTTTTGTCGATGACAAGGTGCGCGTTGTCGCGGTCTCAGTTGAGGAAAATTGCCCAATTATCGACACGCCTTTGCGCCAGTTGACCGAGCTGTTTCCGGATCTGCACATGCGGGTCGTTGGAATCGTACGCCGCGAGGGGATCATCACACCCGGCGGCGACGATCAAATATTGGTCGGCGACGAAGTCTATTTCACCGTCGATACCAGGCAAGTACAGCGGGCAATGGCTGCCTTTGGCCACGAAGAGAAAGAAGCCAGACGCATTGTTGTCATCGGCGGCGGCAACATTGGCTTGTTCGTTTCCAAACAGATCATCGATGAGATTCCAGACATCCGGCTCAAACTCATCGAAGTGAGCCGGGAACGTGCAGAGCGGGTCGCCGACCAACTCGAACGAGCTGTCGTGATCTACGGAGATTCGCTGGCGGCCGAAATATTGGCCGAGGCCAATGTGAAAGAAGCCGATGCGGTGATCGCGGTAACCAACGACGATCAGGTCAATATTTTGAGCTCACTGTTGGCCAAGCGAGAAGGCGCCAAGCGCGCGACGACGCTGGTCAATAACATGGACTACGGCCCCTTGGTGCGATCGCTGGGGATCGACGCCGTTGTCAATCCGCGCGCAATTACTGTTTCGCGCATTCTTCAGCACATTCGCCGCGGCAGAATTCGCGCAGTTCATTCGGTGCGCGACGGCATGGCCGAGATCATCGAAGCCGAGACTTTGGATGCCTCCCCGCTGTCCGGCAAATCACTGCATGACGTGAAACTGCCTGCCGGGGTCATCATCGGGGCTTTGGCGCGCGGCGACGAAGTCATTATCCCGCGCGGAGACACTATTATCGAGACCGGCGACCGCGTGATCGTTTTCGCGACCCGGGACATGGTGAAGAAAGTCGAAAAGTTGTTTGCCGTCCGGCTCGACTTTTTCTGAGCCGAGGCCGAAACCCCGCGCCCAATGTTCACTACGCAGGTCAACGTTCTCGGCTGGGCCGCAGCTATCCTTGCGGCGTTCATGTTGTTGCCTGCCGCTTTATCGTTCGGCGTTGCTGAGGACGCAACAGGTGCCACTTTCTTGGTGGGCAGCGGGCTGACGCTCTTTGTCGGTGGTACGGCGATTATCGCCACACGCGGGACCGAACACCGAATCGATCTGAGGGGCGGGTTCCTAACAGCGACGTTGTTGTGGACACTCGTTCCGGCGTTGGCCGCGATCCCTTTTGTTCTTTCGGGGATTTTTGCCTCCTTCGTCGACGCGTATTTCGAAGCACTGTCCGGGTTTTCGACGAGCGGCGCGACAATCCTGACGGACCTTGAATCGGTACCGCGGGGAATCCTGCTTTGGCGCGCGATTCTTCAGTGGCTCGGCGGGTTTGCTATTATTTTGTTCGCGGTTGTGCTGCTCTCTTTTGGCGGCGTCGGCGGGATGAACCTGTTCGTCTCGCCAATGCCGCGGGGTGACCGCGACACGCTGCTGGGCCGTACCGAACGTGCGGCACGGTCCATGTGGTGGATCTACGTCGGCCTCACCGGCCTCTGCATTTTCGCCCTCGTGGTTGTTGGGATGGCGCCATTCGACGCCGCCGCGCATGCGTTTTCAACCATCTCGACCGGCGGTTTCAGTACGCGAACAGTCGGCATCGCCGCGTACGATAGTGTCGGGGTCGAGATCGTCCTGATGATCTTTATGCTGGTGGGCGCGTTGAACTTTACCATGCTGTGGTCGGTCACCCGCGGGCGGTACGGGCCGATTCTGAAAGATGCCGAGACGCGGTACCTCCTTGGTATCGTATTGATTGCGTCTGCGATCGTCGTCGGCGCCCTGGCTGCGGGGCAGAGCCTGGGCCTGGGTAGCAGCGTGCGCACTGCCGCGTTCGACGTCATTTCCGCCCTGACCACGACGGGATACAGCGCGAGCAGCAGCGCCGCGAGCGGCGCGCTGCCCGTGATTGTGCCGGTGATCCTGATTGGCCTGATGTTAATCGGCGGTGCCACAGGATCGACCGCGGGCGGCATGCGCCTGATGAGACTTTCGGTTTTCTTCAAACTGGCTGGACGCGAACTGTCGCGCCTGTCGTACCCGCACGGAGTCGTTCGCCTGCGCTATGGCGGACAAATCATTGACGAGCCGACCCTGCGGAGCGTGTGGGGCCAGCTCATGATGTTTCTTTCATTCCTTGCCCTAGGGGCATTGGTATTCGGTTTGCTGGGTTTTGACCTTCAAGGTGCCCTGGCTTTGGCCGCGACGACGTTATCGACGGCCGGTGCCGGTCTAGCGCTGACGGCGCCCGAGCTTTCCTATCCCGCGTTCTCGGACGCGACAAAATGGACGATCATTGCTGCCATGATCATCGGCCGCCTGGAGCTATTGGTCGTGCTGGTGCTGTTCACTCGCGCTTACTGGAGAAGCTAGCCGTGTCACGAATCGCTTACGTCAATGGCCGCTACGTCCCGCACCACGCCGCGGGGGTCCATGTCGAGGACAGGGGCTATCAATTTGCCGATGGGGTCTATGAGGTCTTCACGATCGAACGCGGACGGCTGGTTGATGTGCCAGCCCACCATAATCGCCTAATGCGCAGCCTCGGGGAGCTCGGCATAGCGAGCCCCATGGCGCCGGGGGCCCTCGATGTCATTCTTCACGAAGTGGTCCGCCGCAACCGGTTGCAGCGCGGTATCGTCTATCTCCAAGTTACGCGCGGTGTCTCGCCCCGCAACCACGTGTTTCCCGACGACGTCGAGCCAAGCGTCGTCGTCACCGCGCGCCGCGGCGGGCGACCCAGTTCTGAAAATCAAGACAACGGGGTGACCGTGATTACGGTTCCCGACATTCGGTGGGGCCGTTGCGATATCAAGTCGGTCTCCCTGCTACCCAACATTCTGGCCAAGCAGGCTGCCAGAGAAGCCAACGCCTATGAGGCTTGGCAGGTTGATAGCGATGGCATGGTCACCGAGGGCGCGTCCAGCAACGCCTGGATCGTCGACACCGACGGCAATCTCGTAACGCGCCCATTGGCCAACGCGATCCTCGGCGGGATCACCCGTTTGGTACTCAAACAACTTGCAGAAGAGCAGGGCATTCGCGTGATCGAGCGACCCTTTTCGGTGGCGGAGGCAATGGCTGCGCGCGAGGCTTTTGTGACCAGCGCGACTAGCTTCGTAACCCCCGTTGTGCAAATCGACGATCGAGTGATTGCCAATGGCAAGCCCGGATCGACCACGACGCGGCTAATTACGCTGTACGGAAACCATGTCCGAAATGCTCAACTCACGAAAACGTGAGGTGCCGCTAAATCCGCACAATCTGTGCGCTACGACATAGAATTGGGGTGCACGTCACGCTAGAGTTTTGCACGGCAGGCAACACTAATCCGTCGTGAGCCGGTTCTCAGAACTGGCTTTTTGGGGGACGACGTGAAAACAAGAAAGGACGAGGGCCAAAATGTCGGCTAACAAGTCTCAAAATGTCCAAGACGTCTTCCTAAATCATGTTCGAAAGAACAAACTTCCCGTCACAGTGTTTCTCGTCAACGGGGTCAAGCTGCAAGGTGTCATCAGTTGGTTTGACAACTTTTGCGTCCTTTTGCGCCGCGATGCCCACGTTCAACTCGTGTACAAACATGCGATATCCACCGTCATGCCCGCCCAACCGGTTCAATTATTCGACCCATCGGCCGAAGAGACCAGCGAGGGTGAGGAATAGGCTCCAGGCTCGGCGGATTTGACCGAGGGCATCTCCCACAAGGACGGGATTCCAACTGCGGCCGCGGTTCTGCATCCATATTTTCGGAGCAAGGCGGACACAAGAAGACTGCCTGAATCCTCTCTGGCCGAAGCCGTCGGTTTGGCCGAGGCGATCGGCCTCGATGTCAGGCTGCGTGAGGTCATCACGATGGGCGGCCCACGCCCGGCCACTTTGTTGGGGTCAGGCAAAGTGGCGGACCTCAAACCGACCTTCAAAGAGCGCGACATCGAAATTGTCATCGTCGATGCCGCCCTGACCCCAGGCCAGCAGCGCAATCTTGAACGTGACTGGGATTGCAAGGTAATCGACCGGACCGGCCTGATCCTCGAAATATTCGGCGCCCGCGCCCGAACCCGAGAAGGCACGTTGCAGGTCGAGCTGGCAGCCCTCAATTACCAAAAAAGCCGGCTGGTGCGATCGTGGACCCACTTGGAGCGCCAGCGCGGTGGATTCGGCTTCATGGGCGGACCGGGCGAACGGCAAATCGAGGCCGACCGCCGCATGATTTCCGATCGCATCATCCGGCTCGAAAAGGAACTGCGCGGCGTCAGCAGAACGCGGACCCTACATCGCGAGAGCCGCCGCAAAGTGCCGTTCCCGACTGTGGCTTTCGTCGGATACACGAACGCAGGCAAGTCAACGTTGTTTAACCGGCTGACGTCTGCGTCGGTCCTTGCGCAGGACATGCTGTTCGCCACCTTAGATCCGACGATGCGAGGGCTAACCTTGGCCACTGGCGAGCGCATCATTTTGTCGGACACGGTGGGTTTCATTTCCAATCTGCCGCACGACCTCGTGGCCGCCTTTGCTGCCACCCTCGAAGAAGTGCGCGACGCCGATATGATCTTGCATGTGCGCGACATGGCGCATCCCGACCACGACCATCAGAAATCGGACGTCCTCGGCATTCTTGAAGATATCGGCCTACGTGCGGGCACACCTGTGATTGAGATTCAAAACAAGATCGACCTGCTGCCGGCTGAGGAAAACGAACGGCTCGGCGCACTTGCGTCGGGCACGAACGAGGTGGTGGCGGTTTCCGCGGCGACCGGTGAGGGGTGTTCGAGATTGCTAGAGGTGATTGCTTGGCACCTTCGGAAAGCGCGTGAAACCTGCACATTCAAGGTCCCGTCGCAGGACGGCGCGGCCATTGCCTGGCTCCATGAACATGGCGATGTCACGGAGAAGCGCGAGGACAATGGGATGACGACGATTTGCGTCGCTCTTTACCCGGTCGATGCGCGCCGCTTTGAACGGCGGTTGGCCGAAGACAGACTTATCGCCGCCGATTGATCGCATGCCCCGGTTGACTCGGCCGGATTGAAACCGCTATCAAGCCAGCACTCTCGATAGAGAGTGCTAACCCTAATTCCAGGCAACCACCGCTCCATAGAGGCAGTCCCAGATGAAGATCAGGCCGCTACAAGATCGCGTCATCGTCAAACGGATCGATTCCGAACAGAAAACCAAGGGCGGAATCATCATTCCCGACACCGTTCAGGAAAAACCCCAAGAAGGCGAAATCATCGCTGTCGGACCCGGCGGTCGCGACGAGAGTGGCAAGGTCATTAAGCTGGATGTCAAAAAGGGCGATCGCGTCCTATTCGGCAAATGGTCGGGGACCGACGTCAAAGTCGAAGGCGAGGACCTCTTGATCATGAAAGAGTCCGACATCATGGGGATCCTCGGCTAACCCGACACTAGTGAAGGGTGAACCGACCGTTGGCGTAGCGGACGTCGCCGGCCCCGATGAGATCCACGTTTGCGAGGCGCACCGAGTGGATACGCGCCTCAATCTCGTTCTCCCAGTAGGTGAGGAAGTCAGAGATTACCGGGAATCCGGGCGCTAAATCGTACTTCTGGATCACGAAGGTCTGCAGGAGGGCTGGGTAGTCGGGGAGGTGGTAGAAGATCTCGGCGGTAGTGAGCCGATACCCCTTTAACTCTAGATCAATGCTGCTTGGCATGTAGCACCTCAATAAAGTGGTCACTGTCACAGCATGTTGGGGGTTCGGCGGCTTAAGTCAATTACAGAATGATTTCAATGATTTAGCACTCGATCTTGTCAAGTGATATTTAGCGAATTCGCGAATCCTTGACACTGCGCGCCAGGGGACTATATCCCGCCCCAGGCTTTGGCACTCGGAGGTTCTGAGTGCTAACGGATACCGGATGGGGGAGGGGTCGACATCGTCGCCCAGCCACTCATCAGGCCAAATAACAAACCGACCGGAGTTGAAAGACATGGCAGCGAAAGACGTAAAATTCGACCGTGATGCACGCGACAGCATGATCAGGGGAGTTAACATCCTCGCCAATGCAGTGCGCGTCACGCTGGGGCCGAAGGGGCGCAATGTCATCCTCGACAAGTCCTACGGTTCTCCGCGTATCAGCAAGGACGGCGTGTCGGTCGCCAAAGAGATCGAACTCGAAGACAAATTCGAGAACATGGGCGCGCAGATGCTGCGCGAAGTGGCCACCCGGACCAGCGACGAGGCGGGCGACGGCACCACGACGGCGACGGTTTTGGCCCAGTGTATCGTCACCGAAGGCGCGAAGTCGGTCGCCGCCGGGATGAACCCGATGGACCTGAAACGCGGTATCGACAAAGCCGTGATAGCGGTCGTCGCGGAAATCAAGAAGGTCGCCAAACCGGTCAAGACTGAGGCCGAAGTCGCCCAAGTCGGAACGATATCCGCCAACGGCGAGAGCGAGATCGGCGACTTTATCGCCGAAGCCATGCAGCGGGTCGGCAAAGAAGGCGTTATCACCGTTGAAGAGGCCAAAGGCATGGCCACTGAACTGGACGTCGTCGAGGGCATGCAGTTCGACCGCGGCTATCTGTCGCCGTATTTCGTGACCAACGCCGAAAAGATGCTGGCCGAACTCGGGGACGCCTACATCCTCCTCCACGAAAAGAAGCTCTCCAATCTGCAGCCGTTGCTGCCGGTGCTTGAGGCAATCGTACAGACCGGCAAGCCGCTGGTGATCGTTGCCGAGGACATTGAGGGCGAAGCGCTCGCGACATTGGTCGTCAACAAGCTGCGCGGCGGCCTCAAGGTCGCTGCGGTGAAGGCGCCCGGCTTCGGCGACCGACGCAAGGCCCAGCTGGAAGACATCGCCATCCTGACGGGCGGCACCGTGATCTCCGAGGACCTCGGGATCAAACTCGAGAACGTGACGATCGAGATGCTCGGCCGGGCAAAAACCGTGTCGATCACCAAGGAAGACACGACCATCATCGAAGGTGCCGGGAAGAAGAAAGACATTCAAGACCGGTGCAACCAGATCCGCGCCCAGGTCGAGGACACCACGTCCGAATACGACAAGGAAAAGCTGCAGGAGCGTCTCGCGAAATTGGCAGGCGGCGTTGCAGTGATCCGCGTTGGCGGCGTGACCGAGGTTGAGGTCAAGGAGCGCAAGGATCGCGTTGACGACGCGTTGCATGCCACCCGCGCTGCGGTGGAAGAGGGGGTTGTCCCCGGCGGCGGCGTCACGCTGCTCTATGCCGGCCGCGTGCTCGAGAAGCTCGTTGGCGAAAATCACGACGAGCAGATGGGTATTAAGATTGTGCAGCGCGCGCTGCAACAGCCCTTGCGCCAGCTCGTAGAAAACGCAGGCGTCAGCGGCCCGGTCGTCGTAGGCAAGCTGCTCGAAGGCAAAGACAACAAGCGTGGCTTCAACGCCCAGACCGAAGAGTACGTCGATATGATCAAAGCAGGGATTATCGACCCGGCGAAAGTCGTTCGGATTGCGCTTGAGGACGCCGCGTCGATCGCGGGTCTAATGATCACCACCGAAGCCATGATCGCCGACCACCCCGAGAAAAAGGGTGCAGGCCCCGCGATGCCGCCGGATATGGGTGGCATGGGCGGTATGGGTGGCATGGGCGGTATGGGTGGCATGGGCGGCATGATGTAGCCCTGGCATTCAGCCAAATGTTACGAAGGGCCGCGGTACCGTACCGCGGCCCTTTTTCTTTGAACGTGGGGCAGGCCATGAACCCAAATCTTGCTGATGTTGCCGCGATCCTTGAAGCCTGTGGTCGTGACGTTGTGTTGCCCGCTTTCAGGAACCTCGCGGGCGTCGAGATCGGGCTCAAAGGGCCCAACGACTTCGTCACCGATGCCGACATCGCGTCGGAGCGCTATCTTACCGAGCGTCTTTTGAAGGTCCTGCCGGGGGCCGCGGTCGTCGGGGAGGAAACCGCGACCGAGGAACCGGTGTGGCGAGACATTCTGGGCACCGCGGACCAAGTCTGGTTGATCGACCCGATCGACGGCACCGCTAATTTTGCCGCGGGTATTCGCCTGTTCGGCATCCTGGTCGCGCTGGTGCAAAAAGGGGTTACGACCCACGCCTGGGTCTACGACCCTATATCCGAAGAGATGGCCGTCGCGGAATGTGGCGGTGGCGCGTGGTTGGCAGGGTCTCGGCTGACGGTGGCAGCATCGAAACCGGTGGCGCAGATGCAAGGTTGCCTGAATCTTCGATTCGCCAATGAGGCGCACGCGCCGGGGCTCTTCGCGGCCATCGGCCAAATCGCACCGACATTAGAGTTACGCTGCGCGGTCCAGATCTACCTCAACCTGGCTGCCGGTCGGTCCGATTTCGCGCTGTTTCACAAGATGTACCCGTGGGATCACGCGGCCAGCGTTCTCCTCCATGCCGAGGCGGGCGGCTATGCCCGGCATATCGATGGCACGGCATACACGCCCGCAGGGCCTGCTTGGGGCAATCCTATTTTGCTCGCCCCGGCGCAGGAGGCATGGATGTCGCTGCGATCGCTGCTGTTCCCAAAGACGCCATAGCGGCGCCCGCGCGACCCTACTTTCGGACGAAGTTGAAACCAGCGAACCCTTGCTGCGCTGCCATAATCTCAATCCGGTTGATATTGATGTTGGCGGGCGCGGTGAGCACGTAGTCGATGACGTCCGCGACATTGTCAGCGCTGATCGGATCGAGCCCCTTGTAGGTCGCCTTGGCCTTGTCGGCATCGCCGTGGAAGCGGACCAGCGAGAATTCGGTTTCGGCGGCCCCAGGCTCGACCGACGTGACGCGAATGTTCTTTTCAACCAGGTCGGCGCGCAGGTCGAGCGAGAACTGGTGCACGAATGCCTTGGAGGCGCCTTACACATTGGCGCCGAAGTAGGGGTAGGTGCCCGCAACCGAGCCGAGGTTGACGACATGGCCCGCACCCCGCGCCACCATGCCCGGGAGCACCGCGCGGGTGACGTACATGAGACCTTTGATGTTGGCGTCGACCATGTCGTTCCAGTCGTCGAGGTCGGCCTCGTCCGCGGAATTCATGCCGAGCGCGAGGCCGGCGTTGTTGATCAGGCCGTAGATGGCCGATACAGAGGCCGGGAGTCCATCAATCGCCGCAAACACCGCCGCCTGGTCCCGGACATCAAGGGTGACCGGGTGGAGGCGGGGGCCGAGGTCTTCTGCCAGCGCGGCAAGTCGGTCGGCGCGGCGACCGGCCGCGATCACCAACGCACCGGCGGCGTGAAGGCGGCGCGCGGTTGCGTCACCAAACCCTGAGGTGGCCCCGGTGACAAGAATGACCTTTCCGGCAAGATCGACTCTCATTTGGGTTCGGTTCCCTTGGCGGCTTGCCACAGGGCCTCCATCTCTTCGAGCGACGAGTCTTCTAGGGCTCTATTTTTTCCTTTAAGTGACGTCTCTATGTATTTGAAACGGCGTAAGAATTTGTCGTTCGTCAAGCGGAGCGACTCCTCGGGGTCGAGATCGAGGTGGCGCGACAAATTGGCGACCGCAAACAGCAAGTCGCCCATTTCATCGGCGATCTTGGCCCGATCCCCGGTCGCGACGGCGGCAACCAATTCGGCCCGTTCCTCGTCAATTTTTGCTATGACGGGCGCAATATCCGGCCAATCGAATCCGACCCGTGCGGCGCGTTTTTGCAGCTTCTCGGCGCGTTTGAGGGAGGGTAGGGCGGCAGGGATGTTGTCCAGGATGCTCGCGTCGCCGACGGCACTTGCGGCGCGTTCCGCCGCCTTATGGGTTTCCCAAGCCTCGGTCTGAGCCGCCGCATTAGCGATTTTGGCGCCAGCGAAGACGTGCGGGTGACGCCGGATCATTTTCTCCGAGATCGCCTCGGCAACGTCGGCAAAGCTGAATGAGTCTTGTTCGTCGGCCATCTGGGCGTGGAAAACGACCTGGAACAGGAGATCGCCAAGCTCGTCCTTTAGCGCGTTGCGATCGCCACTGTGGATTGCGTCGCGCACCTCATAGGCTTCCTCGATGGTGTATGGCGCGATGGTCTCGAAGGTCTGTTCAATGTCCCACGGGCAACCGCCGTCCGGACTGCGCAGCTGCCGCATGATTCCGAGGAGACGGTCCATGGCGGAGGCGGTGTCTAGCGATGAAAGTGTCGTCATAGCGCGGGAGTATGCGTGGGGCTGGCAGGGATCACAACAGATCGGGTGACGGCCTGGCTACACCTCATGATACCTAATTGTCGCATAATATATATTATGACAAATATGTATTGCTTATTAAATATCATAGGTTACACATCTTTAATAAGCTGTAGCTTCAATTATGGACCGAGGCGCTCAGGCGTCCAAAACCATCCCGTCATACGCTGGCTCTACGCCTTCCGGCAGCTCGTCGACCAAAGTCCGGTAATCCAGCGAGGTATTCATGTGGGTCAGGATCGCGCGCCGTGGTTTGACCCGTTCGATCCACTCCAACGTTAAATCCAGGTGAGCGTGCGTCGGGTGCGCCGTTCGCTGGAGGCAATCAACGATCCAGATATCGACGCCCGCAAGTGCTGCAAACGCAGCCTCGGGAAGCTCTTGGACGTCCGTTGAATAAGCGATGGGCCCTACCCTGAAGCCCAGCGTGCCAATCGGGCCGTGTTTTTGGCGAAACGGAATAACCGGGGTGTCGCCAATCTGAAATGGCCCGACGATCTGGCGAGCGTTGAGAATGGCCGGGTAGAGCCGATTGGCGTCTTGCTCAAAGGTGTAACTGAAGCGCTCCTGAAGCTGGGCGAGGGTTTCCGGGTCGGCCCACGCATCGATAGCGCCACCGTTGCCATGGGCGAAGAAGCGCATGTCGTCGATCCCATGGGCATGATCGGCGTGGGCATGGGTGAAAAGGACCGCATCGAGCCGATCAACCGCGGCGTCGAGCGCTTGTTGGCGCAAGTCTGGCGACGTGTCGATGAGGATCTGGGTCGCGCCGTCGCGCACCAAAATCGACGCCCGGCGCCGTCGGTTTCGCGGTTCTTCGGGGTCGCAGGCGCCCCAGTTGTTGCCGATTCGCGGAGTCCCGCCAGCGGTACCGCTCCCCAAGATGACCGCCTGCATCGTTACGTTAGCCGGTGGGATTGCCGACCGGCGGCGTCGCGCGATCGAACAGCCGGAAGAAGTTCGCGGTGGTGATCGCTGCCAGTTCGGCGTCATCGATGCCGCGCAGCGCCGCGACGGCCGCCGCCGTGTAGGCGACATAAGCCGGTTCGTTGGTTTTGCCACGCTTTGGCACGGGCGCAAGATAGGGCGCATCGGTTTCGACGAGCAGCCGGTCAGCGGGCACTGATTTGGCGGTTTCCCGGATGTCGGTGGCGTTTTTAAAGGTCACGATTCCGGACAGGGAAATGTAAAATCCGAGATCGAGTGCGGCCGTGGCGAAATCGCGCGTCGCGCTGAAACAGTGGATGACCCCTTTGAGCGCCCCTGCCCCGGATTCCTCGCGCAGGATGGCGGCCGTATCGGCGTCCGCGTTCCGGGTGTGGACGATGACCGGCAACCCGGTCTCGCGGCCCGCCACGCAATGCGCCCTGAAGCTTTCCGCTTGGCGCGTGCGGTCCGAGTGGTCGTAGTAAAAATCGAGGCCCGTTTCACCGATAGCCACCACTTTGGGATGCTTGGTGAGGGCGACGATTTCGTCGGCCCGCAGCGAGTCAGTGTCGGCCTCGTGCGGGTGGATGCCGACAGAGCACCAAATATCGGGCTGACTTTCGGCGATTTCCCTCACCGCCTGATGGTTCGCGCGGTGCGTTCCTATGGTCAGCATGGCGCCGACGCCGGCAGCGCGCGCGCGCGCCAATACTCCGTCGCGGTCGCCGGCTAGCGCGTCAAAATCGAGGTGGCAGTGGCTGTCGACCAGCATTACGGCGCGACCTCATCGACAAATCGGGGAAACACACCGTTTGGCTTCGGCAGCGGCGTACCCGGTTTGAGACGCTTGTCTTCATCCAACGCGGCAAAACTGCGGTCGCCGGCGGCCACGACGAGTTGATCCAACATGGCCGACGCGGATTGCGGCACGTAGGGCTGCACTAGAATCGCCAACCGCCGCACGGTTTCGGCCAGAACGTACAGCACGGTCGCCATGCGGTCGGGGTTCTTTTTCTTGAGCTCCCATGGCGCTTGGACATCGACGTAGCGGTTCGCATCGCCGACGACACGCCAGATTTCGGCCAGCGCATTATGGAACGCAAGATCGGTATCGATGATGCGCCGGACGGCCGGTAGAAGCGAGGCGGCCGAATCGAGAAGCGCCTGATCGGCGGGTTCGAGATCGCCGTGCTGTGGCACCACCGCGCCGCAGTTCTTGTTGATCATCGACAGAACCCGCTGGGCCAAATTGCCGAGATCGTTGGCGAGATCGCTGTTGATCCGGTTGACGATCGATTCGTGCGAGAAGCTGCCATCCTGTCCAAACGGCACCTCGCGCAAGAGGAAGTAGCGAATCGGGTCGAGGCCGTAGCGGCCGATCATGTCTTGCGGCGCCAGAACGTTGCCCAGGGATTTCGACATTTTCTGGCCCTCGATATTGAGGAACCCGTGGCAAAAGACATGCTTTGGCAACGCCAGTCCGGCGGCGAGCAAGAACGCCGGCCAATAGACCGTGTGAAAGCGCACAATATCCTTGCCGATGATGTGGTAATCGGCGGGCCAGTAGCGTTTGAACGTGTCCGAATCCTCGTCGGGATAGCCGACACCGGTGATGTAGTTGGTTAGAGCGTCAAGCCAGACATACATGACGTGATCGTCGTCGCCCGGCACGCGAATGCCCCAGGTCAATCGCCGGCGCGAGACCGATAGGTCGCGCAGGCCCGATTTCACAAAGCTGGTGACTTCGTTGCGGCGGCTTTGCGGTTGAATGAAATCCGGGTGGTCATCAAAGTGCTGCAGCAACCGGTCGCCCCAACTGGAGAGGCGAAAGAAGTAGCTGTCTTCCTCGACCCATTCGACTTCGGCCCCGGAGGGCGCGAGTAATGCGCCGCCCTCGCCTTTGGTGAGTTCGTCCTCGGTGAAATAGGCTTCGTCGCGGACCGAATACCAGCCGCTGTAGTTGCCACGATAGATCTCACCGGCATCGACGAGTTTTTGCCACATCGCCTGCGAGGCGCGGTGATGGCGCGGTTCGCTGGTGCGCACGAAATCATCGTTTGAGATGTTGAGGTAACCGGCCATGTCTTTGAATTTGGCGGTATTGCCGTCGACGAAGGCTTGCGGGTCGATCCCCGCCTTTGCCGCCGTCCGGGCATTCTTTTCGCCGTATTCGTCGGTTCCGGTGAGGAACATGACATCAAAGCCATCCAAGCGCTTGAAGCGAGCGAGTGCATCGCTCGCAATCGCCTCGTAGGCGTGGCCGAGATGCGGCGCGCCGTTGACATACGAAATCGCCGTCGTCAGATAAAATGTCTTGTTTTCAGCAGCCATCAAAGTCACTCCAGCAGCGTTGGGGCCTAGAGCCGGCCGCTGCGGATCACCCGTCGCTATGGCGGCGGACGATGGCCAAAGGACCTAACGGTGTCAACCTACCGGGCCGTGGCGGCGGCGTTCGACAGCGTCGTGAATATATTGATCACAACCTGCTTGCGGTCGAGATTGACAGCATCCCCGCGCGCGGTGAGATCGCGGACGTTTTCCCATGCGTCGAGCCAGGCGATCGGTCGCCCGGACTGCCACAGACGGTCAATAACGCTGCGCTCGTCGCCAAGGATTTGCACCGGCCGCCTTTCTTCGGCGCCGGCCCGGACCATGCGGCTCAGCCAATCGAGCAGCAGGTCGATCAGAGTTCGATAGGTCGCTTCTTGGCCGCGGCGCGCCAAGCGGTCGCCCAGGGCGTGGACGCCGGCAACATCCAACTCAGGCAACGGCGCGAGGAGCGAGACGAGCTCTCGGTAGAGATCTAGGCCGCCCTGACCCGCCAGCTCCACTGCCCGACCGACGCTGCCGTCTGCAAGCACCGACAAGGCGAGGCGTTCTTCGTCGGTGTAATCATGGAGCCGCGCGCCGAGAATAGTGGCCATGACATCGGACGACAGCGGTCGCAGTGCGAGGTTTTGACAACGCGACCGGATCGTCGGCAAAAGGCGGCCGGGTGCGTGGGCCACCAAAATCAGCAGGCCACGCTGCGGCGGTTCCTCCAACTGTTTCAAAAGCGCGTTCGCGCCGTTGATATTTACCTCATCGACCGCATCCACGACGGCGACGCGCCACCCCCCCTCACCCGACGTAGCACCGAAGAACGGGCGGAGGCGGCGAACCTCGTCGACCACGATCTCGCTCCGCAAGCGCTTTGCGCGTTCGTCATAGGTGCGCTCCAATGTCGCCAGATCGGCATGAGAACCTTGCGCCACCCGCCGAAAAACTGGGGCGTCCGGCGGCACAAAAAGCGAGTCAGGCGTCGCCTCCGCGCCCAGCAAAGGCGTTGCCCCGCCATCGTCATGGCCTTGCGCTAGGACGAACCGGGCAAGCCGGTAGGCCAAAGTCGCCTTGCCGATACCTCGGGGTCCGGTCAACAGCAGGGCATGCGGCAACCGTCCACTGCGCCACCATCGCAACAGCCGTGCTTCGGCGTCTTCGTGACCCAATAGCTCGGGGTTAAAACGCGGCTGTAGTTCCGGGGAGGAGTCCGTTTCCGACATGCCTTAGATACTAAGGCGCGTGCGCACGGTATCCCAGACCTGAGCGGCGATCTGATCCGCATCGCCAGCAGCGGCAATAACGGCGCACCGATCCGGCTCGGCGCGGGCGATATCCAGAAATGCGGCGCGAATGCGTTCGTGGAAATCGGCGCCCATGCGTTCGTAGCGGTCTTCGACATCGGCGCGTCCGCCGGCGCGCGCCAGACCATCGGCAACCGCAAGGTCGAGAATAATGGTCAGATCCGGCGACACGCCGTTCGCCCCGAGCGCATTGATCCGCGCAACTGTGTCGCGCGCGACACCTTGGCCATAGCCCTGATAGGCCACGGTTGAATCGGCAAAACGGTCGCAGACCACCCAGACACCGGCTGCCAACGCCGGCGCGATGGTCTTGCAGACGTGTTCGTGTCGCGCCGCGTTATGCAAAAGCAACTCGCTGACCGGCTCCCACCGCTCAACCGCGCCCTCCACCAGAAGGCGACGGATTTCTAGTGCGCCAGGCGCGCCGCCAGGCTCGCGCGTGATCAGGACGTCGTGGCCATCGGCGCGCAGGCGTTCACCAAGGCGCTCGACCTGCGTCGATTTGCCGGCGCCCTCGCCGCCCTCGAATGTGATGAATCGACCGTGCGCCACAAAGTCCTTTAAGGAGCCTGAGAGCCCCAGACGATGTGGCTTATTGCTGCGCCCAGACGTCCGACGAAGCCAAGTCGGTCAACCTCCACGGCCGCGACGAGGTCGCGGATTACCGGCTCCATGTTGGGTCCTTCGACGCGAAGCTGCGCCAGGCGCGCACCTTTTTCGATCGGCGCTGCGATTGGGCTGTCGTACACAACGGTCACCTTCATCTCGCGCCGCGCCTTGCGCGACATCGTTAACAAAAGGCTTTCTTCGAGCACGAGTGAGACGGTTGGTTCGCTGCCTAACCAGACTTGGGCATCCTCGACCACTTCGTTGGCCAAGAACATTGGAAAATTGTTGAACTCACGAAATCCAATATCGAGCAACCGTTCGCTTTCTTGCGAACGCTGATTGACACTTTCCAGACCATTAATCACGAGTATCAGGCGGCGCCCCTTGCGCGTCGCCGAGGCGACGAGCCCGTATCCGGATTCCTCGGTGTGGCCGGTTTTGAGCCCATCGGCCCCGATATCTTTGTAGAGCAGCGGGTTTCTGTTGCCCTGCCGGATATTGTTGTAGGTGAATTCCTTTTCCTGGAAGATTTCGTAGTACGCCGGAAACACCTGGATAATGTGCCGCGCCAGAGTCGAGAGGTCACGCGCCGTGGTGCGGTGATCAGGATCTGGCCAGCCTGTGGAATTGCGAAAGACCGAGCGGGTCAGTCCTATCTCACGACCGCGCCGGGTCATCTCCTCGGCGAACGCTTCTTCGCTTCCGGCAAGCCCTTCAGCAAACACGACGCTCGCGTCATTGCCGGACTGGACGATAACGCCACGAAGCAAGTCGGACACCGTGACCCGCGAGTTGTGCTCAACAAACATCCGCGAGCCGCCCATGCGCCAGGCGGCCTCGCTTACGCGCATGGTGTCATCGAGGGAGATCGACCCATCGCGCAGCCGCTCGAACACCATGAAAAGGGTCATCAATTTGCTCATCGAGGCCGGCGGCATCATTTCATCGGCATTTTTCTCAAATAGGACGGCGCCGGTTTGAGCATCGAGGAGAATGGCTTCGCGAGCCGGACTGTCGATTGATTGGGCCAAGATCGACCCGCTTGAAAACGCACCGGCGGTGACAATCGCAATCAATAATAATGTTCTAGTCAGCATGGTTCTCGCCTGTTGCGTCGAGTGCGGTGGTGCTGCTTAGCATATACGCGAATAAGTCGATTCGAAGGCACCGGACTAGCGGGGTCCGATGACAATCCGAGATTCCGGGAACCCCGATCCGATCATGTCTTCGAGCACTTGATCGGCCTGTTGGATCGACGCCAGCGGACCAATTCGTACACGAAAGAATTCGATCTCATTGACGATCGTCGATTGAATCGTTGGTTCACCAAAAGAGAACAGGCGCGCCGCGAGCTGGTTTGCATTGTCATACAAGGTGAACGCGCCCGCCTGGACATAAATATCCGTCGGGCCGACCGCTTCCAGGGCGACCTGGGGCGGTGGTGCTACGGTCGCGACAGGCGCCAGCGCAGTAGCAACACCTGGAAGCGCCGCCAACTGCCGCGATTCGACGGACGCGACAGGCACCGCGGTTACGGCGTCGCGCTCTTCTTGTGTGGTCACCGGTCGGCCTGCGACGAAACCAGTCGAACTTTGATCGACAATACGAACCCGGACTTTCGCGGTGCCATGGTTTTCAAAACCTAGCAGTTGGGCCCCGCGCCGCGACACGTCGATGATTCGCCCGTGCGCGTAGGGCCCGCGGTCGTTAACTCTCAAAACCAAAGCGCGACCGTTCTCGAGATTGGTGACGCGCACGTAACTCGGTAGTGGCAGCGTTTTATGCGCCGCTGTCAGCGCGTTCTCATCGTAGGTTTCGCCGTTGGCCGTCTGTTTGGTGTGAAAGCCCGGTCCGTACCATGACGCGATTCCGGTTTCGTTATAGTCGCTGTCTTCCTCCGGGAAATAGCGCACCCCCTTGATCACATAGGGTGTGCCAACCTTGTAGACGCCGCCGGGTCCGATCGGCACACCATTAGGCGCTATGCCAGCGACGGCATCCTCGGTCGCGCCTCTTTTTTGAACTTCTTTGATCGCGTGAACCGCGAGCTGGGTCTGCGCACAAGCGCTCACAGCAAGTAGCGTTAAGACCGCGGCGGTCCCGCGGGCAGCGCGCGCCCACCCCATCATGTTGTGTGTTTTCGCTCCGTCAGGCTCAGGATATGGTTCGCCTGTCTTAGTTAGCGCCAATCCGATCCGAGAGCAACCCGACCGCGAGGGCAAAATAATTTGATCGGTTCCAGCGCAGCGTCGCTCGGAAGTTGTCGTAAACCATGAACGCCCGGCCACCCGGCCGGTCCGGCCCGTCCGGAATGACGATTTGGGCATTGAGTTGGCGCGCTGGCAGGCTGCTGCCGTCCAGGTTACGGACTCCCAGCGCTTGCCAATCGGCGGTGCGCTTGATCGCCTTGGATTCTGCGAGGGTCGCGTCAAAGTCGGCGGGCAAGCGCACCTCGCGACCCCAGGTTTCATCGTCCTTCCACCCAACTTGCTTTAGGTAGTTGGCGGCTGACCCGAAGACATCCGCCGGCGTTGTCCAAATGTCGCGCCGCCCGTCATTGTCATAGTCGATCGCAAAGTTCACAAAACTGGAGGGCATGAATTGCGCCTGCCCCATGGCACCGGCCCACGATCCCGTCATGCTTTTCGCGTCGATATGCCCCTCATTCAGAATTTGCAGCGCGTTAAACAGCTCTTTGCGGAAATAGGCGCTGCGCCGGCCATCGAACGCCAGCGTGGCAAGGGCGTTTACAACGTTGAACCCGCCTGTCAGCCGACCGAAATCGGTCTCAATTCCCCACAATGCGACGACGAAGCGCGGCTGCACCCCAATCTTCTGGCCGACCGCGTCGAGGAGCGGCTTGTTTTCAGCGAGGAGCTGCCGCCCCTTTTGCGCGCGCGCTGCCGACGCGACGCGGGTGACGTATTGATCGAATGTCAGTGTGAATTCCGGCTGGCGGCGGTCCAGTTCGATAACCCGAGGGATTGGATCAAGACCCGTCAAAGCATCATCGACGATGGCAGGCCGTATGCCTTTGCTGGCGGCCTCAACCCGAACCTCGCTAAGCCACGACTGCCACTTAACGAGGTCAAAAGTGACCGGATCGTCGTCGGCGGCCCACGCCGCTGCCGACGAGAGCCACACGATAACACCAAGTAGCGCTCCAATTCGCCGCACGCTGTGCTCCTTGTTCTTTATTGGTCCGACGCCGAGTCTGGAAGGACCGCGCTGGTTCGCCCAAGCACACGGTATACGACCAAACCAATCCATTCACGCATCGCTTGCTGGGCCGAGCCCGCGCGACCGGCTAAATCCCAATCCAGCGATAATCGAGGCGGGCCAAACCCCTGGCTATGGTCCACCGGATACGGCAGCACCGGCCAATCGGCTTTTCGAAAAACGCCAACCGCACGGGGCATGTAAAGAGCCGACGTCACCAACAACCAGGTGTCGCCCGTCGTCGGCATGACCATCGGTTTGAGGTTGCGGGCATTCTCATACGTATTCCGCGACTCACGCTCGAACACTACCCGGTCGGTATCGACGCCCATGATTTGGAGCGCCTGCCGCGCCACATCTGCTTCGCGAAGCGCGCCCGGCCGCAACGAGCCGCTGCCCCCGGCATAGACGAGCCGTGCTTCAGGGTAGCGCCGGGCAAGATCGCCAAATGCAATAAGACGATCGGCTGCGCCGTTGACGGCGACGATGCCGCGGAGACGGGTTTGAGAGACGTTTTCGGATCCGCCGAGAACGATGATGCCGGTCAGGCGCTCAGGCATCGGGTCGGGCGTCCCAAACCGGTTTTCGAGCGGTAACGCCAACCAGCTTCCGATTGGCAATACAGCGAAAACGACGAGAACAGTGATCCCGAGTGCCGCCAGATTTCGACCGAGGACCCGCCAGGGCGTCCACAGCAATAGGACACCTAATACTGCGACGATCAGCGCGAGATTGGCTGGCGCGGCGATGATCCAGAAGGTCTTGGATAGCCAGAAGAGCACGGCGTCCTAATAGAACGGCGTGAGGTCAAACTCAACCGCCGGCCTAACCGCCAAGTTGGTGGTAGACGATCTTGGCGACCTTCAGCAGGTCTTCGCGCTCAAGGCTGGCAGCCAGCGCGTAGCCGGTCTGGCCGTTAATCCAGTAATAGACCCCGACGCCATTTTCATCAGCGAAGGAGAATCTCGTGTCGCCCCTGCCGGTATCGCCGTGGCGCATATACAAGGTCACCCGGCGGCCTTCGACGTCCTCGTAGAGGAAATGGGCCGCCGGCTTGGACTCGCCGGGAAGCAAGCGACCACCGACCAATTGGAATCCCGCCTCTGTCAGATCGGGCAGTTTGACGTCGGTGCCGAGCCGGTTGGTCAGCCAGGCGACCAGGTGCGGTCGTTCGTCCGAGGCGACCTCGACCGCATGACGGCGTTCAGCCGAATAAATCGCATGCACGATCCCGGCCCGCTCAGGGAACGCCGCGGCGACCGGGTCGCCTTGCGCGGCGGAGAGATCGTTGAGCACCCACCCCCCCGCGCCCCCCACTACAACCAGGACGAGGACGGCCGCGATCCGGCGGATCACGTCGAACGGCTGGCGGCGCGACACGCGGATCATCGCGTGCGGCACCGGCTCGTTGAGAACATCGTCGAATTCTTCGTGAAGACGCCGATTGAGGCGGCGATATTCGCGCACTGTTGCAGCCGCGGCTTGGTTCGCTGCGAGGTGTGCCTCGATCTCGGCGCGCCGGGTCGCATCGACCTGACCGTCCACATAGGCGTGCAGATCGATGTCAGTGATCGGTGTTTGGGTCATGTCTCAGTCACCGTTTCCTTTGGCTCGACGCCGACATCCGAAAGCATTTGGCGCAGGCGCTCGCGTCCCCGCGATAGCCGCGACATCACCGTGCCAATAGGAATGTCGAGGACCTTTGCGACTTCCAGGTAGCTCAGTTCTTCCAAGCCGATGAGCAGGACGACCGCGCGCTGCTCTTCGGGCAAGAGTTCCAACGCCGCGCCAACGTTGCGGACTTCGACGCGCTTTTCCTGCACTGGCTTGACGCCGCGGTCGTCGGTCCACTCAGCCAGCGATACAACGGTAGGTCGGCTGATCGCTTTTCGAACCTGATTAACGTGAATGTTGTGCATGATCGTGAACATCCAGGCGCGCATGTTGCTGCCGCGCTGCCACAGGTGGAACTTGTTCCAGGAGCGCTCCAAACAGTCTTGAACGAGATCCTCGGCGGCATTCGCGTTGCCGGTTAGCGCCCGCGCATAGCGCCGCAGACGCGGAATCTGCTCAATTATAAGTCGGTCTTTCTCTTGCACCTGTCAGCGCCTAATCCAATTAAAACAAAGAGTTATAACTGTTTTATCAAGTAATCTGTTAGCGCGAACCGGTTTTGGCTATTGGGAGGTAAACGCCTGACAGCGGACGATATTCCCGACCATTGCTTGGATGCCACTCCCCGACCGGCGCCCGCTCATCTAGTGTGCACAGCATGCGCCATCGCACCCTACGGGGAAAGCTGTCCTACCGGCACGATACCAAGGGTGAAACCGGCCGCGAGTGGTTCACGGTCACCGTTCAGCCGGACGGCACGCGGACGCACCGGGCCCACTGTGAGATGGACGAAGATGGGGTGCTCCGTGACGTCGTCTCCACGCTGGATTCGCGGTGGTACCCGAGAGACGCCTATGTCCGTTTGAGCGTGGGTGGCGCCTTCGAGGGGGCGGCTTGGTTCCTGATCGATGGCCAGAAGGTGACCTGTGACTCGTGGACCCGCGGCGCTGGACGGTTGCATCAATCCATGACCTTCGACGAACCGGTTTGCATTTTTGGCGGCCACCCGGTCAGCGGCGATGCGATGAAGCCTGCCCATTTCGATCCAGCCGGCCCGGCGATCCAGAAGTTCCTGATGGTTAGTACCTCGCCGCTTCCCAACGGGGCATCGGGCCCGATCATGGCAGCGCGGCATGGCGTCTTTGAGTTCATTGGCGAAGAAAGCGTCACGGTCGAGGCCGGCACCTTCGCGTGCCGCCGGTTCCGTTGGCACTTTGAAGAGTTCCCGCCGATCGAACTATGGAACAGCGGCCCGGACCTGATTCCGGTGAAGGTGCGGTGGGATTTGCTCGAGTCGGATTACGACCTCGTCGAGTTTTCCACCGATTAGCGATCGTTCGTCCCGGCCATGGCGCAGCTTGCCTTGATGACAACATCTGTCGGTACGACCTGTTGAGACTGGAGGACCCGATGACCACCCCCGACGGAAACAAACAACCCGCCCCCGCCGCGGCCCATGCCGATCACCCCGGCGTTGTGATGCCGCCACCGCTCGTATACGCGGGCGGACTGGTTGCCGGCGCGCTGATCGACCAATTTATACCAATCCCCCTCGTCGACGCCCCCGCCCGCTGGATTGTCGCCGGGGTTTTGATCCTTATCGGCCTGATACTGGCCGGCGGCGGCACGACGCGGTTTCGCCGGGCCGGGACCGCCGTGCAGCCGCACAAACCGAGCACGACAATGGTGACCGATGGGGTGTACCGGTTTTCGCGCAATCCGATCTACTTGGGTCTGACGGCGTTCTACCTCGGGCTGGCCTTTGCCGTTAATTCTGGGTGGGTCATTCTGCTGCTCCCGCTCGTGCTGGTGGTGATGCACTACGGAGTGATCAGGCGCGAGGAACGTTATCTTGAGGGCAAGTTCGGCGTGGCCTACCGCGACTACAAGGGACGCGTGCGGCGGTGGCTGTAAGCATCAGCTAGAACGGCTTGTCGCCCTTGATCGTGGTGCGATGCATGTGACGGGTGTGCTTTTGGGCGTCGTAGACCGTGGCGTGATGCATCGTGCAGCGGTTGTCCCAGAACACGACGTCGCCGGCGCGCCATTCGTGGGTGTAGACGAACTGCGGTTGGGTCATGAATGCGTCGAGGTCGTCGAGAAATTCTAGGGCCTCATCTTGCGCCATGCCGACGACACCCATGGTGAAGCCGCCGGTGTAGATGGACTTGCGGCCATTCTCGGGATGGGTGCGGATGATTGGATGATCGACCGGCGGGGTTTTTTCTTCTTCCTCTTTGGTCATCGGCGGGCGGATGCCTGCCTTGTCTTTCTCGCGGTACCAGCGGCTGCCGAAATGGTGGACCGCGCGCATCTTGGAGAGCGATTCTTTGCGCTCGGGCGTCAACGCGTCGAACGCCGCATGCATGCTGGCGAACATCGTGGCGCCGCCAGTCGGCGGCACTTCTACCGCGTAGAGGATTGAGCCGAGCGCAGGCGTGGGCAAGTAGGACATATCGCTGTGCCAGTAGCGGCCAGCATCTTCCAGGCCGAGCGGCTTGCCCTCGGCGCCTTTCTTGTTGGAGACCACAATGATTTCGGGATGGTCGGGTAAGCGGTACCACGAGACGACGTGAATCTCCGGCGGCCCGAAGCGGCGGCTGAAGGCTTTGTGCTGCGCGGGCGTCAGCTCTTGGTCGCGAAACAGAATGATGCCGTGGTCGAGATGGGCGCGGTGGACGGTGGCGAATTCTTCCGCGTCCAGCGGTCGCGAAAGATCCACGCCGATGACTTCCGCGCCAAACGAATCGTGGAGCGAGCGAATTTCGATCGTCACAGACTTCCCCTCTCTAAAAGTCGAGAAACTTGGAGAGGGTCGCGGCTTGCCCGCCCGTTTCCGGCGGCAACAAGGTCTGGCTGCCGTTCGGCAACAGGCGTGCCGCCTTTCCTGCGTAGCGCGCGAGCGGGTCAGACGCCTCACCGACGATCAGTGTCGTCGGTTTCAGGCGGGTCAGGGTGCGCGCGATATCGTGCTTCAAGGCGGCCTGGGTGAGCAGGTGATAGGTGCCCTTGCTCTTGAGAACCTCGACGACGCGACCGTGCAACCACGGTGCATCGAAGTTGCCGTCAATTGCGCGCGCATGCTTGCCGTCGCGCGCATACCACGGCCAGAACACAAGCTCGTCGCGCAACATCAACCAGGTCTTGAACAGATGGGCGCCGTCCCAGGTCACCTCGATCGGTGGTGTGTAATGCGCGGCGAGACGTTTTCGCTCAGCTGCCGAAAACAGAATGACGCCGTCGAGGATCAACTTGCCGACCCGGGCGGGATGCAGGGCCGCTATTTCTGCCGCGACCGACGCGCCGCTTTGCTTGCCGTACAGGTCATACTTCTTGAGACCGAGTTTGCCGGCCACGGCGGCGGCGTCTTTGGCGAAATCAGCTACGGTCGGGCGCGCTTTGGCCGGCCCATCCGAATCGCCGTTGCCCGGCAGATCGAATGCGTAAACCGGCCGACGCCTCGACAACGCCGTCATCAACGGCCCGAACATGTGAGACGACCACCGCCCGTCGTGGATCAGAACGAGGGGGCGACCACCCTGCCCCTCCCCGGCGGACCGGACCAGCACTTGCCCCTTGGGCAAGTCGATGTACCGGCGATTGATGCGACCGGCGATGGGCGCCAATGCCGGGTCGGCTGGCGGCTTGGCTTTGCGAACGTACCCTTTGATCACCCGGGCCTGCTCTTTGAGATAGCCGTGGCGACCGTGACGTTCGATCACCTGACTGCGCCGCAGCTTTGGCAAGAGATCGAGATGCGGATAGAGCATGTCGTCGTCGCGCGCCATGAATGTCGCTGGAATTGTGAGAGCGCGGGCCGCGGCGCCGACGTTGTAGGTAAACGCCGCGCCATAGCCCTTGCGGTAGGCATCGCCCGAACGGAAGAAATCCATGATCGATGCATGAAGTTGATCGGGCGTGGAAAAGGCGCGATCGCTGCGCGCCGCGGCCGTGCGACGGTACCACGGAAACCACAGGACTTGGTCGCGCATGCGGGACCAGTGCCCGGGTAAATGGCTGCCATCCCACAACGCGCGGAACGGAGGCAGATAATTCCTGAGAATGTCGCGGGTGTCGGCCGCGCCAAAAATCGGTACACCATCTAATACGACGCCGGTGAACTTTTTGGGAAAGCGCCGCGCCAACTCGAGCGCGATACATGCGCCGGTATGGGTGCCGTAGAGCGCACAACGCGGCATCTTCAAGGTATCAAGTGCAGCGGCATAGGCCGTGGCAATCTTCTCGATGTTGACCTTCGCAACGCCGAGCGGATCGGTTTCGCCAAATCCGGGCGAGTCGAACGCAAAGACCGTGTGCGACCCTGACAGCGTGTCGATTAACGGGATCACCGCCCGCGATGATGCCGGCGAGGCATGAATCAGGACGACCGGTGGACCGCTACCGGCACGCCGGTAATGAACGGCACGGTTACCGACCGACATGAATCGTCGTTTGATCTGAGCTGGCATGACACGCCTCCATCGTCGTTTGGCTTCGCGAAGTTACAGGCTATCACAACAACTTGTGGGTGGCGTGGGGGTCGATGATGGCGCAACAGGGTCGGCTCGTCATAGGATCACGTATGGATCGCCCATGAGGTCGCAGGAATGACAAGAAACGTCACGCCGAGATTTGCCTGGCTCTCCGCAGTTATTGTCGCCCTTGCGGTCGCGGCGATGGCGCCGCCGCGGGCGATGGCACAGGAACGCACCTCGAGCGCCGACATTCTTGATGCTGTTGTGCGCTTGGAGTCGCGAATACCACGCGACGCGGCAACCGCGTCCGGCCTGGGTACCCACAGGTCCGGGCATGGCATCGTCATCGACGACAACGGCCTGATTCTCACCATCGGCTACCTGATCCTCGAAGCGACAGAGATCGAACTCCACGCCAACGACGGGCGCACGGTCGGCGCCGAATACGTCGCCTACGACTACGACACCGGATTTGGTCTGGTGCGCGCCCTCACACCGCTGGGCATCAGGCCGCTGCGGATGGGCGCATCGGGCGACCTCGCCGAACGCGACCGCGTCTTAGTCGTCGGCAGCGGTGGCGCCGACAAGGTTCTCGGCGCGATCGTTGTCGAGCGCCGCGTTTTTACCGGCTTCTGGGAATACATGGTGGACAACGCGATCTTCACCTCGCCGCCGCATGACGATTGGGGCGGTGCGGCGCTGGTCAACGACCGCGGCGAATTGGTCGGCGTGGGGTCGCTGTTTGTGCGCAACGCCCGTGGCGGCAACGTCAACCTGCCCGGCAATATGTTTGTGCCAACCGATCTGCTCAAACCGGTGCTTGCCGACATGCTCACCGATGGCCGCGGTCCGGGGAGCGACCGACCGTGGCTCGGCATTTTCAGCCAGGAGCTCCGCAATGTGGTGGTCATCACCTCAATGTGGGTCAACGGACCAGCGGCGAAAGCCGGCTTGAAGCCCGGCGACATGATCATCGGGATCGGCGAGGCCCGGGTGCGCACCCAAGAAGAATTCTACCGCACCATGTGGTCGCTCGGCGGCGCCGGAAGCGATGTGCCGGTTAAGGTTCTGCGCGACGGTCAGTCGATCGATTTCGTGGTCAAATCCGGCAGCCGGTACGACTTTCTCAAGATTGGCGGCGACAGCCTTTAATTCAGGCGGGGCCCGGCGGCAGATCGAACAAGCCGCCGGGCAACCCGGCGAAATATGTTTCGACCTCCTCGGTCGCGATGACATCCGCATATTTCGCATTTAGGTCGCACAGGTTGATCGCATGCGACGCCTCGGACCGGTCAAAGCAGCCATCCTCGACAACGGTTACGCGGTAGTTTGCGCTGAAGGCGTCGATCGCCGTCGCGCGCACGCAGCCCGACGTTGTCGTTCCGACGATAATGACTGAATCGGCTTGGAGCAGCGTCAGGAAGGACTCGAGATTGGTGCCGTAGAAGCCGCTGGGCTTGAGTTTGCGGATCACGATGTCTTCCGGCGCCGGCGCGATGTCCGGGAGGATGCCATTCGGATCGAGATTGGTCGCGACCGGGGCCGGTCCCTTTTTACTGGTGCGGCTGTTCTTCCAGGCCCAGCTGCCACGGTCCCAGCGGTCGGCTCGCACATCGCCCGTGGTGTAAATCACCGGAACACCGTTGGTATGCGCCGAATCAATGAGGGTGCGAATGCGCGGGATCGCCGCCCACCCTTCTTCGCCGCATGAGTTCGGCCACCGTTTGATCGACTCGAGAATGGGCTCAGGCTTGTCGCCGACAAAGTTGTAATTGACGTCGATGACGAGCAATGCCGGGCGTTGGCCGAACCCGGCGCGCGTGCCGTAGCCCGACGCCGCAAAGACCGCGCGATCCCGGTCGGTCAGAAAACGATCCCAAATGCGTTCAGCCATGTGCCATTCCTCTCTATCCGAAATTTCACTTTAGCCTAGAATGGCCGCATGAATGAGATTGGAACGTTTGGCGACCCCGCGATTTCCAGCGTGGGACACGGCGGTGTCAGCGAATTGGCCGCGTTCGAAGATGCCGAGGCCGCCGGCCAGCGGATCGCGGAAATCTATAACCGCAGCATCGCCATCATTCGGCGCGAGTTCGACCGCGCGGTGGAGGGCGCCACCCCAGACGAGGCCGCCTTGGCCAGCGCCTGCTATCCCTATGTCGGGATTACCATCGGCCCCGACGATATGCAGACCGACGCCAGACTGTCATACGGCGCGCTGTTCGATCCAGGTCATTACGGTGCGACCCTGACGCGCCCCGACTTGTTCGGTGACTACTACGCCTCGCAAATCGGC
Organism: Pseudomonadota bacterium; assembly: GCA_027622715.1. Taxonomy (GTDB): domain Bacteria; phylum Pseudomonadota; class Alphaproteobacteria; order SHVP01; family SHVP01; genus CALJDF01. The sequence goes on along the minus strand of JAQBYN010000014.1, from coordinate 13,657 downwards.
CATTTGATCACCAATCACAAAAAAAAGCCGGTGTTGGTTGGATTGAGCGATCGCCGCATTCCCCTGCCCTTCGCCGTCGAGGAGGCCACTGCAGGAGTCAAGCGATCACAGATACACGCGCTCCAACGCTATTTCCTGCTACCCGACCTCAGCCGGATTGACGACGCGATTGCCAACAGCACGCATCTCACGCAGCCCGGCAATCCGTTTCCGCTGGCGCTGTTTACCGCTGAACGGGTTGATTTCTCATTGCATCGATTGACGCACTATACGGCCACGGACGCTGACCACTTTCAGCGCTTCGTCTTCTTCACCAATTACCAGCGCTACGTCGACGAGTTCATCGCCTATGCCAAGCGCGAGGTGACGGAAGGGAACGAGTATTCCCATTTGGTCGAGCCCGGCGATGTCATCACGCCTAATCCGAGTCTGACCAAACAAGAAGCGAGCGGTACCCATCCGCCCGGCCTACCCCAAATGCCAGCCTATCATCTCGTTCGACCCGACCGCCAGGGTATTACGTTGATCAACATCGGCGTCGGCCCGAGCAATGCCAAAACCATCACCGACCATGTCGCGGTTCTGCGTCCGCATGCCTGGTTGATGTTGGGACACTGTGCTGGGTTGCGGCGGACCCAGCGGTTGGGCGACTATGTCTTGGCCCATGCCTACGTGCGCGAAGATCACGTGTTGGATCAAGATTTGCCCCAATGGGTGCCGGTGCCGCCGATTGCCGAAGTCCAGGTCGCCCTACAGCAGGCGGTGTCGCGAGTGACCGGCCTGGTAGGACAAGAACTCAAGACCAGCATGCGCACCGGAACCGTCGCAACGACCGATAACCGAAACTGGGAGCTACGATTTGATGAATTGTTCCAGCGCCTGAGTCAGGCCCGGGCGATTGCCGTCGACATGGAATCAGCGACGATTGCCGGCAACGGGTTTCGTTTCCGCGTGCCCTACGGCACGCTCCTCGTGGTTTCCGACAAACCTATTCATGGTGAGATCAAATTGCGCGGCATGGCGAATGTCGTCTACCGCGAAAGAATCAGCCAGCACATTGAAATAGGTTTGGAGGCCGTGCGCATCTTGCGCGACGGCGGTGTCCAACATCTCCATTCGCGCAAACTACGTAGTTTCGACGAACCGGCCTTTCGCTAATGGTTTCTTCTGCCCATCTCGAGTCCTTCGACCGCGACGGGTACCTCGTCTTGGAAGGATTCACCGACGCGGCAGCGTGCGACCGGTTGATGGCACGGGCGGGCAAGATTGTGCGCGACTTCAGCCCTGAAGAAATCTCGGTGTTCCTGGCGCACGACGGGTCGCTGAACAAGGACGACTACTTCTTAAACTCCGGCGACAAGATTCGGTGCTTTTTCGAAGAGGACGCGTTCGACGAGAACGGCGCACTGAGGCAGGCGCTCGACCGATCGATCAACAAGATCGGGCACGCGATGCACGATCTTGACGGCGTGTTCGATGCGTTTTCACGTGCCGACGCGGTGTGCGAGTTGGTTGAGGCGCTACCGCTCAAGGAGCCGCTCGCGCTGCAGAGCATGTATATCTTCAAGCCGCCGCATATTGGTGGCGAGGTAACATTTCATCAAGACGCGACGTACCTCTACACCGAACCGTCGAGTGTCATCGGCCTGTGGTGGGCGCTTGAGGACGCAACGATCGAGAACGGTTGCTTGTGGGCCTGGCCCGGCGCTCATCGCCAACCCGTGCGATCGCGCTTCATTCGTGAGGCCGACGGCTCGGTGAGAAACGACGTAACCGACGATACGCCGTGGCCCGCCGATCAATTCGTGCCGCTTGAGGTCCCCAAGGGGACACTCGTCTTGTTACACGGTGCATTGCCGCACGGCAGCGCGCCCAACCGTTCGGCACGTTCCCGCCATGCATATTCTCTGCATGTCATCGACGGGGCCTGCGCCTATCCAGCAACCAACTGGCTGCAACGCAGTCCAGACCGCCCGTTGCGGGGGTTTCGCTAGCTTTCCCCTCGGGTAACGACCCCCGCGAAGATGTGGATAAATCGGGAAAGGTGCTGTTTGCGGCGGCACCTGTCCGTTAAGCTGACCGCGTAGAAACATATAAGTAGGGAGGCCGTTTCATGAAACGCCTAATGCTCTCTGGGTTGGCAGCAGTCAGCCTCGCCGTAGCCGTATCCTCGGCCAACGCGGCGGACTTTTCACCGGCCATCGTCTTCGACATGGGCGGCAAATTCGACAAATCGTTTAACCAAGCCGCGTTTGACGGTGCTGAACGATTCAAAATGGAATCGGGTGTTGCCTATCGCGAGTTTGAGGTCACCAGCCCGACGCAACGCGAGCAAGCCATTCGCAGAATGGCAAAGGACGGCGCCAACATCGTGGTCGGTATCGGCTTTGCTCAGGCGCCGGCAATCGAAAAAGTAGCCAAAGAGTTTCCGGATACCAGCTTTGCCATCATCGACGCCGTTGTCGATTTGCCAAATGTTCGCTCAATCGTGTTCAAAGAACACGAGGGTTCGTTCCTAGTCGGCATGGCCGCCGCGCTCGCGTCAAAGACCGGCAAGGTTGGATTTGTCGGCGGGATGGACATTCCTCTGATCCGCAACTTTGCCGCGGGCTACGCTGAGGGTGCCAAATACGTGAACCCGGACGTCGAAGTGTTCCAGAACATGACCGGCACAACGCCGGCGGCCTGGAATGATCCGGGCAAGGGTGCTGAACTCGCGCGCAGTCAATTCGGTCGCGGTGCGGACGTTATCTACGCGGCTGCCGGTGGCACTGGCGTGGGCGTCTATCAGGCCGCGGTTGATGGCGGCAAACTCGCCATTGGCGTGGACTCCAACCAGAACTACTTGCATCCGGGCACGATGCTGACGTCGATGCTGAAGCGCGTGGATGTTGCCGTCGAAAACGCGTTCAAGGACGCCAAGGGCAGCATGTTCACAGCCGGCATTCAGTCACTTGGTGTGGCCGAAGGCGGTGTGGGTTGGGCACTTGACGAGCACAATCGCAGCTTGATCACCCCAGCGATGGAGGCCCGCATCGAGCAGGCCCGCAAAGACATCGTCTCGGGCAAGATCAAGGTCAACGGGTACAAGGGTAGCTAACTCTTAGACCGCTCTAGCGGTTCAGGGCCGGCGGCGTTTCGTCGAATGGTGTGGCGCGTCTCGTGACCGGATTGGAAACGGACGTGGCTACGCCGATCGCAGAAGCGCCACCGGCCCTTGAACTGCGCGGGATCGACAAATGGTTCGGTCCCGTCCACGCCAACAATGGCGTTTCATTCGCCGTCCCGCGCGGAAGCATCCACGGCATCATCGGCGAAAATGGCGCCGGCAAATCGACTTTGATGAGTATCGTCTACGGCTATTACCAGGCCGACGCCGGACAGATCCTCGTCAACGGCACAGCCGTTAAGATCACCGGACCCCAGAACGCGCTCAGTCACGGCATCGGCATGGTTCATCAACACTTCATGTTGGTCGAACCTTTTACGGTGTTGGAGAACGTCATTCTTGGGGCCGAAACCGGGCGTATCCTCGCCCCTAGTCTCGAACGCGCGCGCGCTGAGCTGGAACGGCTCGAACGCGACTATTCACTCGAGGTCAATCCCGACGCAACCATCGAGACCTTGGCGGTCGGATTGCGACAACGGGTCGAAATCCTGAAGGCGCTTTATCGCGGCGCCGATATCCTAATCCTGGACGAACCCACGGGGGTTCTCACCCCGCAAGAAGTTGATCAGCTGTTCGATATTCTGCGGGCGCTACGCGATCAAGGCAAGACGGTCATTCTGATCACCCACAAACTGCGCGAGATCATGGCCCTGACCGACAACGTTACGGTCATGCGCCAGGGCGAAGTTGTGGCGAACGTGAAGACTGCCGAAACTTCCCGCGAAAAACTCGCGGAGCTCATGGTTGGCCGTTCGGTCCTTTTGCGGGTCGAAAAAACCGTCGCGACACCCGGCGCAGAAGTCTTGGCGGTGCAAGATATTTCGGTCCGTGACGGACAGGGCGTCCGACGCGTTAAAGGTGTTTCCTTCGATGTGCGGGCCGGCGAAATTCTCGGCATCGCCGGGGTCGCCGGCAACGGGCAATCCGAGCTGCTCGAAGCGCTTGCCGGAATCCGCCCTATCGAATCTGGCACCATCCGGTTCAAAGGAACGGAAATCGACGCGGCGCACATGCGCAACGCGCGCCAAATGCGTGAGCTTGGTATGGGGCATGTCCCCGAAGACCGCCAACGCATGGGCCTCGTGGTCTCCTTCCAGGCGAACGAGAGTTCGATTCTCGGTCATCAGGACAATCCGAAATACACCGGCGCGATCCTGATGCGCCAAAGCGCCATCGTTGCGGACGTAGCGGAAAAAATGGAGCGTTTTGACGTGCGCCCGTCCAACCCATTGTTGCGAACCTCGGCATTCAGCGGCGGCAACCAGCAAAAAATCGTGCTGGTGCGCGAGATGGACCAGAACCCCGATTTGCTTCTCGTCGGACAACCGACCCGCGGCGTCGATATCGGCGCCATCGAGTTCATCCATAAGCGTCTGATTGCAATGCGCGATCAGGGCAAGGCGATCCTCCTGGTCTCGGTCGAGCTCGACGAAATCCTGTCGCTGTCGGACCGGATTATTGTGATGTTCGATGGCGGCATTGTCGGCGAGGTCAGCCAAGCCGAGGCCGACGAACGAAAACTTGGCCTGATGATGGCGGGCGAACGGCTGGGAGCGGCGGCGTGATCGCCCTCGCTCCCCCGACTCAGGTGCCGCGCTGGGTTACCCACGTTTTGGTGCCCGTCACCAATCTTCTGGTCGCTTTTGTCATCGCCGGCATCATCATTGCCGCAATTGGCGAAGACCCGTTCAAGGCAATGAAGCTGTTGGTGCTGGGCGCGTTCGGCGCGTCAGACCTCATCGGTTTCACGCTTTACTACACGACCAATTTTATCTTCACCGGGCTCGCGGTCGCCATCGCCTTTCACTGCGGGCTGTTCAACATTGGTGGCGAGGGCCAAGCCTATGTCGGCGGCCTGGGTGTCGGTTTGGTGGGGCTGGCTTTTTCGGGGTGGCCGGCACCGATTGTGATTTTGATTGCGATTGCCGCATCGATGGCGTTCGGCGCCGCCTGGGCGTTCATACCGGGATACCTGCAAGCGAAGCGCGGCAGTCACGTCGTGATCACGACGATCATGTTCAATTTTCTCGCCGCGGCGATGATCACCTATCTTTTGGTCGAGGTTCTTATCCAACCCGGCCAACAGGCGCCGCAAAGTCGTGAATTCGATGCCAACGCATGGCTGCCATTTATGCATGACGTGCTGCGCGGAATCGGCATCAACATGGGTCAGTCGTCGCTCAACTTGTCCTTTGTCATTGCGTTGATCGCAGCCTTCTTGGTGTGGGTGTTCATTTGGCACACGCGCTGGGGCTATGAAATTCGGACCGTTGGCGCGAACCAGGCGGCGGCGGTTTATGCCGGCATTTCACCGTCGCGGAATATCATCTTGGCAATGCTTATTTCCGGCGGGCTTGCCGGGATGGTGGGTATCAACGAGATCATCGGCGTCCATCACCGACTGATTCTCGATTTTCCCGCAGGCTTCGGCTTCGTCGGCATCGCGGTTGCGCTGATGGGCCGAAACCACCCGCTAGGAATTTTCTTCGCCGCCCTTTTGTTCGGCATGCTGTATCAGGGCGGATCGGAACTAAGCTTCGACATTCCAACGATCACGCGCGACCTGGTGGTGGTGATCCAAGGCCTCGTCATCTTGTTCTCCGGCGCGATGGAGCATGTGTTTAGACCGCACATCATCGCCGCTTACATTCGTATTGTTGGCGGCCGCGCCGTCGGGGCCGCGGCAGAATAGGTCATGGAAGAATTCTTCACCATGATCGTGTTGATTGCCGACGCGACATTGCGCGTCTCAACGCCGTTGATTCTTGCAGCCCTTGCGGGGCTTTACGCCGAGCGATCTGGGGTCGTCGATATTGCCCTTGAGGGCAAACTGCTGGGCGCCGCGTTCGCCGCGGCGACGGTCGCGGCGGTAACGCATTCGGCGTGGCTCGGACTTGCCGCAGGAATCACTTTTGCCGTCGCGCTCGCCATGATCCATGCCTATGCCTGCGTGACGCACAAGGGCGACCAGGTCGTGTCGGGCATGGCGATCAACATTTTGGTGGCGGGTCTTGGGCCGACGTTGGCGCTGGCGTGGTTCAGGCAGGGCGGGCAAACCCCACGGGTCGAGGGGGGCGCGCGGTTTCACCCCTGGAGTTGGCCGGGCGCCGAGGCCGTGGCCGACATTCCCGTTATTGGTCCGATCTATTTCGAGATTATCAGCGGCCACAACATGTTTGTGTATATCGCGGTTCTTTGCGTGCCGTTGACGGCCTGGGTGATCTACAAGACCCGATTCGGTCTGCGGTTGCGGGCAGTTGGCGAAAGCCCGGAAGCGGTCGATACGGCCGGTATCTCGGTTGATTGGATGCGGTATCAAGCACTGATCGTCACCGGCATCCTGTGCGGCATCGGTGGGACTTACCTGTCAATCGCGCAGAATGCGGGCTTCTTGCGCAATATGTCGGCAGGCCAAGGGTTCATTGCGCTGGCCGCCTTGATCTTCGGCAAGTGGCGGCCGTGGCCAACAATGTTCGCGTGTTTCTTGTTTGCCTTCACCGACGCTGTGCAAACAAGGCTCCAGGGCGTCGATATTCCAGGCATCGGCATTATTCCGGTGCAGTTCATCCAGGCCCTGCCCTTTGCGCTAACCGTCATTCTGCTGGCGGGGTTCGTTGGCAAAGCGGTTGCACCGCGCGCCAGCGGCATCCCCTATATTAAAGAACGATGAGCATCCTCGACGACATGATCGCGATGGCGCGCGAGACCCGCGAGCGCGCCTACGCGCCCTACTCCAACTTTCAAGTCGGTGCATGCCTGCGTGGCGCGAGCGGAAAATTGTATGCGGGCGCGAACGTCGAGAACGCCGCCTACCCGCAAGGCCAATGCGCGGAAGCGTCGGCCATTGGCGCGATGATTGCCGCCGGCGAACGCACCATCGTCGAAGTTGTCGTGATCGGTGGCGGCGACGGGCTGTGCACGCCGTGTGGCGGATGCCGTCAACGGCTCAACGAGTTTGCCGATGCCGCGACGCCGGTTCACGTGTGCGGGCCCGAAGGGTTGCGCCAGACGTTCACCGTGGGTGCGCTATTGCCGGGCGCGTTCGGTCCCAACAATTTAGATAACGCATGACCGAGGACGCGCACCGTGCCGCGGATATTATCCGTGAGAAAACCGGCGGCGCGCAACCGACTGCAGGGATCATCCTCGGCTCCGGTCTTGGCGATCTCGGCAGCGAAATCGAGAACGTCACCATCGTTTCTTACGCCGATCTGCCCGGGTTCCCCAAGCCCGGTGTTGAAGGTCACGCGGGTAATCTGCTGGTTGGACAGTTGGGCGGCGCGACGGTGGTCTGTTTGCAGGGCCGCGCCCATTCCTACGAGGGTGACCTCAAGGCTATGGTCACGCCGGTGCGCACCTTCAAAACGCTGGGGTGCGAGGTAATGTTTGCTACCAACGCCGCGGGCTGTCTTGTCGCCGACCGGGCGCCCGGCAGCCTGATGGCGATTAGCGACCACATCAATCTGCAGCCCGGCAATCCGCTCACCGGGCCCAACGACGACTCGTTCGGACCGCGTTTTCCCAACATGGTCGACGCCTACGACCCCGCCTTGCGCGCGCTCCTCAAAAAGACCGCCAGCGAACTTGGCATCACCTTGTACGAGGGCGTCTATGCCGGATACCTCGGCCCCAATTTCGAGACGCCAGCCGAAATTCGTGCGTTCCGCACGCTCGGTGCCGACGCTGTCGGTATGTCGACGGTGCCCGAAGTGCTGGTCGCCCGTCATTGCGGATTGCGGGTAGCAGCGGTGTCGGTCCTGACCAATCTAGCGGCCGGGATGAGCGACGAGCCACTGACCCATAAGCAGACGTTGCACTTTGCCGATCTCGCGGCGAAAGACCTCACCCGGCTGGTTAAGCGTTTCCTGTCCGACCTGGCCGGGGCCTGATTCGGATCGCCGGAGAAACTCATGCCACAAAACCCCGAGGTCGAGGCATTTCTCGACCAACTCGACCATCCTTTGATCGACGAAATCAGAGCCGTGCGAAAAATCGTGCTGGGTGTCGACAAGCGGATCACCGAATCAATCAAATGGGGTGGGCCGACGTTCTCTTTTGAAGGCAACATCGCGACGATCCCGCCGCGGACCAAGAAGGCCGTGCAACTGTTCTTCCAACAGGGCGCCCTGATCGGCGCGCGGCACGGCGTTCTCGAGGGCGACGGCGAGCAGGTCCGCACCGCCAATTTCAAGACGATGGACGAGGTCCAGCGCAAAAAGGCGGGACTGGAGAAGGCGATTCGCGGCTGGATTAAGGTAAAAGGCGGTTGAGACGACTCGGAAGCGGCGCGTGAACCTGTAAAATGGGGCGCATGAGCAGCCACAACGTCACACCCCTCGCCGGGGCCACATACCCCGCCGACACGCAGCCGACGCGAAACTCGGGAACCGCGCTTGAGCTCGATTGGCTGCGCGGCGTCCGGGTGAACCGCAGTGCCGTTGAACGCCGCGCTGCCACCATTCCAACGCGGCGCACCGTAAAGAAGAACTGGCAGGCCGCCTGGCTCCTCAAAGCCGTTACGACGATCGACCTTACAACGCTGGCGGGCGACGACACCCCGGCCAAGGTCGCGCGGCTGTGCGCCAAAGCGCGCCAACCAGTGCGTGCCGATATTCTTCAGGCGCTGGGCATGGCCGAGCAACCGATCCAAGTCGGCGCAGTGTGCGTTTACCATGCGATGCTTGAACCCGCGTTGCGGGCGCTCGAGGGTAGCGGCATTCCGGTCGCGGCGGTCTCTGCTGGGTTCCCGGCCGGCCTCTCGCCGCTGGAGCTGCGGATCCGTGAGGTTGAAGCGTCGGTCGCGGCAGGTGCCGCAGAGATCGATATCGTGATCAATCGCAGCCATGTGCTGACCGGTAATTGGCAGGCGCTGTACGACGAAGTGCGGGCTTTTCGCGCGGCGTGCGGTGACGCCCACCTAAAATCGATCATCGCGACAGGCGACCTCTCCATTCTGCGCAACGTCGCCCGTGCCAGCCTCGTGTGCATGATGGCGGGCAGCGATTTCATCAAAACTTCGACCGGCAAGGAAGCCGTGAATGCCACCCTGCCCGTCAGCCTTGTCATGGTGCGCACCATTCGCGACTACATGGCCCAGACGGGACACCGTGTCGGGTTCAAGGCCGCCGGCGGCATCAGCACGGCAAAGGCCGCGGTGAGCTATCTTGCGTTGATGAAAGAAGAATTGGGCCGACCTTGGATGGACCCGGCATTGTTCCGCATTGGCGCGTCGAGCCTGTTGTCCGATATTGAGAGACAGCTTGAGCATCACGTGACCGGGCGCTATTCCGCCTTCAACCGCCACCCCACGGCATAAGCATGACCGTCGCCGAGATTTTTGACACGCTGGATTACGGCCCTGCACCCGAAGCCGCGAACATCGCCAACGCGTGGCTCGACGCGCGTGGTCGCCAGACCGAATTGTTCATCGCCGATACATGGCGAGCGCCGACCGAGGGCGGTTATTTCGATTCGATCAATCCCGCGACGGCGAAGCCGCTCGCGAAGATCGCGCAGGCAAGCGCCGCTGATGTCGATGCCGCTGTTGCCGCAGCGCGCGACGCCCAACCCGGCTGGGCAAAGGTTGGCGGGCCGGCGCGCGCGCGCGTCCTCTACGCCCTCGCCCGTATGGTGCAAAAACATGCGCGCCTGTTCGCCGTTCTGGAAACCATGGACAACGGCAAACCGATTCGGGAAACCCGCGACATCGATATTCCGTTGGTTGCACGGCATTTCTATCATCACGCGGGTTGGGCACAGCTGATCGACACTGAGTTCCCGCGCCATGAACCGGTCGGCGTGGTCGGCCAGATCATCCCGTGGAATTTTCCGCTTCTAATGCTGGCGTGGAAGGTGGCGCCGGCCTTGGCCGCCGGCAACACCGTGGTGCTCAAGCCGGCCGAATTTACCAGTCTCACGGCAATCCTATTCGCCGATCTATGCCTCGATGCGGGTTTACCGCCTGGCGTGGTCAACATTGTGACCGGCGATGGCCGGACCGGCGAAGCGATTGTCGCCCATCCTGGGATCGACAAGATTGCCTTTACCGGCTCGACCGAAGTCGGCCGTCTGATACGTGAAACAACGGCGGGCAGCGGCAAGGAACTGACGCTTGAGCTGGGCGGTAAGTCGCCGTTCATCGTTTTCGACGACGCGGATCTCGACGGCGCTGTCGAAGGCGTGGTGGACGCAATATGGTTCAACCAAGGGCAAGTCTGCTGCGCCGGATCACGCTTGCTGATGCAAGAAAGTATCGCGGACACTTTCATCGCCAAACTGAAAGCCCGGATGCAAACGCTGCGGGTCGGCGACCCATTGGATAAGTCCATGGACATCGGCGCGATCGTTGCGCCGGTCCAACTCGAGAAGATCGAGCGTCTTGTCAACGCCGGCGCCGCCGACGGCGCAACGCTCTGGCAGCCCGATTGGGCACGGCCCACGGAAGGGTTCTTTTACCCGCCTACCCTTCTGACCGACGTTGGCCCGGCGTCCGCGGTCGTGCAAGAAGAAATATTCGGACCGGTTCTCGTCGCGATGCCCTTTCGCACGCCCGCCGACGCCGTCGCATTGGCAAACAACACGCGCTACGGATTGGCGGCGAGCGTCTGGACCGAAAACATCAATCTCGCCCTCGATATGGCGCCAGCGATCAAAAGCGGTGTCGTATGGATCAACTCGACAAATCTATTCGATGCAGCGGCCGGGTTCGGCGGCTACCGAGAGTCAGGTTTTGGGCGCGAGGGCGGGCGCGAAGGGATGCACGCCTACCTTAAACCGGTGTTTCTCAAGACACTGAAGCGAACCGCCAATACGGGCGTTGCTGGTGCGGCCGTCCCGGCGGCGATGGCCTCGGCCGGCAACGCGCTGGACCGAACACCGAAGATGTATATCGGCGGCAAACAGGCGCGACCCGATTCAGGGTACACGCGGCCCGTGCTTGCTGCAGACGGATCGGTGGCCGGCGCTGTCGGCGACGGCAACCGCAAAGATATTCGTGATGCGGTCGAGGCCGCACGGAAGGCCGAGGCTTGGAGCAAGGCGACAGCGCACAACCGGGCACAGGTTATTTACTACATTGCCGAGAACCTCGAAGCGCGAGCCGCGGAGTTCCGTGACCGGGTCTGCCTGATGACCGGACAAACCAAGCGGGCAGCAGCGCGTGAGGTCGCGGCTAGTGTCAGCCGCCTGTTCACCTATGGCGCCTGGGCCGACAAATACGACGGGCGCGTTCATGCAACCCCGCTGCGCAACGTCACGGTGGCCATGAATGAACCGCTTGGCGTAATGGGCGTTGTCTGCCCCGAAGAGAATCCGCTGTTGGGTTTCATCTCGTTGGCGATCCCGCCGTTGGCGATGGGCAATCGTGTTGTCGCGGTGCCTTCCGCGAGACACCCGCTCGCCGCCACCGACCTCTACCAAGTGCTCGATACCTCGGACGTACCTGGCGGCAGCCTCAATATCGTCACCGGTGACACCGGTGCGTTGGCCAAAGTGCTGGCCGAACATGATGACGTCGACGCGGTCTGGGATTTCGGTTCGAGCGATGGCGGTGTGGCTGTCGAACGGGCCTCGGCCGGAAACATGAAACAAACATGGGTCAGTCATGGGCTGACGCGAGACTGGTACGATCTCGAGCAAGCCGAGGGCGACGCCTTCTTGCGCAAATGCACCCAGGTGAAGAACATTTGGGTTCCTTACGGGGAATAGGTCAGCACCTTAATGACAGCGTTCTTTCCGCAAGAAGTGATCCGTCGCAAGCGTGACGGCCATGCCCTCACGGCTGACGAAATCGGATTCATGGTCGATGGGCTGACCGACAAAACGCTGTCGGAGGGACAGGCTGCCGCGTTTGCCATGGCGGTTTTCTTCCAGGGCATGACGATGGACGAGCGCATCGCGTTGACGCTAGCCATGCGCGACTCCGGCACCGTGGTCGACTGGTCGGATGTCGATTTGCCGGGCCCAGCCCTAGACAAGCATTCGACGGGCGGCGTCGGCGATAAGGTGAGCCTGATCTTGGGCCCGGTGATCGCCGCCTGCGGCGGTGTGGTGCCAATGATCTCGGGCCGCGGGCTTGGTCACACCGGCGGCACACTCGACAAGCTCGACTCCATTCCGGGGTACACAACCCAGCCCGACCTCCGCCTTTTCAAGCACGTCGTTGCCAAGGCTGGATGCGCAATCATCGGACAGACCGCCGACCTCGCCCCCGCAGATGGTCGGCTCTACGCGATCCGCGACGTGACAGCCACGGTCGAATCGATTCCGCTGATCACGGCATCGATCCTGTCCAAAAAACTCGCAGCCGGCCTCGACGGGTTGGTGATGGATGTGAAGACCGGCAACGGTGCCTTCGCCGCCGATCCGGCAATGGCGCGCGAGCTTGCGCAGAGCATCACCAATGTTGCCAACGGCGCGGGCTTGCCCTGTGTCGCGCTGATTACCGGGATGGACCAGGTGCTTGGGTCGACTGCCGGCAACGCACTCGAAGTTCGCGAGGCGATCGACCATTTGACTGGGCGGGCGATCGAACCAAGGTTGCACGAGGTCACCATGGCGCTGTGCGCGGAGTTGCTGGTGATCGGGAAGCTTGCTGTCGATATTCCCGCGGGTCGGGCCAAGGCTGAAGAGGCGCTCACTTCAGGACGGGCGGCCGAACGATTCGCCCAAATGTGCGCGGGACTTGGCGGCCCAGGGGGGCTGATCGAGACGCCGGACGCACACCTGCCGACGGCGGCCGTACAGCAGGCGATCATGCCGGCGCAGCCCGGCACGATCGCGGCGATGGATACACGTCGCCTGGGCCTCGCTGTCATGGAGCTGGGCGGGGGCCGACGCCGTGCCGACGACAAAATCAACTACGCCGTAGGCCTGAGTCAGATGACCGCAATCGGGGCACCGGTTGATCAACACAATCCGATCTGTGTCATCCACGCGGCAGACGAAGACGACGCCGCGCGGGTTGCGCGGCTGGTGCAGGACGCCGTGACCATCGGCGGCGAAAGCGGACCCGACGAACCGATCGTGCGGGAGCGGATCGCGCCGTGATCCCGAAGGCCGAACTTCACGTTCATCTTGAGGGCACCGCCCCGCCCCAGCTCGTCCGCAAATTGGCAGACCGCAACGGGGTAACCCTGCCCGCCGATTTGTTCCACGACGACGGGGAATTCCATTGGCGCGACTTCGGACATTTTCTTGAGGTCTACGACGCGGCCTCAAGCGTCATCAAGACGCCGGAAGATTACCGCGACGTCACTTACGAGTACCTTGCGTCGTGTGCCGCCGAAGGTGCGATTTACGTCGAGATGATGTCATCGCCCGATCACGCCGCCGCCGCGGGTATGAGCTACCAGGACCATCTCGAAGGCATTGGCGCCGGAATCCGGGATGCGGCGCGCGACCACAACATCGAGGGGCGTCTTGATCGGCCCCCATTAGGTAGTCCGGTTTGAATGTTAGTGCATTGTGTCCTCCGTCGCCATTGCGGTC
>JAQBYN010000013.1 GCA_027622715.1 Pseudomonadota bacterium | reverse complement strand
ACGGTTGCCGCGGAATCGCGAAGCTCAGCGTAGGTCTCGTCGTCGATCGGATGCCCGTTCACTTCTTCAATTTGAACGTCGCCCGCCTGCCCGTCCCGGCCAAAGAACAACACCACACCGTAAGCGCTCGGCGAACCTGCCGTGACGAAGACTTGCGCACTGAGGGCAACACCGTTCTCGTCGCCTGTCGTCTTTTCGATCGACACCTCGGCCTGACCGGTTTTAGCGCGACACTGCGCCCGCCAACCCGGGACGATCATGATTCGGAACGGTTCGACGGCGGGGCGTACAGATCCCTGAAAGACCGGCGCGGCGAACTCAGCAGCCGATGCCGAACCGACGCCCAACGCAATGATGCCGGCAACAAACGCACCGCGGACTTTGAGCGATCTCATCGCCACTCCCTTGTCGACCGGGTCGTTGTATAGCATGGCATGGCCCGCTCTCGATGCCAGTCCGAAACCACGATTAGGGCCGCCACGGACGCTGTCGCGGCGTTGTCTCGACCCAAGGGCGGGCGCCGCGCGCCTGATGCGCGGTCCGTACAATGGGCTGGCCATTCTTGATCCACACGGCATGCGCGCCATGACGCCACACGTCAAAGCGATCAATGACGCGCGCCGCGCAGCGCTGGCGCACTGGTTCGCGACTGACAACCAGCATTACATCGTCACAATGCTGCGCAATGGTTTCGGCATCGTCGCTAATCAATACGCGACCAGCATCGGTATCCAGGAAACACCCGGTAGCACCACACGTTAGGCGACCGTCGGCACTGGTCTCGCCGGCCTTCGGCCAGCGCGGCGCCGTGGCCTGACCTGCTCGCCGCAACCACATCTTGGCGGTGAACGATCTCGCGGTTCGGCTCACCGAGTACCCGTCCCCAAGACGAACCGCCACGTAGCGTCCTTGCCCGTCGGCGAGAATCAGCGGTGGCGTGAGGGTTAGCGGCGCCGCCGCCCCAATTGCAATGACGGCGAGCCCTAAGAGGCAGGTCCGTCCTCGCTCCAGGCACAACCACAATCCGCCGGAGACGATCACGACGAGTCCCCACGGCGGACCGGATGGCACGCTCAACGTGGCGCCCGGCCAACCGGCCACGGTATGGGCGATTGATCGCACGGCGTCGATGCCCCAGCCCATCGGCACAAGCGCCAAGCCTTCCAATCCCAACGGCATCAGGAGGTATGCGACGAGGGCGGCCGGCATGATCCACAGCGCTGTGATCGGCACCGCCAACGCATTGGCCGCAAGGCCGTAGAGAGCGATTTGGTTGAAGTGATAGGCCGCGAACGGCATCGTCGCGAAGCCCGCGATGATCGTCGTGAACGACACGCCGGCGAGGTAGAGCAATGCCCTGTCGATCCAGCCCGAGCGTTGTCGCCACCGCGCGAAGGTTGGGGCCGCCGCCTCATAGGCGGCAATCAAGGCGATGACGGCGGCGAAAGACATTTGAAAGCTGGCGCCGAGCAGACTTTCCGGCCGGGTGAGCAAGACGATGGTCGCGGCAATCGCGACAAGACGCATCGAAACCGCCCGCCGGTCGACGACAATGGCCCCCAGCACGATTGCCGTCATCACAAAGGCCCGCTGGGTCGGGATCGTCGCGCCGGTCAGCCATAAATAGGCGAAGGCGGCCGCCAGCGCGGCGAGCGCGCTCCATTTCTTGATTGGCCAACGGAGCGCGATGGGCGGAATGGCCGCAAGAAAAAGCCGCACGGCGAAGAAGATCAAACCTGCGACGAGCCCAACATGAAGGCCTGAGATCGCCAGCAAGTGCGCTAGACCTGAGTCGCGCAGTGCTGTCAGGTCTACCGCCGGGATCGCCCCACGATCCCCGGTCATGAGCGCTGCCGCGATCGCGCCGTCAGAGCCGGGCAGCGCTGATCGAATACGCGTGACCAACGTTTTTCGCAGGGTCGCCAATCGAACGGCAAGTCCCGATTCATCCGAGCCGATTGGGGTCGCAGGTCCCAGGGCAAAACCGACTCCGCCTATCTGCTTGAACCAAACCTGCCGAGCGAAGTCGAAGGCGCCTGGCGCGACGGGGGCGGGCGGCGGCATCAAGATGGCCCGTACCTGGACCCGTGCCCCTGGCGGCGGCAGCGCCCCCGATCGCAACGTCACGCGGATACGGGCGGGCATGATGCTGCCGCCGATATCAGGAGAGGCGAGATTGCTCAGGGTGATGCGGCCACCGCGCCCATTGTCCTCGACCACGGCGACAGTGCCATCGACTAGAACCGGGCCGGTGCGTTTCGCAATAACCGGTGCGCCAACGACGTCGGTGCGGAAATCCGCCGCGACAAAGCCAACAACAAGCGCTAGCGCTAAAAAACCACTGGTCCGTGATATCGGCCAGCGGCGCGCGACAGCGGCGAAAACCGCTGCGCCAGCCAGGGCTAGGAGTGACAGTGCCCAGCTTGGTTCGCCGGGCAATGCGAAATACAGACCGACGCCGCAACCAATCGAAACTGGTATCCAGAGGACTACCTGCTGCCCGTCTGGCCGGTCTTGCGCTCGTCGTGTGACGGTGGCGCGGGCCACGTCGTTGCGGGTATCGCCCAGGTCTACGCGGCGGGCGCTTTCCATAGGGTTCCCTTCGCCGGTTCGAATTGCTTAAGCTGCGACGAAGGGAATCCGCGGGCGACGCCCCGGACCATGCCGGCTAGGCATATCTCGGTCGTGGGATTGCGCCAGCCTTCTAGGCAGTCAGTCGCCGAGGCGGCGACCGCGTGGATTGCCGCCTTTGTTTCCGTTGCCGAAGACCGCTTTACGTCCAAAGCCGTCGGCGCCGTCATAGAGGCCGCCGCCGCGTCGTTCATCCCGGGGGATGGGATTTGGTTTGGTATCGTCGATGGCGCGCGGATCGCGTCCACTTCGGTAATGGCCGGGGACGTAAACGCCGTCACGGCGGTACTTGCCCTCGACCCAAACATCGAGGGCTACGGCCGTTCTCGCTGTGGCGAAAACTGCCGTTGTTGCGATAAAAGCGGCTAAGAAATTTCTGCGTGTAGTGGGCATGATTGGCTCCGACGCTGTGCACTAGGCTCGCTTAGGCCTATGCGCAGCCGAAAGACATTTTTCAGCCCAGCTGGAGCATTGAGTGAAAATGGATTAACGGCTGGCGCTCGAATCGTGGGCGCCGGACTAAGGATTGGACGGGCGTGCGGACGACAGTTGGCGTCGGCGGCGCCCCACCTGCCTCGTGTTTCTCTATGCGTCGTCGTCGAACTTGGAGACAATGTCGACAACGTCGACGATTATGAATCCATGGTGCTTGGGATATCGGGTCGAAATCTTGCGGCGGGCGATCTCAGGGGACTCCGCCTCGATTTCCACATATCGGTTTTCGGCCCAGTCATCGTCGTACTGTTGGTGATGTTCACCGCGCTCGACCGCGTCGCGAACGTGCTGGTTGAATACGATGACCTCAAAGGTCCGCGCGCCAAAACTCGCGAAGCTAGGTCGCTTTTTCTTTGGCGCATCGCCCGCTGCGGGCCCTTTTGCCCCAGGATAGATTATTTTACGCGCCACTGCTTCGCCCGTTTTCTGAAGCCACTACGCAAGCTAAACATGCATACAGCAGTCTACCTGTAGTCCGTATCACAGCGTCGTCCTTTTGTCGGCCATCTCAATCAGAGCGCGAGTGCATGGTGGAGTCTTTCCAACCAGATTTTCCGCCCCTGCCGGATGAACGTCTTGAACCCCCACTTCGCCCCAGGTACCCCAAGGTTGCGGCACTCTAGGACAGACTTAATCGACTTGTCATCCATTGAGGCTTTCGGGGGGCCCAAGTACCAGAAATTAGGTCTTAGGCCCGAGTGAGCAGTCGACTTTGGTCACAATTTCGAAAGGATCCTCCGATGTCCGGTCAATTCGTACCGACCAATCCTCGCCGGCAATCAGGCCACTCTCAACGTCGAGCAGTAGGCTTCCCCGGAGCACCGTGTTGGTCGCGCTCGACCGACGCATCGTGGTCGAATCGATATCGACGCGAAAAAGGAGCGTGGGACGACCGCCACTCGAATCGATCAATCCCACCACACGACTTTCGTCTTTATGTTCAACGAGTGCGTCCATGGTCAGATCCCGCGGCAATACTGGTTTCAAGAAGCGAAAGGTTTCTTCCGCATTGCGATTAATCGGGTCGCCTTGTCTGAAGGTTCTGCCAGAGAAGATTGAGTCACGGATGTCCACTTTGCCGTCTAGCGCCGCCTGACGAAGCGTCGCTGTCGCTATTGGGAAGCCGGCGATGGCCCGGGCCTCCGTCGAAACAGGAACCCCGGATCGATCCATCGTGACCCGATGCTGGTAGCCGAATGTGGCAGGTGAATCCTCAGACCCCTCGTGCCCGGCCACGGTTTGAACGAGGATCGAGGAATCCGCGTTGCCCTCGACATGAGTATCGAAGGTGACGATCTGTTGTGCGGGCTCGTCGTCTTGGGATCTGACGGTTTGGCGTAGGACGCACGCTGACATCCAGGCCGGCCTCGCTTGAATGTGGATCGGTTCCCCCAGTTCTCGAACGGCCCCTTCGAACAGACCTGGGTTATCCTCGGCGGTCGCGCTTGCCACTAAAAAAAACACCGGCAGAGCGCTCGATATCAGTCGAACGATATTCATGGGTCATCTTGCCTCACCAGGGCTTTGCTTCACAACCGAGCTGTGGCATCACTGCGAGATCGACAGGCATAACGGATCGACGATGGTTCAATCCCGCTCCCGTGGCGGCAACAAGGTAACCAGATGACTGAAGTGGTCACCCGCTTTGCCCCCTCGCCTACCGGATACTTGCATATTGGGGGCGCGCGAACGGCGCTGTTCAACTGGCTTTTTGCGCGTCATTCCGGCGGCCGATTTCTTCTTCGGATAGAAGACACGGATCGCGTTCGCTCAACCGACGACGCTGTGTCTGCGATTTTCGATAGTCTGAAATGGCTGGAACTGGATTGGGATGGTGACGCGGTAAGCCAGTTTTCTCGCGCGGCGCGCCACGCCGAGATCGTTGAGGAACTCCTCGAAAAGGGTCATGCGTATCGCTGCTACGCCTCACCCGAAGAGCTTGCGGAAATGCGCGAACAGGCTCGCGCCCGCGGGACCACTCGGCTTTATGACGGACGCTGGCGTGACCGAGATCCGAGCGATGCCCCGGTGGGTATAGCGCCGGTCATTCGATTTCGAGCACCGCTCACCGGCGTGACAACGATTGAAGACAACGTGCAGGGACAGGTCACAGTCAAGAACGACGCTTTAGATGACATTGTGCTTTTGCGTGCGGACGGTTCACCGACCTACATGCTGGCGGTCGTTGTCGATGATCACGATATGGGTGTGACGCACGTGATCCGAGGCGACGAACATCTCAATAATGCTCTCCGACAGGTCAACTTGATCGAAGCCCTCGGATGGCAACGGCCGACTTACGCGCATATTCCCCTCATTCACGGCGCAGACGGTGCGAAGTTGTCCAAGCGGCACGGCGCTTTGGGCGTCGAAGCCTACCGCGAAATGGGCTACTTGCCTGAAACGTTACGAAACTACCTATTGAGACTGGGCTGGGGTCATGGCGACGACGAGATCATCGACACCGCCCAGGCGATCGCGTGGTTTGACCTTGGGGGCATCGGAAAATCGCCTTCGCGCCTCGACTTCGCGAAACTCGATAACCTCAATGGGCATTATGTTCGTGAGGCGTCGGTCGAACGCTTGGTGGTATTGCTCGCGCCCCATTTGCTGCGGCTCCTCGGTCGGGTTCTTTCACCCGAGGAAGCGCAACGCTTGGCTGCGGCACTACCCGATCTCAAAGAAAGAGCGAAGACCCTCGTAGAACTTGCTGAAAACAGTAGTTTCTATTTTTGTGACGGCCCGCCATCGCCCGACGAAAAGGCAAAAAAACTACTCACAGCAGACGCCGGTTTGTTGCTCGCTCGTCTCCACCAGCATTTGCTGGAAGTGGCGACCTGGAGCAATGCGTCACTCGAAGCTGTTCTGCGCGAGTTTGCTGCCGCCGAGCAAATAAAACTGGGACAGATTGCTCAGCCATTGCGCGCAGCGTTGACCGGACGAGCGGTGTCCCCTGGCGTTTTCGATGTTATGCGGGTCCTCGGTCGAGAAGAAACGCTGGGTCGGATCAAAGCGGCAGCAACTACCAACAATCCGGTTTTGGGCAGTCAATAGTAATTCATTTTTTATTGTATTTTCAATGAGTTAGAGCGAGTTACCGCACTATCAACATATCCGGTGCGCGTGTATAATCCGCGCGCTGTTGGCCGAGGGGCGGCGCGGAAACCCGAACAAAAGGGAAGAGCATGGCGGAGGACGGAAATAAAGGTGAAGCGGCCAAACTCTCTGGCGCTGGGTATGAGGTTGATCTGCCCGTAATTCACGGTTCGATCGGGCCTGATGTGCTGGATATTCGCAAACTTTATGGGGCGACCGGTCGATTTACCTACGACCCAGGGTTTACGTCGACGGCGAGTTGCGAGTCCAAAATCACATACATCGACGGCGACGTCGGGATTCTCCTTTATCGCGGCTACTCTATCGAACAGTTGGCCGAGACAGCGGACTACCTCGAAACGTGTTACCTGCTTTTGTATGGTGAACTTCCGAATGCGAAGCAGAAGGAAGATTTCGAACGGACCATCACCTACCACACGATGGTTCACGAGCAGCTGAACTACTTTTTCCGCGGTTTCCGGAGAGATGCTCACCCGATGGCGGTGGTTTGCGGGGTCATGGGAGCGTTGGCGGCGTTTTATCACGACAGCCTCGACATCGAGAATCCTGAGCACCGCAAGATTTCCGCTCATCGAATGATCGCAAAGATCCCGACGATAGCCGCGATGGCGTACAAGTATTCGGTTGGGCAGCCCTTTATTTATCCGCGGAATGATCTCGATTACGTATCCAACTTTCTGCACATGATGTTCTCGGTGCCGGGCGAAGACTTTGCCCAAAGCGAGATCTATACCAAGGCGATGGCGCGCATCTTCATTCTGCACGCCGATCACGAGCAAAACGCATCGACGTCAACGGTGCGGCTCGCCGGATCATCCGGTGCGAACCCGTTTGCTTGCATCGCGGCGGGCATTGCGAGTCTCTGGGGACCGGCTCACGGCGGCGCAAATGAAGCCGTGCTCACGATGCTGTACGAGATTGGCTCTGTCGATCGGATACCGGAGTTCTTGGAGCGAGCCAAAGATAAGAACGATTCGTTCCGCTTGATGGGTTTTGGCCATCGTGTTTACAAGAATTATGATCCGCGCGCTGCGGCATTGAAGGATTCCGCACATCAGGTTCTTGAAGCGCTCGGGGCTCAGGACGAGCCGCTCCTGAAGCTCGCTATGGAGTTGGAACGGATAGCTCTTGAGGACGAGTACTTTGTCGAACGCAAACTGTTTCCAAACGTCGATTTCTATTCGGGCATCATTCTTCGAGCGATGGGTTTTCCGACCAGCATGTTTACAGTTCTGTTTGCACTAGCCCGCACGGTCGGTTGGATCGCACATTGGTCGGAAATGGTCGAAGACCCCACGCAAAAAATTGGGCGACCGCGACAGTTGTACACTGGGCCGGTTCAGCGCGATTACACGCCAGTGGCCAAACGTGGCTAGGGTCCTTCGCCGGAACGGGGTCGCCGGTGGGACACGCCCTCGCCGCGCTCTGAGACCACTGGTCCGCAGGCGGCAAATCACCCGGCCGGCAAATGACAATGCGCCGTCGTTGTGGTGGCGGACCAAGCGTTACGTGGTTCGCAGCGCGGCTGCCGGGGCCCTCGGAGCCCTGATTTGGTCGATCGTCAGTAACTGATCCGCCTCGCGCCGAGGCGCGCTGAGCTCGTTCGACCTCGTGTCGAATTTACCTGCGATCAACGAAATCACCTAGCCACCCTCGGAAATCGCCGATCGCTCGGCAGAGGCGGCGCGCAAGTTAGGGTTTGACTAACGCGAGGACCGCCTCCGCCGCTGCGTCGCTCGGTGAACCGTGGGGCGGTCGGAGGGCGTCGATCGTGCCGCTCGCTGCGGTACGCTGTTCGTCGCGGGCATCGCCGTCGCGCAGCAGATGGGACACGGCGGGAACCAGGAGTTCGGCCCGGCAATCGCGCAGGAGGTATTCGGGAAGGATTTCACGTCCCGCTATGATGTTGACCAAAGAGACATAGCGAGTTTTGACCAATCGTTTAGTGATATACGCGGTGATGGGGTTCACATCGTAAGCAACCACGGTCGGCACCCCGGCCAAGGCAAGTTCAAGTGAGATAGTGCCCGAGGCTGCGAGGGCCGCGGTCGCGCCGGAGAACGCCGCGACCTTTTCTTCGTCCCCGGTGAATACGATCGGATTTCCGGGCCAGGCTGCCGTAGATCGGCGGACCACATCCTGTACGCCATCGACGGTCGGGACCACAATTCTCAGACGAGAATTTTCCGCACACAGTTCTTGAACGGTCGCGCCGAATATCGGCAAGAGTCGATCTGTTTCACTGCGGCGACTACCGGGCAGGACTAGGAGGATGGGGTCG
Organism: Pseudomonadota bacterium; assembly: GCA_027622715.1. GTDB lineage: Bacteria > Pseudomonadota > Alphaproteobacteria > SHVP01 > SHVP01 > CALJDF01. The sequence goes on along the minus strand of JAQBYN010000013.1, from coordinate 72,225 downwards.
TCCGCCGCGATGTCGTGTCTGGTGCGAAACTGGTTTGGATCGACACGCCATTCCCGTTCCAGTGCCGGGTGTCCGACGAAGGTTGTGGCCAACCCGACGGCCTCGAAATAGGGCGGTTCAAAAGGTAGCAGTGCGAGTAGATGGTCGAAGAGGGGCGCGATTTTCTTTGCGCGACCGGGCCGCCACGCCCAGACCGACGGCGCCACATAGTGCACGCGCGGGATATTGGTGTCCGCAAGACGCCGCGCCAAACGAAAGTTGAATCCCGGCGCGTCAATTGTAACAAGGACATCGGGTTGTTCGCGGCGCGCGAATTCGGCGGTCCGTCGTAGGTGCCCCAAGAGAGTGGCGATCCTTGGCAAAACTTCGACGAGGCCCATGACGGCGAGGTCTTGGATTGGGAGCACGCTTGAAAGGCCCTCAAGGGCCATTTTCGGGCCGCCAATGCCGATAAATGTGATGCCATCCGCGCGGTGCCGGAGCGCTTGCATGAGTGACGCGCCAAGAACATCACCCGAGGGCTCTCCCGCGACTAACATCACCTTTAGGCGTCGTGTCACGACGGTTTGGTCGCGGGGGTCTCGACAAAGCCGGTGACAAAGAGTCCATGTCGATCTGCTTCGCGTCGGACTTCTTGCTGATCTAGGACGAGCGTCGCATGGGCCTCAACCGCAATACCGCTCAGACGCGCCGAGACACACTGCTGAATGGTTTTTAGCCCGATTGAGGGGAGATCGATTCGGTCGTCTTGCCCGGGTTTGCGCATCTTTACGAGCGTGCCCCCCGCGACCTCGTCGAGGGCTGCGCAGCGATCAATCAGGGCATCCGTACCTTCGGGGCCTTCAATACCCAAAACGCGACCACTTCTAACCACCGCAGCCTGGCCGATGTCGTAGGGGCCCAGCACCCTGAGCAGTTCTCTGGCGATCGCAATATCGACCTCGTCTTCCGCTTCCGGCGTCGCTGCGCCGAAGGGGCCCGGTGAAATTTGTAGGGAGGGGAGCAGCGTATCGGCGCCGATGACCTTGAATCCTTCGCTTTCCAAAGCACCAGCTAAGACGCGCAGCAAGGCGTCATCACCCTTTGCCCGGAGAAGTTTTGGCAGCAAACGGGCGGCTTTGAGATCGAGTTTGAGTTTGTTATACGCCGGACGCCGAAAATGGCCAGCCATCGCAACTTCTTCGCAATCGTTTTCTTTCAAAAGGCGGAATACCGTTCCAACTTGACCTAGGTGGACACAGGCACCTGGGACACCCTTCAACTGATCGTTGAGGCTCTCGCCCTCGAATGTAATTACGAACACGTCTCGGTCTTGGGCGGTGCAGGCATCGACGATGCGGCCGGGCAGATCGCCGGTTCCCGCCAGGACGCCGACTTTAGGCCCCACGTTCAGCCTTCGGTTGACAGATTGATCGCGACGAATCGGATTGGAGGAATTCGACAATCTCCATGACGACCTGGTTGCCGGTGAACGCACCTGCGACTTCTGAAAGCCTCTCCTTCATTGTTCCGTCGGGGGCAAAAAGAAGGCGATAGGCATGGCGGAGGTCATGAATGGCCTCGCGACTAAAACCGCGCCGCTTGAGCCCAATAATGTTGAGTCCAGAAAGGTGGGCGCGGTTACCGGTCACCGAGCCATACGGAATGACATCGTTTTCGACGCCGGACATGCCGCCCACCATGGCGTGGGGACCGATTCTTACGAACTGATGAACGGCGCACAGACCACCTAGAATCGCGTAGTCACCGATTTCGACGTGACCCGCGAGAGTGGCGTTGTTAGCAAGAATCACGTTGTCGCCCACTTTGCAGTCGTGCGCGACGTGGGCGCCGACCATGATCAGGCAATTGTCACCGACTTGCGTGACCAATCCGCCGCCTGCGGTGCCCGGGTTGAGGGTCGCATGCTCGCGAATGACGACGCCTGCGCCAATTATTAGTTGTGATTCCTCACCCTTGTATTTGAGGTCCTGAGGCGGCGATCCGATCGATGCAAAAGGAAATATTGTGCCGTTTGGCCCAATCTTCGTTGTGCCGTCAATCACCACATGGCTTTTGAGGCAGACCCCCTCGCCCAGTTGAACGTTGGCGCCTACGACGCAATACGGCCCAATCTTGGTGGTCTCGCCGAGTTCGGCATTAGGCGAGACGATCGCTGTAGAGTGGACCTCGGTCACGCCAGCGACGCCCCGTCGTCTTCACGGATCATCGCGGCAAATTCAGCCTCAGCGACGACGTTGCCATCCACCTTAGCGACAGCTCGAAATTTCCACACCGGGCCGCGGTTGCGAACCTTGGTGACGTGAACGTGCATGGCGTCGCCTGGAACAACGGGTCGCCGGAACCGGGCACCATCAATTGACATGAAATAGACCAGTTTTCCTTCGGCGGCCGGACCGAGAGTATGGACTACAAGCACCGCAGCCGTCTGGGCCATGGACTCTACAATCATGACACCGGGCATGACCGGATGATTTGGAAAGTGGCCGCGAAATTGGGGTTCGTTGACGGAAACGTTCTTGATGCCAGTTGCCGATCGGTCCCGAACCATGTCCACAACTCGATCGATCATGAGCATGGGATAGCGGTGCGGTATCATTTTGACGATTCGCGAAATGTCTGCGAAATCTGTTTCCCCGATAGGAGCATCCTCAGCCATCGTTCATTTCCCTCTTCTTCGTCAGCCGCCGCAAGCGCACAACTTGGGTTCGCCACTCCCGTATTGGAATGGCTGGAAATCCACCGTAGGCTCCAGGTTCCCGAAGATCATGGGTAACGCCACTCTTGCCCGCTAACGTTACGCCTGACGCGACGGACAGGTGTCCGGCAATCCCAACTTGTCCACCCATCACCACATAGTCGCCAATCTTCGTACTGCCCGAAATTCCCACTTGAGCGGCCAAGACACACCCCCGACCCAACTCGACGTTGTGCGCGATCTGAACAAGGTTGTCGATACGGCAATGATCGCCAATTCTCGTATCAGGTCCAGCACCGCGGTCGACTGTCGTGTTCGCGCCGATTTTGACGTCGTCGCCGATGATGACGCGACCAAGCTGCGGCACTGAAACATAGCCCGGTGGATCTTGGGCAAAACCGAATCCATCTTGGCCGATCCGGACACCGGAATGAAGCTCGACGCGGTCACCGATGAGGGCATGACTAACGGTCACTGAGTCATGAATAATGCAGTCTCGACCAATCACGACGCCTCGTTCGATGAAAACATTGGGGCCGATGCGGGTTGACTCGCCGATTTCAACATTTGGCCCGATCACCGTTCCGGCCCCTATAGTGCAGTCCCGTCCAAGGCGTGCGGTAGGATCAATTGGGTTACCACCCGAAGGCATGTCAATCAGTTGGCCCAAGGGATAATACATGCCGGCGGCGCGTGCGAAGGCCCGGTATGGGGTGGGCGTGATAATCGCGATGCAGCCCTTGGGCACCTGTTTCGCGTGGTCAGGACTGACGAAACAAGCGCCTGCTTGGGTTTTCCTAAAGGCACCTAGGTATTTGGGATTGTCCAAGAAGCTTATGTGCTTAGGCCCGGCGGTGCCAAGCGGGGCAACGTCTTCAAATTGTTGATCGGAATTGGCGTCGGCCGTCAACGCCGCCTCGGCCACGGACGCGACTTCGCGGAGTGCGAACGGACCCAGGCGATCAAAGAACCGCGGATCCGGCATGACTATTCCTGAGGCAGGTTGACCGGAATTTCCGGTAAAGTTTCGTCCATTCTTAGAATTACCGCATCCGTGATTTCGAATCGATCGAGCGGCTGGACGAAAGTTACTTGAACTTGGTTTAGGACAAAGTTGATCCCGCGTTCAACCGCGACGTCTCGGATGATCTTGCTCATTTGCTCGTTGATTGCTTGCTGGGCCTCGAGTGTGGCCTGTTGGAGTTGGCGCCCGATCTCTTGAAATTCGCGTTGAGCAATATCTATTCTCTCGCGAAATTTGCGCTCCTCTTCTCGAAACACATCGGGCGCTAAGATAGAGCGTCGCCGGCCAAGGGACTGCTCTTCTTCGCGCAAGGCGTCTTCGCGCGCACGGATGCGCGCTTCCACCGTTGTTCGGTAGGTCTCTATCCGTTGACCCGCACCGACGGCGGCCTTCGCTTCCTGGGCGACACGCTGGAGGTTAACAAAGCCGAATGTGGGCGGGCCGGCTGCATCCTGCTGTGCAGACGCGTCTCGCGCGACCGAGGTCAGCATGAGCGCAAGCAATGCCGCCGAGACTGCGACCCAGCTGGCGTGATTGGTTCTTATAGCGTTGCCGATCATCAATTTAACCCTAAAACCTAGTGCCAAAGCTAAAGAAGACGTTTTGAGTTCGGTCCAACGTTTCTTTCCGAAGCGCCTTCGCGTAATCGATCCGAAATGGCCCAAATGGCGATTTCCAGGCGAACCCAATTCCGGAGGATAACCTCATCGAACCAACGTCAAAGAGCGGCGATGTCGTCGGATCGTCGATTTTCGCAAGGCTTCCCGCCTGGGTAAACGCGACCCCACTAACGCCCAGCTCGGGCGGCAGGCCGATCGGAAAACGGACCTCTGCCGTGCCAACATAAAACACGTTGCCGCCGAGCGCATCTCCGGACGCTTTATCGCGCGGGCCCACCCCCGCCGGACCGAATCCACGAAAATTGTTTCCGCCGAGGAAGAAACGATCCCCAATCCCAACGTCTTTGCCGATCCCGACGATGAATCCTTGGTTGATGCCGAGCGAGCCAACAATATCGTCGCGTATTGGATAGAAGGTCTCGTAGTTTACTGTGTTCTTAAAATACCGTTTGGTCCCACCGAACCCGGCCAGCGTTTGTTCGACGGTCACGCGATAACCTTCAGTGGGTTCAATCGCGTCGTCGCGCTGATCGTACACGAGAGCGTGTGCCACCGATGACGTCACATCCGCGCCGGCTTGCAAGGCAATGAACGCTGAAACGTCGGCGGCAACATTTTCGATGGTGTCTTCGCGCAGCGTGTAGGTGAACCGCTGCCGCAATTTTTCCGTGAGGGGGTAGCCTGCGCGGAGTGCGAAACCGAGTTCCTTGGAGTCGTAGGAGCTTTCGCTTTGTAGATCGGTGGTTTGCCGAAAAACGTCGAATCCAGCGGCAATGTTGCGACCCAGGAAAGCGGGCTCGGTGAAGGAAAGGTCGACCTCTTGCGTGCGACCCGAAAGTGAGAACCCGGCGCGCAGGTCCTGCCCTTTCCCGAGTAGGTTTCGTTCGCGAATTGAGATATCGCCGAGAGGCCCGTCGGTAGTCGAAAACCCTAGGCCAAAGCTGAGCTCACCAGTCGATTGTTCCTGAACGTCAACATTTATGACCGACCGGTCCGGTGTACTGCCGGGCTCCTGCGTCACTCGAACATCACGGAAGAAACCTAGTGATCGTACATTACGTCGCGACGCTCGTAGTTTAGCGGTATCAAACGCATCGCCCTCGGCCAAGCGAAATTGGCGGCGAACCACTTTGTCCAGAGTGCGGACGTTGCCGGTAATGTTGACACGTTCGACATAGACCCTTGGCCCCTCATTCATCTCAAAGCTGATATCGATGAGGTTCGTTTCGCGGTCGATGTTTAGCCGTGGCCTTATGTCGACAAAGGCGTAGCCGAGTTGGCCTACGCTGAAACTTAGGTCTTCGACCGCTACTTCGATCTTGTCCGCATCGTAAACATCGCCACTTTGGATATCCACGACGCCGGCGAGTGGTTCCGACGTTAAGTCACGCACAGTGGATTCGACGGCAACCTCGCCGACGCGGAAGCGTTCCCCCTCTTCCATCGCAATCGTGACGTAAAAGCCCTCGCGATCAGGGGCCAAGTCCGCATTGACGGAAATCACTCGAAAATCCGCGTACCCCTCGCTCAAATAGAACCGCCGAAGGAGTTCCCGATCGAAAGTAATGCGGTCAGGGTCGTAGGTGTCGTTGACGGTTAGAAAACGGTAGAAGCGCGTCTCTCTGGTGGCCACCACACTGCGCAGCTTGCGGTCCGAAAAGACCTGGTTGCCAATGAAATTGATGCGCTGAATGCTGGTGACCGGCCCTTCATTGATCTCGAAGACGAGGTCGACGCGGTTCTGTTCCAGTTGAATTACTTTGGGTTCGACTGTCGCCGCAAAGCGTCCGCTCCGACGGTACACTTGCAGAATTCGTTGAACGTCATTCTGGACCCGAGCTCGCGTGAAAACGATGCGGGGGCGCAATTGAACTTCGGTTTCCAGGACGTCGCTGCGAATTTTCTTGTTACCCTCAAATGCGAGGCGGTTGATCACTGGATTTTCGACAACATCGACGATCAAGTTCACCCCTTCGCGCCGAATCCGAACATCGGAGAAGAGGCCAGTTGCAAACAGAGCTTTGAGCGCGCGATCGATGTCAGCGTCGGTGACAAAGGTACCTGGTGCGATCGGAATATATGACTGGACCGTCGCGTCCTCGACGCGCTGATTACCGCCGACCTCAATGCGATCGACGATCTGGGCCCAAGCTGGTAGCGCGACGCCAAACGCCAAAAAAACGGCGAGCGACCCGGCTCTCACCGCGTTCAGGCCAATAAAATTCGCTAGGCGTTTAACTGAACAAACCACTGACAAATCCAAAAAAGTCGAGGCGATACTTAAGGTCGTTAAAAGTAGCGAGGACGAAAATCGCAATCACAACAAGCATTCCAAAACGCATGCCGTATTCTTGGGCACGATCGCTCAGAGGCTTTCCGCGGAGTGCTTCGGCCCCGTAAAACAGGAGATGGCCACCGTCCAACAGCGGGATTGGGAACAAGTTGAACAGGCCAAGAGCCACCGAAATGACCGCTGCGAGATTGATTAATCCGACGACGCTGGCGCGCGCCACTTCGGACGTCACGACGGCAATCCCAATGGGGCCAGATAACTGGTCGGAACTCGCGTTGCCGGTGACCACATCCGCCAAATAAACTAACGTCGTCTCGACAACGCCGAACGTGGTTGTGACGCCGAGCCAAATCGATGTCGTTGGGCTCTGCCGTTCAAACTGGCCGCCGGGACCGGTTATACCGATCAACCCGATTGTTTGCGTGCTACCGAACACCTCGCGCTCAGTGGGGGTCGGTGTGACGATGAGGTCTACCGTTTGACCGTCTCGAATAACGCCGATCTGGATGTCCTGTCCGGGCCGGGGCTGTACGTATGCCTGCAGCTCCTGGAAACGGGATATCCCGCGACCGTCAATTGTGGCGACCAAATCGCCTTGTTCGAATCCGGCTGCCGCCGCGGCGCCGCCCGCCGAGACCTCGACGACGATGGGGTCGCTAATACGTTGGCCGACCGTCGCAAACATCACGGCAAACACAATGATCGCTAGGATAAAGTTGGCGACCGGGCCGGCCACCACAACGGACGCCCTTTGCCAGAGTCGCTTGTGATGAAAACTCACCGCGCGCTCGGCGGCGGTCATTTCATCCAGACCATCGCCTTCCGCGCTGGTCGCGCCAGCGTCCCCAAAGAACTTCACATAGCCGCCAAGAGGGACCCAACTGATTCGCCACCGCGTGCCGTATTTATCGCGCCAACCGAATATCTCGCCGCCGAATCCGATCGAAAAAACTTCGACTCTGATGCCGTTCCACCGTGCTACCAGGAAGTGGCCGAGCTCATGGAAAAAGACCACGATCGTAATGACCGCGAGGAAGGGAAAAATGCGCAGGGCGGCTTCGGCGATGAAGTCCATGCCTATGCCCCCCTCACGCCCGGGTATTGCTCAGCCACGCGCCGTGCCTCGGCGTCCAACGCCAGTACATCAGCAAGCGAAGCCGTCCGGGCTTGGTCTACGATTTCAAGCGTGGTCTCAACTATCGCGACGATATCCAGGTACTTTGCTCTGCCCTCCAAGAACGCCTTCACCGCGACCTCGTTTGCCGCGTTGAGAATCGTCGTCGCACCGTTGCCGGTTTGTAGCGCCTCACGCGCGAGGCGGAGAGCCGGAAACCGATCAAAGTCGGGGTTTTGAAAGCTCAGGGTGCCGATTTTTGCTAGATCCAGTCTTTCCGCTGGGGCGTCCATCCGCTCCGGCCAAGCCAAGGTGTAGGCGATGGGCGTGCGCATGTCCGGGGTCCCGAGTTGAGCGAGAACCGATCCATCGGCGTAACCGACCATGCTATGCACGATGGATTGCGGATGGATAAGTACTTCTATGTCGGGTTCCGCCATGTCGAATAGATAGTGGGCTTCAATCAGTTCGAGCCCTTTGTTCATCATGGTCGCCGAATCGATCGAAACTTTCGCCCCCATATCCCAATTCGGATGCGCCAAAGCCTCGGTCGGCGTTACGTGGGCCAGACGATCCAGCGGTGTGTCGCGGAACGGCCCGCCGGATGCGGTGAGGATGATACGTTCGATGGCATCCCTGCCCTCAAAATCAAAGACCTGAAAGATCGCATTGTGTTCGGAATCCACCGGCAGAACCGTTGTGCCGTGGCGCGCTGCTTCGGCCATAAAGAGATCGCCAGCGCTAACAAGGCATTCCTTGTTGGCAATCGCCAGGATTGCACCCTGTCTTGCCGCCGCAAGTGTCGGCGCCAATCCGGCGGCGCCCACGATCGCGGCCATTACCCAATCTGCTGGGCGCGATGCTGCCTCGACGACTGCCTTCGGTCCGGCGGCAACCTCGATGCCGGTGTCGGAGAGCGCATCGCGAAGCGTTTCGTAGCAAGATGGATCGGCAATGGCGACGATCGCCGGTCGGAACTTACGGGCTTGAGCTGCTAGACCGGCGACATTCCGATGGGCAGTCAACGCTTCGACCTGAAATACCCCGGGATTCCGTGCGATGAGGTCCAGCGTGCTGCAACCGACGGACCCCGTTGAGCCGAGGATCGACACGCGCCGAGGTGCCGTTACCGGTCTTGGTTCGGCTAGGGCCATATCAGCGCGCTTCCCTTATTCAAAATGGCAATGACCGCAGCAGCGGGTAACGCGAGCAACAGGCCGTCGATGCGGTCGAGTATCCCGCCGTGTCCAGGTATCAGGGTACCTGTATCTTTCACGCCGTAGTAGCGCTTGACCGCAGATTCCGCGAGATCACCAATTTGGGATATTGCCGAGAGGCCGACGCTTAATGGGATCATGATTCCCAGTGTCGCCTTTTCTCTTAGAGCGGCGGTGAGGGCGCCGACCGCTGCCGCAGCGACCAGCCCGCCGATTGCACCCGCCCAGGTCTTTTTGGGACTGATACTTGGCCATAGTTGCGGACCACCAAATGCCTTCCCGGCGAACAAAGCGGCAATATCGGTGGCCCAGACGATGACCAACAGCCAGACCAACATTTCGACACCGGTCTGCGCACCGCGCATCCAGATCAGCGCAATCGTCGGCAGTACGAGGTAAAGGATGCCGGTCACGGGCCAGACCGCGGTTTGGCCGCGCAACGCTGCGAAACCACCAACGATGGCCATGCCCAAGACCATGCCCCCAAGTGCAGCGGGATAAAGACCGAACCCGGCGAGGATTGCTGCCGCCAGAATTACTAATGCGTGCATGATCCCAATGGCGCCGCTGAGGCCGGATCCGCCACCCAGTCGATCCCACTCGTTCGCTGCAAGGATCGCTGCGACCGCAACAAGCGTGACCGTGGACCATCCGCCGGCATAGACCGCGGCAAGCGCTACCGGCGCAAGCACCAGAGCAGACGCAATTCGTAGCCGCATAGACTCGCCAAGCATTGAGATCAATCGCTAGGCTGTCGTCGCGCCGTAGCGGCGCTCGCGTTTTTGGAAGTCGGCAACGGCCTTGGCGAGGTGTTCTTGGGTGAAATCAGGCCAAAGCGTATCGACAAATGCCAACTCGCTATAGGCAAGTTGCCAGGGCAAAAAATTGCTCAGGCGCTGCTCGCCACTTGTGCGAATCAGAAGATCGGGATCGGGGATACCGTTGGTACTGAGATGGGCGGCGAATGCCAGTTCATCGATCTCACCTGGCTCGATGCGCCCAGCCTTAACTTCGCTGGCGAGTTCGCGGCACGCGTTGACGATCTCGTTGTGGCCGCCATAGTTGAGTGCGATCACCAGATTGAGACCTGAGTTATCACGGGTTCGATCTTGAGCGCCGGTGATCAGGTTCTGTATGTCGCTCGGTAGGGCGGCGTGGTCGCCAATGAAGCGCAACCGAACATCGTTCCGGTGAAGATCGGCCAACTCTCGATTGACGTAAACGCGCAGAAGGCCCATGAGGTCGTTGACCTCCGTTTCCGGCCGCTTCCAATTTTCTGACGAGAACGCGTAAAGCGTCAGGTAGCGAATACCGAGGCTGCTGGCGCCCTCTACTGCCTCTCGCACGGCCTCGGCGCCACGCTGATGGCCGGCAAAACGCGGCAGGCCGCGCGCCTTCGCCCAACGACCGTTACCGTCCATGATAATTGCAACATGGACCGGCGGGTTGGAAGGCTCGTCGTATGCGGGTGCAAGTGCCATCAGACCTGGATGATCTCCGCTTGCTTCCGCGCATATACGTCGTCGATCTCAGCGATGGTTTTGTCGGTGATCGATTGAACTTCTTCCGAATATATCTTGTGGTCGTCCTCCGACAGATCGCCGTCCTTTTCCATGCGCTTAAGCTCGTCCATGGTGTGGCGTCGCACGTTGCGAACCGAAACTTTGGCCTGTTCGGCATACTTGCCGGCAATCTTGGCCATTTCTTGGCGGCGTTCCTCGCTCAGTTCCGGAATTGGGACGCGGACCAACTGGCCGTCCGGGGACGGATTTAGGCCCAATCCGGCGTTTCTGATGGCTTTCTCTACGGATGCCACCATCGATTTATCCCAGACTTGGACGGTGATCATGCGGGATTCAGGCACACTAATCGTCCCAACCTGATTGAGCGGCATTTCCGCCCCGTACGCGTCGACTTTGATCGGTTCCAGAAGCGATGCCGAAGCTCGACCGGTGCGTAGACCGCCAAATTCTTGTTTCAGAACATCGAGCGCACCGTGCATCCGGCGCTCAATACTCTCAAGGTCCGGTTCGGACATTTTTGCCTCCCGAGATAATGGCCGTTTCAGCGCCGCTCCAAATAAGTGTGCTGTGCCCTCCACCGGTAACGACCGAGGCGAAAGCGCCTGGTTTGTGAATGTTAAGCACCAAGATTGGGATGTCGCTGTCGCGCGCCAGCGTTATCGCAGCAGCGTCCATGACTTTTAGATCTTTCGCCAACACCTCTAGATAGGACAGCGAGTCGTAACGCTTGGCATTGGGGTCCAACCGAGGGTCGGCGGTGTAAACACCATCAACTTGCGTGCCTTTGAGGAGTGCATCGCAACCCATTTCGGCGGCACGAAGGGCGGCGGCTGTGTCGGTCGTAAAATACGGGTTGCCGGTCCCTGCAGCGAATATGACAACCCGGCCCCGCTCGAGATGCCGAATTCCGCGCCGCCGAATATAAGGCTCGCAGACGGACTGCATCGGGATGGCCGACATCACTCTCGACGGGACCCCGCGGTCTTCAAGCGCATGCTGCATCGCGAGCGCGTTGATGACAGTCGCCAACATACCCATGTAGTCAGCGCCGGCGCGTTCCATTCCCTCTTTTGCGGCCGCTGCACCGCGGAAGATGTTCCCGGCGCCAATGACGAGGCAGACCTCGACATCCAATTTGCGAACCGCCTCGACCTCTTCCGCGATCCGGTGGACGGTCTTCCAGTCGATGCCGAATTGCTGATCGCCCATCAATGCCTCGCCCGAAATCTTCAGTAGGACACGGCGGTATTTGGGCGCGACGTTCATGGATGGCACCGCTTCATGGCGAAGGATTGCGACGGCTCGCCGACGTGGTGCCGACAGTGCCGCAACGGGGCAAAACATACACCAAATCTAGTAGCGGAGAAACCTCAAGACACACGGTAAGGGCCCGTTTGCGAGGATTCGCGCCCGATTAACGGTTGGCGGTGGCGGCAACTTCGGCGGCAAAGTCGCTGGTATCCTTCTCAATTCCTTCACCCAGTTGAAACCGGACAAAAGCCGAAATTGAGACGGGCGCGCCGCAGTCTTTGGCAGCTGTCTCTAGGACTTGGGAAACCCGCGTTTCCCCATCAATGACAAAGACCTGGTCGAGGAGGCAGACCTCTTCGAAGTACTTGCGGAGCCGCCCTTCGATCATCTTTTCGATGATGTTGTCGGGTTTGCCGGATTCACGGGCCTGTTCGATAAGGACGTTCCGCTCTTTCTCGACATAGCTTGCGTCCAATTGCTCCCGAGACACGGCGAGCGGCGCCGCCGCAGCGACGTGCATGGCGATCTGCTTGCCGACTTCATCGAGCTTGGTTGCATCGCCCTCCGATTCCAACCCAACGATGACTCCAATGCGGCCAAGACCTGGGGCGAGGGCATTGTGGACATAGCTGCTGACCACCCCCTTGCCCACTTTGACCGCTTGAGTGCGACGCAGAGCCATGTTTTCCCCTACCGTCGCAATCAGGTGTGTGATCTCGTCCTCGACGTTGCGTGGCGAATCAGGAAAAGGTGTTGCCTTGACAGCCGCTAGATCGCCGTCGTTATCCAGGGCGACCCTTGCAACGGTCGATACCAGCCCCTGGAAGGCATCATTGCGGGCAACGAAGTCCGTTTCCGCATTCAACTCGATGATGGCACCAGATTGGGGGCCGGTTGCCACCCCGATCAATCCCTCGGCGGCCACGCGCCCGGCCTTCTTTGCCGCGGCCGCGAGACCTTTGGTTCGTAGCCAATCGACCGCGGCATCGACCTCGCCGTTGGACTCGGTGAGGGCCTTCTTACAGTCCATCATCCCAGCGCCGGTGCGTTCCCGTAGGTCCTTGACAAGCTTTGCCGTGATCTCTGCCATCTTAATCTCCGCTAGTAGGTTGACTCTTTAAAGCTATGTTATTGCTTTATTTTTTTGAACCTACGCGGGCACTTCCGCCGTCGCGGGTGGGGTGGTCTCGGCGATGAGGAGTTCCTCGATTGGTGCCTCCACTGCAGCGCCAATGTCTTCACCACGCGCCGTCATCTCGACCTGGATGCCATCCAAAACAGAGCCCGAAATGAGCTCAAGGTACAGGTTGATTGCGCGAAGGGCGTCATCGTTACCGGGAACCGGATAGGTCACATGCACAGGATCGCAGTTGCTATCGAGCGTCGCGACGACGGGGATCCCGAGTTTGACCGCCTCGCCCACGGCGATTTCTTCTTTGTTTGTGTCGATCACAACGAGAATGTCGGGCAGACCACCCATGTCCTTGATGCCGCCAAGCGCCCGCTCGAGCTTGTCACGACGGCGTTGGAGGCTGAGGGTTTCTTTCTTTGTGAGGCCGGTCTCGCCCTCCGTCAGTTGGCCCTCAATTTCGCGCAAACGCTTGATTGAAACCGAGATGGTCTTCCAATTTGTCAGCATGCCGCCGAGCCACCTGTGGTCGACGTAATATTGACCGCAGCGCTTGGCCGCATCCCGGACAGCTTCTGACGCCTGGCGCTTGGTGCCGACAAACAGCACGCGCCCGCCGCCGGCGGCAACGTCCCGCACTGCCTGCATCGCGGTGTAGAGCATTGGCACGGTCTGCTGGAGGTCGAGAATGTGGACCCCATTGCGTTCGCCGAAGATGTACGGCTGCATTTTGGGGTTCCAGCGCCTGGTCTGGTGGCCGAAATGGACTCCAGCTTCAAGGAGCTGACGCATAGTAAAGGTGGGGAGCGCCATTGGTTTCTTCTCCGGTTAGGCCGCCGCAAGTCATGAGCCCAGCCGAAAACCGGACACCGGAGCGGCAGGGAGCTATGTAAGTTGCTCCACACCGCGAACTTGCGTGAGGGGTTATGTTAAGCCGCGCTTGATACCGACATTTGGCCAAAAAAGCAAGATCGTCCGGGAGATTTCCACCGTGCGGGACCGCCTGAGTGCGCTCAGAGTTGGCGGATGGCCTCCTCGAGCGCGGGGACCCGGGCGGCAAGCCATAGGTCAGCCCCAGGTTGAGCGCAGGTTAACACGCATTCGGGCAGGCCACCGGCAGACCAGAGCGTCGGGATCGTCGCAATTGGGCCATCGACCGCCGTGAACGGCGTTATGAACTGGGGGTCGCCGGTCGACCGCCCGATGGGCGCAACGTCCGGTACGGCCGGCGCGACAATAATGTCGTGGGGGCCGAAGTTCGCCCAGAACGTCCGGGCATTCCCGAAGAGGGACTGACGTGCCTTTTTGTAGGTCGTTTCCGTCGTGGCGAGACCCCTCTCGATAGCCTCAATCAAGATGGTGTTGACGACACCAGGCCCATGGTCGAGGAGATGCCCTTGACCTCGCCCGAGTTCATACTCGCTGATGGTCTTGTGGTCTGCCACAAACTGAGCGAATGGGACGGGTGAGCTCTGGCGATCAACCTGGAAACCGGTGCTGGCGAACCTCGCAAGCGTTTGTCGGAAGTTCGCGGTTAGGTTCGTTTCGGCTGCGGCATAGATCGGATCATCGAGGGCTATGAGGCGGGTGACCGGCGCACCCGAGTCCGGTGCGAGGAACCGGGGCGCGACCGCGCAGAAGACATAGGCGGCGTCGCGCGCCCGGTGCCCGAACGTTCCAATCGTGTCGAAGTGAGGCGAGAACGACGTCACGCCATGGATCGATAGACTTCGGCTGCTGGGTTTGAACGCGCCGACACCACAATAGGCCGCAGGACGATTGACCGAGCCGGCGGTTTGGGTCCCCAGCGCTGCCGGAACCATACCCGCCGCTACGGCGGCGCCGGATCCTGCACTCGATCCGCCCGGCGTTCTTGCGAGGTCATGAGGGTTGCGCGTTGGATAGGGCCCGCCGAAGTGCGCGTATTCGGTCGTATGGGTCTTGCCGAGAATGATTGCGCCTGCGGCCCGCAAATCTGCAACAACCACCGCGTCCGCAGTCGCGGGGGGCGCGGTCTCGCACCGCGGGCTGCCGTTCCTCGTTGGGACCCCAGCGACATCAATTATGTCTTTGACCCCAACGGGTAGCCCGAACAAAGCAAATTTGGCCGGATCTTCGCCTTCCTTCAGGCGCTTCGCGTCTTCAAGGGCTCGATCGTGAGCGACGACCCGCCAGGCCTGAACCTCCACATCGACTTGATCGATACGCGAAATGTAGGTTTCTAGGAGATCGACCGGGTCCAGCTTGCCTTGCTGCATGTCGGCGACCAAAGACGCGACCGATCCTGGATCGCGGGCAAACGTCATACGTGCCGCCTAGATTTCCTGTAGCCGCGCCACGCCTGAAACGTGGGCCAGTTCGGCGCGAACCTCGGGCGTAATTCGGAATCCTCCGGGCAAATCAATGTCGACCTCGCGCAGCTGATCCTCAAGAAACATGTGGAGGCACACCCTGCCCTTGCCGCTCGCCGCCGGGCCAAGGTGGGCATGCAATTCGGCGATGACCTTGGGGTTCTTGGCTGCTTCAGGTTTGAGAAATATCTCAAGTCCTACGTCACTCTGAACAGCGGCATCATCCAATCGCTGAACGCCCTGGGTGGTTAAACGGATCTGGCCTTCGTCAAGTTTGGCGTCGACGGCCAGCAGGACTTTTTGTCCGATTTCCAGTAGGTCGCGATGCGCCGACAGGGTCTCTGAGAATACGGTCGCTTCAAACGCGCCACTGGCGTCGGATAGTTGGATGAATGCAAACTTGTTCCCACGCGACGATGTGCGTTCCTGGCGGCCCTCAACGCAGCCGGCCAACTTGACCCGCTTGGTTTCACCGTTGAGGCGTTTCTCTAGGTCAGCAAAGCGCGTGACCCCGAGCCTTTCCAATGTCACCCCGTAATTATCTAGCGGATGTGCTGAAAGGTAGAACCCGATCGCCTCAAATTCTTGATGGAGGACTTCCATTTCGCGCCAAGCCGCGACGTTGGGAAGTTGGAGACCACTCGCCTCGGTGGCAATGCCGCCGAACAGGCTTGATTGATGACTGTCGCGTTCGTCTGCAGCAAATGACGCATGGCGCATGATCAGGTCCGCGGCGGCGCACACCTGGGCCCGGTTCGGATTGAGCGAATCAAAGACCCCACACCGCGCCAGATTCTCGAGCTGGCGTTTGTTCACGTGTTGCGGGTCTAGTCGCTGCGCGAAATCTAATAGAGAGAGAAACGGGCCATTGGCGTCGCGTTCAGCGACGACGGCCTCCATCGCTTGCTTGCCAACATTCTTAACGGCCGCGAGTGCATACCGGACAGCGCCCTTGCCGTCATGCAGCTCCACTCGGAAATTCGCCCCTGATTTGTTGATATCGGGCGCCAGTAGTTCGATGCCCGATCTGACGACTTCTTTACGGAAGACATTGAGCTTGTCGGTGTTGGCTAGTTCCAGACCCATCGACGCGGCAAAAAACTCGACCGGATGATTGGCTTTGAGCCAAGCGGTTTGGTATGCGACGAGGGCATAGCCGGCGGAATGCGCTTTGTTGAAACCGTAGCCGGCGAACTTGTCGACCAAGTCGAAAACATATTCGGCTCGCCCCTTGTCGACGCCACGTTCAACGGCGCCGTTAACGAAGACAGCGCGCTGAGCGGCCATTTCCTCTTTGATTTTCTTGCCCATGGCGCGCCGCAGTAGGTCAGCCTGCCCCAAGGTATAGCCCGCGAATACCTGTGCGATCTGCATCACCTGTTCTTGGTAGATGATCACACCGTAGGTTTCTCCCACGACCGGCTCGATCGTTTCGTGAAGGAATTCTGGCTTCTCGCGGCCGTGTTTGCAGGCGACGTATTTGGGGATATTTTCCATCGGGCCCGGTCGGTAGAGAGCCACAAGCGCGATCAAATCCTCAATGTTCGTGGGTACGGCTTCGCGCAGAAGGTCTCGCATGCCGCTCGATTCAAACTGGAAAACGCCAATTGATTCGGCGCGTTGCAGCATCTCGTAGCTTCGCTCATCGTCGAGCGGAATTTGGGCGATATCGATATCGATGTCGCGTTCGGCCAGCATTTTTTGCGCCCGATCGATGACCGTTAGCGTCTTCAGTCCGAGAAAGTCGAACTTTACTAGCCCGGACATCTCCGCATATTTCATCGGGAATTGAGTAACGGGCATATCTGACCGCGGGTCGCGGTACAGAGGGACCAACTCATCGAGCGGTCGATCCCCAATTACGACGCCCGCTGCGTGAGTCGACGCATGGCGGTAGAGGCCTTCGAGCTTGATCGCAATATCCAGCAGTTTATCGACCCCGTCCTCGTTGAGGCGGAGGTGCTGTATGCGCGGTTCGTTGTCGACCGCCTCGCTTAGTTTGACCGGATTGGCGGGGTTGTTCGGCACCATCTTGCAAATGCGGTCGATCAAACCATAGGGCAGCTGTAGAACTCGCCCGACGTCACGAAGGGCGGCACGCGCCTGCAGGGTCCCGAACGTAATGATCTGAGCGACCCGATCACGACCATATTTATCCTGGACGTACTCAATGACTTCGTCTCGCCGCTCTTGGCAGAAATCGATATCAAAGTCAGGCATCGATACGCGGTCAGGATTGAGAAAGCGTTCGAAAATCAGCCCGAACCGAAGTGGATCAAGATCGGTGATCGTTAGCGCCCAGGCGGTCACCGAGCCGGCTCCTGACCCACGGCCGGGCCCGACGGGAATACCCCGCTCTTTGGCCCACCGAATGAAATCGGCGACGATCAAGAAATAGCCCGCGAAGCCCATCCCGATGATGACCTTCAGTTCAAACTCGAGCTTTTCCAGATACTTAGCGGTCTTTTCCTCGCGCTCACCGGCGGACATGGTCTGGGTGAACACGGCCTGCTCGAGGCGGAGGCGCAATCCTTCCCCGGATTGCCGTTTCAAAATCTCTGCCTCGTCGCCGTCCCCCGAAAATGCAGGAAGAATTGGTTCGCGAACGGGCGACATAACGGCGCAACGCTGGGCAATCACCAATGTGTTCTTGATAGCTTCAGGCAGATCCTTAAACAGCATTACCATTTCGTCCGCCGACTTGAAGCGATGCTCCGGCGTCAATTGTCGGCGGTCGCTTTGGCTGACGTAGTTGCCCCCTGCAACGCACAGCAATGCGTCATGCGCTTCGAACATCGCGGCATCGGCAAAGTAGGCCTCGTTCGTCGCCACCAAGGGAATGTCATGTTTGTACGCAAGTTCGATAAGGGCGGTTTCGATCCGTTGTTCCCTTCCCAATCCGTGGCGCTGAACCTCTGCGTAGATGCGATCGGGAAACATCGCCACTAATCGACACACGATATCCTCGGCGTGGTCTGTTTGGCCGGCCTCCAGGAGGTGGCCCAGCGGGCCATCGGGGCCGCCGGTCAAGGCAATGAGCCCGTCGGCGTGCAGGGCTAAGGTCTTTGCGTCCACCTGCGGGCTCTCTCCCGCTGGCGAACCCAGAAAGGATTTCGACGAGAGT
Organism: Pseudomonadota bacterium; assembly: GCA_027622715.1. Classification (GTDB taxonomy): domain Bacteria; phylum Pseudomonadota; class Alphaproteobacteria; order SHVP01; family SHVP01; genus CALJDF01. The sequence continues at coordinate 53,881 of JAQBYN010000013.1, read as the reverse complement.
TTAAGGAGGTTTCCGTATCCGACGTCGTTTTGGGCGAGAAGCACGATGCGCCGAGGCTCTTGCCGGCGTGCGTCATGCGATTCCGTCGAGAAATCCACCGCGAGCGATGTGCCAATGATCGGTTGGACCCCGGCGTTGGCGCTCGCCAGCGAGAACTCGAGGGCGCCGAACAGATTACCCGTATCGGTCATCGCGACGGCAGGCATCTTAAATCGCCGGCAAAGATCGACGAGTGCCTTTATGCGAAGCGCGCCCTCGGACAACGAGAACGCTGTATGAACGTGGAGGTGTACAAACTTCGGCGGTGTCATCGCGGCAAAGATTTCACAGCGATGGGACCCTGTCAGCCTCTTTGGCGCGGGCCTGCGGAGATTTCTGTGGATGAATCCTGAACCAGCACACCATCGACCAGTCGCACGATCCGATTCATGCGTTTGGCTAACGCCTCATTGTGTGTCGCGATGAGTGCCGCCAGTCCGGCCCCAGCAACGAGCGCCTGCAATTGGCCGAAGACCTGTTCAGCGGTCTTCGCGTCGAGATTCCCCGTGGGCTCATCGGCCAGGAGGACGGCCGGTTCATTCGCCAGGGCTCGAGCGATCGCGACCCGCTGTTGTTCACCGCCGGACAATTGGGCTGGCCGGTGCGCCGCTCGATGTTCGACCCCCAAGCTGCGTAGCAATGTCATTGCGCGTTCTTTGGCCGCGCGTCGGGCCACGCCGCCAATAAGTTGTGGCAGGACGATGTTTTCCAAGGCGGAGAATTCCGGTAGTAGGTGATGAAATTGATAGACGAAACCCAGTGTGTCTCGTCGTAGACGAGTCCGTTCCCGCTCGGACAGACCATTCGACGTGTACCCACCGACGATGACATCGCCGCTATCGGGCGTGTCGAGAAGTCCCGCGACTTGAAGCAGGGTAGACTTTCCGGCGCCCGACGGACCCAGCAGCGCAATTGTCTCCCCGCGATGAATCTGCAGCGCCGCACCGCGCAGAACGCTCACCGTGTGCCCGCCTTGCTGGAAGGCCTTCGTGATGCCGCGCAGTTCGAGCGCGGGTTTCGGCGCGGCGGCGGGGGTCTCGGTCATTCGTAGCGTAGGGCTTCGACTGGATCGAGCCGCGCGGCGCGCCACGAGGGATAGATTGTCGCCAACAAAGACAGACCGAGGCCCATGAGCACGACAATCGTTACCTCGCTCCAGTCTATTTTGGCGGGAAGTTGAGACAGAAAATAGACCTCGGCCGCGAACAAGTCGGTGCCGGTCAATCCCTCCAACCACCTTTGAAGCGTCGCAATGTTATCGGCGAAAGCAACGCCGAGGGCTAACCCCGAAAATGTGCCGACGACCCCAATACTCGCGCCGGCCAAGAAAAAGATTCGCATGATGCTGCCGCGCGTCGCGCCCATCGTTCTCAGGATGGCAATATCCCGACCTTTATCCTTCACCAACATGATCAGGCTGGAGATGATGTTAAACGCCGCCACCAGGATGATGAGGGTCAGGATCAGGAACATAACGTTGCGCTCGACCTGCAATGCGGTGAAGTAGGAAGAGTTAACTTGTTGCCAGTCGCTTAAACGCTCTCGGCCACTTGTGAGCGGAAACAAGTTTTCTCGGGCAAGATTTACTTCGTCTGGGTCGTCGAGGATGACCTCGATTGCACTCACACTCTCTCGTTGCCGGAAATAGATTTGGGCCGCCTCAAGTGGCATGAAAATGAACGTTGAGTCGTATTCGAACATCCCGACATCGAACAAGGCTGCAACTCGGTAGGTCTTTGACCTTGGCACCGTCCCTACCGGTGTTGATGTGCCCTGCGGCGAAATCAGCGTTGCGGAGTCGCCGACCCCAATTCCAAGTCGGTTGGCAAGGCGGCGGCCAACGACAATGTCGTTGCGGGCATCGAGGGTATCTATGGACCCGGCCACAATTCCCTCGGCGAGGATTTCGTGCCCTTTCATGTCCGCCGGACGCATCCCTCGCACCAGCGCCCCTGACGCGGAATGCCGGGAGGTCGCCATGACCTGCCCCTCAATGATGGGGCTGGCGCGGACAACGCCACCGACATTTGCGATTCGCGCCGCGAGATCGTCGTAATCCTGAAGGGGCGCGCTGATCCCTTGCACGAGGATGTGCCCGTTAAGCCCAAGAATGCGACCGAGTAGTTCTGCCCGAAATCCGTTCATCACAGACAAAACGACAATTAGGGTGGCTACACCCAGCGCAATGCCCAGCAACGAGAATCCGGCGATGACGGAAATGAACCCTTCCGCTCGTCGGGCTCGGAGGTAGCGCAGCGCCACCATCCATTCAAAGACTGAAAACATCCTAGACCGCCTCCGCGGTCGTGGTTTCACTCAAGAGCACTACACGGTCAGGTGCGCTAGCGCAGATTCCGGCGATAGCTCGTAGCGCTTGCCAGTTGCGCGGTTCTTGATTTCGACAACACCCGTTTTGAGCCCACGCGGCCCGACCACGACCTGAAATGGCAAGCCGATTAGGTCCATGTTGGCAAACTTGACGCCTGCACGCTCGTCCGCGTCGTCGTACAGAACATCCAGACCGGCTAGCCGAAGGCTTTGGTACATGTCCGAAGCGGCCTTGTCGCAGGCGAGATCGCCCACTTTGAGATTGATTAGACCCACGTCGAACGGTGCGACGGACCGGGGCCAGACGATGCCAGCCTCGTCATGGCAGGCTTCGATAATGGCGCCGACCAGCCGCGATACGCCGATCCCGTAAGAGCCCATCTCCATGGGGACTTGCAGGCCCTCCTGGTTTGCCACGGTCGCGCCCATTGCCTCGGAGTATTTGGTACCGAAATAGAAGATATGGCCGACCTCGATGCCTCGGGCGCTTACCCGGCGGTCCTCGGGGACCTCCGCTTCGAAACGAGTGGGTTCATGCATTTCATCGGTTGCTGCGTAGCGCGACGTCCAGGTATCGACGACCGGTTGCAAATCGCCATCGAGGTCCACAGCCTCGCTGAGAACGTCCCGTTCGATTAGCTCTCGATCGCAAAACACTTCGCTCTCGCCAGTCTGTGCCAGAATAATGAATTCGTGGCTCAGGTCGCCGCCGATCGGACCGGTGTCCGCTTGCATTGGGATCGCTTTCAGTCCCATTCGGGCGTAGGTGCGAAGGTATGTCACAAACATCTTGTTGTAGGCGCGGCGAGCTCCTTCGCGGTCCAGGTCGAACGAATAACTGTCCTTCATTAAGAACTCGCGACCGCGCATGACGCCGAACCGTGGGCGAACCTCGTCCCGGAACTTCCATTGGACGTGATACAGGAGTTTCGGGAGGTCTCGGTAGCTTCGGACCGAGGCTTTAACGATTTCGGTGATGAGTTCTTCGTTGGTTGGACCGTAGAGCATCTCGCGGCCATGCCGATCGGTGATGCGCAGCATTTCCTTGCCGTAGTCGTCATACCGGCCACTCTCGCGCCAGATATCGGCCGGTTGGATGGTCGGCATCAGCAATTCCTGGCAGCCGGCCGCGTCTTGCTCCTCGCGGACAATTTGCTCGATCTTGCGCAGAACACGATAGCCAAGCGGTAGCCAAGAATAGATACCCGCGGATGACTGCCGGATCATGCCTGCACGAAGCATTAGTTGGTGCGAAACGATTTGAGCTTCGGAGGGGACTTCCTTCAGCGTGGGTAGGAAGAATTGCGATAACCGCATTTGCGCCTCAGGAGGAAAGGAGTTCGATGATCGAAAGCGGCCTGACTTTATGCAAAGCGAATCCAGCGCGCAACGTAACCGAGGATGATCATCGTCCGTCGCTGTCTTTGAGATGCGCTTTGCAGGCGAGCGCCAAGATATTCGCTTGAGCATCATTGAGTGATTGACCGTTGAGTAGAACGTCATTGCCACGGATCGAAACCTCCCCAACAGGCGCCGAGGATTCGGCGAGACTGGAGGCGATGCCGGGAACGAGGTCGCCTAGTCGAAGCGTCAGCGTAAATGTGACATCGGACGGAACGACGGTCGCACTCGATTCTGAAAGATTGGCGCCGACAACGGGCCGTCCTTGAACGTCAACGCCAGGTTTGAAAGCCGCATCCCCGGTATCGACATATCGAACCACTGCCCGACAACTCTCCCGGCTAAGCATCATTTTGCCGATGGCAGAAGTCGCCTCCGGGGAAGCATTTTGCGCCAGCGCATCCGACCGATGGGCGGCAAAAAAAGCGAGGAAAACTGCCATCCCTAGGGCGATTCGCTGAGGAATCGTGAGCCGATTGACGTTCCTCGGAGTCAACAGGAAAATTCGTTTCCGAGAGAGATATAGTGGATGACGCCCCATACCCATCGCGTTAATGTTTGCCTCGCTTAGGTTGCAGGGCAAAGCCCCAGCCCGAGTTTAGGGAGGAACAATCAACAAACGCTAAATGGAGCCCCAACGGGCCCAGGAATTGCTGAAAGCGAGGCCGAGAGGCCTTGCTTTTTCTTTTTGGACCAGTCGTTTAACCTTCATATCTAAGCCTTCAGATTAAATAGCGCCTGTATCCCTCAGTGGAATAAGATTACTTCTCACCACAAACCAGATTATTAGCCAAATAGCGCCCGCCACTACCGTGGTGATGGCGGCTTTCAGGCCGATCCGGGGTTTCGCTGGTGCACTCGGGACGTTGCCCTCTTGTACGTCCGCGTCGGGGTTGTTGCCCCAGGGCAGGACCATGAAAAGCGTGATCCACCAGACGACGAAATAGACCGCCAAACTCGTGACCACCCCCATAACTTAAGCCTGCTCCAATTCGACCAACGTTCCATTGAAGTCTTTGGGGTGGAGAAACAAGACAGGTTTTCCGTGCGCCCCAATACGAGGCTCACCACTACCGAGAATCCGGGCTCCAGCGTTGACCAGCCGGTCACGCGCTTCATTGATATCTTCAACCTCATAGCAAATGTGGTGCATGCCGCCGGTCGGGTTCTTTTCCAGGAATCCGGCGATCGGCGAATCCTTCCCAAATGGGTGAAGGAGCTCGATCTTCGTATTGGGCAGCTCGATAAACACCGTGGTGACCCCGTGGTCGGGCAAATCATGGGGTGGCGTGACGGAAGCGCCAAGAGTGTCGCGGTACAGGGCCGAAGCGGATTGTAGGTCGGGGACCACAATGGCCACATGGTTGAGTCTGCCGATCATTGTACGCCCTCCTTCTTCCGGAGACGGCGCGTTTGGCGAGCCGGCAGAAAGACTTGAACGTCGACCAATGGTCGTTTCTGAGAGACAGCCCGTATCACGCGGTTTATCGCGCGCCGCGCAAGCGTCTCGAGTAAATCAGCGTCATGACGATGGTTCTGTGACAGGCGTTCGACCTGATCCTCAATTTCTGCCCCGATTTCGTCACCGATGTTGGCACCCGATTCGGACACGATACCAAGCGTCGACACGCGGACGTCGAGTTGTTCGGTTTGGAGCGACATAACAACCACAACGGCGCCATTGTGCATCAATCGCCGTCTAGACCGAATTGCCTCGTTGTCGGTTGGCACCAAAACCCCGTCGTCGACCGCAAACCTGCCGCTAACCACGTGATCGACGACTTCTACCGGACCCGGCGCAAGCCTGATGACCCTGCCATTAGACGGTGTCACGACGACGGGAACACCGAGGCTCTCCGCCAGCGAGGCGTGTTCGGCCAGATGGACGGCCTCGCCGTGAACTGGAACGGCTATCTCGGGTCTTATGTATCCATACATCCGCTTCAATTCCTCACGCCGAGGGTGGCCGGACACGTGGACGAAATCCGAACGCTCGGTCAGAACCTCGATGCCGCTTTCGACTAGGCGGTTACAGAGGGTTCCGATAGCGCGCTCGTTTCCCGGGATCATTTTTGACGAGAATATGACGGTGTCGCCGCGCGCGAGATCGACATACGGATGGTCATGAAAGGCAATTCGGCTCATCGCCCCGCGCGGCTCGCCCTGGCAACCGGTGCAGAGCAATAGGACTTTGTCGCGCGGCAACAAAGGAATGTCCTGGTCGCGCAGTACCTTCGGAATGTCCGTAAGGTACCCGGCCGCACGGGCGGATTCGATCATCCGCAACAGGGAGCGTCCTGCAACGGCCAACGTACGACTTGTAGAAACTGCGATGTCAGCAGCGGTGCGGATTCGGGCGATGTTGGAGGAGAACGTCGTGATCACGACCCGCCCTTCCCGCTCCGCGATCAGCCGGCCCAGACTCTCTTTGACCGCCCCTTCAGATCCCGATTCGCCCTCACCGAAAACGTTGGTCGAGTCGCAGACCATGGCGAGAACGCCGTTGTCGCCTATCTTGCGCAGGTGCTCTTCGTCGGTTGGCGCACCGATCACAGGATCCGGGTCAAACTTCCAATCCCCGGTATGAAATACCGTTCCCGCGCCGGTTCGAATCGTAAGGGCGCTGCCCTCGGGAATGGAATGTGTGATCGGCCAATAGGTCACGTGGAATGGTCCGATTTGCAGCTCTTCACCGTAGTCGACCACGGTGATCGGGATCTTGTTATGACCATTGTCCAAGAGTTTGCGTTCGAGTACCGCCGCAGCGAACGGTGTGGCGTATACCGGGCAACGCAGCCGGTCCCAAAGATGGGGTACGGCACCCAGATGATCCTCGTGCGCGTGGGTGAGAACGAGGGCGAGCAGATTCTCCCGCTCTCCTTCGATAAAGGTCGTGTCTGGGGTTAGAACGTCAATGCCGGGAAGCGAGTCGTCGGCGAAAGTGATCCCGAGGTCCACCATCAACCATTTACCGGCGTGTTTGTAGAGATTGAGGTTCATCCCAATTTCGCCTGACCCGCCCAGGGGCAGGAAGAGCAATTCTTTATCTTTCGCCACCCCTAGATGATTCCTTTCGCGCGCTTCCAAATTTCGACTATCCCGGTCAGGGTGATATCCGAGTCGACCTCAGTGATGACGTCCGTGGCGCCAGCGAATATCGGCGCGAGACCGCCTGTTGCAATTACCTTCATTGGACTTCTGAATTCCGCCGATATTCTACCGATCAGGCCTTCGATAAGGCCGAGATACCCCCAGAATACGCCCGACTGCATTGCGCCCACCGTGTCCCCGCCAATGACTTTTGTGGGTCGCGCCACTTCGATTCGGGGCAAATGAGCGGCCGCATCATGAAGTGCTTTCAAGGACAGATTAATGCCGGGCGCGATCACGCCGCCGCAATAGTTCCCAGCCTTATCGACAACGTCGAATGTGGTGCCGGTGCCAAAATCGAGCACGATGGCTGGCCCGCCATATTTCTTGTTGACGGCAACCGCATTGGCCAATCGGTCGGCCCCCGCAGAACCAGGATCTTCAATTGACACTTTTATCCCGAGATCGAGATGGCGACTGACGATGACTGCGTCGCATCCAAAGAAACCGGTGCATAGCAGCTTTAGATCGAATAGCGCATGCGGGACGACGCTACATATGATTGCGTCAGTGATTTGGCTGGCTTCGATGTCGCGCATTCTCATCAGGCTTGAAAGCCAGACGGCGTAGTCATCGGCCGTCCGCGCTTGTGCGGTGGCGGCGCGCCACAAGCCCTTTCTCGTGTCACCGTCGTACACCGCGAACACGATGTTGGTATTGCCCGAATCAATTGCCAGCAGCATCGTCTTATCCAGGAGAGCCGAAATAGACTTCACCGCCGGTCACTTTTCTAAGGCTCCCGTCGGCCAGTCGCGCCAAGAGTGCGCCAGTTTCGTCGACGCCGTCAAAGATCGCGTCAATGATCTCATGCGGCAGACGGATCTGTATCGGCCGCGCTAGACCGTGTGCGTGGGCCAACCAGGCCGTACGGACCGCCTCGAAGCCATCCAGTTGCCACTTCTCATACCAAGACAAGAACCGTTCGCAGAAGTCAGCAATCACAGTATCGGCATCGCTCCTCGTGTCACCTTCATAGTGCAAAGCCGTTGCGTCTGTTCGAGACGCCGGCTTTGTCGAGACATTGATTCCGAGTCCGGCGATCAACCACGCGATGCCGCCGTCGGACGGGGCCCCAGCTTCCAGAAGGATGCCCGAGATTTTCTTCCCGTCACACAGTACGTCATTTGGCCATTTCAATTGGATCGGAACGCCGGGTATGCGGTGAGCAACCAACTCGCGCACTGCATTTGCCATCACGAAGGAAACCTGCGCCGCGACTTGGGCGGAGCCCTGGGGACGCAAAACGAGAGAGAGAAAAACGTTTCCCTCGGTTGATTCCCAGGCGTTACCCCGCCTGCCCCGTCCGGCTGTCTGGCGGCGCGCGGTAACCAACATGCCTTCCGGCGCGCCCATTTCAGCGAGTTCCCGCGCGATATCGTTGGTACTGCGGGTCTGGTCGAGCGCGTGCCGAATGAAGAAATCGGCGACGATCTTGCTCAAGGAAGCAGCGCGGCCGCCGCTTGCTGTGTCCAGGCCAAAAATGGGCCCGGGAAGACGACAAAGAAAGCGGTGAATAGGGTCGATGCGCCGAGGATCAATGTCATTTCGCGTCCAATCGGGCGCTCGAAGGATTCGGCTGGCTCGTCAAAATACATGACCTTGATGATCCGGAGGTAGTAGTACGCGCCAACGACGCTCGAAAGGACGCCGAGGACCGCGAGGGTGTAGAGCTGGGCGTCGATCGCGGCGAGGAAGACGTAGAATTTTCCGAAGAACCCCGCCAACGGAGGGATGCCTGCCAACGAGAAAAATAGGATGGCTAGGACCAAAGCCAGCATCGGGTTATTTCTGCCGAGGCCAGCAAGGTCGTCGATCCCCTCGACCATTTGACCCTTCACGCGCATTGTGAGGATGGCCGCAAAGGCCCCGATATTCATGACCAAGTAAATCAGCAAATAGATAAGAACGCTCTGGACACCTTGTTCGGTACCTGCGGCCAAGCCGACCAAGGCAAAACCCATGTGACCGATAGAGCTGTAGGCCATGAGGCGTTTGATGTTGGCTTGGCGCAGCGCGGCGAACGCCCCGTATCCCATAGATAGAATGGCTATTAAGGTGATGATCTGTTGCCAGTCGTCGACCGCGCCAAAGAACGGCGCGATTAAGACGCGGACCAAAAGAGTCATCGCCGCGACTTTCGGGGCAATAGCGAAAAAAGCCGTGGCCGGGGTCGATGCGCCCTCGTAGACATCCGGCGTCCACATATGGAACGGCACCGCAGAAACCTTGAATGCCAAGCCGGAAATCAAGAACACCAGTCCGACAATCAGTCCGATCGATGGTTCTTGCCCTGCCTGCGTATAGAGGGCGCCAATAGCCTCAAAGTTTGTGGACCCGGTGAACCCATAAATCAGCGACGCACCGTAGAGAAGCATGCCCGAAGAGAGCGCGCCGAGAACGAAGTACTTAAGGCCTGCCTCTGTGGATTTGAGCGTGTCTCGCTTGAAAGCGGCGATGACATAAAGTGCCAAACTTTGAAGCTCGATGCCCACGTAGAGCGAAATCAAGTCGTTGGCCGAAACCATCATCATCATGCCGATGGTGGCCAAGAGGATGAGCACCGGGAACTCAAAGCGTTCCATGCCTTCCCGGCGAATGTAGTCCATCGACATGACCAAAGTGGCCGCAGTGCCGACGAGGATTAGCTCCTTAGCAAATGTCGAAAACGAGTCGACGACGAACATGCCTGCGAAGGTTGTGCCCGTTTCTTTTGAGCCTGAAAGAACCAGAACAAATGCGATAGCCACAGCAACGACCGCTAGCCAAGACACCATCCGCGTACTGGCGTTCCCGCGGAACGCGCCGACCATCAGCAAAAGCATCGCTGCAACAGCGAGCCAGATTTCCGGCAGGGCCGGCAGGATGTCTGGAACAGGAGCTTGCGGCATCGCGCTACTTTCCGGCCACGAGAACCGAACGCGCTATCTCGAGAGCCGCTTGGTGCTGAGTGATGAGGTTTTCTACCGACACATGCATCACCTCGAGCAGGGGCTGAGGGTAAACGCCAAAGAAGACGACCGCGCCTAAGAGGGGCGCGAGGATCGCGACTTCGCGTGGGGTAAGATCGAGGATGCTCTTTAACTCAGCTTTATCGAGTACCCCGAAGATGACCCGACGATAGAGCCACAGGGCGTAGCCCGCGCTGAGAATAATGCCCGAGGTTGCGAGGAGTGCGACCCACGTATTGACTTGGAATACGCCGACGAGCACCAGAAACTCACCCACAAAACCTGAGGTTCCGGGGAGGCCGACGTTTGCCAGCGTAAAGATCATAAAAAAGGCGGCGTAGCGCGGCATTCGGTGGACTAGCCCGCCGTAACTCGCGATTTGGCGGGTATGCATGCGGTCATAAACAATCCCGACGCAGAGAAATAGTGCACCGGAAATTAAGCCGTGGCTGAGCATCTGAAAAATGCCGCCCTCTATACCCTGCTGGGTAAACGTGAATATCCCGATCGTTACGAAACCCATATGCGCGACAGAGGAATAGGCCACGAGCTTCTTCATGTCCTCCTGCATCAACGCGACCAGTGAGGCGTAGATCACCGCGATAACGCTTAGCGTGAAGATCAGCGGCGTGAAATAGACAGTCGCGTCGGGGAGCATGGGGATGGAGAACCGCAAGAACCCATATGCTCCCATTTTGAGGAGCACGGCAGCCAGAATGACAGAGCCGGCCGTCGGCGCTTCAACGTGGGCATCGGGCAACCACGTATGCACCGGCCACATCGGAACCTTGACGGCAAAGGATGCGAGGAAGGCAAGCCACAACCAATTCTGCAGCGACGGATCGAACCCGTGTGCGATCAGGGTCGGTATGTCGGTTGTCCCGGCTTCGAAGAACATGGCCATGATGGCCAACAACATCAGGACCGAACCAAGCAACGTGTAGAGGAAGAACTTGAACGTCGCGTAGATCCGATTTGCGCCACCCCAAATCCCGATGATCAGGAACATCGGGATAAGGCCGCCCTCGAAGAACAAATAGAACAGAACAAAATCGAGTGAGGAGAACACGCCGATCATGGTCGTTTCCATGACCAGAAAGGCGATCATGTATTCCTTGACCCTCGTCTTGATCGAATCCCAGCTCGCCAGGACACAGATTGGCATCAAGAACGTGGACAAGATGATGAAGAGCATCGAGATGCCGTCGATGCCCACATGGTAGGTGATCGAGTCCGATAGCCATGCGTAGCGCTCGACGAACTGAAAACCCGCGTCCTGAGTATCGAACCCGGCCCACAACGGTATGGAAAGGATGAAGTTTCCAAGAGTGGTCCAAAGCGCAACGAACTTTGCATTGCGGGCGACGATCGCGTCGTCCCCTCGAATCATCAGGATGAACAACGCGCCCACGAGGGGCACGAAAATGACGAGCGAGAGAAGAGGCCAATCAGACATTGGGTGCTAACCGAAGAAAAGGAACCAGGAAACCAGGACCGCAACCCCGATCAGCATCGCGAAAGCATAATGGTAGAGGAATCCAGATTGCAGGGCAGCAGATCGGCGGGCCAAGCCCATGACCAGGGCGGCAAAACCATCTGGGCCGAAGCCATCAATAATGCGTCCATCGCCAATCCGCCAAAGCGCATACCCGAGGAGCTTCATCGGCCGAACCAGCAGCGCCTCATAAATCTCGTCGAAGTACCACTTGTTCAGGAGAAACTGGTAGAGCGGCCGGTTGGCTTCAGCGATCTTCGCGGGCAAGTCCGGGCGCCGAATGTAGAAATACCAAGCCAAAAGCAACCCTAGTAGTCCGGCGAGCACTGGGATCATCTTCACCCAGAACGGCAGGTGATGGGCGGCCTCAAGAATGGCGACGCTTTCCTCCAGCATGAACAAAGAGTCGCCCCAGAACTCTTCGCTTTCCGTGAAGCCGTGGACCGCGAATATCCCCGCCAGTACCGCACCAAGGGTAAGCACCATATTCGGGATGTTCATGCTCAACGGTGCTTCGTGGGCGTGCGCCATCGCAGACTGGCTGGCGCGGGCCTTGCCATGAAAAGTCATAAACAGAAGGCGACCGGAATAGAGGGCCGTTAAGAGTGCGACCGCCAGCCCGACCCAATAGGCCAGGTTGGCGCCAAAGGCGTCCGATGCCCATGCGACCTCAAGAATCAGGTCTTTTGAATAGAAACCGGAGAATCCAAAGACTCCGGATATGCCAATTCCGGCCAATGAAATCGAACCAATCCACATCATGGTACCGGTCAATGGCATGAGGCTAAACAGACCGCCCATCCGGCGCATATCCTGCTCGTCGGACATCGCATGGATGACCGAGCCTGCGCCGAGGAACAACAGCGCCTTGAAAAACGCATGGGTGAAGAGATGGAAAATCGCCACTGAATAGGCCGACAGGCCTGCAGCAAAAAACATGTAGCCCAGCTGACTGCATGTGGAATAGGCAATGACTCGCTTGATATCGTTTTGGGCGAGCGCGACCGTGCCCGCAAAAAGCGCCGTCACCGCACCAACGACCGTGACAAAGCCCAACGTGATCGGAGCCAATTCGAACAGTGGTGATGTTCGAGCAACAAGGAACACGCCCGCAGTTACCATCGTTGCGGCATGAATCAACGCTGAAACCGGCGTCGGTCCTTCCATCGCATCAGGGAGCCACGTGTGCAGGAAAATTTGGGCGGATTTACCCATCGCGCCGATAAACAACAAGAAGGTGATGACGGTCAGCGTATCGAGCTCCATGCCGAGGAACCCGATAGATGTACCTGCAACGTCGGGCGCTTTTTCGAACACCGTTGCGTAATCGACGGAGTTGAATACCAGGAAGATCGCCATGATTCCCAAGGCAAAACCGAAGTCGCCGATTCGGTTTACCAGGAAGGCCTTGATTGCCGCCGCGTTGGCGGCAGGTTTGTCGAACCAAAAGCCGATGAGCAGATATGACGCGAGGCCGACGCCTTCCCAACCGAAGAACAATTGTACGAAATTGTCAGCCGACACCAGCATGAGCATGGCGAAGGTGAAGAGCGACAAATAGGCAAAAAATCGCGGCTTGTGGGGATCGTGGCTCATGTAGCCGATGGAGTACCAGTGAACCAGCGCAGAGACGCCGTTCACAACGACGAACATGACGGCCGTCAGGGGGTCGACAAGGATCGCCCACGAAAAATCCAATCCGCCGGAGGATATCCAGTGAAGAACCTGGATTCGCTCAACCTCATCAGTGCCCGTGATCTGGAAGAAGGCGACGATTGAAAGGATCGCGCTAAGCGTAACGGCGAAACTTGTGATCAATTGGGCCGGTCGATCGCCGAGCAAGCGACCATACAAACCGGCAATGAGGGCCGCAATGCCGGGCAGGAAAACAATGAGGATGAACATCATTCTCCCCTACCCCTTCATCACGCTTATGTCTTCGACTTCGATCGTTCCCCGGTTCCGGAAATAAACCACCAAAATTGCCAGTCCGATCGCTGCCTCAGCGGCGGCGACCGTGAGAACAAACATTGCAAAAACTTGCCCGACCAGATCGTTCAGGTGTGCGGAAAATCCAACTAAATTGATGTTGACCGCGAGGAGAATCAGCTCAATCGACATCAGGATGATGATGACGTTCTTTCTGTTCAGAAAAATCCCGAACACGCCGATCGTAAAAAGAATCGCGCCGACGGTTAGGTAGTGTCCGATCCCGATTTCCATCAGATCCCGTTCCCCGGGGATACTTTTTTGATCTCGATGGAATCGGAGCGGCTGCGCCCGACTTGATCCGAAATTCGTTGTTTACGAACGCCTGGCCGTTCTCTCAAGGTCAGAACGATCGCGCCAATCATGGCGACCAGAAGGATCAAACCACCTGCCTGGAAAAGGTAGATGTATCGCGTGTAGATGAGCCGGCCCAACGCATGCGTATTCGTTACTTCGCTGATATTCGGCGTCGGCGCCCCACTAATTGCCAAGACCTCGGGCACATTGACCTGCGTCGTGACGATGAAGACCAACTCGATGAGGAGAATGATGCCTACCAGCGCACCCACGGGGAGATATTGAAGGAACCCCTCCCGCAGCCTGACAAAGTTGATATCGAGCATCATCACGACAAACATGAAGAGCACGGCGACCGCGCCGACATAAACGATGACCAAGATCATCGCCAGAAACTCAGCCCCCGCGAGTACAAATATCCCGGCCGCATTAAAGAAGGCCAAGATCAAGAAGAAAACGGAATGCACCGGGTTACGCGCGCTGACAACCAGCACTGCCGACGCAATGATGATAGCGGCGAATACGTAGAATGCGATGGCGGAAAGAATCATGGTGCGGCGTTCTACCTGTACGGCGCGTCTTTGGCGAGGTTGGAGGCTATTTCACGCTCCCACCGGTCGCCGTTCGCGAGAAGTTTGTCTTTGTCGTAGAGGAGTTCTTCGCGAGTCTCCGCGGCGAACTCAAAATTCGGCCCTTCGACGATGGCATCAACGGGGCAGGCTTCCTGACAAAATCCGCAATAGATGCACTTTGTCATGTCTATGTCGTACCGGGTGGTGCGCCTGGATCCGTCGGCCCGTGGCTCCGCTTCAATAGTAATTGCCTGGGCCGGACAAACCGCTTCGCATAGTTTGCAGGCAATACAACGTTCCTCGCCGTTCGGGTAACGTCGCAATGCGTGCTCACCGCGAAAACGCGGACTTAACGCACCTTTTTCGAAAGGATAGTTGATCGTTACCTTCTTCTTGAACATGTAGCTGAACGTCAGCGCCATGCCTTTGACGAGCTCAACAAGAAAAAGGGAACGAACACCCTGGTCAAGAAATGCCATCGCCTATCCCTGCGGCAAAAGGTCGAAAAACACGAGCACACCTGCCGTGAGGACGACCCATAGAAGTGAGAACGGTAGAAATACCTTCCAGCCAAGCCGCATCAGCTGATCGTAGCGGTAGCGCGGAAATGTGGCCCGCACCCAAACAAACACGAACAGCAAGAACACGATTTTTAGGATGAACCAAATCGGGCCCGGAACCCACGTGAACGGAGCGATATCGAATGGCGGCAGCCAACCGCCCAAGAACAAAATAGCCGTCATCGCGCTCATTAGGATCATGTTCGCGTATTCAGCAAGGAAGAACAGAACAAAGGCGATTGCCGAGTACTCGACTTGGTAACCGGCCACGAGTTCAGACTCCGCTTCAGGAAGGTCAAACGGGTGGCGATTGGTTTCGGCCAATGCCGAGATGAAAAAGATGATGAACATCGGAAATAGCGGCAGGGCAAACCAGAAGGTTTCCTGGGCTTTGACGATGTCACTAAGGTTCAACGATCCGACGACGAGAAGGACCGTCACAATGACGAACCCCATGGAGACTTCGTAGGACACCATTTGAGCGGCGGAACGGAGTGCGCCGAGGAACGGATAGCGCGAGTTGCTCGCCCATCCAGCCATCACGATGCCGTAGACGCCGAGGGACGAAACCGCAAACAAGTAGAGAATGCCCACATTAATGTCGGCAATGACCCAGCCCGGCGCGAATGGGACAACGGCCCATGCGATGAAGGCGAGAATGAATGTCACAACCGGCGCGGCCAAGAACACGACCTTGTTGGCCCCGGTCGGAATGATGGTTTCTTTGAAGAATATCTTGATGAAATCGGCGAAGGACTGAAGGACGCCCCAGGGGCCGACGACGTTTGGCCCACGGCGTAGCGTCATCGCGGCAAACACTTTTCGTTCAAAGTAGACGACGAAAGCGACGCTTACCGCGACCGGCAGCGCGACCGCGAGTATCTGCGCAACGATGATTAGAAAAGGCGCCAGCCAGTCGATCCAGAAATTAGCCATCGGTACCCGTCCCGGGCTGTCCATTTGCACCATAGGAGGCACTGCACTGGTTCATGGTCTCCGACGCCCGACTCACGGCGTTCGTTAGATAGAAATCGGTGATCGGCGTGACGAATGGCTGGGCGGTAGTCTCACCAGCCATGCCAAAGGTTTTCCACGGCAGTACCGGCAGGACGTCCGGTTCCCCAAAAGACGCCGCGACCGCGACCAAGCGTTCACGAACCTGCTCCAGCGTATCGTATGGAAGCTGGTGCCGAAGGCGCTCCGACAGCGCCCGAATAATGGCCCAATCTTCTCGCGCTTCGCCCGGCGGGAAAGCGGCCCTAAGCGCGCGCTGAACCCTGCCCTCCGTGTTGACGTAGGTCCCGGCTTTTTCGGTGTAGGCCGCGCCCGGTAGCACGACATCCGCACCAGCGGCACCGGCGTCACCGTGGTGCCCTTGGTAAATCACAAACGCCTTCTGTAGGCGCTTCATATCGAGTTCGTCCGCCCCCATCAGGTAGACCACCTCGATGGAGCCCGACTCGACGCCTGCAAGGATTCCGTTGACGTCCTGTCCGTTTGGCCCGGGAACAAATCCTAGATCGAGGCCGCCGACGCGCGCCGCCGCGGTGTGCAGGACGTTGAAACCATTCCAATCGTCGGTAATGAAACCGTACTTCTCGGCGAGTTCGCGTGCCATATCGAGGATAGCCGCGCCGTCGGGCCGCGCCAGTGCGCCCTGCCCGACGATCAGCATCGGACGCTGTGCTTTTTTCAGCGCGTCGGAAAATGCGCCATCGTTAAGGATATCACGCAACGATTCCGGGCCGGCCCCGAGATGGTCTGTCTGGTACGTCAAATCCCGGCGCTCGCCGACAAGGCCAATGAGGTAATTACCGACGAGCCAACGCTTGCGAATTCGCGCATTGACGAGCGGTGCTTCCCACCGAGGGTTGGTGCCGATCAACAGCAACGCGTCGGAGTCTTCAATGCCGGCAATCCCGCTATTGAACAGGTAGCTTGCACGAACCTTGGGATCGAGTTTCGCGCCGTCCTGGCGGCAATCGATATGTTGCGAGCCCAATGCGCCCATAAGGTCTTTGAGTGCGACCATTGCCTCGGCGTCGACAAGGTCGCCGGCAATAGCCGCAATTCGAGCACCGTCGAGAGACCGGATGCGATTCGCAATAGTCTCGAACGCTTCGGCCCAGGAAACGGCGACCAGCTTGCCGTCCTTTCGGACATAGGGCCTATCGAGGCGGCCGCGTTGCAAACCGTCGCACGCGAACCGCGTCTTGTCGGAGATCCATTCCTCGTTGATTTCTTCGTTGAGCCGCGGGAGAACTCGCATGATCTCGCGGCCCCGCGCATCGACCCGAATATTGCTGCCGACGGCATCCATAACATCGATCGTTTGAGTTTTCCTGAGCTCCCACGAGCGCGCGGTAAAGGAATACGGTTTTGAGGTCAGCGCCCCAACCGGACAAAGGTCGATGATGTTTCCCGATAGCTCGGAAGTCAGCGCCCGTTCTACGTAGGTGCCAACTTCCATCTCCTCGCCGCGTCCGGTCGCGCCGAGCTCATCGACGCCCGCAACTTCCGTCGCAAAGCGGATACACCGTGTGCAGTGAATGCAGCGCGTCATGATCGTCTTGACTAATGGCCCGAGATCTTTGTCCTTCACCGCTCTTTTGTTCTCGATGTAGCGGTTGCGATCGCGGCCAAACGCCATCGCCTGGTCCTGCAGATCGCATTCGCCGCCCTGATCGCAAATCGGGCAGTCGAGCGGATGATTGATGAGCAAGAATTCCATCACGCCTTCACGTGCCTTCTTAACCGACGCGGAATTCGTGTAGATGACCATGCCGTTCGCGACCGGCATGGCGCATGACGCGATGGGCTTGGGCGATTTTTCCATCTCGACCAAGCACATCCGGCAATTTCCGGCGATGGACAGACGGTCGTGATAGCAGAACCTTGGCACCTCGGCACCGGCGATCTCGCAGGCCTGGAGTACGGTGAGGCCGTCCTCGACCGTGATTTCATTGCCGTCGATGTTGAGCGTCGACATGCTTGGTCCTAGGCCGCTTGCGATGCGGACGTGGCCCGCTGTTTTTCCAAAAGACGCCGCTCAACTTCCGGGCGGAAGTGGCGCATTAATCCTTGGATCGGCCAAGCACTGGCATCCCCGTGGGCGCAAATCGTGTGGCCTTCAACTTGGCTCGCGACGTTCAAGAGGAGGTCTATTTCCTCGACGTGTGCGTCACCCTTCGCCAGCCGCTCCATAACCCGCCACATCCAGCCCGTTCCTTCGCGGCACGGCGTACACTGACCGCAGCTCTCGTGCATATAGAACTTGGACAGTCGGGCAATTGCCGCAACGATGTCCGTGCTTTTGTCCATGACGATGACAGCAGCAGTCCCTAGACCGGACCCTTCGGCGGCAAGGGCGTCGAAATCCATGAGAACGGTGTCGCATATTGATCGTGGCAACATTCGGACAGAGGATCCGCCGGGGATGATGGCAAGAAGATTGTCCCAACCGCCTTGGACACCGCCTGCGTGTTTCTCAATCAATTCGCGCAATGGAATGCCCATCTCCTCCTCGACGTTGCACGGGTTGTTCACGTGCCCGGAGATGCAGAATACTTTGGTGCCGGTGTTTCGCTCGCGACCGAAGCCCGCGAACCATGCCCCGCCGCGGCGCAGGATGGTCGGTACAACGGCTATGCTTTCCACGTTGTTTACTGTGGTCGGTGAGCCCCAGACCCCCATGTTTGCGGGAAACGGCGGTTTTAGGCGGGGCTGACCCTTCTTGCCTTCGAGACTCTCGATCAGCGCCATTTCTTCGCCGCAGATATAGGCGCCGGCACCACGGTGAACGTAAATGTCGTATTGCCATCCCGAGCCGCACGCGTTTTTGCCGAGCAAGCCCGCGTCATTGGCTTCGGCGATCGCTGCCTCTAAGTGTTCGGCCTCGCGAATAAATTCGCCGCGAATGTAGATGTAACAAGCGTGCGCACCCATCGCGAAGCCTGCGATCAAACACCCTTCAAGCAATTTGTGTGGGTCGTGACGCATCAGGTCGCGGTCTTTGCACGTGCCCGGTTCGCCCTCGTCGGCATTCACGATCAAATAGTGAGGTCGGCCATCCGATTGCTTGGGCATGAACGACCATTTGAGACCGGTCGGAAAGCCTGCGCCGCCGCGGCCGCGCAGCCCGGACGCCTTGACTTCTTCAATAATCTTGTCGCGCCCAAGATCGAGCAGCGCCTTGGTGTTGCTCCAGTCGCCGCGCGCCCGTGCACCAGCGAGGCGCCAATCGTGGACACCGTAGAGGTTCGTAAAAATACGATCCTTATCTTGCAGCATCAGACCGACTGCTCCTTAAGCGTGGTAAGGCCATTTATGGGCGCCGACGTCTGGCGGCCCTTTTGCGAACCGGGTAGCGGTGTCGTCCCGGCCCGAAGGTCGGCGACAATTTTTCGCATCGCATCGGCGTCGACGTCCTCGTAGTAGTCGTCGCCGATCCAAACAACTGGCGCATTGACGCATGCGCCCAGACACTCAACCTCGCGGAATGTAAACATGCCGTCAGATGTTGTTTGGTTGAAATCAATCCCCAGCGCCTCTCGGCAAGCCGCAACAACTTCATTGCTGCCGCGCAGCTCACATGGTGTGGTCGTACATACCCTGACGAGGTATTTGCCGATGGGCGCTAAATTGTACATGGAATAGAACGTCGCGACCTCGTAGGCGCGCATTCGGGGTACGCCGAGCATGTTTGCGATGTAGTCCATCGCTGCCGTCGGCAACCAACCGTCATGTTGCCGCTGGGCAAGATCGAAGAGTGGCATAATCGCACTTGCTTGGCGCCCGTCTGGATACCGCGCAATGATCGCCTTCGCCTTCTCCTGGTTCTCCGACGAAAACGCGAACGCGCTCGGTTGTTGGTCCGGTGGTGCCGTTTTCTGGACGATCATCGGTCGATCTCTCCAAACACGATGTCCTGACTTCCGATGATCGCGACGGCGTCCGCGAGCATGTGACCCTGACACATGTAATCGAGCGCCTGGAGATGAGCGTAACCAGGCGCACGAATTTTGCACCGGTAGGGTTGGTTGGTCCCGTCGGCGACGAGGTAGACTCCAAATTCGCCCTTCGGTGCCTCGACGGCGGTGTAGGTTTCGCCTGCCGGGACGTGGAAACCTTCGGTGTAGAGCTTGAAGTGATGGATCAGCGCCTCCATCGAACTCTTCATTTCGCCACGGCTGGGCGGGACGTACTTGTTGTTCTCAGCCGAGACCGGCCCGCCGGGCATGTCGGCGACGCATTGTTGAATGATGCCGACGCTCTGGCGCATTTCTTCGATTCGGCAAAGATACCGGTCGTAGCAATCGCCGTTCTTGCCCACCGGGATGTCGAAGTCGACGTGTTCGTAGCCGTCGTAAGGTTGTGATTTTCGTAGGTCCCAAGCGACCCCGGACCCGCGCAACATCACACCCGAGAATCCCCAGTCCATCGCGTCTTCTGCCGGGACGACCCCGACGTCGACGTTTCTCTGTTTGAAGATACGGTTCTCGGTGAGCAGGCCTTCGATATCTGCGATGACCTTTGGAAACGTCTCGCAGAATTGGGCGATGTCCTCTAGGAGACCTGCCGGCAGGTCTTGATGAACACCACCGACTCGGAAGTAAGCGGCGTGCATCCTGGAACCGGACACACGCTCATAGAACTCCATCAGCTTCTCACGCTCCTCGAAGGCCCAAAGCGTTGGCGTCATGGCGCCAACATCCATGGCCTGGGTCGTGACATTGAGAAGATGATTGAGGATGCGCGTGATTTCGCTAAAGAGGATACGTACTTTTTTCCCGCGCGCAGGAACTTCCAGGTCCAACAATTTCTCAATGGCAAGAACGAACGCGTGTTCCTGGCACATCATCGACACATAATCGAGCCGGTCGAAATACGGTAGCGCCTGTAGATACGTCTTATATTCAATAAGTTTTTCGGTACCGCGGTGGAGAAGCCCGATGTGAGGATCGGTTCGTCGAACGACTTCACCTTCCATCTCGAGCACCAGGCGCAATACACCGTGAGCCGCCGGATGCTGCGGCCCGAAATTCAAGGTGTAACTGCTGATGGTCTGCTCAGCCATCAGGATGCGTCCGCCGCTTTGCTCTTCTCATCGCCAGGCAAGAGGTAGTCCGCGCCCTCCCATGGGCTCAGAAAATCGAACCGGCGGAATTCCTGAGCAAGTTTAACGGGCTCATAGACGACACGCTTTTCGTCCTCGTCATACCGCACCTCGACAAATCCGGTGAGGGGAAAGTCTTTGCGCAAAGGGTGCCCCTCAAAACCGTAGTCGGTGAGCAACCGGCGGAGATCGGGATGATCTGAGAACATCACGCCGTACATGTCCCACACCTCGCGCTCAAACCAACCGGCGGCGGAATAAATCGCGGTAATGGACGGGACTGGGGTCGTTTCCTCGGCCTGCACCTTCACCCTGACACGCTGATTATGAGTGAGGCTCAGGAGGTTGTAGACGACGTCAAATCGCCGATTTCGATCCGGGTAATCGACACCGCAAATGTCGATGAGCACCTTGAATTGGCAGGCGGGGTCGTCTCTTAGGAATGACATGACCTTGGGCACACTGCCCGCGGTGGCGAGGATCATCAGCTCGTGGTGCGCGACCTCAATACCTGTAACTTGATCGGTCAACGCTGCAGCGATGTACTCGCCGAGTTCCTTAAGTGCGTCGTCCATAATGTCTATGTACCAACTACCGAGCGATCGTGGCTGTACGGCGAATTTTTTTTTGCAATTGCAGGATGCCGTACACCAAAGCTTCGGCGGTTGGTGGGCAACCTGGAACATACACGTCAACTGGAACGATGCGGTCACACCCGCGAACGACCGAGTAAGAGTAGTGGTAGTAGCCGCCCCCGTTGGCGCAACTGCCCATAGAAATGACGTAGCGCGGCTCGGCCATCTGGTCGTAGACCTTCCGCAGCGCGGGCGCCATTTTGTTGGTCAACGTTCCGGCCACAATCATTAAATCCGATTGGCGCGGACTCGCACGCGGCATAACGCCGAACCGGTCTAAATCGTAGCGCGGCATTGATGCATGCATCATCTCGACGGCGCAACACGCCAAGCCGAAAGTCATCCACCACAAGGAACCCGTGCGCGCCCAGTTAACGACCTTGTCCACCTGGGTGACGACAAATCCTTTATCAGCAAGGTCGTCCGAAACTTGATGAAAGAACGGATCGCTTGCCAACGAGGCCTCGCCTGCCGGTTGCGTGGTCACGGTGTTCACTCCCATTCGAGCGCGCCCTTCTTCCATTCATAAACAAAGCCGACCGTGAGCACGCCTAGAAAGATGAACATCGACCAAAAGCCGAAGACGCCCGTATCGCCAAGCGTGACGGCCCAAGGGAAGAGGAATGCGACCTCAAGGTCGAAAATGATGAAGAGGAGCGCGACCAAGTAAAAGCGGACGTCAAACCGGCTACGCGTGTCTTCGAACGGCTCAAACCCGCACTCGTAGGTCGAGAGTTTTTCGGCATCTGGATGCTGCTCAACGGCAAAAAATGACGCCGCAATGAAAACAACGCCCAAAACAACGACCAGACCGATGAAGATCATTATCGGCAGGTATTCTCGCAGGAGATCGTCCATTTACCCTCGTGCGCCGCAATCCACGCTTCTTGCGACCGTTCAATTGGGCCTCAAAAACGGCGCGGATTATAGGCGGCGACCCAACTCGGCGAAAACCTTGGCTTCGCTCCACAGATCACCCTAAATCGCGCCCAGTCATACTACGAAAGGTGCGCATCAACAACGAGTTACGAGCGAGAATTGATAGCCGTTCGAAGGGGAATGGCGGGAGTGACGAGACTCGAACTCGCGACCTCCGGCGTGACAGGCCGGCGCTCTAACCAACTGAGCTACACCCCCATCTGGCGGCCAGCCTCGTTTACTTTAGCCCCTATGGGGTGTCAAGGACGGGCCTCTGTTTGATCAATTGGCCCGCTTCCAAATTACCCGACTGGTTTGGGTGCCGCGCCGCGTTTTCTGCGGCGGTGTCGTCAAGATCAGTCGGTCCTCGTCGAAGCTTATCTCGCGAACTTGCGTGTCGCCGACCCAATTGGGATAGATGCAATGCGCCACCGTGTGGATGACGTGGTTTCCGTCGATTTCAAACGGGCCCCCATAGGAATAGTACCCGTTCCAACCCGCGACCTTTTCGTCGTCGTCTGCCGTTAATGCCTCGCCGCTTACAAAAAGCGCCCGGTCGGATCTAAAGAGTACCGCGCTCATGTAACCGTCGGTTGTGTAGAGGATGAAGCCTTTAGCGTCCTCGCCCATGGGATAGATGGTCCGGCCGCCGTCATACGTGGTCTCCCACCGGACGAGCGCCCAAGTGCCCAGGAGGTCCTCTTTTTTCGTCATCGGCTCACCGTCCTTAGAAGACCTTTAGATCGACACTTGGGCTTCGGCCAACCCGTAGATGGTCATAAATCGAAGAAAGAACACTGACGCCAATCGCGACACCGAGGTAACCCATCAGATTACCCACGAAAGCTCTGACGAATAGGGCCATCAATGTTTGGGAGTTTCCAAGCGAAAGCGCGAGAATCTCTTGCAAGACAGCAATGATGACCGCTGTGGGGAACCAGGTTGCCACGATAACGGCAAACAAGCGGCTGGTTTGGCCGCGGGTTAACGCCCAACTTTCGCCGAACGTCAACGCGTGATCAATCGCGGCACTTGGCAACACCTGCGACAGCCGACCGTAGACCACGACTGCCGCCGCAAGGGCGAGCACAAGCAACACGGGCGCGAAGGCCGCGATACTCGCGCCGACGACCAACACGGCGACGACGATAAGGGTCAACCCGGCTGCATAGAGGAGAAAGCGCGTGTGGCGGGTGCGCCAGGTCAATATTTGACCCACGCTCTGCATTTCCTTCGGCAGGAGATAGCGGCGATGCCAACCGATCGCAAACGTCGTCCAAAAGAAACAAAAGGGCACAATCATCAGGATTAGCGGGAGAATGCCGGCACGAACTACCTGTTCAAGCCGTTCGGCGTCGGATGCGAGTTCCGCAGCCCCCTCAGGGAGCAGCAAGCGCGCAAAAGCGGTGTTCAAGACGCTAA
The DNA here is from genome assembly GCA_027622715.1 of Pseudomonadota bacterium. Classification (GTDB taxonomy): domain Bacteria; phylum Pseudomonadota; class Alphaproteobacteria; order SHVP01; family SHVP01; genus CALJDF01. The sequence goes on along the minus strand of JAQBYN010000013.1, from coordinate 30,012 downwards.
GCACGAGAACCGCCGGAAAGGCAAGTGTCAGGAATTCGTTCCGACCACGCCAAACGAATTCCACGGCTTTTGCAATGGTCTCGACGACTGGCAACGGTGGCGCGATTGGGTTCGAATTACTCATCAGTGCTTTGGGAAATGGTGGGCGATGACAGGTTCGAACTGCCGACCCCCTCGGTGTAAACGAGGTGCTCTTCCAGCTGAGCTAATCGCCCTCGGATTCTGTCGTCTTAGATGCTTGATCCGGCTGCCTTTGTCCAGGACGGTTGACCCGCCGGTGACATGGGGCACCTGGGCGCGCTTTGACCAACCCGGGTGAGCACAAAATAAAATGCGCCGGCCGTGAAGGCCGACGCATTTCTCAGATATCGCAGGACGAGGTGTTAGTTGACCGCGTCTTTCAGTCTCTTGCCCGCCTTGAATTTTGGCTGGTTGGACGCCGGAATCTGTATCTTTTCGCCGGTCCGAGGGTTGCGACCCTCGGAGGCCTTCCGTTGAGCCACGTTAAAGGTACCGAATCCAACCAGTCGGACTTCCTGGCCAGCCTTCAGTGAGTCGGTGATCGCTTCAAAAACACTATCAACGGCTTTCGTGGCATCAGCTTTGGAAAGACCAGCAGCATTGGAAACTGTTGCCACCAGATCATTTTTGTTCACGGCAGGGCCCCCTCTCTAGGACAAGAGCAATTTGAAATAGCAAATGTTGTGTTGAAATGCATCGGACGCACGAACTGTAGGAGTGAGCGCCCCTCCCGTCAAAGAGAAAAATGCACCTATCCCCAGCTTTTTCGCGCTTTTCCGGCCTATGTACCCGTATTTAGGGTGAAGTCAGTGGGTGACCACACCTTCACGTTTAGCTGGAGCGTCGGGGTCTGCCACTTTCGCGAGCGCTTCTTGCTCTTCGTCCCATTCAATCGGGACCGGCTCCGTGGTCAGAGCATTTTTCAGAACCTCGTCGACGTGCCTGACGGGAATTATTTTCATGCCTTTTTTGACGTTGTCCGGAATCTCGGCCAAGTCTTTTTCGTTTTCTATCGGAATGAGCACGGTGCTCAGGCCGCCTCGGAGCGCGGCCAGCAGCTTTTCCTTCAGCCCACCAATAGGAAGAACGCGACCGCGCAGGCTTATTTCGCCGGTCATCGCGATATCTTTGCGGATGGGGATTTGAGTCAGCGCCGAGACGATCGAGGTCACCATGGCGACACCGGCAGACGGTCCATCCTTTGGGGTGGCGCCCTCAGGAACGTGGACGTGGATATCCCGCTTGTCGAACAGGGTTGGTTTGATCCCGAAGTCTGTGGCACGGGCCCGCACGTAACTCCAGGCGGCCTGAATGGATTCCTGCATCACGTCGCCGAGCTTGCCGGTGTACTTGATGTTACCCTTGCCCGGGACCAATAGCGCTTCGATGCTCAACAACTCCCCGCCGACTTCAGTCCAGGCAAGGCCGGTCGATACGCCGATCAGATGTTCTTCTTCGACCTCGCCAAAGCGATACCGCTTCACGCCGGCGTACTTGTCCAAATTGCGCCGGGTAATCGATATCTTACCCTTCCCGCTCTCAACGATTTCCTTCGTCGCCTTGCGCGCTAGGTTTGCGAGCTCACGTTCCAAATTCCGGACGCCAGCTTCGCGCGTGAAGTAACGGATGATGTCGCGAAGCGCATCGTCGCTAATCGACCATTCGTCCTTCTTCAACCCATGGGCCTCGACCTGTTTCGAGACCAAATGCCGTTTTGCAATCTCCACCTTCTCGTCTTCGGTATATCCAGCGAGGCGAATGACCTCCATACGATCCACCAACGCCGGCGGGATTCGGAGGGTGTTCGCCGTCGCGATGAACATCACGTCGGACAGGTCGTAGTCGACCTCCAAATAGTGATCGTTAAACGCAAAGTTTTGCTCCGGATCAAGAACTTCGAGCAGCGCCGAGGACGGGTCGCCGCGGAAATCCGCACCTAGTTTATCGACCTCATCGAGCATGAAGATCGGATTCGAGGAACCTGCCTTCTTCATCGACTGGATGATCTTGCCGGGCATTGACCCGATATAGGTCCGCCGGTGCCCACGAATCTCCGCCTCATCGCGAACGCCACCCAACGATATCCGCACAAATTTGCGGCCGGTCGCTGTGCCGATCGAGCGTCCAAGCGACGTTTTGCCGACACCTGGCGGCCCGACCAAGCAGAGAATCGGTCCGCGCATTTTTTTCACACGATGCTGAACAGCAAGGTACTCGAGAATGCGTTCTTTGACTTTGTCGAGACCGTAGTGATCCCGATCTAAGATATTTGCAGCGAACTTGAGGTCTGCTTTAACTTTGGACCGCTTCTTCCATGGCACGGAGAGAAGCCAATCGAGGTAATTGCGGACAACGGTTGCCTCGGCCGACATCGGGCTCATGTTGCGCAGTTTCTTGAGCTCACCGGTCGCCTTATCACGCGCCTCTTTGCTGAGCTTGGTCTTGCGAATTTTCTCTTCCAGCTCCTGCAGCTCTTCTCGGCTATCGTCGGTGTCGCCGAGTTCCTTCTGGATCGCCTTGAGCTGTTCGTTGAGGTAATACTCGCGCTGCGTCTTTTCCATTTGGCGTTTGACGCGGCTGCGGATTTTTTTCTCGACCTGCAAGACGCCGATCTCGTTCTCCATGAACGAGTAGACGCGCTCCAGCCGTTCCGATGTTCGGATGGTCTCTAGCAATTCCTGCTTCTCGGAGACCCGCAGTGCCATATGTGAGGCAACGGTGTCGGCAAGCTTCGAGGGATCCTCAATTTGGTTGAGTGAAACAAGGACTTCTGCAGGGATTTTCTTGTTGAGCTTCACGTATTGCTCAAACTGAGTGACGACGGACCGCGCGAGGGCTTGGAGTTCCTGAGAGTCCGGCTCCGGGTCCTCAATCACTTCAGCGAATGCCTGGAAGAAGTCCGCGTTGTCGGAGAAACTCTGAATTTTCGCGCGGTTACCCCCCTCGACCAGAACCTTAACGGTTCCGTCGGGCAACTTAAGCAGCTGGAGCACCGCGCCTATGGTGCCAACGGTATGAATATCCTCGGCGGCGGGGTCGTCGACAGCGGCATCCTTCTGGGCGACGAGAAGGATTTGTTTGTCCTCCTTCATCACGTCTTCAAGCGCTCGAACCGATTTGTCACGACCCACAAAAAGCGGGACGATCATATGTGGAAAGACGACAATGTCGCGGAGCGGAAGAACCGGATACAAAGTAGCTTTTTCAGTCATTGCACTCTTGAGCCGCGCCTACCGGCGGCTTCCCTACCAAATTCGGGCTAAAGCGCCCTGTTTCAGTCAAAGTGGCTCCGAGGAAGCGCCATTTCAAGGCGCGCCTGCTTTCTGCAGGTGCCTACGCGCTGGAGCCCGCTTCTTCGCGGCGATCGGCGTAGATATGGAGTGGCTGCGCGCGCCCTTCGACAACCTCCGAGTTGATGACAACCTCAACGACCGAATCCAGCGAGGGCAAGTCGAACATGGATTCGAGCAAGATGCTCTCCATGATCGATCGCAACCCACGAGCGCCCGTCTTACGGGTGACCGCGCGTTTCGCGATCGCCTTGAGGGCATCATCCGAAAAGGTCAGATTGACGTTCTCCATCTCAAACAAGCGCTGATATTGTTTGACCAACGCGTTCTTCGGGCGCGACAGGATCTCGACCAACGCGCCTTCGTCCAGATCGTTGAGGGTCGCCAGAACCGGCAGGCGGCCGACAAATTCCGGAATTAGACCGAACTTCAGCAGATCCTCTGGTTCCACTTCCCGAAGAATCTCGCCGGTTTTCTTGTCGTTGACCGAGCGGACGTCGGCGCCAAATCCGATTGCCGTACCGCGACCCCGTTGAGCGATGATCTTTTCAAGTCCTGAAAAAGCGCCGCCGCAAATGAACAGGATGTTGGTGGTATCGACCTGCAGGAACTCTTGCTGCGGGTGCTTGCGCCCCCCCTGCGGCGGAACGGACGCGATCGTTCCCTCCATGATTTTTAGAAGCGCTTGCTGGACGCCCTCGCCCGAAACATCACGCGTGATCGAAGGGTTGTTGGATTTGCGGCTCACTTTGTCGACTTCGTCGATGTAGACGATGCCACGTTGGGCGCGTTCGACGTTGTAGTCGGCTGCCTGTAGCAGCTTCAAGATGATATTCTCGACATCTTCCCCGACGTAGCCCGCTTCAGTGAGCGTGGTCGCGTCGGCCATCGTGAACGGCACATCGAGGATGCGCGCCAGCGTTTGAGCTAGCAGGGTCTTGCCGCACCCCGTCGGGCCGAGAAGAAGGATGTTCGACTTCGAAATCTCGACGTCGTTGTTCTTGGTGTCGTGATTGAGGCGCTTGTAATGGTTGTGTACCGCAACCGATAGAATCCGTTTGGCGTGTTTCTGCCCGATGACGTAGTCGTCGAGGACACTACAAATATCGGCGGGGGTCGGGACACCATCGAGGCTCTTGACGAGCGCGCTCTTGTGCTCCTCCCGAATGATGTCCATGCACAGCTCGACGCATTCATCGCAGATGAACACAGTTGGGCCCGCAATTAGCTTGCGAACCTCATGCTGACTCTTTCCGCAAAAAGAGCAGTACAGAGTGTTCTTTGAATCGCCGCCACCGGACTTACTCATCGCCACACCCGAATCACCACAACCGCAATATCGTAGACGGTGGGCCGCTGACCGTACAACCTAAATCTTGCGCCTGTACGCGAAGTTTATCCTGCATCTTGTTAACGATGACGGACCGCCCCTATCAACGCCGAGCAGAGTTAACGCCAATAACTTGCCGTTCAACGGGTTGAGCCATGCCGCCACGTACAAAACCTTGAGTAGTCAGCCGCGGGACCGGTTCGACCACGACGGTTCTATTTCTTCCCGGCGTCAGTCTGCCCTTCGACCGGTGCTGCGCGCTTCTCGACCACCTCGTCGATCAGACCGAATTTCACCGCATCGGGTCCCGACAGGAAACGGTCGCGCTCTAGGGCCTCCTCGATCACGTCAATTTTTTGGCCGGTGTGTTTGACGTAGATCTGATTTAACCGCTGCCGCGTATCGAGTATCTCTTTCGCGTGAATCTCAATGTCGGAGGCTTGTCCCTGAAATCCGCCCATCGGCTGATGCACCATGACCCGCGCGTGCGGTAGCGCGAACCGCTTACCTTTTGCGCCTGCGGCCAGGAGTAACGAACCCATGCTTGCAGCCTGACCAGTGCACAACGTCTGCACGTCCGGGCGGATGTATTGCATCGTGTCGTAGATCGCGAGGCCGGAAGTCACGACACCGCCGGGAGAATTGATGTACATCGCGATATCTTTTTCGGGATTCTCCGCTTCTAAAAACAGAAGCTGCGCCGTAACAAGTGTTGAAACGACGTCATTAATTGGTCCCGAAAGAAAGATAATCCGTTCTTTGAGCAATCTCGAGAAGATGTCATAGGCCCGTTCGCCTCGATTGGTCTGCTCAACGACCATCGGTACCAGCGTGTTCATAGTGATTTCCGACATTGTCGTTTTCCGATTGTTGGACAGGACTGCGAGAGGTTCATATAGGTCGGTGACGGGGCGAGAACTAGTCCTCTTTCTTGACCGCCTTTTTCGCCTTCGGTTTTGTAGCCGGTTTGTCCGCAGCACTATCGTCGCCGCTTTTCTTTTTGGTCGCCCCGGACTCAGCTTTGGCCTTTTTGGCCGGCTTCTTGGCCTTTTTTTCAACGTTGTCGCTCGATTCCGGATCCGCCAAGAGTTCGTCCTTCGGCACCGTGCGCTCCGAGACGTGGACCAATTCAAGGACGAAGTCGACGACCTTATCCTCGAATAGCGGGGCTTGAAGCTGCATCGCGGCTTCCGGGTTCTCTTTGTAGTACTTGAATATTTCCTGCTCTTGTCCCGGAAATCTCTGGGCCTGGACTGCCATCGCGCGGTTCAGTTCATCTTGACCGACCGTAACCTTGTTGGCCTCACCGACCGACGAGAGGAGCAGGCCCAACCTCACACGACGCGACGCGATTTTTCGGTAGTCTTCTTTGAGCACCTCATCCGACTTGTCGGAGTCGTCTGGATCGAGGGAGCCCGCTTCGCGATCACGTTCGATCTGTTGCCAAATACCGTCGAACTCATTGTCCACCAATGACGGCGGTAGCTCAAAATCGTGGGCCTCATCGAGTTTGTCGAGAAGGTCGCGCTTTAGTCGCTGCCGAGAGACCCGGCCATATTCCTCAACCAGCTGCTCTCGCACACGTTCCTTGAGTTGCCCAAGCCCCTCAAGGCCTAGCCGGGTCGCCAACTCATCATTTACCGGCGGAACACTCGGTTTGCGCACTTCCTTAATGGTCACTTTGAAAACCGCGTTCTTTTCACGCAGCTTGTCATAGGGGTAATCCGCCGGGAACGTGACCGAGACTTCGCGGTCCTCGCCGCCCTTAGCGCCTATCAACTGTTCCTCGAACCCAGGTACAAACTGTCCGGAGCCGAGCTGGATCTGGCTGTCTTTGCCGGCACCACCCTCGAAGAGTTCGCCATCAATCGCGCCTTCGAAATCGATCAGGACGGCATCGCCCTCATTGGCAACGGCACCCTCCTCGGTGTTGAACGTCTTCTGTTGCTCGGCGATGCTCTCGATCGCCCGTTCGACCTCACTGTCTTCGATCTCCGCGACGAGCCTCTCCAGCTCGATCTTCGAGAAGTCCACCGGCACGATCTCCGGGAGAACCTCAAGGTCCATCGTGTATTCGAGATCCTTGCCCTCATCGAATGTTGAAACTTCGATTTTCGGTTGGAGCGCAGGCCGAATGTTGTTGTCGTCCAGCGTTTTGCGCAGGGTTTCGTCGACCGTTTCTTGCAAGACCTCGCCTAGGATCGACTTCCCGAACCGGGCACGCAGGACTTTCGCCGGAATTTTTCCCGGCCGAAACCCTGGCAATCGCGCCTGATCGCCAATGGCGGCCAGCTTTTTCTTGATGTTTTCTTCAATTGCATCAGAGGTGACGACGACCTTGTACGAGCGCTTCAGGCCTTCTGAGGCTGTTTCTGTAATCTGCATGGGTCTAACCGGGATGATCCTTGTCGCCGTGACGATGGTACTGGTGCGGGCGGAGGGACTCGAACCCCCAAAGGCTAAAGCCCACTAGGACCTAAACCTAGCGTGTCTACCAGTTCCACCACGCCCGCAGGATATTTTGGAATGCCACGCCAGGCCGGGTGGGCCGACTGGGATGGCGAGAGCGGCCCTTGTATAACATTCTGAGAGTGCCACCAAAGATCATTTTCGTGGGTCGGTTTGTTGCCCAGCCCGAGGTTTCATCGGGCCCAGCTCAGGGACCTAATTTTCCTGCCAAACAGGTTCGCTTTTTGGCGAGCACATGAGGCGCGGTTCCACACCACACCCCGCGATTCAGCACCTCACCGGATCACCTGGTGGATTAAGATAGTTATTTACTTAATTGATTATAAACGAAATTCTCTAAGATATTTGGTCTCGCACATATCGGAGTGACTGCGGTAGGAGGTCGCTCAAATCTTCCGCGATAAGACCGGGGCCAAATCGGCGCGCAGCGTCCGCGTGTAGCCATGCCGCGGCGCTCGCCGCCTCGAACGCAGGGATCCCCTGCGCAAGCAGCCCAAGCACAATTCCGGCAAGCACATCGCCTGCGCCAGCGGTTGCAAGATCTGGCGGCGCATTTGTTGTGATGGTCGCGCGGCCATCAGGAGACGCGACCACAGTGTCGCCACCTTTTAGCAACACGACCGCGCCACAGTTAGCGGCAGCCGCGCGGGCACGGGCTAGCCGGCTTCCCGGGAGTGCGCCAAAAACCCGTGCGAACTCACCATCGTGGGGTGTGAGCACGCAGTTTCCGTTCAAAGCCGCAAACAGGTCGTTGGGCGCGTCTCCGAAAACCGAAAGCGCGTCAGCGTCGATCACGCACGGCTTTTCTAGTTTCAGCAACGCGAGCGTGTTCCTTCGGGTGATATCGCCGACGCCGTTCCCGGGGCCAATCAGGCTGGCGGTGCAGCGCCGATCCGACGCGAGTGTTTGCAGGTCCTCGACATCGTGGATCACCCTGGTCATCACGGCGGTTAGGCTTGCCGCCAACACCAGAAGCGCGTCTGGCGGACAAGCCACGCTGACCACGCCGGCCCCGGCGCGCAATGCAGCGCGCGCCGCGAGCCGCGGTGCGCCAGTCGTTTCGGCGCCCCCGCTCACCACCACGGCAAATCCGCGGGTGTATTTGTGACTCTCCGAAGCTGGCCACCGCATCGCATCTTTCCAAAGATCCGGATGGTTTTCCCAGGTCATTGGTCGAATGGATTCAATTACCCGGTCCGTTATTCCAATGTCGGCGACCCGCAAGACGCCACAAAGAGCCCGGCCCGGCAAAAGGCAGTGTCCCGATTTCTTGCGAAAAAATGTGACACACCGATCCGCCTGGACGGCGTAGCCCAACGCCGCACCGGTATTCCCGTCCACCCCGCTTGGGATATCGATGGCAACGACCCGTGCGCCGCTCGCGGCAACCGCCTCGAGGGTCTGGCGGGCGATGCCGTCAACCGCGCGGGTCAGTCCGGCCCCGAACACGGCATCGATCACAAGGTCGGCGTCCACCAAAACCTCGGCAGCTAGGTCGAGAACTTGATGGGGCCAGGCGGCGGCGGCCAGGGCCGCATCGCCCGCCAATTTCGCGCGATCCCCTAAAAGGGCGACCTGAACCGGCCAGCCCGCAGCCTCAAGCAGCCGCGCTACGACAAATCCGTCGCCACCGTTATTGCCGGGACCGCACAACACCACCGTCGACCGCGGCGTGTAATGAATTCGGATGTCATCAGCGACCGCCCGGCCAGCGGATTCCATGAGTTGGATACCCGGTACACCGGAGGCAATGGCGGCTGCGTCGACCGCGTACATCTCGTCGACGCTCAGCAGGTGGTGGTCGCGGTCGACGCCGCTCACCTTGGCCGCCCTTCAGGCGCGTTGCTACTTAGTCTTTGGATCGCGATAGAGTTGCACCCGCATCAGATTAGTGAACGCGTAGCCGTCTTCAGCTTTGCCCGCTTCGAACGCGGCGCGCACTTCCGGGGTGTCAACACGACGAGCATCGATTTCGTTGAACGTCGATCCAGACATGCGTTTTTCCAACGTTTCGAAGTCCGGAAAAGTGAGGACGTTGGTGTACCAGTACTCTTCCATCTTGCCGAACACCTTGCTTGCCGTCCGGTCCAGGGCTTCGAGGGCTTTAGCGCGGACGACCGTTTCGTCGTGGAATGGCTTCACCATCTGGGAGAATTGTCCGCGGATGTCGGGCTCCAACACATAAAGGAATCCGGCGGGCTTCAAAACGCGCGCAGCTTCCCGCAAGGCATTGTCCATCTCATCGAAAGGCACATGATGAAGCGACTTGCTGAAGACGACGGCGTCGACGCTGCTGTCTTCGCGTGGGATCGACTGCGCATGTGCCTCTAGGAGCGTCACGTTCGGCACTGGATCGGCGGCGCGGTTCTTGGCCGCTTGGGCCGGATCCGGCTCAAGGCCGGTCACCGTCGCACCGCGCTTCGCCAGGCCCTTGGCCAGGCTGCCGTCACCACACCCGCAATCAACAACATCAAGGCCCTGCCAATTGGCGAGCCGGTCGAAGATGTCGATGTCGCGGGCAATCCCTAGGTCGTTGATATTGGTCGCTTCTCGAACGCTCATCGAATCACTCCTATTTGCGCTGACTATACCAATCTTGAGGCGCTGGTGGAGCGGCTAGATTGGCGCCATTTGATTTGCCAATCCGGCAGCTTCTTCGAATGCGTAAGCCGCCCGTAGCACCAGATCGTCGCGCCCAGTGGCTGCGACAAGCTGAAGACCGATGGGTAACCCGTTTTGCGCCTGGCCGCAGGGTATGGTGATCGCCGGCTGCCCGGACAGATTAATCGGGAAAAGCGTTGACGTGATGTTGTCCCATTTCCCTTCGCTGTCCTGGGCCGGCCCGACCATTCCCACGGGATAGGGTAGGACCGCGTTTGTGGCCGTCAGAACGAGGTCGTAGGTCTGGTGGAACACCGCCATGCGCTGGCGTAGGTCCGTCGATGCCCGAACCGCTTCAGCGTAGTCGGTTGCCGAAATTTTGGCACCGATAGCGGCGACCTGCCTATAGAGGTCTTCAAGCAACGCGTGTTTTTCGTTCGGGATGCTCTTCACTGTTACAGCGGCGCCGACGAAGAAAAAGGTCCGGAATAGCTCGCTAACATCGCCGATGTTCGGTTCCGCTTCCTCGACAATTGCGCCCAACTCACCGAAGCGCGCCGACGCTTGGACGATCGTGTCGGCGATTTCCTTCTTAACCGGATGACCAAGACCCGGGCTGAGCGCGATGCGCAAACCAGCGACTCCGCCCTTGAGATTATTGATGGCGTCGAACGGATTGTCAGGACGGGTGAGCGGATCCCGAATATCGGGGGTGCTCATCGAAGACAGCATATTGGCGGCGTCCTCTACGGTGCGGGCCATCGGCCCCGGCGTCGTCAAATGCCCCCAGGTGCTAGGCGGCCAGACCGGCACGCGGCCGTGGCTGGGTTTCATGCCGACCACGCCGCAGAAATTCGCAGGGGTCCTACACGAGCCTCCGCCATCGCTGCCTATCGCCAGTGGGCCCATGCCGCTCGCCAGCGCCGCCGCCGCGCCGCCACTTGAGCCGCCGGGTGTCAGCGCGGTATTCCACGGGTTGCGCGTGATGCCGTGGCGGCGGCTGTCGGTCGCGCCCTTATGTCCCCACTCCGGGGTTGTCGTCTTGCCGAAGAATACGACTCCGCCGCGCCTCAAGTTGCTAACGGCTGGTGCGTCAGCGTCCCAGTTCTGATCCGGGTCCGTGGCCAGCGAACCGAAAAGGGTCGGCCAGCCCTTGGTCAGCAGAAGGTCTTTGACGGAGACCGGCACGCCATCGAGAGGGCTGAGCGGCGCGCCCCTCGCCCACCGCTTACCAGACTCCACTGCGTCGGCAAGGGCCCGCTCCGAATCGATGTGACAGAAGCAGTTGAGCGCTTCGTTTAGGTCTAACACACGATCAACAACCGCCCGAGCGACCTCTTGCGGCGTGAAGTCGCCGTGTTGATATCCTTCGGTCAGTTGCTTTGCCGTGAGGCGAAACAGATCGGTCATGCCGCGCCTACCCGGTGGCCCCGCCCCGCGGCGCGGAACTGAGCCGCGGTGCAGTCATGGTGTTGCAGCAATTTGAACCTTCCGATGCTGAATGGTGACTATTTCCAACGGTGTCGCTACCCTCCCGCTGACGACATCCGTTGGCGGTGGCAAGAACGCGATATGACCGAAGAGAGCTCAGTCAGCTACTGTGGCCCCATGGGACACCGTTTGAAAAGGCCCAGCTACCGCGTCGCGACCGGGAATCGGCCATCTTTGCACTTGATCGCCCTCGCGGCGAGCCTTCTCCTCTTCGCGGGCGGCTGCGCCGAAATCATTCCGCGATTTGAACTGCGCGACGACTATATGTTCAAGCGTTTCTTCCAGCCGAACCGGGTCGTCAGCGAGGTCCGCCATGACGAAAACGGTAACCCAATTCTAGAGCCGCCCGGGCGATTTAGTTTGCCAAAGATCGGCAAGCCGCCGGTCGTGGATTAATGCTTAGGATCAGTCAGATCACGGTTCACGTGTCGGATTGTGACGAGGCCCATCGCTGGTATGCCGACAAGCTTGGTTTCGTGAAACACCAAGATGAGACCTATGCGGACGGAACCCGCTGGCTGACCGTGGCATCACCCGACCAGCCTGACCTGACGCTTGTGCTCGATCAGCGGCCACAGTACCGCGACGACTCGGGCGTCGGTAAGTCGCCCGTGTTTGTGGTTGAAACTGACGATTGCGTAGCGAGCTATGAGAGGCTCAAAGCCCGTGGCGTTCATTTCAACGATCCGCCCATGAGCGAACCCTGGGGCGTTACGGCGCGTTTCGTCGACCTCTATGGTAACGAGTTCCATATGTACCAACCGGCTAACGGAGACACCTGATGCATAATTTTCGGATTCCCGCCGATGTTGAGGAACGCGTCATCCAAAGACGTGGCCGGCTCCACGCATATGAAACGCTGCGCCCGTCACGGACCGCACTTGTTGTTGTCGACATGCAAAATGCATTTGTGAAAGAGGGCGCCGGGCACGCTTATGTCGCGGAGGCCGCAAGCACCTGCCCCAATATCAATCGGCTGGCGGATGCGATCCGCGCATCTGGCGGCACCGTGGTTTGGATTCTCAATACGGTCACAAAAGAATCGCTCGAGAGCTGGTCGCACTTCCACCGTGAGCTCTCCACGCCAGCGGGGTCCAAACGACGCACCGAGGCGATGTCAGAGGGGGCGCATGGGCATGAACTCTATCAGACACTATTGCCGCGGGACGAGGACCTGACGGTACGAAAATCGCGCTATAGCGCGTTCATTCAGGGGTCGTCCGATCTTGATCAAGTTCTGCGAACCCGCGGCATCAACACCGTACTCGTCACCGGAACCGCAACGAACGTCTGCTGCGAGTCGACAGCGCGCGACGCGATGATGCTCAACTACAGGACGCTCATGGTTTCCGATGCGTGTTCGGCCTCCACCGACGACCAACACGCCGCCGCACTTTACTCATTTGTTATTAATTTCGGCGATGTCCAAACCACCGACGAAGTGGTGGCTCTGCTGCGCGCGGGCAATCAGCAAGCAGCGGCGGCCGAGTAGCAACAACTACAGCACCATTTCGACGAACGGCGTTGCGGTCCGCAACTGATTGCGATCGAGGACCTGATAGACCTGACCCTTGGTCTTGTCGCTCTCCAGGCACCGCACAAGCTGCGCCGCGACATCGGCGCGCGTGACCGTGCCGAGCACGCCTACATCTTGGGTCAAGAAGCCATCCCCGGTGACCGGATCGTCCGACAGACCGCCGGGCCTAAGGACCGTGTAGTCGAGTCCGCTTGAGAACAAATAGGCCTCGGCTTGATTCTTTGCCTTTATGGCAGGCCCCAGAAATTGCTGGGCCTTTTCTTCCAGTGTATCCCACGTGTCGCCGCAGCCAATTGCCGTAACGAACAGGAAGCGATTGATTCCCGCGGTCTTCGCGGCGTCGATGCAATGTTTTGCGCCGGGGAAATCGACCCGCGGCTCGTCGCCGGGCTTTCCACCCAAGGTGCAGATGATCGCGTCGAGTTGCCCTGCGCCGGCGATCGCAGCGCCAACTGCGGCGCCATCGAATGCGTCTACGATTGTCACCGCCGCGCCGGTTTCCTCGACTCTGCTTCTTTCCGATTCGCTGCGAAAAAAGCAGCTCACCGTAACGCCGCTCGCACGTAGGCGTTTCACCGTCTCAAATCCGACCCGACGGCTCGCGCCGGCAACGAAGATATGTGGCATGCTCCCTCCCAGTGGCGGTCAATTCTTCGCACCAGACTAGCCGCGGGTGCGGCTAAGTCGTACGTCGTTTTTTTGCAACGAACCATAGTTCGAGTGACCCAAATGCAGCACAGGACCTATAGCTACAAGATTCAATACCTTGGTGACGCCGGTGAGCGGGGCCGCGAATGGTGCACCGTTACGGTTCACGGAAACGGTGATCGCACCATTCGAGCTCGGTGCGAGATGGACGATTCGCAAATTCTTCGGGATGTCACGACGACCGTTGAGGCCAATTGGCGGCCCAAGGACGCATTCGTTCGAGTTTCGGTGATGGACACCTTTCTTGGATCGGCCTGGTTTCGTTTCGATGGCCGACGCGTCGAATGCGAAGGTTTCACGGCGAACGAAGGACGGATTTCTCAAACCGTGGAATTTGACGAACCGCCGCACTCATTTATCACTCACCCGGTCGCCTGCGATGTCTGGCATTTTGCCAACATCGATCGCAGCATGCCGGGGAAAATTCAGCCCTTTACGTCGGCCAGCTGTTCGCCGCTGCCAAACGGCGCCTCTGGTCCGATGATCGGGATATCGCATCACCGTTTCCGGTACCAAGGCATAGAAACGATCGAGTGCCCGGCCGGGACTTTCGAATGCGAACACGTCACCTATGTCGACAAGGAGGGGCAAGATCGCATGGATGCCTGGTGCACCTTGAACGACCGCTTGCTCGTCAAAATGCGGTTCGATGTTCTTTCGTCCACGTATCTGCTGCAAGAGTACGACGGGACGGCTGGCTAAGACTTAGCTCAAATGCTGCCGTAGCCACTGTCCGGCGATAATTGTTTTGGCGTCGATGATGCGCCCAGCGTCGATTGCGGCGAAGAACTCATCATAGCGCCAATCCAGCACCCGAATGTCCTCGTCTGCGTCGGTGCCGCCGCCTTCGTTGATCCGATCCGCGATATCCGCACAGAACAATGTCATGTGCTCGGCCAGTGTGCCGCTGGCCGAATAGAAGCGGAGGATTTGCTGTAGGTTGGCGACGTCGTAGCCCGTTTCTTCGATTGATTCCCGCCGAAACGCCTCCTCAACCGTTTCACCCTGGTCGACCCGGCCGGCGACAACCTCGACGAGCCAACCGCCGTCCTTGGCCAATGCCGGGAGCCGAAATTGTTCAATAAGAACGACTCTACGGCGCGTCCGATCCACAAGAAGCCCTGCCGCGACCTCGCCGACCTCCAACACCAGCCGGGTGATCGCGGGACTCATGACGCCGCTGACCATGGTATGCTGGAACGTCACTTCATGAAGGTCGAAGTATCCCTCGTAAACCGGCTTCCGTTCGATGATTTGTGCGCTGCGAGACATCATTTCTCCTGGTACCAGTCCACATGCCGGAGCGTCGCCTAAGTTCAGACCCTGACACAACAGGAGTGCGTCATGAAACACCGAACCTACAGTGGCAGGATTGATTATATCCACGACGACATCGGCGAACGCGGCCGCGAGTGGTTCACTGTAACGGTCCAGCCTGACGGCACACGTACACTCCGATCGCAATGTGAAATGGATGACACCCGAATTCTTCGTGATGTCATTTATACGGTCGATAAAGCATGGCTTCCGATCGACTCGTACGTTCGATTGACAGTGGAAGAGAAACTCATGGGGTCCGCGTGGTTTCGTTTCGGGCCGGACGTGGTTGAGTGCGAAGCGCATACCACCGGCGAAGGGCGTATTTCGCAACAAGTCCCAGTTGACGAATGGCCCCGATCGTTTGGTCCGCATCCCGTGGTGTGTGACATTTGGCACCTCGGGGCTTGGGACTGGCGTAGTTCCGATACAGACCAAGGCTGGGCCTCGATCATGAGCTCGCCTCTATCGAATGGCGCCTCGGGCCCGATGATCGGTCGTGGCAATTTCCGCGCCCAATTGGTCGGTGATGAGGAGGTATCGGTGCCCGCCGGCACCTTCCAGACCAAGCACTTCGTCTTTCCCTTACGCGAATCGGGGCGGCCGCCGGAGCACGTTTGGTATCACGGCGAAGATCTGCTGTTCGTCAAGATTCGTTGGGACTTGTTGAAGACCACCTACGTCTTGGCCGAATACGACGGTGCCTCTACTTCGTAATCGCTGCGGCGTCGCGGACAGCGCGGCGCGCCTGTGAAGATAATTTTGCTTCGCGGTACAGGATGTAGACTCCGGCGACGACCAGCATCGATGATCCATACCAAACGTTCGCCCCTGGAACCTCGTGCCAAACGACAAAACCAATGATCGTCGCCCACAGCAGCGTGCTGTATTCGAAGGGGCCGACAACGGCCACTTGGGCAAGCCTAAACGCCTGAGCGATTGCGAGGTGAGCGAGGGTGCCAAGGACCCCCATGGTCGCGAAGAGCCCCCACTCGGTCGGCGACGGTGAGACCCAAAGGAAGGGTAGCGCGACCAAACCGATCAAGGTCGAAACGAGCGCGTGGTAAAAGACCATGCTGGCGTTGGTCTCGGTCCTGCTGAGCCAGCGGGTGCTGATCATCATCAACGCGTACAAGAGGGCCGATAGAACCACGAGCAGGGACGCGACCTTAAAACTCGACGTCCCCGGCTGGACAATGATGAGAACGCCGCAAAACCCAAAAAGGATCGCCATCCACCGGCGTGGACCGACCCGTTCACGTAGCAACGGGACCGCAAGCGCAGCCATGAACAGAGAACCGGAGAACCCAATGGCTGTCGCGTCGGCAAGTTGCATTTCGCGCAGCGCACTAAAAAAGCCGAACATCGCGCCGACGCCGAACAGCGAACGAAGAACCTGACCTTTTAGATTCTGCGTGCGCATTATTCCCGCGATACCGTAACTTCGCACCAGGAATGGGAGCAGAAGCCCGATTGAAAAAATTCCTCGTAACGCAAGAATTTGAAAGATCGAGAAGTCATCAACCAGCCATTTCGCCACAGCATCCATGCC
The DNA here is from genome assembly GCA_027622715.1 of Pseudomonadota bacterium. Lineage (GTDB taxonomy): Bacteria > Pseudomonadota > Alphaproteobacteria > SHVP01 > SHVP01 > CALJDF01. The sequence goes on along the minus strand of JAQBYN010000013.1, from coordinate 13,696 downwards.
GCTAAAAAGAGCCATCGCGACGACGATGTAACCGATTCCTGCCGCTGGCCTATCAGGGGGTGGGGGGGTCATGGTTTGGTTCCGATCGGGCCCGCACAGTGTCGATATTTGTTGTTGCGGTAAATGGCTAGATGCTGGTCAGCCACCCCTCGCCCTGATCTAATGTTCGCGATTGGGGGATCACATGCGTACCGCAACGCTAACCGTAGCGGCTGTCTGCCTGGTACTTGCTGGCGTAACGACCGCGGTCGCGCAAGATTTGTCGCGTTTCGACCCTCAAAAAGGGATCGGCGGCTTCACCGGCATTGTCGAAGAGATTCAACAACCCGTGGCCGTGGCTTGGGGGCCCAAGTCCGGCATTGTCGGCACGGTCGAGACCCTAAGTATTTTGCCCGACGGACAACGCGAATCACTCGTTACCACGTTCACCGGCGCGGTTTCCGAGGCGGGTGGCGGTGTGAACCGGCGCTTCGCCGTCAGCGAGCTAACACTCAACGATCAGCACATGACCGCCGGGCAACCCCTAGTCATCGTCGAAGGCCGGTCGGATTCGCACGGCGGGAACGTCAGTAACTTGAGCGTCACCTTCCCTGGTTTCCAAGCTCTGGGCATTGCGCCGCCGGTGCCGGGAACGCCGCAACATCAGCTCTGGGTTGATCTTTTCGCCGCCGACCTTGCCTACTCGGATCGCCCACTCGACGTCGGCGCCTCGGTGTTTGAAATAGATTCATATCACCGCCTTTTGGAGGCGCAAGTTCGCGGAATCCTGGGCAACCCAGAGAGTGAGATTGTCGAGAATACCTTTGCTACCAGCGTGAAAGGGTTGACCACTGTGTCGGGTCGCGCGTGGCTCGTCGTCGAATTAAACGGAAGATTAGAGGCGCGATCCGGCGCAAATCGCTTGATCATGGAAGCTGCAGGATTCGGCTTGATCGATCCTGAGAGCGGCCTCTCGAGCGGCACATCGCGGACGATCGTAACAGCCGTTCAAGGGGGTCGCGAAGCGCGCCGCACCGTCTTCGTCGACGTACAACTTCTGAACTAGTCGCGACGGGGCCCGTGTCGGCCGGGCGCTTGACCGTCGCCGGTGGTACGCGGGGTTCAAGAATCCGGCCTGGTTACCCTATGACAAACTCGCTCCCTGCCCCATGTCGTCCCATTCCAACGCCAGCGCATGCATGATGTAATGCAAACCAAGTTGGTCGGTCGTCGGCGAGAAAAGAGAGACCAGAGATGAATGATAGAACGTCTGTTTTGGGCACTTGTGCGCCTCAGTTCCAAGGCGTCAAGGACGTGTTGGCTGGGCTCCTCGATAACGGCAGGGAGGTTGGTTGTGCGGTATGCGTTTACGCGGACGGCCAAAAGGTGGTGGACCTCTGGGGCGGGCTAGCCGACCCTAACACCGGGCGTAAATGGGAAAAAGACACAATCGTCTCGACGTTTTCGGTGTCCAAGGCGCTGGTGTCGACGATGGGCCATATGTTGGTCGACCGTGGGATGGTGGATTTGGATGAGCCGGTCGCCAAGTATTGGCCGGAATTTGGCCAGAACGGCAAAGACGGGATTCTCGTTCGGCACCTTCTCGATCACCGCTGCGCCATCTCATATGTCGACCGTCGCCTCAGCCCGGGGGATCTCTACAACTGGGATATCATGATCGAAGCGATTGAAGAGACCCGACCGAACTGGGAACCGGGCGACAAGCCGGTCTATCTCAACATGACCTATGGTTACCTGATGGGCGGATTGGTTTACCGGCTGACCGGCAAACGGATCGGCCAGTTCAACCGGGAGGAACTCTGCGGGCCGCTCGGCCTCGACTATAATTTTGCTTTGACGGTGGACGAAAAGAGTCGTTGCGCAACCGTCCTCCAGAAAAACAGTCCGCGCGCCCTTTTTGAGGAAGTCGAAAAGAATCCGGACACGCTGTTCGCACGAACCATGCAGGGCTTTGGTCCGAACGAAGATTTCAATTCCAATGGCTGGCGCTCAAATGAGGTGGGTTCCGGGCAGGGTCACGGGAATGCCAGGGCGATCGCCGGGTTGTTCGAGATGCTGCGGGCCGGCGGCGAACTCAATGGGGTCAAAATAATGAGCACCCAGACCCGCGACCGAGCGGTTGAGTTCCAGTGTGAAAGCGATGGCGACGACCCCGTTCTGGGCAAGCCGGTGCGCTTTGCGCTGGGCTACGAAATTAACAATCCAACCTTTCCGATGGGGCCAAACCCCAAGACATTTGGCCATTGGGGTGCAGGCGGGGCATTTGGGTTTGGCGACATCAGTAACGGAATCTCGTTCGGCTACACCCCTAATTACATGCACGATAGTCTGGAACTCGGGCCGCGTGGAGCGGCGCTCGTCGACGCCGTGTTTGCGTCGCTCTAATTCTGTCCGCTCGGCGATCAATGGATCGGGCATTGGTGACAACCCCGATACTTTCACCATAGTCCGAATACGCCCTTTCGGCGGCCCGAGAATTCATGCCTCAAGTCGCCGATCAATCTCCGACCGCCGCCGTGCGCTTCACACTCTTGATGACGGCAAGCCTTGCGGTGATGGCAGGCGCCGTTGTGGCACCCTCCCTGCCGGCGCTCGAGCAACATTTCTCCGACGTTCCCCGGATCGATTACCTTTCGCGTTTCATCATTACCGTCCCCTCTCTGTTTATGGCGATCCTCGCGCCGTTCGCCGGCTACATCATCGACAAGTTCGGTCGGCGCAAATTGCTCATTGGCGGGGTCGTTCTCTATGCCGTTGCGGGCACAAGCGGCGCGATAGTCGACTCGATCACGGCAATCTTGATTTCCCGCGCGTTCCTTGGTGTCGCGACAGCCGCGATCATGACCTCGGTTGGCACGCTGGTCGGCGATTACTTTTCTGGCCCGACCCGCAACCGTTTTATGGGATACCGCAACGCCTCGAATAATTTCGGCGGCGTGATCTACCTGGTGCTAGGCGGCGTGGTCGCCACCGTCGACTGGCGGGCACCATTTTTTATCTATCTCGTTTCCCTGGCCGTCTTGCCGCTAATCCTTCGGTACATCGTTGAGCCGGGACCAGGCGTTCACCGCGGATCGGATTCCGCCGGAAAACCGGAACCGATCCCCTGGTTGGAAATTGGCTGGGTGTATTTCGCCGCGTTTATCTTCGGCATCACTTTCTACATGATCCCCACCCAGATTCCGTTCTACTTAATCGAGATGGGTTTTTCCGATCCGGCGCTCTCCGGCGTCGGCGTCGCGGCCTCGGCTCTCGCCACAGCCACCACCGCGCTGTTCTACGGGCGCATCCGTCGGCATCTGGCGATTGATACAATGTTTATTTACGGTTTTGCGCTTAGCGCCGTCGGCTTCCTCGTGATGGGGTTCGCCGGAAGTCTGCCGGTCTTGTTTGTCGGTCTCATTCTGTTCGGCGCCGGTCAGGGTTCGACGACCGCCAACTTCTCCATTCGACTCTTGGAACTCGCTCCCCTACGCGTCCGCGGCCGAATCATGGGTGGGCAAGCCACCGCGATCATGATGGGTTTCTTCATTTCACCACTCGTTAGCCAGACGATTGCTAAGGCTTCCGGTCTTTCAACGGCCTTTCTTACCGCGGCCGGTCTATTGCTCGTCGTATCAGTCGTCTTTGTCGTTCGAGGGAATTCGAGAAAAGGCGATCGAGCACATGGTTGAAAACGGCGCCCCGTCAAGCCTGCCGCAAACCGACCAGGACCAGCGCATGGCCGTCCGGTTCACGCTCCTCATGACGGGTACGATGACTGTTATGGCGGGAGCCACGATCGCCCCCGCATTGCCCGCGCTTGCCGATCACTTTGCGGGTTCCCCGAACGTGGAATATCTGAGCCGTTTTCTCATCACGCTGCCGTCTATCGTAATCGCGACCTTTGCGCCGTTTGCCGGGTTTATCGTCGATCGTTTTGGCCGGAAACGGCCCCTCGTTAGCGGCATCGTTCTCTATGGCATTGCTGGTTCGGCAGGATTCTTTCTCACCTCGCTGAGTGGCATTCTGATCAGTCGCGCGTTTCTCGGTCTTGGGGTCACCGGAGTCATGACAGTCTCCTCAACACTGATGGGCGACTATTTTTCGGGCCGGGTCCGCGAGCGCTTCATGGGATTCCGCCAAGGGTTCATTCAGTACGGCGGCGTCGTTTTTCTTACCCTCGGCGGAATCTTGGCTTCCTTCGATTGGCGCGCCCCCTTTTTGGTCTATCTGCTCGCCTTTGCGATCTTGCCATTGGCACTGATTTATATTTTTGAGCCAGATCGAAACAGGCCGCTTGACGACGCGGAGACATCTCGCGGACCGTCGGTTCCCTATTTCGTAATCGCGATGCTTTACGGCATTGGTGTTCTTCAAAGTGTTGCGTTCTACATGGGCCCGACCCAACTCGCATTCTTCCTCCGCGATGTTGGCGTCTTCAGCCCGACGGTGGCTGGCCTAGCGATGGCGCTTATCTCTTTCGCATCGGCGACTGTCTCCATGTTCACGTTTTCTTGGTTTCGACGAACCTTTAGTCGTGATTCTATATTCATTATTGCGTTTGTCGGCTTTGGCGCGAGTTATTGGTTGATGACCGTCGTGACAGGCTTGGTTCCGATTTTGTTCGTACTCAGCCTGACGGGCGCATGCCTAGGCTTACTTATGCCGAATCTTTCACTTTGGGTGATCGACATTGCGCCGGCTCGAGTGCGCGGGCGGATTCTGGGCGGCTTGGCGACGAGCATCTTTGTCGGCCATTTTCTGTCGCCGCTGGTCAGCCAACCCATCGCTGAAGCCTGGAATATCGGGACCGCATACGCCGTCCTCGGCACCGCAATGGTGTTCGTCGGGTTATTCTTCGCGATACGTCGGCGCCAGCGCGAAAGCCCAGCGGATTGACCTACCGGGTTGGGACCGACAGCGTAGTCGTCTGACCGTTATCGCTGATGATATGAATCTCGACCCGCCGATTCTTGGCCCGATTTTCTGCGGTGTCATTCGGCGCCACCGGCTTGGTGTCCGAGTGCCCCTGAACGACAACCCTGTCACTTGCTATTGGCGCGAATTGTAGAAGTTCCGTCACAACCGAAGCCGCGCGCGCGGTGGATAAATCCCAGTTGGACCTGAAACGTTCCGTTGAAATTGGCTGACTATCGGTGTGCCCTTCGACAACGATGGTGCCCGGGCTTTCTAGCAAGACACTCGCGACGCGCTGCAGCACGGGCGCCATCGCCGGCGACAACCCCTCGCTACCGGCGGTGAAGTACGCCGAATCGTCAAACCGGATGATCACCGAATTGCCGCTGCTCTCGACCGAAACTTTTCCCTCAGTCACTTCTTTGCGGAGAACCGACTTCAGCGTGGAAAAAGTCTCTTCCATTTTTTGACGAGTCTCGTCTTCGCTCTCACCAATTTGAGACGCCGCGTTGCCCGCCTCTTTGTTGAAGGTATCGGAATCGGCTTTCTCGTCTCCGATCCGACCGGCGAGGGGCTTGTCAAATGCGCCTAACGCATCGTTAAACGCTTCGCTCATCGACTCCGAGACGTTTCTATACTTGGCCAAATCGACTGAGGAAAATGACATCATCAACACGAAAAACGCCATCAACAACAGCGCAAGGTCCGCAAACGTGACCATCCATGCCGGTGCGTTACTGCCTTTCATCGTCGTTACTTCGTGGCCTTGGTGCGCGCGGCGTGCTGGTCGGTAAGGGAAACTTTCTTTTTCACGGGACGCGCGGCCACGGGACCTCTTGGCTCATTCGGAGCATCCGCCTGACGTTTCCCACGTCGCTCCTCTTGCTCCTCACGCTGATCCGCGGAGCCCCGACGTCTATCGTCCTTCACGTAGGCTTCTAGCAGTTCAACAATCACCCGCGGATTTTCCCCGCGTTGAATCCCCAGGACGCTGTCCAAAATCAACTCCCGATTACTGCGATCCTGAATTGCTTTGGTTGAAAGCTTCTCTGCGATCGGATTGGCGACCAGGTAAGCGATCACCGCGCCATAAAGAGTCGTCAGCAGTGCTATCGCCATATTGGGCCCAATCGCCGCCGGGTCGCTCATTTGACTCAACGTTTGCACCAAGCCGACCAAGGTTCCGATCATGCCGAACGCCGGCGCCGAATCGCCGATCGCCCGAAAAATTCGCTCCCCATTCTCCTCGCGTTGAATCGACTGGGTCATGTCGCGCGTGAGAACCTGGTGAATATGTTCAGGTCCCGCGCCGTCAACGATCATCATGATGCCCTTACGCATAAAGGCATTGCCGATTGGCTGATCTTCGAGCGCCAGCACACCCTTTTTCCGGGCGACGGTGGCCAAGACCCCTGCTTGCTCTATGAGTTGCTGAGCGTCAGTGCGGCGCGCAATAAAGGCAACCTTGATGCCATCCCACAACGCGCCGGTTAAATTGGAAATCGGAAATTTTATTAAGGTCGCGGCAAATGTGCCACCGACAACGATCAGGAAGCCCGGAAGGTTTAGGAACACCCCAAGGTCCGACCCAACAACGACAGCGGCACCGATGACGCCGACGCCGACCACCAGGCCCAAGAAAGTGGCTACGTCCATCTACCTAGGTGCCCCTACGACAACCAATAAAACGTTCAACGCTAACCGTCCCCATTTGTCCCCAAGTTTGCTGCAGATTTCCACGGCTTATTTGTCAACAAATGAAGAGCATTGTCCATAAGGGGTTCGCGATCGGGGTCCCGCCCTGATGAATCTACGGGTGAGCCCGCATTGTGATTTTGTGCAGATACAGTTTCGTGCAATCATCTGCAGCCTTTCGGACTGCGTTGAACGCGGAACGTGGCCACGAAATCCAAAGAAGATTTCATAAAATTCGAAATAGTGGTCGACCCGGGGGATTAAGGCCACGGCATGGCGTTAACGTCTGAACAATTCGTCACGATCGTCCGCGGGCACGGACGCTACCTTTCCGGCCTCAGCGGCGGCCGGAGGGCCGATCTCGCACGCGCGGACCTCTCCGGGCTTAGGTTCCAGAACCTCAAACTTAGTACCGCTTTGCTCTCTGGGGTTAATTTCGCCGGTTGCTCGTTGAACGGCTGTGATTTTAGCGCCGCGGACTTGTTCGGTAGCAATTTCGAATCCGCGGAAGCAGAAGGTGCCAGTTTTGAGCGAAGCGACTTGCGCGGCGCCAATTTTCGGCGCGCCAAGCTCTCCCAGGCCAACTTCGACGGTGCCGACCTGCGCCCCGGTGTGATCATTGGGGGCGAAGACGGTTCCCTCGCTCGTTCCGGCCTGGTTACGCAAGGACGCCCGGCCGAAACCGACTTGTCGGGTGCGGACCTCGAGGCAGCCTCGTTTGAGGGCGCGCACCTCCGGCAGGCGAACTTCAGCGGCGCCAATCTTACCCATGCCAACCTGGCGAACGCGTCAGCCCAGGGCGCAAATTTCCGAGGATCTATCCTCAACGGCGTAAACCTCACCGGAACGAGCCTAGAGGGCGCCAGCATAAGCCCCGGCACCGCAGCGCTCCCTCCCGATATCCAAACCATGTTGCGGGACCATGCACTTTGGATTGATACATTTGGCGAGGAAGGCGCGCGCGCCGATTTGCGAAAGATCGACTTGCGCGGCCAGAACCTTGCGGGGGTCTACCTCAGCGGCGCGAATCTTCGAGGCGCCAATCTGAGCGGCGCAAACCTATCGCGCGCGCTCCTGATTCTTGCCGATCTGCGCGATGTGGATCTTTCTGGTGCAGACATCCGCCGCGCGGAAGTGAACGGTGCTAACTTTACTGGAACGAACCTGCAACGCGCACGGCTGGGCGAGGCCAAAGGCGATCCCATGGAAATCGTCGGCGCCGCAGGCAAGAAGACCGGACAGCGGCAAGTCACGCGCTTCGCGTCGGCTCGTCTCAGGGCTGCCCAATTGGCCGGCGCTCAGTTTCGCGACGCCGATTTCGAAAATGCGGACCTGCTTGAATCCGACTGGGAAGGTGCAAAACTGGCCCGCACGAATTTTGCTGGTGCGGATCTATCGGGCGCGGTTTTCCGCCGAACCGATTTAGCGGAGGCCAATCTGTCTGGCGCGACATTGAAGGGCGCGCGATTCGATTTCGCGAACCTTCGTAACGCGGACTTAACCGACACCGACGTGTCCGAGTCCATCATGATTGGCGCCGATATTACCGGCACCGGGATCGCCCAAAAGTCCTGAGCCCTCCCCTCTCTCGAGAAAGCGCGGGCTAAGGTGTTCATCGACCGTTAACAGTGATTTGCTGTATTGAACCCCATTGGCAACACGAAGAAGCGGCCGTACTGATGCGCTTGAATCACGTCATGCCCTTGTGGCGATCGAGGCTTTCCGATCTCCTGGTGGCGCTTGAGGAAAGGAAGCGGCGCACGCGGCATTTCTATCTCAAGGTCTTTCTCTTTTTCATCGCTTTGAACGTGGTTTGTTACTGGATCGCGATGATCTCCGCCTTTCCCGATGTCGCATTTGGCCCTGAGCGCGGACATTATTTCTGGGTCCAAATACCGGTGGGTGTTCTAGGCGCGGTGTTTGACGCGCTTTCGCTCTTTGTGACCCTCTACATGGTGCGCCGTGCGCTCACGACGACCTCTCATGTTTCTTACGTCGCCCATCTCAGTGTCGACATTGCAATCGCCGCCCTCGCGACGCTTTGGGTTCTGTTCGTGTTTTCGTTCTCAGGGTGGTTGGTGAGTATGATCGCCGCCAACCCTGAATCGCTTGTCGATCGAGGCGGGGCTTATCAGGACAGGCTGGTTAATGCCTTGCGAGATCCGACTGGCCAGGAGGAACTTAGGAACATCTATTTTGGCATTCTGATGGGGCTGTCCGCGATGCTGCCCACCCTCACCCATTTGTATTTGTCGGTCCATACCGTGGGAACCGTTGCGCGGCGCTCGGCGCAGGCGGCGGCGCGGCTCAATTGACCAAAAATTGGATCGGCAGTCCGTCGGCTAAGTTGCGGCGGAGGCGCCGGTCGGCCGTGGAAAATAGAACTTTGAAGACGTTATGATCGTCTGTAATTGGCGCGACGTCACGGATTGACGCTGCCTCAACACGGTGGACGTTTGCCGCGGCGGCGTTGAAATTCTGACGCATGAAAGGTGGCAGTTTGGCGGGCCGCAACGGAGCCGGACTGCCAAGGTCAATCTTCGTCGCTGCTAGATAAGCCGCGCCGTCGGGCGAGCGAAATTCAAACAATGACGGAAACACCGCGGCAATCGTGGCGCGGACGCGTTGATTTGGTGCGTCATTTTCCGAATCGAAGAAGGCGTTGATAACCAGAACCGAGTCCTGATCCATGCACTTCGCCAGGTCGGCGAAGAATTCGCGGGTCATCAGGTAGTCGGGGGTGTTGTCCCCGTGAAAAAGATCGACAATGGCAACATCGTAAATTTTCGCACAGCGACGAACAAACGTGCGCGCATCCTCAATCTGGACGTCGATCACGTCCGGGTCGAAGTGAAAGAAGCGTTGCGCCGCCGTCAGCGAATCACGATTGATTTCGACAACGGTAACGTCCAATCCGTCGGCCTGTAGATTCCGGGGGACGACGCCGGCGCCCAGCCCCAGCACTAGCACACTTGTCGGATTGGTTCCGAAGGCGAACGGAATCGATTCTAGAAAATATGTGTAGAGCGAGATCGACGATCCATCGGCCAGGGCGCGGTTTTGGACCAATCCATCTTGCAAAAAGGCGATGAGCGGTTGGGCGCCCAGCGTGCGTGGCTTTAGCTCGATAACTTTGATATTGCCGAAGACCGAGGTGTACTCGGCTTTGATTTCAAACTCGAACCCCGGATCGCCGCTCACCAAGTCCAGATAGCGCTGTTGGCCCAGCAAGAGCGCGCCGGCAAGCACGATGGCGATGCCGGTGCCCGCGCCGAGGAGGGCGCGCTGCCGGTTGGTCAGGGTTTTGGACGCGGCGACGTATGCCAGCACCAAGGCGCAAAGCCCCAGAGCGAGAAACAGGATTCCGGTATAGTTCCGCATCAACGGGATAAACACAAACGCCGTCACCAGAACGCCCGCCACCGAGCCGATTGTACTGACGAAGAACACCCGCCCCGCGCCGCCGTCGCCGCGGTCATCTTGTGGCCGCTGCAGCGCGACGAGTAGCGGGTTCATCGACGACAGCGCGACCAGGGGAAAGGCCAAGAGAATGGCGCTGCCGACGAAGCTGGAAATTACGAGATTGGCACCGGTTAGGAGAGGGAACAGGATTGGATAGGCCGCCGCACCGATGGCGATTGTCAGGGCGGACGCCGCGGGCGCCGCGAGATAGGCGAATTCGAGATTGTCGCGGCTGAGGCGTTTGCTCAAAATGCTGCCGCCGTAATACCCCACGGCGAGGAAGGTCAGCGTGATCGAGAGGATGCCGGCCCAGATGAATAGACTGACACCGAAATAGGGGGTCAGGATGCGCGAGGCCATGACTTCGAGCGCGAGAACCGCGGCACCGGTCAGGAATATCATCACTTCGTGACGCAATGAGGTGGTCAGGGCGGTCTCCTCCGCTGGCACGTTTTCGATCGATTCGCTTGCGGCGGAAAATTGATGCCGGCCAAGATCGCGGCGGCGGGCCGGTCATCGATGGTTTGGGGTGAGCGAGGGGTCTCGAACCCCCGACCTCCGGGACCACAACCCGGCGCTCTAACCAACTGAGCTACGCCCACCACAAAAACCGGCCGGGACGCGCCCGGGCAACCTTTCTTGCCTCACCGGTGGGAGGCCGTCAAGAATGCCTGATTATTGAACCGTCGCGGCGACCTCGTCGAGTTGCTCCAAGTCGATAATCCGGTTGAGGTCGAGGACCCCAAGCAAGCGGTCTTCGTAATTGATGATCTGCGGGACCAACTTAGCGCCGCCGGCCTGTAACTCGGGCATGGGCTGAATGGAACTGGGGTTAACCGACAAAATATCCGAAACGGCGTCGACCACGAGGCCGACCACGTGTTGATTGATGCGGACGATGACGACGACGTTCGATTTGGCGATGTCGGTCTTCCCGTCACCAAAACACGCTTTGAGGTCGACAATCGGCACGATGGCGCCGCGCAAATTGACAATCCCCAAGATCTCTTCGGGCGAGTTTGGTACCGCGGTGACCGGCGACCAGCCGCGAATTTCGCGCACTGCAAGAATATCGATCGCGTATTCGCGATCATCGACCTGAAACGCGATGAACTGCGCCGTCGCTCGTTCAGCATGATCCACCGCCTGACGGTGATCTTCTTTTGAGTTTACCTGTGCATTCATCGCGATTTCTCCTGGCCGACCAGCGCCCTGAGTTTCCTGGGCATCATAGCTTCCCTATACCTTGAGCCGCCGACATAGAAAATACGGGCAACTGCGTACTGGGCGGGGGATTGCCCGGAATCGAGCGGCCAACCCCTGCCCTGCCGCGAAAAATTGGGTTCACGCCGGCCGGGCGCCCGCCCTAACCAAAATGCGCCTTCAAGCGCCGGAGCGCTTCATCCAATGTCGCGTCGTCTTTGCAAAAGCAGAACCGGGCGAAGTGCGATGGACCGTCGCCGCCCATATAGAACGCGCTAACCGGCACCCCGGTGACCCCTGCCTCAACCGTGATGTGGCGACAAAACTCTTCGTCGGTGCCATTGAAACCGAGCGGTCGGAAATCGGCGTTGAGGAAGTACGTCCCTTTGCACGGCGCAACGGCGAAACCGATGTCGCTCAGGCCCTGCGCGAGCCGGTCGCGGCTGGCCTGCATGTCGCCGCTTAGGGCGTTGAAGTAGGCATCGTCCTTGGTCAGGCCGTAGGCAACCGCGCGCTGGAGATTGGGCGGGGTCGTGAAGGTCAGAAATTGATGCGCCTTGGCGACCGGCGCCAGGACGTCGGGCGATGCCGTGCCGTAGCCGACTTTCCAGCCCGTCAATGAGAAGGTTTTGCCCGCCGAGGCAATGCGAATGCACCGATCGCGCATCCCCGGCAGAGTCATCAGCGGGATGTGCGGCGTGCCATCGAAAATGATGTGCTCGTAAACCTCGTCGCAAATCGCATAGGCGTCGTGTTTTTGGACCAGCGCGGCGACGGCCTCAAGCTCGGTCCGCGTGAACACTTTGCCGGCCGGGTTGAGCGGTGAGTTGATGAGGATCGCTTTGGTCTTGGGTCCAAACGCCGCGGCCAATTCGTCGAGCGGCACGGTCCAGTCGGGCGGTTGCAGGCGCACCAGTTTGACCGTTGCGCCGGCGAGCCGGGCAATCGGGATATAGGAATCATAAAGCGGTTCGAACATGACGATCTCATCGCCATGGTCCAGCAGGCCGAACAAGGCGGCGGCCAACACCTCGGTCGCGCCTGAGGCAACAATGGTCTCGCGCTGCCAATCGACGTCGATGCCGTAGAAGCGCTTGTCGTGTTCAGCGATGGCCTGGCGCAACGCCGGCACGCCCATCATCGGCGGGTATTGATTGGGGACATCGTCGAGCGCCTCGTGGGCGATAGCGCGGACGTCAGCCGGTCCGTTGCCGTCCGGGAACCCCTGCCCCAGGTTGACCGACTTGTGCTCGATCGCAAGGCGCGACATGACTTCGAAGATGGTCGTGCCGAAGGACGACAGGACGCTGTTGGCGGGTTTCATGGTTCGTCTTTCTTCCTACGCTGGACTCATACCCAGCGGCGCACACGCGCGCGGTAAGTGCGGTAGCGCTCGCCGAACAGGTCTTCGAGATAGGCTTCTTCGCGCAGCACCACGCCGTAATGAATGATCGCCATGACCGGTACCGCCGCGATCAAGAACCACGGCATGTTGGTGCCGATCCCAATCCCCAACATGATCAGGAGCGTACCGAGGTAGAGCGGATTGCGGGTCCGCGCGTACGGGCCGGTCACGACCAGGGCGGTGGGCATGTGGTGCGGATCGGGCGAACTGGCCGCCTTGCGATAGGCCTGCATTGCCATCATCGTCAGCGCGATACCGCTCGCAACGATCAGCACCCCGAGAACGCCGCCGGCCCAGCCCAAGCCGATCGACAAAGGCACGGCGTATGCATCGATCACAGCGCCGCCCAGCATCGCGAGCAGAAAGACTGCCGGCGGTTGGGCCGCCAGCTTGGGTAATTTTATATCTTTGTCCTCGACGCGATCGCTGGAATGGCTGTCGTCCCAGTCGGGCGGCAATTTGCGGCGAAAAAACATCGGGCGATCCTATAGCGCAGTACGGCGAACAAAACTCTTTTGTTTGCCGAAACAAAGCCAACTGCGGCAGGTTTCCTCACTTTCTTGTCACGGGCAAAATCCTCTCGTCACGGATCCCACCGCCTCTCCCTGTCTTCAGGGGGAGGATTGGGGCGGGGGTTGGTGGCACCGACCCTGTCTTTGGCGACGACCCCCTCCCTACCCTCCCCCTCGGCGAGGGGGGGTATAGTGATACCGGGTTTAGTTGACACCCCGTGATCCGAGCTTCGACCCGTCGACGCTCTCCACTTCGCAGTAGTTCCAACGGGTCAAGAGCTGGCGCGACGACCGCACAGCTATTGGCCCAAAGGGCATATTCCAGGACTAGATCGAACTGTCTCTTGACGGATGTTGAATAGCCCCGAGTTTTCTAGACGCTCTCGGTTCTTGTTTCCTTCTGCCGTTCGAACTCGACGGGTGACAACATCCCGTTCCTCACGTGCTTGCGTTTCGGATTGTAGAACATCTCGATGTAGTCGAACACGTCCTGTCGGGCTTCGGCCCTGGTCTTGTAGGT
>JAQBYN010000083.1 GCA_027622715.1 Pseudomonadota bacterium | reverse complement strand
GCGCCTTGCTGGCCGCACGCAGCGCCACCCTCGGTCTTGGACTGGTTATTTCGCGACACTCCCTAAGCTTTTTTGCTTACTGCAATTCGATGCATGACATTCTTTCAGCCCGTTTTCGGCAGCCGCTGAAGATACTCATTTGCGCGCAGTGAGGGCCCGTTTTGGAGTCGGCGCAATTTGCGCCAACATCGCCGCAAAGCTCTGGTTAAGGGCTGTTCGATGACTTGCACAGACTCGCCCATCTTCGAAAAGAGAGCGGTTATGCCTGACTATGTTCAAGAGGTAAAGTCCAAGCGCCTCACGGTGGCGAGAGTGCGCCGTATCAGAACCGCGTCATAACTGGTTCTCTTACTCTAGATTGCAAGAAGAGTTGGACGAGGAATAACGCGGTGGAACAGAACATGCCGATCATCAAGAGCTTGGCCGAACGGATGGACGATGGAGAATGCGTCTATGGGATGTTCGTTTTTTCGCCTGATCCGGCGCATACCGAGCTTGCAGGCCTGGCCGGGTTCGACTTTGTCATCGTCGACACGGAGCACGCGCCCTTGAGCATTGAACATGTTCTCGACCACGTGCGCGCCGCTGCCGCGATCGGTATCTCCATTGTTGTGCGCGTCGGAGACGATGCGACGTCGCCGTTGGCCCGTGTGCTGGATGCGGGCGTCGTCGGCATCATTTTTCCGCATGTCGGATTGGCGGACTCGCAAACGGCAAGAGCGGTATCCGCGCTTCGCTACCCACCGCTCGGGACACGAGCGGCATGTACCGGAGTGCGTGCGGCGCACTACGGGCTCAGTGCGTTCAGCGACTATGTCGAACGCAGCAACCAATCGACTTTGGCGATCGGCTTGATCGAGGACGCCTGCGTGGTCGACAGCCTGGACACTGTGTTGTCCACGACCAACTTGGATCTCGTAATGCCCGGACCAGGCGACCTGGCGGCGTCGCTAGGTTTGCCCGGTGAGTTGCAGCATCCGCGCGTGCTCGCGCAGGTCGATCGCATTGTCGAGGTGGTACTCGCGCGCAAGGACTGCCACCTTGGCGTCTATGTTGGAAGTGTCGAAGAGGCCACCGCCTGGCGCGAGCGCGGCGCGCGTCTAGTCGCCTATTCCATCGACTATAAAATCCTTGCCGCGACCTTTCGCGACATTCGAAGGGCCATGCCCGACTAAGGGAGTGCCTGAAAATAACCAATCCGATTCGGCCGCCGCTGCGGCCGATTGGGCGGTTAGTCATCGAGCTAAATGGGCAGGGCTATGAATGGTCGCTTTATCGCAGCCCATTGCACCTTTTAGCGATGGACCTGTTCAGCGAAAGACAAGTTCCGTGTAGCCGTCTTTAGCAACCTCGTCAGTTTTTTTGCGGAACGCCACACCGTTGCCGTTGTAGCCCAGGACACGGCGTACGCTGCGCCCTTCGACGTTGCGGTTGACGCCGGTCTGCCAGGAATCGACCTGCATTGAGAGCAGCGGTTCGGCCGCCTTGATGACCGTCTCGGTCCATTCCTTTACTTGTTCGGGCCGTGTCTCTACGCGACTGTGGTCATGCTCGCGCATAAAACGCAGAAGAGCGGCCTGAAAGTTTACGCAGTGTTCGATGGCTTGCGGAATGTTGCCTCGCGCGGTGTGCGGACCAAGCACCATGAGCATGTTGGGAAAGCCGTCCGCCAGCATGCCGAGATAGGTGCGCGGTTGGCCTTGGGCCCAAACGTCCTTCAGCGGCACTCCATTGGGGCCACGGAAATCGATCTGATCGAAGGCACCCGTGATGCCGTCGTAGCCCGTCGCGCAGATCAGAATGTCGAATTCATGCTCACGTTGCTCGGTCTTGACGCCGTTGGGCGTGATGCTTCGGATCGGCTCGTCGTTGACGATGTCGACCAAGTGCACATTGTCGCGGTTATAGGCTTCAAAATAGCCACTTTCCAGCGGCACCCGGCGTGTCGCGAAACCGTGGTCCTTGGGGATGAGTTGGTCTGCTGTTTTCGGATCATTTACGCGTTGCCGGATCTTTTTTGCGATGAACTCACTGATCACGGCGTTGGCCTTCTCGTCACGAAGGATGTCGCTGAAATTACCCAACGAGATACCGAAGCCCGGTTCGCAGTAGAGCTTTTCCCAGAACGCCTCACGCTCCTCGGGGCTCACGTCCAAGGCCTTGCGCGGATCGGCCTGGTGGATGAACCAGCTGGGGGTCTGCCGGCAGTGGGCGTAGATTTCGTCGTAACGAGTTTTTATCTCCTCCATCTCAGCTTTACTGATTTTGGAGTTGTGCAGTGGTGCTGCCCAGTTCGGACGGCGCTGGAAGACAGTGAGTTGTTTGGCCTGTTTGGCGATCTCGGGGATCGCCTGGATGGCGGTGGCTCCGGTGCCGATGATGCCAACGCGTTTGCCAGTAAAGTCCACCGGTGTGTGCGGCCAGCGCCCTGGGTGGTAGAGCGGGCCTCGAAAACTGTCCCGTCCCGCAATAGTCGGCAGGGTGGGAGTTGAAAGAATACCGACAGCCGTGAAAAGGAAGGTCGCGCTCGTTTGCTTGCCACTATCGAGCGTAACGCTCCACAGGTTGGCTGCGTCATCCCAATGCGCCGATTTCACCGTGCTGCTGAACTGCATGTCGCGGCGCAGATCAAACTTGTCGGCGACATAGTTCAAGTACTCCAAGGTATCCGGCTGAGGAGAAAAGTGCTCTTTCCAGTCCCATTCCTGCATCAACTCTGGTGAGAAGGCGTAGCCGTAGGACCAGCTCTCGGAATCGAAGCGGGCGCCGGGGTAGCGGTTCCAGTACCAGGTGCCGCCAATGTCGGTGCCGGCTTCGTAGACACGCGCGGTCATTCCAAGTTCGCGTAGGCGGTAGAGCATGAACATGCCGGAAATACCGGCGCCAATAACGATTGCGTCGAAGTCGGCGGCCTTGGTGGCCGGTGGCCGCGCTTTGGTCTCGGATGAGGCATTCATGGTGTGGTTTCCCTGGTCATGTCGGCCCGGGGCGGGCATGTGGTTTGGCTGGGCGCTAACGATAACCGCATGAGGCCGGCCGGGAGCGCAATCCATCCGCTAAGAGTTGGTTTGTTTTTTTGCGGGCACAGCGTGAAGACTAATGACCTTGCCTCGTTTCCACATACACCAACCTATGTAGCC
>JAQBYN010000044.1 GCA_027622715.1 Pseudomonadota bacterium | reverse complement strand
GGCGGGGCGGTCGACGCGCTGCCCGAGCGCCAAAAGCAAGCGCTGGCCCTGGTTCACTATCAAGGATTTAGCCAGCAAGAGGCGGCAACCGCGCTGGATATCTCGGTCGAGGCCGTGGAGTCCTTACTGGCGCGCGCGCGGCGGACACTGAAGACACAGCTGAAGGATCTGGCGAACGATCTGCTGGAGGAATGGTGATGGACAACAAAAGCGACCCGATGACCCTGAGCGATTTCGACGCACTGCTGGATCGGTACGGGGCCCATTCGAGCGACTGGCCCACCGATGTGCGCGCCGCCGCGCAAGCGCTGCTGGCTCAGTCGGCGGACGCCGGTGCGGCGTTGCGCGAAGCCGAAGACCTGGAACGCCTGCTGGCGCTTGTGCCTGCACATGCACCCAGCGCTGCGCTGGAGGCGCGGATTGCAGCGTTGACCGATGAGAAATCCGTCCATTGGATTTGGATGGTTGCTGCGCGTCCGGTGTGGCGACCAGCGTTGTTGGCCGCGGCCATGCTGGGCGGAGTGTACCTCGGCGCCGGGGCGCTCCCCACCAGTGTCGCGTTCGGTGACGGCGGGTTCGACTTGACCGGCGTGGCCGGGGGTGGAGAAACCCTCGGCATTGTCGAGTCGTGGGAGGAATAACATGTCTGTCGGACGTCGGCGTTTGTTTGGCATCGCGTTAACGGTGTCCCTTGCGATCAATCTTTTTGCTGTCGGCCTTTTTATCGGCGTTGTCGTGACCGGGGGCGATAGGTTTGCGCGCCGGGGGTTTGACCCGATGGCATCCGGATTTCAGGCGTCGCCCGCGTTCATGGCACTGGAACCGGAATCACGTCAGCTGGCGATCGAGAAATTCCAGGAAAGCGAGCCGGCGTTGCGCGAGGAAACAATGGCGTTGCGGCGCGCCCAGCGTAATGTCGTGCGGGTGCTGACAACCGAGCCGTTCGACTCCGCAGCAGCCGGCGATGCCCTCCAGGAGCTGCGGCTGCGTACCGACGCGATCCAAGCGGTAGTCCACCGCTACTTAGTCGACCTTAGCCGCGACCTAAGTGCCGATGAGCGCCGGGGTCTGAGCCGGTCAATCTTTCGCTCACCGGCCTATCGCATGCCCTTGGCACACCGCGAACCCGCCCCACATATGCACGCAGGATGACCACAATGAGATTTCCCCGCCGGCGCCTACTGATCCTAGCCGCGGTGGCGATCGTCGCGGTCGCCGGCCTTGCCTATGGACTGCGCGGTGGCGGCGAGAGCTCGATCGAGTACCGGTTTGGCGCGATTGACCGCGGTGATGTGGTCAACGCAATCGCGACATCCGGCACGCTTGGCGCCGTCGTGACAGTGGATGTCGGCACCCAGGTTTCCGGGCAGGTCGCCGAGCTGAACGCGGATTTCAATACTGAGGTCAAAGAAGGCCAGCTTATTGCACGGATCGATCCGCAGACCTTTGAATCGCGGTTGCGGCAGGCCGAAGCCGATCTTGCGATCGCCAAAGCCAACGTTTCGATGCAGACCGCGGCGCTGACCCGCGCCGAGGCCGATCTGGCCAGTGCCCGAGCCAACTTGGAGAACCGCCGCGCGACCGACGACGAGGCGCAACGCGAATTGAAACGCAAAGAAGAGTTGCTGGGCCGTGGCGTTGCCTCGAACCGCGATGTTACGCAGGCCAGAGCGTTGGCGGTAAGTGCTGCGGCACAAACGCGCGCGACCGCCGCCGCTCTGCTATCCGCCGAAGCGCAAGTCAGAGTGGCGCAAGCGCAGATCGAAAATGCCCGCGCACAGGTCCAACAGCGTGAGGCCAGCCTCGAACAAGCCATGATCGACCTAGAACGCACCTTCATCCGGGCGCCGGTCAACGGCGTGGTGATCAACCGACAGGTGAGTTTGGGTCAAACCGTGGCCGCCAGTCTCAACGCACCGGTGTTGTTCACAATCGCCCAAGACCTGCGCCAGATGCAGGTCGAGGCCAACATCGACGAGGCCGATATCGGTCAGGTGCGCGCCGGGCAGGAGGTCGACTTCACCGTCGACGCCCATGCCGACCGGACGTTCCGCGGCCG
The DNA here is from genome assembly GCA_027622715.1 of Pseudomonadota bacterium. GTDB lineage: Bacteria > Pseudomonadota > Alphaproteobacteria > SHVP01 > SHVP01 > CALJDF01. Next base: position 18,483 of record JAQBYN010000044.1, on the reverse strand, counting down.
CATCGAACAGGTCCGCCAAGCGCCGCAAGTGGTGCAGAACGTTGTTACGTACACTGTCATTGTTTCGGCCAATAACGCCCAACAATTGTTGCTGCCGGGAATGACGGCCAACGTGAACGTCGTGTTGGATCGTCGCGCGGACGTGCTGCGGGTGCCAAACGCGGCGCTGCGGTTTCGGCCGCCGAACGCCGCCAGGGACGGCGAGAGTGGCGGCGCCCCCACTGCGCGGCAGGCTGCCAGCGGTGCCACGCCTGGCGGGGGCGGTGGGCCCGGCGGCGCGGGCGGCAACCCGGCTGAACAATTCGCGCAGTTGATCGAGACGCTGTCCTTGACGCCGGCGCAACAAGAACAGGCGCAGCAATTCGGCCAAGAATTACGCGCCCGCATGCAAAGCGTACGCACCCAGGGCGGCGGCCGCGAAGAATTCGTTCAGGCCGCCCGCGAGGGACGCCAACGCTTCAACGAACAGCTCGTCGCGATTCTCGATGAGACCCAACGTACGCGGTATGCCGAGTTGACCGCGCAGCGGCGCAGTGCTGGGACGAACGCTGTACGGCAAGGGCGGATCTGGGTGCTGGGCGCCGACGGCATCCCAAAGGCAGTGCCGATTCGTTACGGGATCACCAACGGCAGCTTGACCGAGATTGTCGAGGGCGAGATCGCCGCCGGGGACCGCGTCATCATTAGCGCCATCGCACCGGAACAAAGCGCCGGACTCACGGGCATTCGGTTCTAGAGCGCCCGATGTCCGATGCCCTGATCCAGACGCACGATCTAAGCCGCATTTATCATATGGGCGACAACGTCGTCCCGGCCCTGCGTGGTGTTTCAGTTGAGATCGCCCGCGGTGAGTTCGTTGCGGTCATGGGGCCCTCGGGTTCCGGCAAATCGACCTTTATGAACTTGATCGGGTGCCTCGACCGGCCGACCAGCGGGGATTACCTACTGGCCGGTGAGAACGTTGCCGCGATGGACACCGATGCCTTGGCGGCAATCCGCAATCGCAAGATCGGATTTGTCTTTCAAACGTTCAACCTGTTGGCCCGCACCTCAGCCCTGCAAAACGTCGAAATGCCGTTGCTCTACAGCGGCATTGCGGCGGCCGCGCGCAAGGAACGGGCGACAGCACGATTGAGCGACGTCGGACTGGCCGAGCGGATGGATCACACGCCCAGCCAATTGTCGGGCGGCCAACAACAGCGCGTCGCGATTGCGCGAGCGTTGGTCAACGACCCCGTTCTGGTCTTAGCGGACGAGCCCACGGGCGCGCTGGACAGCCGCACCGGCGTCGAGATCATGGCGATTTTTCAGGACTTGAACGAGGCGGGAATCACCATCGTCATCGTCACCCATGAGCCCGACATCGCGCGCTATGCCAAACGGATTGTGACCTTCCGCGACGGCGTTGTGCTCGAAGATGTGCCGGTGAGCGACCGACTTGCCGCCCGCGATATTCTAGCCAATTGGGAAACCCCGGCAGAGGCCGCCCAATGAACCTGCTCGCGACCATCGCAGTGGCGCTGCGAGCGTTGCGGGTCAACGCCTTGCGCAGCGCCTTGACCATGCTGGGCATCATCATCGGGGTAGCAGCGGTCATCGCCATGGTGGCGGTTGGCGCCGGCGCGCAGGAGCGGGTGAACCAACAGATCGAAAGTTTGGGTGCCAACCTGTTGATCATCTTTAACTCGTCGAGCCGACAAGGCGGCGCCCGGCAAGGCGCCGGCTCGCGGCTGAGCCTGACGTTGGACGATGCGCGGGCGCTGGCGGCGGAGATCGACGCCGTGGAAATGACCTCACCGACGGTGCGGGGGAGCACCCAGTTGATTTACGGGAATCTCAACTGGTCGGCCACGACGCAAGGGACCACACAGGAATACTTCCCGCTGCGCGAGTGGGACGTTGTGGAAGGCCGCATCTTCGGTCCCGATGATGTACGCCGCGCAACCAAAGTCGCGGTGCTCGGCCAAACCGTCGTCGATAACCTGTTCCCCGATCAGGCGCCGGTCGGCGAGATGATTCGAATCAAGAAAGTGCCATTCGAAGTTATCGGCGTACTCGCCGCCAAAGGGCAGAACTCGTTTGGACAGGACCAAGACGATGTGGTCCTGATTCCGATTACCACGGCGCGCAAGCGTGTCTTGGGAACCAGCGCGCGGGCACGCCCCGACTCGGTGAGCATCATCATGGTCAAGGCGGTCAGTGCCGATCGGATGACCGAAGCGGAAGAGCGCGTGAACGCGTTGCTGCGCGAACGCCACCGAATCGGCCCCGGTGAGGAAGACGATTTTCAGGTGCGCAATCTTTCTGAGATTACGGATGCGCGGGCTGCGAGCCAGCGCATTCTCACGCTGTTGCTTGCCGCGGTTGCATCGATCGCTCTTCTTGTCGGGGGCATTGGCATTATGAATATAATGCTGGTGTCGGTGACCGAGCGGACACGCGAGATCGGCCTGCGTATGGCGGTGGGCGCGCGGCGGCGCGATATCCTGGTGCAGTTTTTGGTTGAGGCGGTAACGCTGTGCCTGATCGGCGGCATTGTCGGCGTCGTGGTGGGCCTTGGCGGCGCCCTGCTGGCCGCCAAACTGGCTGGTTGGCCGGTTTTGATCGAGCCGCTCGCGTTGGTTGTCGCCGTGTTGTTCTCCGGCGCGGTCGGCGTGTTCTTTGGCTACTACCCGGCCCGCAAAGCCGCCCGCCTCGATCCCATCGACGCGCTGCGCTACGAGTAGGCCTTCGCGACGCGGGCCGCTGGGCCGCTCCTGCGGGATGACGGATACCCAACGGGTCGGTTATTTACCGGCATGCCCGAGCAACCGACGCCCCATCCGCGCCGTATCGCCATTGTCGGCAACGCCGGTTCCGGCAAGTCGCGGCTCGCGGCACAGATCGCCAAAGCAACCAGCCTGCCGCTGTTCCACCTCGACCAATTCTTTTGGTCGGCCGGCTGGTTCATGGTCGGCGAGCAAGCGTTCACCGCGCGGCATGCTGACCTAATCGCACGGCCGATGTGGGTGATCGACGGAAACTTTGCACGAACGTTGACGGAGCGCGCCAATGCGGCCGATCTTGTGATCGTCTTGGACTTGCCGCTCTGGCAGTGCTTGTGGGGTGTGATCAGGCGAGTCGTCACGAGCTACGGCACCGTGCGGCCCGACATGACCCCGGGATGCCCGGAGAGAGTCGACTTCGCGTTTCTTCGGTATGTGTGGACGTGGAGGACGACTCGGCGGGCGCGAACGATGGCGCATCTCGACACGGCGATCGCCGCGGGCAAGGTTATCGTCGTGCCGCGGCGCCGCGATATCCGGAAAGTTTGGCTGGCCTTGGGCGTGGCCCCTTCAACAAGGGGATAACTATCCCTCCCCCTGCCGGCAGGGGGAGGTCGCGGCGCGTTAGCGACGCGGGAGGGAGTTGCCGGAAGACATGACGCAGTCTCGTGTGCCGACCGACCCCCTCCTAACCTCCCCCTCCGCTGCGCGCAGGGGGAGGGATTGCACCCCGCAATCCTGGAGAAGGGCCGTGTGGCAGACGGCAGCGCCTCAGTCCTCCAGGAGGATCAGCAAATCCTTGGTGTCGACGCGGGTGCCGGCGGGCGTGATGATGTCCGCCACTTTGCCGGCGCGGTCGGTGTGAACGGCGGTTTCCATTTTCATCGCTTCGATGGTGAGTAGGCGATCGCCCGGGGCGACGGCTTCGCCTTTGGCGACGCCGATGCTAACCACCAGCCCCGGCATCGGGGCGGCGATGTGCAGGGGATTGCCGTCATCGGCCTTGAGGCGTTTTACCGCGTCGGCCGCCAAGGACTCGTCGGCGACCTTGACCGTGCGGGGCTGGCCGTTGAGCTCGAAAAAGACGTTGCGCTCGCCCTCCTCGTTGGGTTCGCCGACGGCGAGGCGGCGAATGACCAGTGACTTCCCGCGTTCGATCTCGACGACGAGTTCATCGCCTTCTTCTGGGCCATAGAAGAACGTTGGCGTCGGTAGCGCGCTGACATCGGCGAACTGCCGGCGGTGATCGGCGTATTCGGTGAACACGCGCGGATACATCAGGTAGGACGCGAGCTCTCGGTCGTCGATGTGGCGGTGAGCCTTTTTCTCGGCCTCGGCGCGGGCCACCGCGAGATCGATTGGTTCCAACACTTGGCCGGGGCGCACCGTCAACGGCTCGCGGCCCTTGAGGACTTTCTTTTGCAGCGCCTCGGGGAACCCGCCGTGGGGTTGACCGAGATCGCCGTGAAACAGTTCAACCACCGATTCAGGAAAGGATATTTCGCGCGCCGGATCGAGAACTTCCTCGGGCGTCAGTTCGTTGGTAACCATGTAGATCGCCATGTCGCCGACCACCTTGGAGGTCGGCGTGACTTTGACGATGTTGCCGAACATCTCGTTGACCTGGGCATAGGCATGCGCGACTTCGGGCCAGCGCCACGCATCGATGCCGACGGCGCGGGCTTGTTCGCGCAGGTTGGTGTATTGGCCGCCCGGCATGGCGTGCTCATAGACCTCCGCCATGCCCGAGCGCAGATCGCTTTCGAAGGCAGCGTAGTAGCGCCGCACCCCTTCCCAGTAGCTGGCCAGACCGCGCAAGGTGCCGCGATCGAGGCCGGGGTCACGGTCGGTGCCCTTCAACGCCTCGCAGATCGCGCCAAGATTGGGTTGTGAGGTCAGGCCCGACATCGAATCCATCGCGGCGTCGGCGGCGTCGACACCGGCGTCCGCTGCCGCCAACACGCTGGCCGCCGAAATGCCCGAGGTGTCGTGGGTGTGAAAGTGAATCGGTAGGCCGATCTCTTGTTTGAGCGCCGTGACCAACTGGCGCGCGGCAGCCGGCTTGCACAAGCCCGCCATGTCCTTGATCCCCAGGATGTGGGCGCCGGCTTTTTCCAGCTCCTTGGCCATCTCGACGTAATATTTCAGCGTGTACTTGGTTTCGTTCGGGTCTGACAAATCGCCCGAGTAGCAAATCGCCGCTTCGCAGAGCTTGCCGGTGTTACGCACCTCGTCGATCGCGACCCGCATGTTCTCGACCCAGTTGAGACAATCGAACACGCGAAAGACATCTATGCCGGCGTCGCCCGCCTGTTGAATGAAGTAGCGCACGACGTTGTCGGGATAGTTGGTGTAGCCCACCGCGTTGGCCGAGCGCAGCAGCATTTGCGTCATGATGTTGGGCATGGCCGCGCGCAACTTGGCGAGCCGATCCCAAGGATCTTCCTTGAGGAATCGCATGGCGACATCGAACGTGGCACCGCCCCAGCATTCAACCGACAGCAGTTCGGGCAAGGCGCGCGCGTAAACCGGCGCGATCTTGGCCATGTCGTAGGTGCGGAACCGCGTGGCCAGCAGCGACTGGTGCGCGTCGCGGAAGGTCGTGTCGGTGATCAACAGACGCTTTTGCTCCAGCATCCATTGGGCGAAGCCTTCGGGGCCCAACGCGGTGAGGCGGTCGCGCGATCCGGGCGGCGGGTCGCGGTCGGGGACCGGCGGCATATGCGGCGGCGGAAAACTCGTCGGCCTGATTCGACCCGCTACTTCCGGATTGCCATTGACGATGACGGTGCCAAGGAACGACAGAATCCGCGTTGCACGGTCGCGCCGCGGCTTGAAGTCGAAGAGCGAGGGGGTCTCGTCGATGAAACGGGTCGTGTAGTCCCACGCCATAAACCGTGGATTGCTGACAAGTTCCTCGAGGAACACCAGGTTGGTCTTGACCCCGCGGATGCGGAATTCACGCAACGCGCGGTCCATCCGCAAGGCGGCTTCTTCTGCTGACGGCGCCCAGGCTGTCACTTTTTCGAGCATCGAATCGTAGAACGGCGTGATGACGGCGCCGGAATAGGCCGTGCCGCCGTCGAGCCGGATACCAAAGCCGTTTGCGCCGCGGTACGCCGTGATGCGGCCATAGTCGGGTATGAACTGATTTTCAGGGTCTTCAGTGGTGATGCGGCACTGCAAGGCGTGCCCGTGCAGTTTGATGTCGTCTTGTCCTGGCAGGCCCGACACGAGATCGCCGAGTCGGCCACCTTCGGTCACTTTGATCTGCGCCTTAACCAAGTCCACGCCGGTGACCTGTTCGGTTACCGTGTGTTCGACCTGGATACGCGGATTGACCTCAATGAAGTAGAAAGCGCCGGTCTTGGGGTCCATCAAGAATTCGACGGTCCCGGCGCAGGAGTAACTGACGGTGTGCGCCAGGCGTATGGCTGCGGCGGTGAGGTCGTCGCGTTGCTGGTCGGTGAGATAGGCCGCCGGCGCGCGCTCAATGACCTTTTGATTGCGCCGCTGCAACGAGCAGTCGCGCTCGAACAAATGGACGACAGTGCCGTGCAGGTCGCCCAAGATCTGCACTTCGACGTGGCGTGCGCCGTCGACGAATTTTTCGAGGAACACTTCGTCGTTGCCGAAGGCCGCCTTTGCTTCGCGTCGGCCGGACGCGACTTGCTCAAGCAACTCACTTTGCTCTCGGATCAACCGCATGCCGCGGCCGCCGCCACCCCAACTCGCCTTGAGCATGATGGGATAGCCAACTTCGGCAGCGAGGCGGCTGATCTCGGCATCGTCATGCGGCAGCGCGCCGGTCGCCGGCACCATCGGCACATCAGACTGCGCCGCGAGCGCGCGCGCCTGCACCTTGTTGCCAAGCGAGCGCATGACATCCGGTGACGGCCCAATGAAACGAATGCCCGCTTTGGAGCAGGCCTCGGCGAAATCCGGGTTTTCTGACAGGAAGCCGTAGCCGGGGTGAATAGCGTCGACGCCTGCTTCGCGGGCAATCCGGATCACGCTGGCGATGTCGAGATAGGCCTGGACCGGCCCCTTGCCCTCGCCCACGAGATACGCTTCGTCGGCCTTGAAGCGGTGCAGCGCAAAGCGGTCTTCGCGCGAATAGATCGCAACCGTGCGCAGACCGAGTTCGGTCGCGGCGCGGAAGACGCGAATTGCGATTTCGCCGCGGTTGGCGACGAGAATTTTGCGGATCTTTTTGTCGTGACGTGTCGGCATGAGCGCGACCTTAGGTCCGCCCTCGGCGACTGTCCATCTCACAACCGGCGCTTTGGGGTTGCGGCGCACGGGCCAGTCCCCCATCTTGATTCCGGCCACGGACTAGAGACCGCGACCGGTCGGGCGTGGCGACGCTCATCACAGAGGTCGACGAAAGCGCCATGGATACGCCCAACTCACCCCCCAAAGAAACCGCAGCACACTTGGCCGACTGGGTGGTTCGTAAGGGCGTCCACCGCGGGACCATCGATTCCCTCGTCGAAGGGTTCGCGCGTCGGCTCATCGAGGCCGGAATCCCGCTATCGCGTATGAACTTCATGGTTCAGGTGATCCACCCGCTGAACCAAGTCGCGTTCTGGGTCTGGTTTGTCAACGCAGACATGTTCTCTTTTCGCCCGCCCCGCGGCCAGACATCGGACCAACGTTTCGGCAATAGCCCGTTCAAGGTTGTTTTCGAGACTGGCCAACCGCTTCGGCGTCGACTAACCGGCGACAATATGGTTTTGGATTTTCCGGTTCTACAGGACTTGATCGACAACGGCGCCACGGACTACCTCGTCGCGCCGGTGCGTTTCAGCGATGGCCAGGTCAACGGCCTCGCCTTCGCCACGAAAGCGCCCGGCGGCTTTTCCGATCTTCACTGTGACACCTTGATGCGCGCGGCACGCATTCTTGGCGGGCCCTTAGAAACCATGCAGATGCGCGATCTCGCGACCACGCTGCTGGAAACCTATGTCGGCCAGCATGCAGGAAAGCGCGTATTGGACGGCGCGATTACACGCGGCTCCGGTGAGAGTATCCGCGCGGTGATTTGGTACTGCGATCTGCGCAACTTCACGCCGCTGTCGGAAAGCCTGCCGATGGATCTATTGATCAGCGTGCTCAACGATTATTTCGAGGCGGTTGGCACCGCCATCGAAGCGCGTGACGGCGAGATCCTAAAGTTCGTCGGCGACGCCATTCTTGCGATCTGGCCGCTTGAATCCGGCGACGATCCGGCGGCGGTCTGCAAAACGGCGATCGAGGCATGGCGCACCGCCCGCGACAATCTCGCCACGCTCAATGAGCGCCGCACGACGGAAGGAAAACCGTCGTTAGATTTTGGCGCTACGTTGCATGTTGGGGAGGTGATCTACGGTAATATCGGCGCGCCCGACCGTCTCGATTTCACCGTGATCGGACCGGCGGTCAACCTTGTCACTCGGATGGAAGACTTGACCAAAAAATTGAGTCGCCCGCTGCTATTGTCTCAATCGTTCGCAGAGGCCTACGGCGAGGCGGTGGAAAACCTCGGCGACTTCTCCTTCAAAGGCATCGAGAAACCTCAGGCGGTCTTTGGCCTTGGCGCCGAAATACCGGCGACCTAGTGGGCACCGCGCGCCGAGAAAAACCCCGCCACCATGCGACCCAACGCGACACCGAGGAACTGCGCAATCAGGCCCGCGATCGGGATACCGATCCACGGCGGGAATGACACCGACGCGATCACCGTGGCCCACTGCACCACGGGCAGCGACACAATGAAACCGCCGATGACACCCCAACGCTGGACCCGGCTTTCCTCGCGCCGTAGCGCATAACTCAGAAACGTCCCGGATAGGAAGCCGAAGAAGACGTAAGGCGCGATTTCGTCCTGAGCGTTGACCAGCGCCGCATCACCAAAGCGCGCCATTAAGATCAGGACTTGAAGGAGCGGCCATCCGATCGTCAAACCGGCCACTAGCATGGCGCGTTTTCTCATGGGCCCTCAGGCGTCCGTCAGCGGCCCGGTCGGGTCGCGAGCAACCCGGTCGGCCACTTCTTCACAGGTGCGGGCGTTTTCTTCCATTTCGGCCGCGACCTCAGGATTTTCCGCACCGATCACCCGGTAGTGCGCCGCGACATCGCGTAGCAGGCGTGCGGCAAGGTCGGCGTTGGTCGGCGGGTGTTTCGGCATCGGATGGTTACGAGCCTTTAACGCGGTCGCTGAAATGTTTGCGCACCTTAGCGACTTTCGGCATCGAAATATGTGCGATGTAGGGCTGATCCGGATTCAGCGCGGCGTAGTTCTGGTGGTAGTCCTCGGCCTCGAAAAATGTCTCAAGCGGCTCCAGGCTGGTGACGATCTTGTCGCCGTATACTTTGGCGGCGTCCAATTCCTTAATGTAGGCCGCCGCGACACGGCGCTGATCGTCGTCGGCGTAAAAGATGGCCGAGCGGTATTGCCGGCCGGTGTCGTTGCCCTGCCGATTGAGCTGAGTCGGATCGTGGGCGACCGAGAAGAACACTTTGAGAATCTGACCGAATGTGATGCGCGACGGATCGAAGCGAACCATTATCACCTCGGCATGGCCCGTCGTGCCGGAGCACACCGTTCGGTAGTCGGCGGTTTCGGACGTGCCGCCAGCATAGCCCGCCGTGACTTGCAGAACGCCGTCAAGCTGGCGGTAAACCGCGTCGACGCACCAAAAGCATCCGCCTGCCAGAACGGCAACGCCTTCGGCGCCCGGAGCGATGTCTTCGGCAAGTTCGGGAAAGTCTTCCGGGGCAACGCGTGGCACAGCGCAAAAATTCATGTCGACCTCACTTCATCGAGGGAAAGGTGTATTCGGCGCCCGCGCGGATACCGGTTGGCCAACGCGCGGTCACGGTTTTCAGCTTTGTATAGAAGTGAACACCCTCGGGGCCGTGCATCGCGTGTGCCCCGAACAAGGATCGTTTCCATCCGCCAAACGAATGAAACGCCATCGGCACCGGGATCGGCACATTGATGCCGACCATGCCGGCCTGAACGCTAGACGAGAACTCGCGCGCGGCGTCGCCGTCACGGGTGAAGATCGCGGCACCGTTGCCGTATTCGTGGGCGTCGACCAATTTCTTCGCTGTGTCGAAATCAGGCGCGCGGACAACCGATAAGACAGGCCCGAAAATCTCTTCGCGGTAGATACTCATATCGGGCGTGACATTGTCGAACAGCGTGCCGCCGACAAAATAGCCGCCCTCGTAGCCTTGTAGCCGCGTGTCGCGTCCATCGACCAGAAGATCGGCGCCTTCTTTGACGCCAGCGTCGATGTAGCCGCGGACTTTGTCGAAATGTTGCTTGGTCACCAGCGGGCCCATTTCCGAATCGGGATCGATGCCCGGGCCGACTTTGAGCGAGGCAATGCGCGGCGTCAGCCGCTCGATCAAGGCGTCGCCGGCGCTGCCCACCGCGACCGCGACAGACACCGCCATGCAGCGTTCACCCGCTGAGCCGAAGGCCGCGCCCATCAGCGCGTCGGTGGCTTGGTCCATGTCGGCATCGGGCATCACCACCATATGGTTCTTGGCCCCACCCAGCGCCTGCACCCGTTTGCCGGCGGCCGAGCCGGTGCGATAGATGTGTTCGGCGACTGCGGTCGAGCCGACAAAGCTGATCCCCGCAACGCGTGGGTCTTCGAGGAGCGTTTCAACGGCCTCGCGGTCGCCGTTGATCAGATTGAAAACCCCGTCGGGCAGTCCCGCTTCTTTGAGCAACGCGGCCATCAAAAGCGGCGCGGATGGATCTTTCTCCGACGGCTTGAGCACGAATGTATTGCCGCAGGCGATGGCGATCGGAAACATCCACATCGGCACCATGGCCGGAAAGTTGAATGGCGTGATACCGGCGCAGACACCGATCGGTTGGCGGGACGACCACGAATCGACATTGGTGCCGACGTTCTCCGAGAACTCGCCTTTGATCAGGTGGGGTATACCGCAGGCGAACTCGACGACCTCGAGACCGCGGGTGATCGATCCGCCGGCATCGGGCAAGGTTTTGCCATGTTCGGCCGTCACCAGCGCGGCCATTTCATCCTTGTGCCGCTCCATGAGATCTTTGAAGCGGAACATCACGCGGGCGCGTTGTACGGGGGGCGTCGCACCCCATGACGCCAGCGCATCGTGCGCCGCGGCGATCGCCGATCGGGTTTCGTCGGCACTGGCGAACGGGACGGTGGACTCTTGCTCGCCGGTCGCCGGATTGTAGACGGGGCCAAACCGTCCGCTTTGCCCTTCGACTTTTTTTCCGTTGACGAAGTGATGCAGCGTTTTCATGCCCGCCCTTCCGGTGATGCCTGCTTGTTGCCCGCGCCGTTCAGTCCTGCCCGGGTCGAACCGGATCGTACGGGAAGCGCTGCGTCTCAGGCTAGGCCCGAGCGAACTATTCGGTTGTGCGCCGGCGTTCGGCTTCGGCGTATTGGTCTTGTGTCATAATTTTTCGCAGCAGATTCATTTGTTCAGCGGCGCGTTGATGACCCTGCGAGGCCGAGCGCGCGAACCAGATATGAGACTGGATCAAGTCCCGTTCAAGACCGTTACCGTCGAGATACAGGCCTGCGACGAAGAACTGGGCATCGGCATTTCCCCGTACCGCGGCCGGAAGCCAGAACGCGAGCGCTTTTTCGTAGTCGCGGCCGAGATAGGCGGCAACGCCGGTGTCGACGGCGCGGCGATCCTCGGCCGACTCGACCGCCCGCGACGGCGCAGCTGCCGGCGCCGATTGAGCGGCGTCGGGAAGCGCGGCGAGGCGCGTGGCGTTACGATCCTGCCCGCCGGTCCCCGGGGCATTGTTGCGTACCGCCGATGCGGCCTCATTACGCAGGAACGGTTGGACTGGCGCGGCTTCGCGCTGAGCTTCGGCGACCAGCAGATTTGGAATCGGTTGAATCGGCGCGCCGGTATTTTGCCGTGGCGCGCGGCGCAGGAACGGTAGCGGCGCAACATCATCGTCGGCGAGTTCTAGTTCCGCGATCAAACTTGCGCGGTCACGGTAATAAAGTGGGATTGCGCCGGGTAAACGAGATGCGGCCGCTTCCTCTGCGGTCGCCAGTAGCGTGGTTACCCGTTTTGCACGGCCAACCGGATCGCCGGCGCGTGGCGTGTCGACCATCGCGAGCGCGCCGGTGGCCGCCTCTTCGCGCAGGAAGACAGGGATGTCGGTAGGCTTGACCGCGGTGGGTACGGACGCGACTGGGGCAACAGCGGCAAGTACCGGTTCCGCCACGTCCAACGGTGCGACCGGTCTTGGCGCGGGATTAGGCGTATTGCGGAGCGATGAATTGGCGAAGCCCGCCGCCTCGCGGCGTAGCAACTCGGGAACGGCCGGCGCTGACGCTTCTGAAGCGGCTTCCTTCGCCAAGAAAATCGGGGCCGGTTTTGGCGAAAGCGCCGCTAGTTTCGCCGGGGCATTGGGCGCGAGCGCCTCTGCGCGTAGAAAGCGCGGCACGCTGGCGACCGGCGTCGTCATAACGATGACTGGCTCTTGCGTATCGTCGTGTTCGACTGCGGCGGCCTCGCGCTGCAGGAACGCGGGAATCGCTTTTACCGTGACCGGCGCGGGTGCGGGACGCGGCAGGGTCAACGCCGCAACCTGTTGCGGACTCGGTTCGGTCGGCGGCACCAGTCCACTGAACGTCGGGGTCGAGGCTTCGGCACTGCGCTGCAAATAGTAAGTCGGAATGCGCGCGCCGATGGTCGACGTCGCCGTCGCTTCGTCCGGGAACACCGGATCGCGCGGCGTTTCGGACAACGCCGCAAGTTGGGTGGGCGTTTCACGAACCGGCGGTGGCGATCTGTCGGCCGGTTTTGGTAATTGCGACTCGCGAACCAAAAAGGTGGGCACTTCACGAGGTTCGGTGGGCGGCGGTGTGTCGTTGCGACGCGGCGCGACCAATGCGGCATCGGTGTTCGCGCGCTCGCCCGCAGGAACTGTACCGGCGACGGGCGGGACGGCGTCGAGACGCAACACGACCGGAATGTCGCGCGGCGCTAGGTAACTGTTCGGGCCGAAACGCGGGATCAGATCGTGGCCTGGCGGCGGCGCCATGGCCTCGCGTTGCAGGAACGCGGGCACGGCCTTGGGGACGACCACCGGCGCGGCGGGCACCGTAAAGGCGATCGGCGCGGGCTCACGGCGGACCAGCGGCGGCACTGGCGGAACCACCACGGCGGCCACCTGAACCGGCGCCACGGGGACCGATGGCGGGTTTGGCGGCTGTCCTTGCGTGCCGGCCTCCGCCTTGAGGAATGGGGCCGGCGTTACATTCGACGGCCGCGCGCTAGCGGCCGATGTCGCGGGCTGCGCGCCGGCGACTGCCTCAGCCTTGAGGAACGGTGCAACCGGCACTTCGATGAGCGCTTGAGGCGGCGCGGTGAGCGTGACCGGCCCGCTTGTGCGGCGCGGCTCGGTGCCGGCGCCGAGCGCCGCTTGCACAGGTTTGTCGTCGCGCGGCGCTTTGCTGGGCGCCTGGAGGAAGGCGGGGCGACGCAGACCCGGGGTCTCTGGCGCCGACTCGGGAAGGTCAGCGACTTGCGCTGGCGCTTGCGCTGCGGGCCGCACCGCGAAGCGTGCCGCTGGTGTGCCGGCAATATTGGCGGGCGACGGCCGCGCAGTGAGTGCTTCGGTGAGGCGGTTGGGGCGTCGGGGCGCTACGTCGGTTGTTGTCGGCGCGGCCGCGACCTGGACGGGCGGCGCGGGATCAGTCGGTGTCGGTACACCCGCGACCAGCGCGGTCGCAGCATCCCCACGATTGAGGAATCGGGTCGGCAAGTAGTCTTCGGCGCGCGCCGTCTGAATCGGGGTGGCTGGCTTCGGTCCTGTTGGCTCCACCTCGCCCGCGGCGGGCGTGACCGAGTTGGACAAAATCGCGGCAAGGCGGTCGTCGGCTTTGTCGTGACCACCCTCCGCCGCCTCGCTGAACCACCGCGCGGCCTGGCGTGTGTCGCGTGGGACGCCGTAGCCTTGTTCCAGCATCAATGCGAGATTGTATTGCGCGATGGTGTGTCCCTGCTCGGCAGCTTTGCCAAACCACTCGGCGGCGCGGGCGGCATCACGCTCGACCCCCTCGCCGCGCAAGTACATCACACCGAGATTCGCTTGCGCCCGGGATAGACCTTGGTCGGCGGCTAAGCGGTACCAATTTGCCGCGACCCTGAGATCCTGGGGCACGCCCAAACCGAGACGATAGAGTTGGCCAATGTTGCGCTGTGCCGCCGCGTTGCCGGCACGCGCCAATGGAAGCCATTCGTTGTAGGCGCGCTCGTAGTCGCCCGACTCGTAGGCGATGGTGCCATCCCCAAAGTCAGCCTGGGCCGATTGGCCGGGAAAGCTCACGCCGGTCGCAATCAAGAAGAGCGCGGTCGTGCCGAGCAACGCGCGGCGGCGTAAGGTTCTTTGGTTTGGCGAAACGAAATGCATCAGTTGTCAGCCAGTTTCCACGTGCCGTCGGGTTCGCGGCAGGCCGTTCCCAGCGCTTCCTCGATCACATTGCCGCTAACGAGGGTCTGGGTGAACTCACGGCAGTAGGTGCCGCTAGCTCTTTGGAACGTTTTTCGCGGCGCGATGACCCCGTGACTGCCAGTCTGCGGGTTGCGCCACGTGCTCTGGGTGCCAATCGGCACGGTTTCAAGCGTTGTCTGTGTGGTGCGCTCCAACGCCAACTGGTCGGCCGCGGTTATCGTCTGGCCCACATCCGTCGCCAGCAAGGCCGCCAGAATAAGCGTCGTCTCCCGGGCCGCCGCTTCTGCCTCCGCTTCCGCTGCGGGTGCCGCTGCAACTTCAGTCTCGCCCGCGCCTATCACCAAGTCGCCCAGCCGCGCGCGTTCGTCGCGGTCAGCGCAGCCGGCAACGGCCAGCGCGGCAATGGCTAGAAATCCCAAGCGGATCGGTCTTATCTTCGGCCCTCGATCAACGCACGGCAGGTCAGCGTGAATCACCTTGGATACAGAGTAATCACCTTGGGTACACCGTAAACTGTACTCTAGGGTTAACCGCGCGCTCTAGCGCATTATTATGGCAAACTATTTGCCAACCTGGCAATGAAACAGGGCCTTAGGCCATCCCCAAGAGGGTGCGGGTTTCTGCTGGCGTTGCCGGCTCTCGGCCCATTGAACGGGCCAGTCGGACGAATTCGCGGATAACCGCGCCATTGGCCGGGTGGCCTAGTTCCGGGTAGGCGTAGTCGCCAAGCCCCACGGCAATATGGCCGCCCTGCTCGATCGCCAGGGCCGCCGGGCCGAACAGGTTGCCAATCTTGTTGGCCACAGACCAAAGAATGTTGCGATTGCGCGGCAAGAAGTCGAGATGGGCCTGGAGCCCCCGAATGGTGCCCGGATGCCCGCCAAGAATGCCGCTATCGGTCAGCGAGAACAAAAGGTAAACGGGCTCATCCACCAGGCCCATGTCGAGAAACGCCTCGATCGTGCGCGTGAAAGGCACCGTCCATGAGACCAGTTCCGGTTTGACCCCCAAGTCGCGCATCCGCCGGGCAAAGAATTGCAAGGTGCCGATCGTGTTCACATAAGCGAGGTTGTCGGAGGTGTAGGCGCCGGCGCCCGCGTCATAGCGGTCGACATTGGTCGAGCCCATGTCGATCGGTGCAAAATCGGGCTTGAGAATTGGATCGTTCTGCGACTCGACAATGTGGCGCAAGCGCGCCTCATCGCCCTTGATCGTGACCTGACCCAGCGTCGGATGGACCATGATATCGCAGGCAGCACGGATGCGGCGCAATGCGTCGTTATAGACCGCCGGGTCATGGCTCGGCGATCCGTCTGGATTGCGGACATGGTAGTGCACGATTGACGCGCCTTCGGCGCGGCAGTCTGCCGCGGCCTGGGCGATCTCCGCCGGCGTCCACGGCACATGCGGGTTTTCGTCGCGCATCATGTATTCGTTGATTCGCGCTTCGATGATGATTTTTCGGTTCATGGCACCTCTCGCACTCGTGAAGCCATCATAGCGAACCGTGAGGATTCGGTCTCACAAGGGCCCCTAAACTTGCACAAATCCGTTTTCCCATGGAGCGCGCGCAATGGCATTCTGGACTTGGAAGACTTTCGTCACCGGCGGGGTGATTGCGGTCGTCATCGGCGTCGCCGCACTGTCGCCAGCTGAGAGGGCCCCGGCACAGGCTGCATCAAGCGGCAAGCCGGTCGTCATTGAGTTGTTCACGTCACAGAGTTGCTACTCGTGTCCTGCGGCAGAGGCTTATCTCGGCGAGCTGATCGAAGACAGAGACGATGTAATCGCGTTGGAATGGCACGTCGACTATTGGGACCGCTTGGTTCACGGCGGCAGCGCCTGGAAAGATGTTTTTTCAGATGCCGCGTTTACCGAACGCCAACGGATTTACGCCACCCAACTGAAGGGCCGTGGCTACTCCTACACCCCGCAAATGGTTATCGACGGGAAGCGCGAGGCCGTCGGGTCAAATCGTAGCGACGTGTCTGCCGCCATCCGCGACCTGGCTGGCGAAGTGCGCCTCGCGGTGAGCGCCCAAACCAGGCCCGACGGCATGATTGACATCACTGTCGACGGCCCAGCCGAGGACACTGCCGCAGCAATCTGGATTGTCACCTATCTCAAGTCCCACGTTACCGACGTTGCGGGCGGCGAGAACAAGGGCAAGACGCTGGCCAACAACTATATCGTGCGCCGGATGGAGCGGGTCGGCGATTGGACCGGCACGCGAGTAGCGATTTCAGCAGCTGTGACCCTGGAGGCGGGACACGGCTGTGTGGTCTTAGTTCAAACCGATGCGCAAGGACCGGTCCTGGGCGCCGCGCGCTGCGCCGATGCAGGCGCCGCGCGCTCGTAGCGGTCCGGACCCGACACCCGCGTCATAACGCCCGGCGCGAGTGGGCTGACCTTTTTCAGCGTTAACCCTGCGAGACCACGATATGATCGTTGCGCGGCGCCGCGGCACCCCGCGCCCGAGGGAGCACGGCAATGCCCGACGGCGGCAAGCCAAGCGTTTGAACGGATAGCGAGAGCAATGACAGCGGCGCTTATTTTTGATCTCGACGGCGTTTTAGTCGATAGCGAGTTGCTGATCGGACGAGAGGTTTGTGCAGCGCTGGCAGTTCATGGCTACCTGTTGGACCCGACGGACTACCACGCAAAGTTTCACTATGTGCGCCTCGAGCGTATGGCGGAGACGGTCACGCAAGAGTCCGAGGTCTTTCTGCCTGATGATTTCGTCATACAACTTCGCGCGCGCCTCGATGTTGTCTACGCGACCGATCTTAGCGCCGTCGCCGGCGTAGAGGACATGCTGCGCGACCTTGGCCTGCCGGTCGCTGTAGCGTCGGGCAGCGTCCCAGAGGGCATTGATTTCAAACTCAAGCGCACCGGCCTATACGATTTTTTTGCGCCCCATGTTTACAGCGTCTCGGCGGTTGCCAATCGCAAACCCGCCCCGGATGTTTTTTTGCTGGCCGCAGAGCGGCTCGGGGTAGCACCCGAAAACTGCGTCGTGATCGAAGATGCCGCGCCGGGCGTCGTGGCGGGCGTGGCCGCCGGCATGCGTGTCCTTGGTTTCACTGGCGGCGGACACGACTATCCGGCGCTTGCCGACAAACTGCGCGATGCTGGCGCGGACATCGTTTTTGACGACATGCGCCAGCTCACTGCATTGCTATAGAACGTTTCAACAGACGCGAACCGCCAGTACGCCCCAAACGTCAGCCCTTTTTCAGCCAGCATTTTGAAGAGCGCCGGATCGACGTTCCTTTCGTGGGCGTCCTTGAGCTGAATGAGCGAGGCCAACGGCGCCTCGATGTGATGAAAGAGGCGCCATCCCTCTGGTTTGCGCCGCATCAGCGTGGTGGCCCGGACGGTACCGCCGATCGGGCGGGGATAAAGCCGATTGTTATAAATGAAGGCGTTCCAGCTGAGCGTGTAGAACGCATGCGCGACGCCTGGCGCGATCTCGCGAGTCCGCAGATCGGACAGCGCGATGAAGTGTTCCGAACGGCGCGGCTCCGAGACCTGCCAATAGCGGCCGAGCGCCTCCCAACCGACCAAGGCGGGGGATTCTTCGGCGACGTAAATCGGCTCGGCTTCGTCTGGATCCCACAGCGCCCGAACGGCGTCCATTTCCCAGGCGTTCCAGTGCGCGACATAGCGCGCCAGCAACGCGCCGATTTCAGTCTCTAGCTCGCTCATGTAAGTTCTCCCGCTGCCAATCAAGCCAACCATAGTTGCGCCAACCGGAATGAAATGAAACCATGCGCCCATCGCAGTGGTTCGAGATGCCCGTGTACACCTCTTATCTTCGCCCATCCCTGATCGTCATCGCCCTCGTCGTTTCGCTGGTCCTCGCAGGCCAAGCGAAATCTCAGACAAATGCATCCCAATTCATCGGACAGTTGGGGCAACAGGCGATTACGATCCTGCAGTCAACGTCCGGCAGCCTCGAACAACGCGAACAAAATTTCCGACAAATCTTGGCACAGAATTTCGACGTCGCCTTCATTGGCCGATTTGTCCTCGGGCGAAGCTGGCGCGGGGCAACGCCGGAACAACAGACCGACTATCTCGCCTTGTTCGAAGATTTTCTGGTCTTGACCTATTCCCGCCGCCTGGGTGGATACACCGGCGAGCGCCTGGCCGTTGTCGACGAACGCGCGGCTGGCGACCGCGACACCGTCGTGCGCACGCAGATCGACCGTCCCGGCGGCCCGCCGATCAACGCCGACTGGC
>JAQBYN010000043.1 GCA_027622715.1 Pseudomonadota bacterium | reverse complement strand
GTCAACGTGACCAATCGTTCCGATGTTGCAGTGCGGCTTATTACGTTCAAATTTCGCTTTCGCCATCGCTTAATCTCCAACTGCTGCGATGTTTAAGTACGGGCTACGCGAGCTTGGCGCGGACTTCGTCCGACACCGCTTGCGGAACCTGCTGGTAATGATCGAAGTGCATCGTGAACTGGGCGCGCCCCTGCGACATCGACCGCAGGGTGTTCACGTAGCCGAACATGTTGGCCAATGGGACCATCGAGCTGATCGCCGTCGCGTTGCCGCGCGGCTCGGTCGAGTTGATCTGTCCGCGGCGGCTGTTCAGATCGCCGATGACATCGCCCATGTATTCCTCGGGCGTAACGACTTCGACTTTCATTATTGGCTCAAGCAGTTTGACGCCCAGCTTGGGGATCGCCTCGCGGATTGCCGCACGAGCAGCGATCTCGAATGCCATCACACTAGAGTCGACATCGTGGTACGCGCCGTCAACCAAGCGACACTTGAAATCGATCAAGGGGAACCCGGCCAGCAGACCCGATTCGGCGACGGAAATAAGGCCCTTCTGGACGCCAGGAATGTATTCCTTCGGCACGTTGCCGCCACGAATTGCGTCTTCGAAAACGAAACCGCTGCCCGCTTCGAGCGGCTCAAACTCGAGCTTGATGCGGGCGAACTGGCCCGATCCGCCGGTCTGCTTTTTGTGGGTGTAATCGATCTCGGCCGACTTCGTGATCGTCTCACGATAAGCGACTTGCGGCGCACCGACATTCGCCTCGACCTTGAATTCGCGCCTCATGCGATCGACGATGATCTCGAGGTGAAGTTCGCCCATCCCCTTAATGATGGTCTGGCCGCTCTCCATATCTGTAGACACCCGAAACGAAGGGTCTTCTTGGGCCAAACGATTGAGCGCCAACCCCATTTTTTCTTGATCGTTTTTGGTCTTTGGCTCGACCGCGATTTCGATAACCGGATCGGGAAAATCCATCCGCTCCAGAACAACGGGCTTATCTTCGCTACAGAGCGTATCGCCCGTTGTGGTCAGCTTGAGCCCGGCGATCGCAACAATGTCGCCGGCCCGAGCCTCTTTGATGTCTTCGCGCGAGTTCGCGTGCATTTGCAGCATGCGGCCGATGCGTTCGCGTTTTCCCTTGACGGTATTGAGCACGCCATTGCCGCTCTCAAGAACACCGGAATATATCCGAACGAAGGTCAACGACCCGACAAATGGATCGGTCATGATCTTGAACGCCAGCGCCGAGAAGGGCTCCTCGTCACTCGTGAAGCGGCTCACCTCTTCCTCGCTGTCCGGGAGGTGACCGGTTACGTGATCAACATCGACCGGCGAGGGAAGAAAATCGATCACCGCGTCGAGAAGCGGTTGGACGCCTTTGTTTTTGAACGCAGATCCGTTGAGGACCGGGACAAATGCGCCGCCGATCGTTCCCTTACGGATGCACCGCTTCAGCGTCGCAACGTCAGGCTCGTTGCCATTCAAGTATTGCTCTAGCGCCGCGTCATCTTGCTCGACCGCCGCATCAACCAACTTGGCGCGATACTCCGCAGCCTTCTCGGCGTAGTCAGCGGGAATTTCCTCAAACGTGAATTCCGCCCCGAGCGTCTCGTCTTTCCAAACGATGGCCCGCATCTCGACAAGGTCAATCAGCCCGTCATAATCCGCTTCAACGCCGAGCGGCAATTGAAGAACCAGCGGATTTGCGCCGAGGCGGTCGACAATCATCTCGACGGTGCGATCAAAATTCGCGCCCGTACGATCCATCTTGTTGACGAAGCAAATCCGCGGGACTTTGTAACGATCGGCCTGGCGCCACACCGTCTCGGATTGCGGCTCGACTCCGGCGACGCTGTCAAAAACCGCGACAGCACCGTCGAGGACACGCAAGCTGCGCTCAACTTCAATCGTGAAGTCAACGTGGCCCGGCGTATCGATGATATTGATTCGGTGTTCGTTCCAAAAACAGGTCGTCGCAGCGGACGTGATCGTAATCCCGCGCTCTTGTTCCTGCTCCATCCAATCCATGACGGCAGCACCGTCATGGACCTCACCAATCCGATGCGAAACGCCGGTGTAGTAAAGAATACGCTCAGTCGTCGTGGTTTTACCGGCATCGATATGCGCCATGATGCCGATGTTGCGGTAGTTGTTGATGGGTGTTACGCGCGCCATGGGAATACGGTCCTGGAACTACCAGCGATAATGGGCAAAGGCCTTATTGGCCTCCGCCATACGGTGGGTATCTTCGCGCTTTTTGACAGCGGTGCCGCGATTATCAGACGCGTCGAGCAATTCGCCCGCCAGCCGCTCCGTCATTGTTTTTTCGCTTCTTGCCCGCGCCGCCGTGATTACCCAGCGAATGGCGAGCGCTTGAGCACGCTCGGTCCGGACTTCAACCGGAACCTGGTATGTCGCACCACCGACGCGGCGCGACCGCACTTCAAGATCCGGCTTTACGTTGCCCAGCGCATCGTGGAACAGACGCACAGGATCTTGCTTGCTCTTGGATGCAACCCGGTCGAACGCGCCGTAAACAATGGTTTCGGCGGTCGATTTCTTGCCGGCATACATCAGTGAATTCATAAACTTGGTCACCACCCGGTCGCCGTATTTGGCGTCGGGAAGGACGTCGCGTTTTTCCGCAGCATGGCGTCGTGACATTGCTTCGCCCCCTATTTAGGACGCTTCGCGCCATATTTGGACCGCCGCTGGCGTCGGTCGCCGACGCCTTGCGTGTCCAAAATGCCGCGGATGACATGGTAACGAACGCCGGGCAAATCCTTGACGCGCCCACCGCGGATCATCACCACAGAATGTTCTTGAAGGTTATGGCCCTCGCCAGGAATATAGCTGGTGACCTCAAAGCCGTTGGTCAGCCGGACGCGCGCCACTTTGCGGAGCGCTGAGTTCGGCTTCTTCGGCGTCGTCGTATAGACACGCGTACAGACACCCCGCTTTTGCGGACATGCCTCCATCGCCGGTACCTTGTTCTTTTTGACCGGCCGCTCGCGCGCCTTGCGGACAAGTTGATTGATCGTCGGCATTGTTACCTTCGCTGCATCGCACATATTCCGCGTACAAAAACGCCCCGATACGGCCTGCTCTAAGAGCGCCGCCGGGGTCGTGCCCGTACCCGGGCTTCAAATATAGTCGCCGGTTTCCTGAAAAAACCGCGTCTAGGTAGGACCTACTACCGGCCTCTCAGGAGCCGCGATACTATGGTCGGGGGCCAGGACCGTCAAGGGTTCGCGTACAATAAATGCCGGGTTTTCATGGCTTTCCGCGAGCCGTCGCAAGGCCTCCGCCGGAACCGTGTTGCAACGCAACATTGCCGGCGAGACCGACCGGTCAAAAACGAGAAAGCCGGCCTGAACTAGGCCGGCTTTCCGTTGAGTTTCAATAGGTTAAGCGGGTGCGCTCTCCGCCGCGGGCTCCTCTGCCACCGGCTCCTCTGGCGTCGGCTCCACTTCCTCGACCGTCGCGATTCGCGCCTGGGCGCGCTCCAGGACCTCTCGGTCGCGCTGTATCGCCAAAGCCCGCTTGCGGTTCATCACGCCGCCGGTTCCCGCCGGAATCAGGCGGCCAACGATGACGTTTTCCTTGAGTCCAACGAGGGGGTCGATCTTACCGGAGACTGCCGCCTCGGTGAGAACCCGCGTCGTCTCCTGGAACGAGGCCGCCGAGAAGAAGGACTTGGTTTGCAGTGAGGCCTTGGTGATGCCCAGCAGGATGGGGATCGCGGTCGACGGTTTTAGACCTTCGGCCTCCGCCTCCTTGTTGGCATCGGCGAACTCCTCGCGATCGACATGCTCGCCGGCAAGGAACGTTGTGTCGCCCGACGTGAGAATTTCGACTTTCTGCAGCATCTGACGGCAAATGACCTCAATGTGCTTGTCGTTGATCCCAACGCCCTGGAGCCGGTAGACCTCCTGAATCTCAGCGACGAGATAGGCCGCAAGGGCCTCGACGCCGAGCACGCGAAGAATGTCGTGCGGCACCGGATTCCCGTCTAAGAGCAAATCGCCCTTCGAGACGAAATCGCCCTCTTGGACGGCAATGTGCTTACCCTTTGGAATGAGGTACTCGACGGGATCGCTGCCATCTGCCGGGTTGACGATGATCCGGCGTTTGTTCTTGTAGTCCTTGCCGTACTCGACCGTGCCTTCGGACTCGGCCATGACGGCATGATCTTTGGGCATCCGCGCTTCGAAGAGCTCTGCCACGCGCGGCAGGCCGCCGGTGATATCCCGGTTCTTCGTCGACTCCCGCGGAATTCTGGCCAGAACGTCACCAGCGTGAACGTCTTGCCCATCGTCAATCGACAAAATCGCGTCGACCGACAGGAAGTAGCGCGCTTCGATCCCGTTGGCCAACGTGATGACTTCGCCTTTGTCATCGCGCAGCGTGATACGCGGGCGCAGGTCGCTTCCTTTGGGTTGCTGGCGCCAATCGACGACGACCTTGCTGGCGATACCGGTCCCTTCGTCAACGACATCGCGCATTGACACACCATCAACGAGGTCGCGGTAGGTTGCGACACCCTCGCGTTCGGTAATGATCGGTATCGTGTAGGGATCCCACTGGGCCAATTTTTCGCCCTTTGTGACCACCCCGGCGTCGTCAACCAACAACCGCGCGCCATAGGGCACTTTGTGGCGACCGCGCTCACGACCGTCGGGATCGATAACGACGACCTCGGTGTTACGGCCCATAACGATCAGTTGGCCCTTCGAGTCCTTGACGATATTTCGATTCTCGATGCGTGCCGTGCCCGAATACGCTGCCTCCGCACCGGTTTGTTCGGCGAGCTGCGCCGTACCGCCGATGTGGAAGGTCCGCATGGTCAACTGTGTCCCGGGCTCGCCGATCGATTGAGCGGCAATGACGCCCACGGCCTCACCGATGTTCACCGGCGTGCCCCGAGCCAAGTCACGCCCGTAGCAGTTGCCACACACGCCACTCTTGCTCTCGCACGTCAGCACCGATCGGATCAGAATCGACTCGACGCCCGCGCGCTCAACTTCCTTAACGTGCGGTTCGATCATCGTTTCGCCGGCTCGGACGAGAACTTCACCGGAAAGCGGGTCCACGACGTCCACCGCGGCGGAGCGCCCGAGTATCCGTTCGGCGAGCGAGACAATCACCTCGCCGCCTTCGAGAACTTCTTTGATCGTCAGGCCGTTTCGGCTGCCGCAGTCGCGCTCGACAATGATGCAGTCTTGGGAAACGTCGACGAGGCGACGGGTTAGGTAGCCCGAATTGGCGGTCTTAAGCGCCGTATCCGCCAAGCCTTTGCGGGCACCGTGGGTTGAGTTGAAATACTCGAGAACCGACAAACCCTCTTTGAAGTTGGAAATGATCGGCGTCTCGATGATCTCGCCGGACGGCTTCGCCATCAGGCCCCGCATGCCGGCCAGCTGCTTCATCTGAGCAACCGAGCCGCGCGCACCGGACTGAGCCATCATGAAGATGGAGTTGACGTTTTTGCCGCCGCCGTCGGATCCCTCTACGTCGCTCGACATGCCTTTCATCATCTCGTCCGCAACCTTCTCGGTGCATTGAGACCAGGCGTCGACGACCTTGTTGTACTTTTCACCTTGCGTAATCAGACCGTCGAGATACTGGAGTTCATACTCCTTAACGAGCTCCCGAGTTTCATCGACCAATTTAATCTTCGCACCGGGAATGACCATGTCGTCCTTACCGAACGAAATGCCAGCGCGAGCCGCATTCGAGAATCCAAGAGTCATCAGACGGTCAGCAAACAACACGGTCTCTTTTTGCCCGCAATGGCGGTAGACCTCGTCAATAACCTGACTGATTTCTTTCTTCGTCAACAGGCGGTTGATGAGCGAAAACGGCAGCTTCCAATGCCGGGGCAAAATATCCGACAAGAGCATACGACCGGGTGTGGTCTCAACCACAAGACGGACCGGCGCGCCTGATTCATCCACAGTGTGATACCGCGACTTGACGCGGGCGTGGAGCGCGACAGCACCGGTCTCAAGCGCATGCTCAATCTCGGCGACGGTCGAGAAGGTCATGCCCTCGCCGGTTTCCCCCGCTTGTGCGATGGTCATGTAGTAGAGGCCGAGCACAATATCCTGCGACGGCACAATAATGGGTCGGCCATTGGCCGGACTCAGGATGTTGTTCGTCGACATCATCAGCACGCGCGCCTCGAGTTGCGCTTCGAGAGACAACGGAACGTGCACCGCCATTTGGTCGCCGTCGAAGTCGGCGTTGAATGCGGTACAGACGAGCGGATGAAGTTGAATCGCCTTGCCCTCGATAAGGACAGGCTCGAACGCCTGGATCCCCAACCTGTGCAATGTAGGCGCACGGTTGAGAAGCACCGGATGCTCGCGGATTACTTCCTCAAGAATGTCCCAGACCTCGGGACGTTCGCTCTCAACCAATTTCTTGGCCATTTTGATGGTCGCGGCCATGCCGTAATGTTCCAACCGCGAATAAACGAACGGTTTGAACAGTTCCAACGCCATCTTCTTCGGCAAACCGCACTGATGAAGCTTGAGCTCTGGTCCGACGACGATGACTGAACGGCCCGAATAGTCGACGCGCTTGCCGAGCAAGTTCTGACGGAACCGCCCCTGCTTGCCCTTGAGCATATCGGCGAGTGACTTCAGCGGCCTCTTGTTGGTGCCGGTGATCACGCGGCCGCGGCGTCCGTTGTCGAACAGCGCGTCCACCGACTCTTGCAACATCCGCTTTTCATTTCGAACGATGATGTCGGGCGCCCGCAACTCGATCAGGCGTTTTAGTCGGTTGTTCCGATTGATGACGCGGCGGTAAAGGTCGTTGAGATCCGATGTCGCAAATCGTCCACCGTCCAACGGCACGAGTGGGCGCAGGTCCGGCGGAATCACGGGAATGACCGTCAGGATCATCCATTCTGGCCGGTTGCCCGACTTGATGAACGACTCGACCAGTTTCAGCCGCTTGATCAACTTTTTCGGTTTCACCGTCGAGGTTGTCTCAACGAGTTCGGTGCGAATGTCTTCGCGGGCCTTTTCCAGGTCCATGCCGATGAGCATCTCGCGGATGGCTTCTGCACCGATTCCAGCGGTAAAGCTCTCCTCACCATACTCATCTTGGGCATTGAGATATTCGTCCTCGGTCATCAGCTGAAATTTCTTCAGCGGTGTCAGGCCCGAGTCGATAACAATGTAATGTTCGAAATAGAGAACGCGCTCCAGGTCCTTCAACGTCATGTCGAGCATCAGCCCAATGCGTGACGGCAAGGACTTGAGAAACCAAATGTGCGCGACCGGCGACGCAAGCTCGATGTGCCCCATGCGCTCGCGCCGCACCCGGCTTAGCGTCACTTCGACGCCGCATTTTTCGCAAACGATGCCACGGTACTTCATCCGCTTGTACTTGCCGCACAAGCACTCGTAGTCCTTCACCGGACCGAAGATGCGGGCGCAGAAAAGACCGTCGCGTTCCGGTTTGAAGGTCCGGTAGTTGATCGTTTCGGGCTTTTTAATCTCACCGAAAGACCAGGACATGATCCGGTCCGGACTGGCGATCGAGATCTTGATCTGATCGAAGCTCTGGACGCCTTCGACCTGGCCAAAAAAGCGCATCAACTCGTTCATCCGCGTAACTCCTTCTGCTCTTTGTTAGAGCTGGGCTTGCGCCCAATAATTCGTAAGACGGATCTAGCCCGAAACCGTTTGCGACAATTCGACATTGAGACCAAGGGACCGAAGTTCCTTGACCAAAACGTTGAACGATTCTGGAACGCCTGCCTCGAATGTGTCGTCGCCCTGCACGATCGCCTCGTAGACCTTCGTCCGACCGGCGACATCGTCTGATTTGACTGTCAGCATCTCTTGCAAGGTGTAGGCAGCGCCGTAAGCTTGCAACGCCCAGACCTCCATCTCGCCGAACCGTTGGCCCCCGAACTGTGCCTTGCCGCCCAGCGGTTGCTGGGTAACCAGACTGTAGGGACCGATCGAGCGGGCGTGGATCTTATCGTCCACCAAGTGATGAAGCTTGAGCATATAGATGTAGCCAACCGTCACCTTGCGAGCGAATTGCTCGCCGGTGCGCCCATCGACCAGGTTGACCTGGCCGGACGTATCAAGCCCGGCACGGTCCAGGAGCTCCACGATGTCGATTTCGTGGGCACCGTCGAAGACCGGCGTCGCCATCGGCACGCCGGGTCGCAGGTTGTTTCCTAGTTCGAGAAGTTCGGGCTCAGACAGTGGACCAATCATTCGTTTGTACTGGTCTTTGCCGTAGAGCCCCTCGAGTTCGGTACGTAGCGCCGCCGACGATTGTCCCGATCGAACTGCATCGACCATTTCGCCGATTTGTTGACCAAGCCGCGCCGACGCCCAACCGAGATGCGTCTCGAGAATCTGCCCGACGTTCATACGTGAGGGCACGCCAAGCGGGTTGAGCACAACGTCGACCGGGGTGCCATCTTGGAGATGAGGCATGTCCTCGATCGGCACGATCTTGGAGATGACGCCCTTGTTGCCGTGACGGCCGGCCATTTTGTCGCCGGGTTGAAGCTTACGTTTCACAGCGACGAAGACTTTGACCATCTTCATCACGCCAGGCAGCAACTCGTCGCCACGCTGCAGTTTTTCGACCTTGTTTTCGAAACGAGCTTGGAGCGCTCCTTCGGCCGAATCAAACTGGGTCTTCAGGCGCTCGACCGAATCGGCTGTGGTCGATTCTTCGAGGCCGATTTGCCACCACTGACCGGGCGTCACCTGGCTCAGCGCTTCCTCGGTGATCTTGCCAACCGGAAACCCTTTTGGCCCGCTTGTCGCGGTTTTGCCAGTCAGCATTTCCTTTAGGCGATGGAACGTGTTGCTCTCGAGAATCGCCTTTTCGTCGTCTTTGTCTTTTGCGAGCGCTTTGATTTCTTCGCGCTCGATGGCAAGAGCGCGTTCATCTTTCTCCACGCCGTGCCGATTGAAGACGCGAACCTCGACGACCGTTCCCGTAACGCTAGGCGGCAACCGCAGTGATGTGTCGCGAACGTCCGACGCTTTTTCGCCGAAAATTGCACGGAGCAATTTTTCTTCCGGCGTCATCGGCGATTCGCCCTTCGGCGTCACTTTACCAACCAGGATATCGGCCGGCTCCACATTCGCGCCGACATAAACGATGCCGGCTTCATCGAGGTTCTTGAGAGCCTCTTCGCCAACGTTGGGAACGTCGCGAGTGATTTCCTCCTGGCCAAGCTTGGTATCGCGGGCCATGACCTCAAACTCCTCGATATGGATCGAGGTGAAGACATCGTCGCGAACGATCCGCTCGGAAATGAGGATGGAGTCCTCGAAGTTGTAGCCCTGCCAGGGCATGAACGCGACGAGCACGTTGCGGCCCAAAGCAAGTTCGCCCAGATCGGTGGACGGACCATCGGCGATAATATCCCCGGCATCAACGCGGTCGCCCATTTTCACAAGGGGACGCTGATTGATACAGGTGTTTTGGTTCGAACGCTGAAACTTCAGCAAGTTGTAGATGTCGACGCCTGGCGCGGACAAGTCATCGTCGTTATCGGCACGAATGACAATACGCGTCGCGTCGACTTGACTGACTACGCCGGTCCGACGGGCGATCGAAGTTACACCGGAGTCGCGCGCAACGATCTCCTCCATGCCGGTGCCAACGAGCGGCGCTTCGGCGCGGATAAGCGGAACCGCCTGACGCTGCATGTTCGATCCCATTAGGGCCCGGTTGGCGTCGTCGTTTTCCAGGAAAGGAATCAAGGCTGCCGCAACCGACACCAGCTGCTTGGGCGAAACGTCCATGAAGTTGATGTCTTCCGGCCGCGACATCACGAAATCACCGCCCGATCGGCAACTCACTAAGTCGGCGGTGAAGCGCCCCGTCGCGTCAAGGTCCGCGTTGGCCTGGGCGATCGTGTAGCGCCCTTCTTCCATCGCCGAAAGGTAGACAACGTCGTCGCCGATTTTTGCGTTGGCGACCTTGCGATAGGGGCTTTCGATAAAGCCATATTTATTGACACGCGCGTAGGTCGCCAGTGAATTGATCAATCCAATATTTGGCCCTTCGGGCGTTTCAATCGGGCACACCCGGCCATAGTGAGTCGGATGCACGTCGCGCACTTCGAACCCGGCCCGCTCGCGGGTAAGCCCGCCCGGGCCAAGCGCCGACAGGCGCCGCTTATGGGTAATTTCAGCGAGCGGATTGGTCTGGTCCATAAATTGGCTGAGCTGGCTCGACCCAAAGAACTCGCGCACTGCGGCAGCTGCCGGCTTTGCGTTGATCAGATCGTGCGGCATTACCGTGTCGATCTCGACGGAACTCATGCGTTCGCGAATCGCACGCTCCATGCGCAACAAGCCGATGCGGTACTGGTTTTCCATCAACTCGCCGACCGACCGTACCCGGCGATTGCCAAGGTGATCGATATCGTCGATGTCGCCGCGACCGTCTTTAAGATCCACCAGGGTCTTTAGAATGGACAAGATGTCTTCTTTACGCAGGACCCGCACTTGGTCGTCCGTTTCGAATCCGAGACGCGCGTTCATTTTGACCCGACCGACCGGCGACAAGTCGTAGCGTTCCGGATCAAAAAACAAACTCCGGAATAGATTTTCCGCGGTTTCCTCGGTTGGCGGCTCGCCGGGGCGCATGACCCTGTAAATCTCGATCAAGGCGCGCTCGCGGTCGGTGACTTTGTCGGCCTCCAACGTGTTGCGGATATACGGTCCGATCGTAACGTTGTCGATGTCGAGAGTTGGCACCTCTGTAATGCCAGCTTCGATGAGCACCGCAACAGACTCCTCGGTCAGTTCCTCTCCCGCCTCGACGTAGATCTTACCAGTGGCCTCGTCGACAAGATCGACCGCGATGAAACGACCGATGAGATCCTCCGAAGGGACAAGCAGCTCTTCCACCCCAGACGATTGAAGTTTGGTCAGTATCCGGCCAGTGATCTTGGTCCCGGCCTCAATTGCGACTCGGCCTGATTTTGCGTTGATCATGTCCCGTGTGGCTTTTAGGCCGCGCAGTCGGTCAGGGTTCAGCGGCACTTTCCAACCGTCGCGCTTGGCGTCATAGATGAATGCAACACGCGCATAGAACCGATCAAGAATCTCTTCCTGGCCCATCCCCAATGCATATAGGAGGGTCGTCGCTGGGAGTTTCCGGCGCCGATCGATCCGGACGTGAACGATGTCCTTCGCGTCAAACTCAAGATCGAGCCATGAACCGCGATAGGGTATGACGCGAGCCGCGAAGAGAAATTTTCCTGATGAATGTGTCTTGCCTTTGTCGTGATCGAAAAACACGCCGGGCGAACGGTGCATCTGGCTGACGATCACGCGCTCGGTCCCGTTCACGATAAACGTGCCGTTATGCGTCATCAGCGGCATGTCGCCCATGTAGACGTCTTGCTCTTTGATATCGAGCACCGAGCGAGAGCCGGTCTCTTCGTCGACTTCGAACACGATCAGCCGCAAGGTCACTTTCAGCGGCGCTGCGTATGTCATACCGCGCTGCTGGCATTCTTCGGTGTCGTATTTTGGATGCTCCAGTTCGTACTTCACGAACTCCAGCGACGAGGTTTCCGAGAAATCAGCAATCGGAAAAACTGACTTGAAAACAGCTTGCAGACCGGTATCGGTCCGGTCGGCGTCGACGACACCAACCTGTAGAAACGCGTCCCAAGAGCTTTTCTGCACCTCGATCAGATTCGGCATCGACGTTGCCGCCACAATGCGACCGAAATCCTTGCGAACCCTTTTGCGACCGGTGAAGGACAGTGACATACCCGCTCCTTTAGACCCGTTGGTAATTCCGCGCCGCGCTGTGGGTCTGCGCGCGAAACGCATCAACCGGCCCGGCGGAATGTGATTCCGCCGGCCGGTTTATGAGGTAACGCCCTCGCGTCGTGTACGGTCCGCCGATCCGGCGTCCCGCAATTTCATTGGCTCGACTATTTAACTTCAACAGTCGCGCCCGCACCCTCAAGCTGCACTTTGATCTTCTCGGCTTCGGCTTTGGACACGCCCTCTTTGACTTCTTTCGGCGCGGCCTCGACAAGATCTTTGGCTTCTTTGAGGCCAAGACCGGTTATTGCCCGGACCTCTTTGATGACATTGATCTTCTTCTCGCCGATCACTGTCAGCATGACGGTGAACTCAGTCTGCTCCTCGACCGCTTCGGCCGCGGCGCCAGGCGCCGCCGCAGCAGCAACTGGTGCCGCCGCCGAAACGCCCCACTTTTCTTCGAGCATCTTGGACAGTTCCGCCGCCTCCAAAACCGTTAGGCTTGAAAGGTCGTCGGCAATCTTCGCTAAGTCAGTCATTTCTTCTCGCTCCTAAATTCGAAATCGCTGGAGTCTTTCGACTCACGCCGCATCCTTGGATCCATACGCCCCGAAAACCCGGGCCAGCTGGCCAGCTGGTGCCTGCAAGATGCCCGCGATTTTCGTCGCCGGCGCTTGCAATAGCCCAACAAGCTTGCCCCGCAACTCATCGAGAGACGGCAGTTCGGCCAAAGCCTTGACGCCGCTTTCGTCGAGTTCGGTTTGCCCCATCGCTCCACCGATAATGATCAAGCGATCGTTTGCCTTGGCGAACTTTGACGCAACCCTTGCAGGCGCGACCACGTCGTTCGAGTAAGCAATCGCCGTCGGTCCGGTAAGGATATTCGACAGGGATTCGTATGGAGTGCCGCGAATTGCGAGCTTCGTGAGTCGGTTCTTCGTGACCTTGAAGCTGGCACCTGCCTCACGCATCTTCCGCCGCAAATCTGTGAGTTGCGACACTGTCAGCCCGGCGTTCTGGGTCACAATGACCACAGCCGTGCTGCTGAAGATCTCGTTGAGGGAGGCGACCGTCTTCTCTTTCTCAGTCCGGTCCACTCTTGCTCTCCGTCGATGGCCGGCGCGGAAACCGTGTCGGCCTGGTTGCACACATGAACGCTTCACCGAAGCGTCCCTCTTGCCTGCCCCAGGGTTTCCAGCACCAGGCGAACAAATCCCGCCTAAACGCGTCTACCACTGTCTATGCAGGCGATGTTTCCATCATTACACCGCCTTTCGGCGGCACCTGCGGTCTCGGACAGGATCGGGCCTTACGACCCTAGTTCGGCGGATCTCGCCGCCGGAACACCGTCTAACTACGCATTCGTGTCGATCCCTCAGCCCAACAGGCTGGGAACATCGATCTTGATTCCCGGCCCCATCGTCGAGCTGAGCGAGACCCTCTTCAGGTAAACGCCCTTTGCCCCGGTCGGCTTCGCCCGGTTGATGGCGTCAGCAAACGCTTTCGTATTTTCGACAAGGGCTTCTTTGGTAAAGCTTGCCTTGCCAACCCCGGCGTGAACGATGCCGGCCTTTTCCACTCGGAACTCGACCTGACCGCCCTTGGCGTCTTCTACCGCCTTCGCGACATCCATTGTGACGGTGCCAAGTTTCGGGTTTGGCATCATCCCGCGCGGTCCGAGGACTTTCCCGAGTCGCCCAACGATCGCCATCATGTCAGGCGTCGCGATGCAGCGGTCGAAGGGAATGTCTCCACCTTGAACACGCTCTGCGAGATCTTCCGCGCCAACCACGTCCGCGCCCGCTTTCAAAGCGGCCTCAGCCTTGTCGCCACGCGCGAACACCCCGACCCGGACGGTGCGACCGGTTCCATTGGGCAGCGAGACAACGCCGCGAACCATCTGATCGGCATGGCGTGGATCGACGCCGAGGTTCATCGCGATCTCTACCGTCTCGTCGAACTTGGTCGTCGCAAATGATTTGAGCATACCGACGGCTTCGTCGATCGGGTAAGCGCGATCCCGGTCCAACCCTTCGACTGCTTTCGCAAGCCTTTTTCCGTTCTTTGCCATGACTACCCCACCACCTCGATACCCATTGACCGAGCGGAGCCTTTGATCATTTCAACGGCGGCCTCGACATCGTAAGCGTTCAAGTCGGCCATCTTCTCCGCAGCAATTTCCCTCAGCTGCGCTTGAGTTACCCGACCTGCTGTCTCGCGCCCGACAATTTTTGCGCCTTTTTGAATCTTTGCGGCCTTCTTCAAGAAATAAGACACCGGCGGTGTTTTCGTCTGAAACGTAAACGACTTATCGACGAACACGGTGATGGTCGTCGGAATAGGGATGCCCTGTTCCATGCTCTGCGTGGCCGCGTTAAATGCCTTGCAAAACTCCATGATAGCGACACCGCGCTGACCGAGCGCAGGGCCGATCGGTGGAGACGGATTCGCTTGTCCGGCAGGCACCTGCAGCTTGATGTAGCCAGATATCTTTTTTGCCATTCCTTTATCCCTTCCTTAGCCGGGTTAGCGGCTGCTGGGTGCGCGGTACGACCATGGCTGGTCTCCCGCACGAACTACTCAAAGCTTTTCGACCTGCGTGTACTCAAGTTCAACCGGCGTCGCCCGCCCAAAGATCGAAACCGCGACCTTGAGGCGCGTCCGTTCTTCATCAACCTCTTCGACCAGCCCGTTAAACGATGTGAACGGGCCATCCGCTACCCGCACCTGCTCGCCGACTTCGAAAGTGATCGAGGGCTTCGGACGCTCGATGCCTTCCTGTACCTGAAGAAGAATACGGTCGACCTCGGCCTGACTGACGGGCGAAGGCCTTGCAGCGGTACCCAGAAAGCCGGTCACCTTCGGCGTATTCTTGATCAAGTGATACGTCTCGTCGGTTAAATCCATCTTGGCCAAGACATAGCCTGGAAAAAACTTGCGTTCGGCGTTGACCTTTTTCCCGCGACGCATTTCGACGACTTCTTCAGTCGGAACCAAAACCTCTTCAATGAGGTCTCCAAGTCCCTTGAGTTCTGCCTGCTCGAGAATCGACTGCGACACTTTGTTCTCAAAGCCAGAGTAGACGTGAATGATGTACCAGCGTTGCGTCACTACCGTCACCCGCCCAGGCCAAGAATGGCGCGAACACCAAACGCGAAGATTTGGTCAACGACGAAAAAGAACATCGAAAACAACACGACCATAATGACGACCATCGCAACCGAAACCACCGTTTCGCGGCGAGTCGGCCAGGTTACTTTCGAAGTTTCTTGACGTACTTGTCGTAGAAACTCGACGGGATTGGTTTTGGCCATATTTCTCGTCTTCTATCCTTGGCAGGAGTGGAGGGACTCGAACCCACAACCCCCGGTTTTGGAGACCGGTGCTCTAGCCAGTTGAGCTACACTCCTAAGGCCTCTATTCGATGATTGAAGCAACGACGCCTGCACCGACGGTGCGCCCGCCTTCGCGAATGGCGAAGCGTAGACCGTCATCCATCGCGATCGGCGCGATCAGCTCAACTTCCATCGTCACGTTGTCGCCCGGCATCACCATCTCAGTCCCCTCAGGCAGCGTCACAACGCCCGTGACATCCGTCGTCCGGAAGTAAAACTGCGGCCGGTAGTTGGTGAAGAACGGCGTATGACGGCCGCCCTCTTCCTTCGTCAACACATAGGCCTCGGCCTTGAACTTCGTGTGCGGCGTAATGCTTCCCGGCGCCGCCAATACCTGGCCCCGCTCGACATCCTCACGCCCAATACCACGCAGCAAGCAGCCCACATTGTCGCCCGCCTCGCCGCTGTCCAGCAGCTTGCGGAACATCTCAACGCCCGTGCACGTCGTCTTCGACGTATCCTTGATGCCGACGATCTCAATCTCGTCGCCAACCTTCACGATCCCACGCTCAATGCGGCCCGTCACAACCGTGCCCCGACCCGAGATCGAGAACACATCCTCAATCGGCATCAGGAACGGCTTGTCCTTCGGCCGCTCAGGCTGCGGGATATACGCATCGACCTGCTTCATCAGCTCAAGAACCGAGTCCTTGCCCATCGCCGCATCGCCGTCTTCAAGCGCCACAAGCGCCGAGCCCCGAACAATCGGGATGTCGTCGCCGGGATACTCGTAAAGCGATAGAAGCTCGCGGACCTCAAGCTCAACAAGGTCCAAAAGCTCCGCGTCGTCGACCTGGTCGACCTTGTTCATATAGACAACGATCGACGGCACACCGACCTGACGCGCCAAAAGAATGTGCTCGCGCGTCTGCGGCATCGGGCCGTCGGCCGCGCTCACAACCAAAATCGCGCCGTCCATCTGCGCCGCGCCCGTGATCATGTTCTTCACATAATCCGCGTGACCCGGGCAATCGACATGCGCGTAATGACGGTTCGCCGTCTCGTACTCAACATGCGACGTCGCAATCGTGATCCCGCGCGCCTTCTCTTCAGGCGCCTTATCAATCTGATCGTACGCCGTGTACGTCGCACCGCCGGTCTCGGCCAAAACCTTCGTAATCGCAGCCGTCAACGACGTCTTGCCATGGTCAACGTGACCAATCGTTCCGATGTTGCAGTGCGGCTTATTACGTTCAAATTTCGCTTTCGCCATCGCCTTTTCCTAATTCTCTACAGACCACTGACCCTCAAGATGAGAAGCAGACGCTCAATGCCAAGTTTGGAGCGGGTGATGGGAATCGAACCCACGTCACCAGCTTGGAAGGCTGGTGCTCTACCATTGAGCTACACCCGCCAGAAACTGCACCGTGAGATCGGTTGCGCCCTCGCACTCCCCAATAAACCCAGTCTCCGCCAGATGGTGGAGGGGGTTGGATTCGAACCAACGTAGGCGTACGCCAGCGGATTTACAGTCCGCCCCCTTTAGCCACTCGGGCACCCCTCCGTATAGCCCGAAGCCGCCCGGCGGAAGGGCCGCACTATGGGAATTTGCCGCGTATTG
Source organism: Pseudomonadota bacterium (assembly GCA_027622715.1). GTDB lineage: Bacteria > Pseudomonadota > Alphaproteobacteria > SHVP01 > SHVP01 > CALJDF01. Next base: position 3,841 of record JAQBYN010000043.1, on the reverse strand, counting down.
TCAACGTCAAAGCAAGTGAGAACTTTGGCTGCCCGGGTTATTGCCGTGCACCATCGTCCTTCTTTGCCAGTGCCGGCATTATATAGTGTGAAACATGCGACACAGCAATCGTGCCCGCGCGAGTAGTGAAAAGCACGGAAACCGCCAAAAAGCAGGGGCCCAGGGCCCTGGCAAAGCCTATTGGCTGTTCGGCACCCATGCCGTCTCCGCAGCGATTCGCAACAAAAACCGGACAATCCTTCAGGTTCTCGCTACCGAGGACGCCGCCTCTGCGCTGCGCAAGACCTCGGGAACGCCCGGTGGACCCATTCGGGTCGAAATTGGTCTCTTAGATCCGCGATCCTTACCGCCCGGCCTCGCGGAACGCGCCGTCCACCAGGGGCTTGTGGCGCAGGTCTTGCCCTTACCGGAGCCAGATGCTGCCTTGCTCGAAGACCCGACCACCCGACTCGTGGTCGTCTTAGATCAAGTCACCGACCCGCAGAATATCGGCACAATTCTGCGGAATTGCGCAGTTTTTGGCGTCGACGCGGTCGTCGCCCCGCGACACCACACGCCACGCGAAACCGGGGCGCTGGCCAAGGCGGCTTCGGGTGCCCTCGAAATCGTCCCGGTGATCCGCGTGGCCAATCTGTCGCGAACCATCGATCGCATGAAAAAGGCCGGATTCTTCGTCGTCGGCCTCGACGGCAACGCCCAGACCGCGATCGCCGATTATGCGCCGTTGGGCAGGTGTGCGCTGGTCGCCGGCGCAGAAGGCAGCGGGCTGCGCCGATTGGTCAGCGAAAATTGCGACGCGACCGCGGCGCTTCCCGTCGCGGAACGAGCACGTGCCGGCGGCGTCGACAGTTTGAACGTCGGGGTTGCGATCGCCGTCGCGCTCCACGAACTTGTCCGTCATCAGTGACGCCAGTATCGTCGCCACCTCTTTCACAGGCTTCGACATGACCGCCACACACCCCATCGCTGGCCCCAAAGAGCGGCACGGTGAGCGTCTCATGCGGTGGTTGACCTCGCTCATTGAACGCTTGGGCGTCCAGTGGTCGACCGTGTTGTTGGTTGCGCTGGTCTGGATTCTTACCAACATTATTGTTGAAGTCGCTCAGTCGCTCGATGGCGTTTCTTTTTCTAGGCGCTCTGTAAATGGCGCCTTGCCATGGGTCATGCCGATCCTGCTCGGCTATCCGGTCATCCTCCTTCTTGTCCGAATCATCGCCCGCTTAGGCAGCGTCGAATCCGATCTGCGCCGCAGCGAAACCAAGTTCCGCAACCTTCTGGAAGGATCGCTCCAGGGCGTCTGCGTCCACAGGCGAATGATTCCGATATTCGCCACACAACCATTCGCCGAAATGTTCGGCTACGACAGCGTGGACGACATCATGGCGTTGGGATCGATCCTGCCACTTTTTGCGCCGGAAGAACACGAAGCCATGGCAAGTAATGCGGAAGCGCGTCTGCGTGGCGACGATCTACCGAACGTCTACGAGCGGCGGGCGCTGCGTCGGGACGGCGTTCATGTTTGGATTGAAATACGAGCTACCCGCGTTATCTGGGACGGCGAGCCGGCCGCACAGGTGACGTTCGTCGACATCACTCAACGCAAAAACGTCGATAGAATGAAAAACGATTTCATCTCCACGGTCAGCCATGAGTTGCGCACGCCGCTGACGTCGATCAGCGGCTCCCTCGGCCTCATTTCCGCGGGTATGGCAGGAAAGATACCTGAGGAAGCGCACAGTCTGGTCAAAATCGCCAGTAACAACAGTGACCGACTCGTCAGACTGATCAACGACATCCTCGACGTCGAAAAGATCGAGTCGGGACGCATGGAGATCGAGTTCTATCCGATCCAAGTCTGGTCGCTTCTTGAAATGGCGACAGAATCGAACCGCGGCTTCGCCGAACGTTTCGGAATCTCCATCGAAATTTCTGGTGCGCCAGAGGATGCCCGCGTGCTCGGGAGCGCCGACCAATTGATGCAAGTGTTCACGAACCTGCTTTCTAATGCGATCAAATTTTCGCCGATGCGCGCGTCCATCGAGGTTGGCGCGCGACGAACCATTGGTGGCGCCATCCGCTTCTTCGTCACCGACCATGGACGCGGCATTCCCTTGGATTTTCGTGATCGAATTTTCGACAAGTTCACCCAAGCCGATCAAAACGAACAGCGGGAAAGCGGGACCGGCCTTGGCCTCAGCATCTGCAAACTGTTAGTTGAGCGGCACCAGGGGAAAATTGGCTTTTCGTCAGAAATTGGTTTGGGATCCACGTTTTATTTCGAACTGCCGGAATACCTTGAGGAAACCGCGATAGGCGACGAGACCACCGGCCAATCCGCGACCGCGTGAGCGACCTGATGCAAATCCGTCGCCCGGCCCGCCCCGATCACAACACAACGCGCGACGCGGCACGTCTTTGAGCGAACCGAGCGGCGTTGCCAGCGAGACTCCGGGGCGGGTACCGCTGCTGCGTGACCGATCTTTTCTCCGTCTTTGGTCGATCGGCGCCATCGTTATGGCGATGCGCTGGTTCGAGATACTCGCCACCAGCGTGTTCACATTCGCAGTAACGCAATCTGCCCTGGCGGTGGCCCTCGTCGCCCTATCTCGCGCCGCCCCAAATCTTCTATTTGGTGCATTCACCGGCGCAATTGCGGACCGTTTCGACCGGCGCAAACTGTTGTTAGGCGGCGAGCTCATTCTCGTCGTCACGACCGCTCTTCTTTGCCTTCTCGCCGCCAGCGGCGTGATCACGCCGTGGCACATCGCGGCCGGCGCGTTCGTCAATGGGATCGTGTTTTCCATGGAGTTTCCGGTTCGCCGAAACATGATGGGCGATATCGCGGGGGTAGAGCGGATCGGCCGGGCAATGGGGCTCGATCTTACCGCCAATAATGCGACAAGGATCATCGGCCCAGCGCTTGGCGGTTTCGTGCTGGAAGCAATCGGCATCACCGGCATCTATGCGGTCGCGACCGCCTGTTATGCGATCTGCGCCGTTTTGGTGATTGGCGTCATCGCCCCGCCGCGGATCGTGGCCGCGACCGCGCTTGGCCTGCTTGCACACATCGTCGAAGGCCTGCGCTACGTCCGCGGCAACCGCGCCTTAGTCGGGCTGATGGCAATTACGGTCATCATGAACATCTGGGGTCTGCCGTACGTCACCATGGTGCCGGTGATCGGCGGCGAAGAGCTGAACCTAACGGCATTCCCGATTGGCCTTCTTCTATCCAGTGAAGGTGTCGGCGCGTTGCTGGGCTCGCTGCTGGTCGCCACTTACGCCAAGCCTGAACATTTCCACAAGATCTACTTGTACGGCTCGGGCTTGCTCATTGCCGCCGTCATCCTTTTTTCACAATCGAGCGATTACGGTTTGTCGCTGTCGATTACTTTTGCCGCTGGTTTGGGCATTGCCGGATTCACGACTATGCAGGCAACGCTTCCCTACGTGTTGTCGGAACCGGCGATGCGGGCGCGGGTCATGGGTGTCCTTGCGGTGTGTATCGGCTCCGGACCGATCGGCATGCTGCATGTCGGCCTGCTCGCGAACTGGTTGGGCGCGCCCACCGCGCTCACGGTCATGGGAATCGAGGGCTTGATCGCGCTCGCCCTCACGATATGGATCTGGCGCGAGGTACGCTGACCTGTCCCGGCTTCACCCGTGACAGGTATCGGTTGACCCGACCCAAAAGCTAGTGGCATCACTTGTGTCTCCATGCCGGGTTAGCTCAGTTGGTAGAGCACCTGATTTGTAATCAGGGGGTCGCGGGTTCGAATCCTGCACCCGGCACCAGGTTTTCCGCGGAAAACTAGCGGACGCCCGGCCTCGAACAGCCCCGTGG
>JAQBYN010000042.1 GCA_027622715.1 Pseudomonadota bacterium | reverse complement strand
ATGGATTTTTCATCCGCGGAAGCTAGGAGCCACCGTTCTCCAACTCAACAAATTTACTCTGACAATGCCCGGTCGCGCATTCAACACATCAAATCCGGCCAGCCCGCACCAACTTGCCCGGCAACGCGCCAGTATGCGCGCCGTTCTCGAACACCGGTTCACCCGCGACAAGCGTCATGGAGTAACCATCCACTTTTTGGATCAACCGCCGCCCCCCGGCGGGCAGGTCGTAGGCGAGTTCGGGTGGCTTTATGCGCAAGTTCGCGTGATCGACAATGTTAATGTCGGCGCGCAGGCCCGGCGCCAGCTGCCCGCGATCGGGAAAGCCGAAAAATTCGGCGTTGTCGGCGGTCTGCCGTTTGACCAACCATTCAAGCGGCAGCTTTTCGCCGCGCGTGCGGTCGCGCGCCCAGTGGGTCAGCAAATACGTCGGCATGCTGGCATCGCAAATGATACCGCAATGCGCACCGCCGTCGCTCAGGCCCAACACGGTGCCGGGCTCGGTTAGCATGGCGCGAATCGGTTCGTGATCGCCCGTGACATAGTTGGTGACCGGAAAGAACAACGTGCGTTGGCCATCGCCCTCGGTCAGATAGTCATAGGCGAACGCCGCCGGCGTGCAGTTGGCCGCCGCTGCCATGTGCTCAACGCTGCGCTCGGGCCCCGGTTCATAGTCGGGCGGGTCACCCAAGACATACAGCCGATCCCAGCGCGTCATCGCGTAACGGTGCGGCGGCGACAAGGGTTCGAGCAATTCCGGCGCCGATTCTTCGGCCAAGATCGCGGCGCGCACCGCCGGATCCTTGAGGCGGGCCAGTCGCGCCGCTGGGTCCAGTTTAGCCAACGCGGCAAATGCCGGTCGTGCGCTAAACGGAGTCATTGACGTCAGCAGGCCCAAAATCAAACCGACCGGGCGGCAGGCAACCTGGGCCGCGACGGGCAAGCCTTCTTCGCGTGCCATGCGCACCCCTTCCATCAAACGCTTCCAGCGCTTTGGATCGTGGAGTCGATCGGTCAGCAGGAACCAGATCGGGCGACCCTGGTCGCGGGCCTGTTTCCTGATCCATTCGAATTCGGCGGTCTCGTCATCGAAGTCGGCGAGCATGCCAAACGCGCCTCTACCGACGCGCCCCAAGGCCGCGCCAATGCCCAGAAATTCTTCGGTCTGGGCGAAGTAGGCCGGCACCCGATCGCCGCTGTAGGTGCGGTGCAATTCGGTGCGTGATGTGGTGAAGCCGAACGCGCCAGCCCGCAAGCCTTCCTCGGCAATCTTGCTCATCGTGTTAATTTCGTCGGCGCTCGCGGGTTCGTGGTCGAGCGCGCGCTCACCCATGACATGGACGCGGATCGGGTGATGCGGCACCTGCGCCGCGACATCGATGGCCCGTGGCTGGCGCTCTAGTGCATCGAGAAACTCAGGAAAACTTTCCCAATCCCACTTAAGCCCTTCCGACAGGACGATGCCCGGTATGTCCTCGACCCCTTCCATCAAATCGATTAGCCGGGCGCGGTCTTGTGGCTTGCACGGCGCAAACCCGACGCCGCAGTTGCCGAACATGATGGTGGTCGTGCCGTGCCAAGACGACGGCGTCAGCAAAGGATCCCACGTGGCTTGGCCGTCGTAGTGGGTATGGACATCGACCCAACCCGGCAGCACCAGCTGCCCGTTGGCATCGACCTCGCGTTTGCCGGGGCCGGCCTTGCCGCCAACTTGGGCCAGTCGGCCGTCATCGATGGCGACATCGCCGGTGTAGCGGTCTGCGCCGGTTCCGTCGACAATCGTGCCGCCGCGAATTACGACATCATGCATGGGTCGTCCCTTCTCAATTTGGATGATCGTAGCGTACCGGGGGGCCGATGCACAAAGCGGCCAAACGAGGCCCGATCTAGGCCTCCCCGTGCGCGCCGCTGGAGTCCGTCTTTGCCCCAGATTGTGGCGTCAATCGGACGGAATCGGCAACCCGTCGCTGGTCTACCCGGCCAGCAAAGGGCAAATCTGGTAAAAGCGGCGTGCCTTCGGCGACCGAGCGGCATTGGGGATGTGGGGAGCGAGAGATCATGAAGATCGACGGTGAATGCCACTGCGGCGCCATTCGTTTCGAGGCCGCGATTAATCCGGCGAATGTCGTGGTTTGCCACTGCACCGATTGCCAGACTATTTCGGGGTCGGCGTTCCGTGTCTCGGCCTTTACCCAGCCGGGCAGTTTTGTGCTGCATGCCGGCGAACCGAAGATCTACGTCAAGACCGCGGCCAGCGGCAACAAACGGCGCCAGGCGTTTTGCGCTGATTGCGGCACGTCCATCTATTCCAGCGATGATGTCGATCCGCCCCCGGTTCATGCCGTGCGCGTCGGCGCGGTGCGGCAACGCGCCGAACTAACCCCGCGCAAACAAATTTGGTGTGGCTCCCAGCGCGATTGGTTGGCGGCTCTTGCCGACATCGAGGTGGTGGACGCCGCTAGCGCAATGAAGAGCCTGAATTCGAAACCCGATTCCTGACGACACGCGCCGGCCCAACGGCCGCACCGCCGATCTAGGACCCTGGCATCGGCACCCGGACGCCCTTGGTCACGAACTGCTGCGCCTTGTGTTTGCGCCCCACGCGTTTGCCTTCGCCGCCGGCGGTACCTGTGCCTTTGGGTTGGTTCAGCGGAATCAGGTGCTTCTTGCCCGGTCCGATCAGATCGGCGCGCCCCATGTTCTTTAAGGCTTCGCGCAGCATCGGCCAATTCTCGGGGTCGTGGTAGCGCAAGAACGCCTTATGTAGTCGGCGCTGTCGCAGGCCTTTCACGGTCTCGACCTCTTCCGACGCGCCGTGCCGCACCGGGCGCAGCGGATTGACGCCCGAGCGGTACATCGCCGCCGACAACGACATCGGCGAGGGCAAGAAGGTCTGCACCTGATCGGCGCGGTACTTGTTTTGCTTAAGCCACACCGCGAGGTTCATCATGTCCTCATCGGTGGTCCCAGGATGCGCCGCGATAAAATAGGGAATCAGGAAATATTTCTTCCCGGCCTTTTTCGTCGCATCGTCGAACAGTTGTTTGAACCGGTCATACGCGCCGATGCCCGGCTTCATCATCTTGTTCAGCGGGCCGTTTTCGGTGTGTTCAGGTGCAATCTTGAGATAGCCGCCAACGTGATGGGTCACCAGCTCCTTCACATAGGCCGGGCTCTTGATCGCCAGGTCGTAGCGCACGCCCGACGCGACCATCACCTTCTTCACCCCCGGCAAGGCGCGGGCCTTGCGGTATAGCGCGATCAGGTCTTCGTGGCTGGTGTTGAGGTTCTTGCAGACATCGGGATAGACACACGATGGCCGGCGGCACACCGCTTCGGTTTCTTTGTCCTTGCACGCCATGCGGTACATGTTGGCTGTGGGCCCGCCGATATCCGAGATGATCCCGGTAAACCCTTCAGTGCGATCCCGGATCGTTTCGATTTCGCGCAGGATCGATCCCTCGGAGCGGCTCTGAATAATGCGCCCCTCGTGTTCGGTGATGGAGCAAAATGAGCACCCGCCGAAACACCCCCGCATGATGGTCACCGAAAACCGGATCATCTCCCATGCCGGAATCTTAGCGTCGCCGTAGACAGGATGCGGCGCGCGCGCATAAGGCAACTCGTAAACGCCGTCCATCTCCTCGGTCGTCAACGGGATCGGCGGCGGCGTCAGCCACAGCTCGCGGTCGCCGTGTTCTTGCACCAGCGCCCGCGCATTGCCGGGATTGGCTTCACGGTGCAACACGCGCGAGGCGCGCGCATAGGCCTCGCGGTCCGAGGCAACCTGCGAAAAGGACGGCAACCGAACCACGGTGTTGTCGCCGAGGTAACGTGCGCCTTCGTCGCCGTCGTCGAGATCGTCGGCAGTTGCTACCGTCCAACCCTCTGGCACCTCGGCTTTCATCAGGGCGACGCCACGAATGTCGTCATACCCACTGATCGGTTCGCCCCGCGCAATACGATGCGCCACTTCCACCACGGCGCGTTCCGCGTTGCCGTACAGCAAAATGTCGCCCTTGGCGTCGGCCAATACCGAGCGCCGCACTTTGTCGGACCAATAATCGTAATGCGCGATGCGGCGCAGCGACCCTTCGATGCCGCCCAGCACGATCGGCACGTCGCGAAACGCCTCGCGGCACCGCTGTGCATAAACGACCACGCACCGGTCGGGCCGCTTGCCGCCCTCGCCGCCGGGCGTGTAGCTGTCGTTGTGGCGCAACCGTTTGTCGGCCGTGTAGCGGTTGACCATCGAATCCATGTTGCCGCCGGTCACGCCGAAGAACAGTTCGGGGCGTCCTAGGGCCGCAAACGGCTCCGCGCTTTGCCAATCCGGCTGGGCGATGATGCCGACGCGGAATCCTTGGGCCTCCAACAATCGACCAACGACGGCCATGCCGAAACTCGGATGGTCGACATAGGCATCGCCCGTGACCAGCACGATGTCGCAGACATCCCAGCCAAGCAGATCCATTTCTTCTCGCGACATCGGCAAGAAGGGGGCGGTCCCAAATCGGTGGGCCCAGTGTTTTCGGTAGGAAAAGAGCGGTTTTGGGCTTTCCATGCGCATGGTTTGAGCCAACTGGCGCATGGCGTCAATGCCCGCGATCGGTCCGGGCTGGCCGTCGGTTCCCGGTGGCACGCTGTTTTGACTAGACGGGGTGCCCCAGCATTGCTCTGTTGTCGGCCATAAACGCCGGAAACCCCAGGGCAGGCGGCTTTGCCGCAGTTAGCTTTGTTTTTCCGGTCGCCGGCCCCATATGAGGGGTCTGGAACGCATCAACGAGGGGCCGCCATGATCAAAGGACTGCATCACAACGCGTATCGCTGCCGCGATTCGGAAGAAACCCGCAAGTTTTATGAGGACTTTCTCGGCCTCCCCCTCGCCCACACCTTACCCATCGGCGAGACCAAGACGGGCCGCGAGACCACTGCGTTGCACACCTTCTACCAACTCGACGACGGCTCTTATCTCGCCTTCTTCGAGGTGCCGGGCTCCGATTTCGAGTTCAAAGAGCAGCATGACTTCGACCTGCACATCGCGCTCGAGGTTGACCACGATGTGCTCGAACCGATGCTCGAGAAGGGCAAAAAGGCCGGCATCCAATCGCGCGGTGTGGCCGATCACCACGTGATGGATTCAATCTATTTTCGCGATCCCAACGGCTACGTGATCGAACTCACCGCCAAACGCGGCAATCACGACAACGAGATGAACCCGCGGATCAATAAAGCGCGCGCCAAGCTCGATCGCTGGCAGTCGGAAAAAGTCGCTTAGGTAAGCGCCGGACCAACGGGCGGCAAGGGGTGTCTATCCCCAGGCGCCGATGATGCCGCCCATCACCACAAACGAAATCAGGTAATAGCCGCCACTGATCACGTGGTTGATTAGCATGCGTCCTTCAAAAATGAAGGTGTTGCTGATCACCGGGATCGCTAAACCGAGCCATAACAAAAATCCGATAAGCGCGCCGCCGCCGAGCGATACGTCGCCGGACCAGCCGATCACCGCGGCCATGACGATGGCCTGCAGAAACGCCAAGATAGCGCTGACTACGTACAAGCTCGGACGGTTCGATTCCTTCAGTTGCGCCGGCGTCTTGCCGATCGCCTTCATCCAGGCGCGGCCAGCCACAGCGGGCATGTAATAGATCGTCCCAATTGCCATTGCCGCGACCGCCGCGACCAAGGCGGCCAAATAATTCACATCCCATGCCATCATCATCGTCGATCTCCTCGCGGTGTCGTGGGCGCAGCCCTTTCAACGCCAATGGTGTGGCAGATGCGTCTCGCTCTCAATCAAAAAAAGTCTCAACTGCTCACGAAGCGGCAAGGTCGTGGCCGACACACAGCAACGTACATCCGACTGGTGAAGCGCGGGTCGGGATCGTCGGTGCGGTCCCCGCGTTCCAACGAAGGTACGCGTTTTGGCCCAGGTTGACCTGCTGCCCGTCGATCCCGGCCTCCAAATCGCCCGACAGAACGAAGATCCACGCCCGTCGATTTTTCGGCGTGAGCGTCGCTTGATTCTGCGCCTGCCAGTCCGCCGGGACGTGGATCAATGAAACCGGCCGCTCCGTCAGGTTCGGGGTCTCGTCGATGGTCGACAGCGGCCGCCAACGCCATCCCTTGCGTGTTGGGTGGTCCTGCCACGCCAGGGTCCGCGAATCGATAACCGTGGGTTTCGTGTAGGGCGAATCGAATGTCGGCGCCTCGCCCGTAAACGGTATTTGGATACTCTCCACCGGGTCCGCTTCGAACTCGGCGCCGCCACTGGACCAAATCAGCAGCGTTGATCCTGTCAGAGATGGCGGCTCAGGCCGCCGTCCATGAATGGAGAAAGGCGCCCGGTCCATGAATGTACCGGTCTCGAAGGAAACCACGTGTCCCGCGACGTCCGTCGCACTATCGAATTCCCAACTCGGTAGATCGCCGCCGAGAAAGTAGAACGTTTCATTGATCGACACATGAAGCCGCCGCCCCTGAGGGGCGCCGCCGGGTGGGACGTAGCGCAGGTGGACATATGAGTCGCGCTCAGGATCGAGGTCGAGAACCTTACGGATCGACCCTGCCATGACATGTGGCTCCCAGCTCATGGCCTCGGCATCGGCGACGTGAAAGGTTGTCGATTCTTGGCTCATGCCGCACCCCGGATGTGATTGGGATTGAATGCTTGCGGGCGTGTTACCACGCTTTTGTCGGCGGACTCTTGACCTCAACCGCGACCGAATCTTCGAGCGCTTCGACGTTGTGCACGACGCCGGGCGCGTTGTACCAGGTGTCGCCCGGACCAGCGACAAACGCTTTGCCGTCGATGGTCGCCTTCACCTTGCCGCTGACGATATAGACGATCGATTCATGGTCGTCGTGACTATGTGGCGGCGAGGCCTGCCCCTTGGAAAAACTTGTTTCGACAAACACCATCGACGGCGAAATCATCAACGTCTTCAGGGTAACCGGCGTGCCGAGTTTGCCGCCTTCGACGTTGTCGATCTTGATCGTGTCCGCGGTGGCCGAAGAAACGAAGGGTGTTGTCAGCGGCGCGAGCTTCCGAATGCTTTCTGGTGTCATGGTCTTAATCTCCCCTGGTTGGCCTCAGCGTACGCTCTCCAAGCCGAGGCGACAAAGTCTGCGATCGCGGCCGCCAATACCTATGATTGGCTGCCGGTTTCCGCGCCGCCAAAGAGGTTTCGCAGCGCCGGTTTTACGACCTTGCCACCGCCACTGCGGGGCAAGGTGTCGGTGAAGACGATCGACGCAGGCACCTTGAACTTGGCCAACTGGCTGCGGCAATGTTCAACGATCCGGTTCTCGTCCAACGCCGCGCCGGGCTTCAGCACGATGATCGCTCTGCCGCACTCACCCCAACGTGCGTGCGGCACGCCGATCACCGCCGCCTCGGCAATTTCATCAAGCTGGTACAGGACATTCTCAACTTCGGCAGGATAGACGTTCTCGCCGCCCGAGATGTACATGTCTTTCCAGCGGTCGATCAGAAAGTAATACCCGTCGGCATCGCACCGCGCGGCGTCGCCGGTCTTGAGCCAGTCGTCAACGAATGCGTCGCGTGTCTTCTCCGGGTTGTTCCAATATCCGGGCGATACGTTGGGGCCGCGCGCCCATATCTCGCCGACCTCTCCGGGCGCCACATCTTTCCCGTCAGGGCCGACCAGCCGCATTTCGGTGTACATCACCGACGTGCCGATCGAACCCATTTTGGTCACAGCGGTGTCGCGGTCGAGCGCGGTCAAACACGGCCCGCATTCCGTCAGACCGTAGATATTTTGAAGCGGTAAGCCTCTTTCCTCGTGATAGCGCCGCAGCAACGACATCGGGGCCGACTCGCCACTGATCGTCGCGCAGATCAGTCGCGAATAGTCAGTCTGCGCGAACGTTTCGTGCTGGCTCATCAACAGGTACATCGTCACCGCCCCGTTGATATGGGTGATCCCCATCGCCGGGTCGCTGATATGGTGATTGATCTCACCGGCATCGAAATTGCGCATCACGTAGACGGTGGCGCCGGTGTGGATGCACGGAATTGAATACGCGCTCAGCGCGCCGGTATGAAACAGCGGCCCAAAAATTAGCGTTACGGAGTCGCTGGTCAGCCGCGTGAACATGCTGTGGCTGACCACGTTGAAGAACGTCGTCCCGTAGGTGATGATCGCGCCCTTGGGCCGACCGGTGGTGCCCGAGGTGTAGATCAAAATCCACGTATCATCGAAATCCAGCGGAGGCGCGGGCAGGTCGCGCGCCAAATTGGCGGCGGCAAGGCCTGCTTCATACTGTGTCTCTGTGGCGGACCCATCGAGGGTGGCGATCTTCGCCGGTGCGATAATCTCACCGGCGGTCGCGGCGAATTCTAGGCTGGTGAACAGGATGGCGGGCGTCGCATCGTCGACGATGTAGCGCAGTTCCGGCGCGGCAAGCCGCCAGTTCATCGGCACAAAGATTGCGCCGAGACGCTTGCAGGCGAAGAGCAATTCCAGTTGGTCGCTTGAGTTGCGCCCCAGCACCGCGACTCGGTCGCCGCGCTCGATACCGGTCGCCGCGAGAAAACGCGCCGCCCGTTCGACGCGCTCGTACATCTGCGCATAGCTGAACCGACGCTGCGTCGCGAGGTCGACCAAGGCCAGGTGATCGGGCCGCCGCCGCGCGTTGAACGCGACCCAATCGCGGACCGCCGTGTTCTTGGTCATAGACCGAGTTCTTTGGCGATGATGTTGCGCTGGATCTCGTTGGACCCTTCGCCGAACGTGTAGAGCCGCGCATCGCGCCAAATGCGCTGCATATCGCTTTCCGACGCGTATCCCGCCGATGCTAGAATCTGCATGCCGTGGTCCGCGACGTAGTGCAGAGCCTCGGTGGCGATGACTTTGGCCTGCGCCGCTTCGCGCCGGCAGGGCTTTCCGTCGCTGATCAGGTCGGCCAGGTGATAGGTAATCAGACGCGCTTGATCGACGCGCATCTGCATGTCGGCGATACGGTGCTGGATCACCTGAAAAGCGCTGATCGGCTGGCCGAATTGAGCGCGGTCTCGGGCGTGCTCGATGGCGATATCGACAGCGCGCTGGGCCTGTCCCACTGCGCTGGCTGCGAGTCCGGCCCGGGCGTAATGCAGCGTCGACATCAAATTGTAAAACCCGCGATCGACCTCGCCCATCACATCGTCGTCGGACACGAAAACGTCGTCCAATCCGATATCCCATGACGTGAGACCCGCATTGCCGATTTTCGACAACTCGGTCATGTGCACGCCGGTTGCGTCGGGGGCAATCAACATCATGGTAATACCGCGAGAGCCGCGCGCGTTCGGGTCGGTCCGGCACGGTGTCACCATAAAGGTCGATTGTTTGGCGTTGCTCGACCACGTCTTGCGCCCCGTCACACGCCAGCCGCCATCGACTTTCTTGGCCCGTGTTTGGATCGCCCCGGCATCGCTGCCGGCACCGGGCTCGGTCAGCGCCAGTGCGAACAGCGCCTCGCCGCGGATCATGCGCGGCAGCAATTCGGCGCGCTGGCGTTCGGTGCCATAGGTCAGCAGCGACATGCCGCCGAAGCACACGGTGGTATCGAACAATGTACCCAACATCGCGGCGCGGTACCCCAACCGCTCCTCGACTCGTGCAACCACCGACCACGGTAGCGCTTGCCCGCCGAATTCGGTCGGGAAGGGCAACCCCAGGAGTCCGGCCGCACCGAGCATGGGCATCAGATCGAAGGGCGGTGCGTGCTCGCGGTCACGCCGCCGGAGTTCGTCGATTGGAATGTGCCGGTCGACGAAACGGTCGACCGTATCCAAGGTGAGCCGCAGATCGTCGCTTTGGGAAGTGTTATCCATGACGCCGGTCAGCCTTCCTGTGTGCGCGCCTCATCATCGTGCCCGCGCCGCGCTAGACAGCATCGCTTTGCGCCAGCACGGCATCGCCGACAAAAGGATTGGATTGGCGTTCCTCGCCAAAGGTCGACAACGGCCCATGCCCCGGGACAAAAGTCACGTCGTTGCCGAGTGGCCAAAGCTTGGTGGTGATTGCGTGGATCAGGTCGGCGTGATTGCCGCGCGGAAAATCGGTCCGGCCGATCGATCCCTGGAACAGCACGTCGCCGACGATGGCGACATTCGACTCGGGCTCATAAAATACAACATGGCCCGGCGTGTGACCTGGGCAGTGCAGGACCTGCCGCGTCAGATTGCCGACGGTGACGGTGTCGCCGTCGTCGAGCCAACGGTCCGGCGTGAACGGCGCGGCGTCGGGCAGGCCGTACTGGCGGCCCGATTCGGTGGCCTGGGCAATCCAGAAAATGTCTTCTTTTTGCGGGCCCTCGATGGCGACCTTGTGGCGTTCGGCAAAAGCGCCGGCGCAGCCGGCATGGTCGAGATGCCCGTGGGTGATCAGGATTTTCTCCAGGGTCACGCCCTGCTCGGCAATGGCCGCGTCGATCCGGTCGAGATCGCCACCCGGATCAACCACCGCGGCGCGCATGGTTTCGGTGCACCACAACAGCGAGCAATTCTGCTGAAACGGGGTCACCGGGATTACGGCCGCTTTAAGCATTGGGTGTCAGGTCCCTTGTCAGTTCCGGTCCCACGAATATAGGGTCTTGATCCTACCCACAAACATCTTGTCGCCGCAGCGTCCGCGGCCAAAGGATTCCATGTCCGGATTGCCCCCGCCGCCCAGCCGCAATTTGCTGCACAACCGCGCTATTCATCTCGCCTGTTTCGAGCGCGAGGACGGCCTGTTCGACGTTGAAGCGCACTTGGTCGACACCAAACCGTTCGATCTGGTGCTGTCCTCCGCCCGGCGCAAGAACGCGGGCGCGCCGATCCACGACATGCGGCTGCGCCTGACTTTTGATGAAACATTGATGATCGTCGACGCGGAAAGCGTCATGGATGTGCCTGCCCACGAGTTCTGTAATGGCGCACTGCCGAGTTACAAAGCGCTCGTCGGGTTGCGCATCGGTTCCGGTTGGGTCCGCGATGCGCTCAAGCGCATCCAGCGTTCAGACGGTTGTACGCACATGTCGGAGATGTTCACCGAGATCGGCACCACCGCGATGCAGGGCATGTACGGTCGGGCAAATCGTAACCAACGCCGCGACAAGACCGCCCAGCGCAAGATGGCACCGGTGTTGGAGAACACGTGCTTTGGTTGGCGAAGTGGCGGCCCCATCGCGACCGCCGCAAGCGTCGCGAATGATCCAAGAGACACGTGACGCCTGACCTCGTCATCCGTAACGGCCTGATTGTCGACGGTACTGGCGGCGAGCCGTTTGTTGGTGACCTTGCCATAAGCGACGGCGCGATCACCTCGATCGGTGACGTCGCCGCAAAGGGTGCTCAAGAAATCGACGCGGCCGGTCATGCCGTTGCGCCTGGCTTTATCGACAGCCACACCCACTACGATGCGCAAGTTTTGTGGGATCGCGGCCTGACGATTTCTCCGTGGCACGGTGTCACCACGGTGGTCATGGGCAATTGTGGGTTTGGTATTGCCCCCACCAAGCCCGACCACCGCCAATTGATCCTGCGCACGTTGGAGCGGGTTGAGGGCATGAGCCTTGCCGCCCTGAATGAAGGCATCGGTGCGGAGTGGCCGTTCGAGTCCTTTGGCGAGTATCTCGATGCCGTCGCGGCGCGCGGCACAGCCATCAATGTCGCGGCCTATATCGGCCACACGCCCTTACGCCTTTACGTCATGGGGGAGGATGCTGTCCGCCGCACCGCAACCCCCGAAGAGGTTGCGCAGATGCGCGACCTCGTCGATGAGGCGATGCGTGCAGGCGCGGTCGGATTCTCGACATCGCATTCACCACACCACGTTGGGTTCGACGGCCTGCCCGTTCCCAGTCGCCTTGCAGATGTCGCGGGCGAGATCGATCCCTTGGTGGCTGCGGCGTCGGCACATGGCGGCGTCATGCAGGCCACCGGCGGCCCGACCATGTTCCTCGATGAATTTGCCGAACTCGCCCGCAAACATGATGTGACGATCACATGGACGGCGTTGATGTCGGGCCTCGAAGGGCCGGGCTCGCACCGCCCGTTGCTTGAGCGCAGCGCCGCGTTGCGCGCAGAGGGTCTGCGCATCAGTCCGCAGGCGACCTGCCGCCCCCTCAACTTCGACTTCTCCTTCGACGAACCCACGGCTTTCGCTAGTTTGCCGATGTTTGCCGAGCCCTTACGGACTGATCGCGCAGGCCGCGAAAAGCTTTATCGCGACCCCAGCTTTCGCGACGCCTTTCGTGCGGCGCTGGCCAAGGGGGTCGAACACCCATTCGCTGAATGGTTCACCCGGACCGTTATCTCTTGGGCGCCAAGCGACCGCGCGTTGGAAGAACAACCGCTTGATGCCGTCGCCGCGGCGCGTGGGGTTGATCCCGTGGACCTCGCTTTGGATCTCAGTCTCGCCAACGATCTCGAGGCGCGGTTCCGCCTGGCCATGTTCAACTATGATGCGGCCGAAGTCGCCGAAATCATGGCCGACCCCAATATCATTCTGGGCCTGTCCGATGCTGGCGCGCACGCGAGCCAGTTGTGCGATGCCTGTTTTTCTACGCACCTTCTGGCGCACTGGGTGCGCGAAACCGGCCTTCTCAGTCTGGCGCGCGGCGTCCAGATGTTGACCAGTGACATTGCCGACATCTTCGGCCTCGACCGCGGTCGCCTTGCCGCAGGGTTGCCCGCCGATGTCGTCATCTTCGATCCCGACACCGTGGCCGCGAGCGGCTTGCGCCGTGTTGCTGACCTTCCTGGCGGGGCGGACCGTCTCGTCGCGGATGCCATCGGCATCCATGCGGTGATCTGCAACGGCCACATCATTCGCCAGAACAATAGTGATGTCCCGAATGCTGCTCTGCCGGGCACCGTGCTGCGCCCGCGGCGCCAGTAGGTCGCCCGCCGTGGCACGTGACTACCGCGTCATCATCATCCCCGGTGATGGCATCGGGCCCGAAGTCACCGACGCAACTTTGGCGGTGTTGGCCGCCGTTCAAGACCACGAAAACATCAGCCTCCATTTCGAACCCCACAGCGCGGGCGCCGCGCATTACCGCGCTACCGGGCGCGCCATGGACGACACCACTTTGGCCGCGTGCCGGACCGCCGACGGAGTCCTTAAGGGCCCGGTCGGTGATCCGGACGTGCGGTCGCCCGACGGGATCGAAGCGGGCACCCTCGGCGGTGTCCTGCGCCCGGGGCTTGATGCCTACGCCAACATCCGGCCCATTCGTTTGTACCCCGGCGTCACGTCGGCGCTGCGCGACGCGGCTGAGACCGGCATCGACTACGTCATCGTCCGCGAGAACACCGAAGGCCTCTACGCCAGTCGCGGTAAGGGCACGGTGACCGCGCACGGCGTCACCGATTACATGACGATGAGCCGCGCCGGCATTGACCGTGTCGTGCGCAAGGCGTTCGCGCTGGCCACGGCGCGCAACGGGGCGCCGGACGGTGGCGGGCGCCGCGTCACCTGCGTCGACAAAGCCAACGTCCTGCGCGGCTTCGCATTGTTCCGCGAGATATTCGACACGGTCGCGCGCGAACACCCAACCATCGCCGCCGACCACCTCTACGCCGACGCCGCCGCCGCCGCCCTGATCGAACGCCCCGGCACGTTCGACGTGTTGGTGATGGAAAACTTCGTCGGCGACATTCTGTCCGACCTCGGCGCGGCGACGGTGGGCGGCCTCGGCATGTGCCCGTCGGGCAACATCGGCGACGCATGCGCCTATTTCGAACCGATCCACGGCTCGGCACCGAGTTTAGCCGGCACCGACCGGGCCAACCCGCTCGCCACCATCTTGTCGGGCGCGTTGCTGCTCGACTGGCTCGGCGAAGCCGCTGCCGCCGCGCGCGTCCGCACCGGCGTCGAACGCGCCCTGGCATCGCGCACCATCACGCTGCGGCCCGACGGCACCGCAGCCCAAGGCACCCGCGCCGCCGCCCAAGCCGTCATCGCCGGGCTGTAGCCGATCGGTCTTTCCGCCGAAACAAAGCCAACTGCCGCAGAAACCGTCGAGTCTGGCCGCTCTCGCCGACGTCATCCTGAGGTGCCCGCGTAAGCGGGCCTCGAAGGGCCAGTCCGGGCCGGAGAAACCCCCGTCACGTCATCCTGAGGCGCGGCCCCTTGGCCGCATCCCGAAGGACGAAACAAAGCCAACTGCCGCAGTTTTTCTCGGGTCTTGCCCCCCGTCACGTCATCCTGAGGCGCGGCCCCTGGGGCGCGTCTCGAAGGGCGAAACAAAGCCAACGGCCGCGGAAATTCTGGGGGTGCTTATCGCCACGCTGGTCACACCATCGCGCCTCCATCGTTGTCGATGCGCTTCCTAGGGAGGGATGGGGTGCGCGCCGCGCGGCTTCAAGCGCGGGACAGGGAATGTGATGGGTGGGGACAGGGAATGTGAACGGGGGGCGACACATGGGGTCGATTTTTTACTGCTTTGCGCTAGAGCTAAGCGTCCTTCGGGACGCGGCCTTTGGCCGCTCCTCAGGATGAGCGTCGGTGGGGGCCTGGGTGCGGTGGCGGACGCCATCGGGGCGATGGCGGCTGCGCGGCGCTGTTTGGGTTTGGGTTGGCGCCCTTCGAGACGCGCCCCTTTGGGGCGCTCTTCAGGATGAGGGTGGTTTTGTGGTGGGCACTTGGGCGGCGCCCTTCGAGACGCGCCCTTTCAGGGCGCTCCTCAGGATAACGGGTTTGGCTAGCCCACCACCAGCCTGGGTAGGCTGGGTGGGTCGAGCGCGGGCAACGTGAAGTGGAAGGTGGTGTTGCCGGGGCGCGAGTTGAAGCCGATGTGGCCGTTGTGCTTTTCGATCAGCAGTTTGCAGATCGATAGGCCGAGGCCGGAGCCCTGGCTGCCGCCCGAGGCGTCGGCTTGGGTAAATTTGTCGAATACCTTGCCGCGGAAATCGAGCGGGATGCCGGGGCCGTGGTCGGTGATGGTGAAGACCACGCCGTCGGCGTGGCGCGCCGCGCCGATATCGATCATGCCGTGCAGCGGCGAATGTTTGATCGCGTTGGAGAGCAGATTGGTCAGCACTTGGTGGAGTTGATCGGCGCCGCCGTTGATGCGGGCGTTGGGCACCTCGCCCATGATCTGAATGGCGATGCCGAATTTGTCGGCGTAGAGCCGGTTCTCCGCGACCGCGGCGGCGATGACCTCGCCCACGTTAAGGGGGCGGAAATTGATATCGAGGCGGCCCGATTCGATGCGCTCGATATCGAGGATGTCGTTGACCAAGCGCACCAGACGGTCGGCGTTGCGGTTGGCGATATCGACCAGGCCCTTGGCGGTGTCGGGGAGTTCGCCGATCATGCCGCCCGCCATCAAGGAGAGCGCGCCGCTAATCGAGGTCAGCGGAGTGCGCAGCTCGTGGCTGACGGTCGAAATAAAATCGTTTTTCATGGTCTCGGCGTTGACCCGTTCGGTGATGTCCAAGACGGTCAGCTGAATCGCGGGCGACCCATCCCACTAGGCGATGCTCAGCTGATTCTCGACCCAAATGCGCGAGCCGTCGCGGCGCAGCGCGCGGCGCTGGAAAATGTTGGCCATCGGCTCGCCGCGCTCGCGCGCGGTGAGATTATCGGCAATCCCCTGGCGGTCTTCGGGGAGAAAGATCGTCAGTAACGATTCGAGCGCCATCACGTCGTCGGGGAAGTCGAAGCCAAAAATGTCGGTGAACGCCTGGTTGGCGAACAGCGGTTTGAAGTCGCGGTGGATGCACACACCCTGGCGCGATCCTTCGACCAGATTGCGGAACTTTTGCTCGCTCTCGCGTAAGGCTTCGAGGTTGCGTTTGCGCTCGGTCACGTCGCGCAGCACGATGAGAATCGCGCGCTTGCCGCGGTAAGACAGCGCCCGGCCTGCCACTTCGGCAAAGAAGGTCGTTTCGTCGGTCCGGCGCCAGCGTTCCTCGACGAAGGGAACGCTGCCCCCCTTGTCGCGCAATTGGTTGAGCCGCTGCCGGGCGAGGTCGTGGTAAATCGGATCGAGGAAACGGGTGATCGGCTTGCCGACCAACTCGCTGCGCCGCGTCGCGCCAAATAGGCGCATGGCGCCGGAATTGGCGAATTCGATGGTGTCGCTAACGACCAGAATCGCATCGGGCGACAGTTCGACCAACGAGCGGTAGCGCGCCTCGCTGTCGGCCAGCGCTTCTTCGGCATGCTTGCGATCGGAAATATCGCGGGCGATCGCGATCGCTTCGAATTCCTGGCTCTTGAGCACCCGAACCTCGAAGTGATGGACGCTGCCGTCGTCTTCGTTGCGTAACCAGTATTCGAAGAATTGCGGCTCGCCGGTGGCCAGCGCGCGGCGGATATGGACCAACGCTGGGTCGGCGACGCGCTCGGGGAACATGTCCTGCATCCGGCGGCCGACGATTTCCTGTTCTTGAAAATGCGGTTTGTAGTAGCGGCCTGCCGAATAGCCGAGGATGGTGCCGTCACCCGACAAGCTGATGACAAGGTCGGGAATCGCCTGCAGCATCGCCGATTTGCTGCTTTCGCTGTCGTGCAACGCGCGTTCGGCGGCGCGCCGGTCGGAAACGTCGCGCAGCGCGATCAGCCAGGTACCTGGTGTGTCCTCGTCGTAGGCCGAGATGTCGATCTCGGCGTCGAAAGCGGTTTGGTCGGCGCGCAACAGGGTGACGGGGCGGGGTTCGCCCGGACCCTTGCCGCTTGCCGACAACCACACCGACATCGCGGCGCGGTCGCGGGGGTGCACGTGGCTCAGCAGGGGCACCCCGACCGGGCTTTCGCCAGGTGGGCAGCGCAGCAACCGATCTAGCGCCGCGTTGGCGAAATGAATGCGCCCGTCTTGGACGACCGCGAGTCCTTCGCCGGTCTTATCGAGCAGGCGTTTGAAGAATGCCGTGTTGTCGTTCACTGGTGCGGTCCGGACCCGTGCGCGTGTGGTCGAAATGTCAGGGACATTGTCCGTATATTGGGGGTTATCCACAACCCGTTACAAGGCACCCCTAAAATGTGGGGGTGCCGCCGCGCCGCGCCAGGACTGTGCTGGCAAGACCAAACAGCGCGAAGGCGACCATCCCGGCACCCATCGGGCCCTGGCTCTCATGGGGCAACAGACCCGCGACGACGGTGCCGATCGCGCCGCCGAGCAGTTGAATGGCGCCGAACCCGGCCGATGCGGTGCCGGCGAGCTTGGGCGCGAGACCGACCGCGCGCGCCGCGGCAATGGGCATCATGCCGCCGTTGCCAAGCCCAACGAGAAACAAGGGCGCGATGACCCCGGGAATGGTGGTCAGGCCGGCAAAGCCTAGCCCGGCAATAACCAGCCCGCCGGCGAGCGAACACAGCGTGCCGACGGTGAGCAAGGTGGCGCCCCACGGCCGGGCCCCGTAACGCGTGGCGACGGCGGCGCCGATCAGCGAGCCCGCCACCATGACCAACATGAACACGCCGAAGGTATCGGGCCGCATGCCGAGGTGTTCGATCAACACGAACGGTGCCGATCCAAGGAAGACAAAAAACATCCCATTCATGGCGCCGACACTTAAGGAATAGCCGAGGTAGGGCGGATAGGCGCACAGCCGGCGTAAGTCGCCGGCAATACGCAAGATGCTCATTGGGCGTCCGATGTGGCGGTTGGTCTCGGTCAGCCGGAATATCCCGACGATCACCGGCACGGCGCCGACGGCGGCGAGAAACCAAAACCCGGATGTCCAACCGAAGCGCGCCGCGAGTAGTCCGCCAATCAACGGCGACACCGCGGCCCCCAGGCTGATCGAGAGGGTCAGGAATCCCATGATGCTGGCCGAGCGATCGCGGCCCCACGCGTCACGGACCAGGGCGCGGGTGACGACGCTGCCGGCGCAGGCGCCGAACGCCTGCAGCACGCGGCCGAATAGCAGGGCTTCGATGGAGAAGGCCAGCGCGCACACAATGTTGGCGACGACGAACAGCGCAGTGCCCCACAACAAGATCGGGCGGCGGCCGAACCGGTCGGACATCGGGCCCAGCACAAGCTGGGCGAGGCCGAAGGCGACGAGGAACACCGTCAACGTCAGTTGGATCTCGGTCGGCGAGGCGTTGAGCTCGCGCCTGATTTCCGGCAGCGCCGGCACGTAGACGTTGATCGCCAGGACGCCGGCCAAAACAAAGGCCATGAGGAGCCCGACCGGGGGGCGGGCGCCGGACGGTAGAGCGTCGTCGTCGGACGCGGCTGTCAACGGGGCGTTCCGGCGCCGGCGCTCAGAGGCTTTCCGACCATTCTTCCGGCGAACCGGCTTTTAGGCCGGGCGGCAGCTTGGTCGATTTCGTACCGTAGGCCTTGCCGACTTGGGACTGAGTCAGGCCGCTTGCTTCTTGCAGATCGGCATTGTTGAGGTCCGCGCCCAGCAAACTGGCGCGGGTGAGGTCGGCCTGTTTGAAATTGGTTTTGGCCAATTGTGCGCCGGCAAGATCGGCGCCAACCAATGTGGCGCCCGACAGGTCGGCCAATGATAGATTGGCATGGCGCATCGCCGCGAAGGACAGGTCGGCGCCGGACAATCGTGCGCCCGACATATTGGCGCGGCGCAGTTCGGCCGACATCAGTTGGGTGCCGGTACAATTGCTGTCCGAGAGGTTGGCGCCGCGAAAGTTGGCGTTGGCGAGATTGAGGCCGGCAAGATCGGCGCCAGAAAGGTCCGCGCCTTCGAAGCGCGCCTTTTCGCCTTTCTGACCGTTGGTGTCGAGCCAGAGCGCGTGCGCATGGACGACGCCCGGAATATCGAGAGAAGGTTTACGGCTGCCTTTTTTCTCTTTTTTCTTTTTCGGCTTGGGGGCAAGTTCCGTGTTCCAGTCCTCGGCCCTGCGTTCCGCTGCGGTGGGTTCGACGATTTCAGCAACGACGTCGGGGGGCTCCGCCTTGGGCGGAACGACTTTGGCGGCGGCGCGCGGTTCGGGCGGTGTTGGCTTAGCCGCCGGTTCGGCGGGTTTTGACATTACGGTCGGGGCGACCGGTTTCGGGGTCGCTTTTGGTGGGTCGATGGGCTCGGCTACCGGCGGGGTTTCGATCGGTCCCGCGGGTGCCGCCTCGGTTTTCTTGGGCGTCCCACTGCGCTGTTTCAGCACGACGCCGGTAGGGCTCACCGGCGCCTTCGAGGCTGGCCGCGCGGTTGCCCTCGGTGACGGCGCCTCGGGTTTAATCCGCGGGAGCTCCCGGCGGTCGGCGCCTGCGAAGTTACTGTTCAGGACAATTCGTTCAGGCTTGAGCAGGGTCGATACCACCCGCGTCAGCAATGCCTTCTCGGCGATCGGCTTGACGATGACGCCCTCGATACCCGCGAGGCTCGCCTCATAGATGGCTTTCTTGTCTTGAGTTTTCACCAGCAGAATGATCGGCAGGTCGGACAGACGCTGCGCCCGTTTTGATCGCAGTTCCTTGATGAACTCGGGCGCCGTCATCCCCTTGAACTCGAGATCGATCATGCCGATCGTGGCGTCGGTGCGTTCCAACGCGTGAAGCGCGTCGAATCCGCTGGCCGTGCTGATCACTTCGGCGGCGCCGAGGCGGTTGAAGACGCCGCGCGCCCAGAACCGGCACTGGTCGTCCTGGTCCAGCAGGAGTATTCGCTGCCGCTTCCAATCGAATTGTTGCGGGGGTACCGCCATCGCTCTCCCTGTCCGGCGACCGCAGGGGCCCACCGTTTTTCCTATCTTATACCTGAATCAGGAGAGCCGGTTGATCCCGTCAAAAGCCGCTGTTTTGTAGCACTCCGCCAGCGTCGGGTAGTTGAAAACTGTATCGACGAAGTAGTCGATATCGCCACCCAGCGAGAGCACGGCTTGGCCGATATGGATCAATTCACTGGCGCCTTCGCCAATAATCGAGACGCCGAGCAATTTTCGGGTTTCGGCATTGAAGATCAGTTTCAACAGCCCGGTTCGGTCGCCAATAATCTGGCCGCGGGCGATTTCGTTATAGGATGCCTTACCAACTTCGTAGGGCACGCCGTCGGCGGTCAGTTGTTCTTCGTTCTTACCAACCACTGAAATCTCGGGGATTGTGTAAATCCCGAACGGAAACAGCTCCGGTACGCTGTGCGCTGGGACGCCGAAGGCGTGGCATGACGCCAGGCGTCCTTGTTCCATGCTGGTTGACGCTAGGCTTGGAAAGCCGATGACGTCGCCCACCGCATAGATGTGCGGTTGGCTGGTCTGGTAGTCCGCGTTGACGGTGATGCGGCCGCGGTCGTCGGCTTCGAGGCCTGCCGCCGGTAGGTTTAGCGCATCGGTCGCACCGGTGCGGCCGATGGCGTAGAGCGCTTTATCCGATACGACCTGCTTGCCGCTCGCTAACTTGATGCGGACATGCTCGCCCTGGTCATCCTCGTATAATTCGACCCCGGCGACTTCCTCGCCCAGTCGCAAGGTAACGCGGTTCTCGCGCATATGGTGGGCCAGTGCGTCGGTGATTTCCCAATCGAGGAAATCGAGGAGGCGGCTGCGCTTATCGATGACGGTCACGCGCACGCCCAGCGCGGCAAAAATAGTCGCGTATTCGCAGCCAATGACGCCGGCGCCGATCACCGCGAGCTTTTTAGGCAGCTTTTTCAGGGTCAGCAGATCGTCGCTGATGAAGATGCGTTCGCCGTCGAACGGGATATGTTCATCGCGCGTACAGGTGGTGCCGACGGAGATCACGATCTTATCGGCGGTGACGTCACGGTAGCCGCCTGATCTGCCCCCTTCTGAGTGGTCCAGAATCTTTGTTATTTTGGCTCACGAAGGAGTTTGGAAATG
>JAQBYN010000041.1 GCA_027622715.1 Pseudomonadota bacterium | reverse complement strand
CTTGGCGCACGTCGCCGATATCGCACAGATGAATGCCGTATTCCTTGGACTTGCGCCGCAGGCCCTGGACGCCCGCCTTACCGCCGGGAATTTTGGTTTCGTCGCCGCGCCCGGGATCTGTGTCGACACCGTGATCCATGGTCGCGAAGTGCAGTTCCGGATTGGGCATCTTGCGCCCGGCCTTGTCGAGCGGCTCGAACACCAGCGCGCCAAGCAAGTCGTGCATGATGTCGCGGTCAACATGCAGCAGCGAATAACCGTCGCCGAAATCGCGAATCTCGTGGTCGGCCCAGATTTTCTGAAAAAGCGTACGCGGCTGGCTCATGCGGAATCCCGTTGTTCTTGGTGACGGCCCCGGCAGGCTAGCACTCCGGCGGCGGAAAGTTGACTAGGCTTGGGCTAATGCGCGCTGAGCAGCCGACCGTACCCGTCGATCTGGTCGGTAAACCCGTTTTGCCGCAGCGCGTACCACAACAGGACGGTGTTGATGTGCAGGATCGGCTTGCCCAACTCGCGCTCAGCCGCCGCCGCCAGGTCCATAAGCAAAATGTTGGTGCCGGTTGCCAGCACCGCCTCGGCCTCGCTGGCGCACAGGGTGGCCAGCGCGGCACGCAAGTCGGCCTCGGGCGTATTGACGATCTCGAACGCCGACGCGCAATTCAAGCCGATGGCGCCCGAGACCGTGTACCCGCATTCTTCCCACAGCCCGCCCGAGACAACGCCGGTGCTCGGCAGGCGTGGGGTCAGCACCGCGAGCCGGCGGATGCCCATGACTTCGAGCGCACTCAAGAACGCGCGCGCCGACGTCGCCACACCTTTGCCGGTTTGTGCCTCATAGGCGGTGGCGATGGCCTCGTGCTCGGCGCGCCCCACCGTGAAACCGTCGTCGCCCACGATGTAGTAGTCGAGCTCGGCCCGCATCAGGCGGGTGAGCGCATCTGGCTCGCCGGTCCGAATGCCTTGCGCCATTTGTTTGAACTCGGCGTCATTCGACCAAGTTGGGGCTTGGTCGCGCACGATCCGCGCCGTGTTGATCGTGATTCCAGTTGGCACCGCCGCATGCATTTCGGTTTCGCAGACGGTATTGCGCTCGGGCACGATCAAGCCCCATTTCGCGCGATGTCCCATAAGGTCAGGCATTGCGGTGTCCTTTAATAGGGTTGCCGATAGTGCGCTGCGCCTTTTGCGCGGCCACGTGCCAATCGAATTCGTCCAAGAACCGCCCGGCGCGCCGATGCCAAGCGTCGTCGGTAGGCGTGCCGTCCTCGGCAAATGCATCCTGAACCCGGGGCACGGGAAGCAGCGACGAGATCGACGGCATGCCCAGTTCCGCCAAGGTCATCCGCAGCTGCATCGCCGCACGAACGCCGCCGAAAGGCCCTTGCGAATAGCAAACAATGGCCGACGGCCGCCACAGCCATTCCTCGAGAAAATGGTCCAGCATGTTCTTGAGGGCGGGTGGAATGCCGTGATTGTACTCGCCACTGACCACAATGAAGCCGTCCGACGCTTTCAGCACCTTGGCCATTGATTCAAGGTTGGCTGGCGCGGTGCCGGGCTCGTATTCCTTGTACATGCGGTCCAGTAGCGGCAAGTCGAGTTCAAGGGCGTCGATCAGCGTAGGGGTGTGCCCGCGTGCCGTGATTTGTTGTTCGATAAATCGCGCGGCGCGAATCCCTTGGCGGTCGCGGCGCACCGATCCATAAAGAACAGTTAGGGCATAGCTCATCGGCACTCCTTCGTTGGCATGTGTTAGATACTAGCAGGCAAATCAGGGGCACGCGGTAACGCCGCCGGGAGGAAGAACGTGGAAAAAATTGCTGTCATCGGTGCCGGCATGGTCGGGCGCGCTTGGGCCATCGTGTTTGCCCGGGCGGGGCGGGAAGTTGCGCTCTACGACACGGACGCGCAAGCCTTGGAAAACGCGCTGGTGCTGATTGCCGGCGCCGCCAACGACCTGCACCGCGAGGGGTTGGTCGATGAAGACGCGCAAGCCATCGTTGGGCGGATCACGGCGACGACAAGTCTCGCGTCGGCCCTCAAAGGGGCGGCCTACGCGCAAGAAAACGCGCCCGAAAGCCTCGACATAAAACGCGCGCTGTTCAGCGCGATGGATGCTGTCGCGCCACCCGAAACCGTGTTTGGCAGTTCGACATCCGGCATTCGCGCGTCGCAGTTCAGCGACCATCTCAAGGGTCGTGCCCGGTGCCTCGTGGCCCACCCGGTCAATCCACCCAGCGTCGTCCCGTTGGTCGAGCTCGCGCCGGCGCCGTGGACCGATCCGGCGGCGGTCGAAAAGGTGCGCGCGCTCATGGAAGCGGTCGGCCAGCAACCCATCACGGTCTTGAAAGAAATCGACGGATTCATTCTCAACCGGCTCCAAGGCGCGTTGCTCAATGAAGCCATGCGGCTGATCGCTGACGGCTACGTGACCACCGAGGATCTCGACAAGACAGTGAAACACGGGCTCGGCTTGCGCTGGTCATTCATGGGGCCAATGGAAACCATCGATCTCAACGCCCCGGACGGCGTGCCCGATTATGCGACGCGCTATGGGCCGATCTACCACCAGGTCGCGCAGGAAGCCGACGCCCGCCCGTGGGACGACAAACTCTTTGGTCAGGCGGCAAAGGATCGCCGCGCGACGCTGCCGATGGAGCGTCATGTCGAACGCCAACAGTGGCGTGATCGCCGCCTGATGGCATTGGCGCGGCACAAGAAAGAGGTCGCTGAACGGCTGGGCGACTAGCGGTTTGACCCAAACGGAAGAGTCCGATTTGGCTCGAAAGGAGAATTATGACGCTACATGACTTCCAGATTCGCCCAGCAACATTGCCCGATGCCGCAACGTTGGCCGCTTGTATTGACGCTGCCTATGCCAAATACACGAAGCGCATATCGGATATGCCGACCTTCTCTGATGGCATCGCCGACGACATTACCAACAATCAGGTTTGGATGGCAGTACAAGACAATGAAATCGTTGCTGGACTTATTCTTGTTCCCCAAGATCGATTTATGAAACTCGCAAATCTGGCCGTTCATCCAAGCCACAGCGGCAAAGGTATTGGGCGCAAGCTCATCGAGCTATCGGAGCGCGAGGCGAAGCGGCAAGGGTTTGACGAACTACGACTGAACACACACGCGGACATGCCCGAGAATATACAACTCTATCGGCATTTGGGCTGGGTCGAAGTTTCCCGACAAGACAGCACCGTTTCAATGACGAAACACCTGCGCGATGACTGACGACTGGAACGATTATGCGGACGATTGGGACAACAGTGGCGATGTCAAACTCTATGCGGATCGCGCCTTTGCCTCATTGGTCTCCAATATAGATTTACGCGCTCCGATCTGGAAATCGAAGCGGGTTCTCGACTTTGGATGCGGGACTGGATTGCTCGCCGAAAAGGTTGCTCCTTACGTGCGCGAGCTGATTGCTGTCGATACCTCGGACAAAATGATTGCGGTATTGAAAAGAAAGACACTCGACAAGGTGACCGCTCTTTGTGGTGACATTCTGGATGACGGGTTCCGGTTGGGCGTGGGACCTTCGGGATTCGATCTGATTTATGCGTCCTCCGTATGCAGCTTTTTGCCCGATTTTGAAGGTACGGTTGTTTCGCTCGCTCGCCTGCTCAAACCCGGGGGGCACTTTGTGCAATGGGATTGGCTGGCATCGGGCGACGAAGGGTTTGGACTGACGCCGAGTCAAATCAGGAGCGCGCTCAGCAATGCGCAACTCCAGTCCACGCGGGTCGAACAGGCATTCATGATTGGGGCGGATGGTACGACCTTGCCAGTTCTGATTGGTGTGGGAGTTTCATAGGCGTTGATTTCAGAAGCGGCCATTCACTACTAAACCATCAACGCGAACTTCATCCGGCTTTCGGTCATCCGAACATTGCACGGGTGGGGGTTCGAAGCGTCGGAGTCAGACCACTAGGTCCCCAGTGGCCTGCCGCCATCGATGGGAAAAATGGCACCCGTGGTATGGGGAAAATGCACGATGGCAGCGAGGATCGCGTTGCCGACTTCTTCCGGCGTGGCAAACCGTTGCAGCGGCGTTGCAGCGATCTGAGCCGCCCGCACCGCAGGGTCCCACGCGCGGGTAAAGTCGGTATCGACCACCCCCGGCGCGACCGCGACGACACGCACCTTGGGGGCTAGCGCGCGGGCTAACGTCATGGTCATCGATTCGATCGCGGCCTTAGACGCGCAATAAGCAATGTTCGATCCGAAGTGGATGTGTGCCGCGACCGAGGACAGATTGACAATGACGCCGCCGTCGCCTGCGGCCAAGAGATCGCCCACCGCCCGGACACAGGCAAACGCGCCGCGCACGTTTGTCTTCATGATGTGATCGAAGGTCTCATCATCCAATGCGGCGAGATCGCCGTGCGCAATCACCCGCGACCATCCCGCATTGTTCACCAGGATATCGAGGCGGCCCTCTGTCTTGGCGATATCATCGGCGAGTGCTGCGAGCGACGCGCTGTCGGTCACCGACGCCTGCACCGCCCGGTGACCACTGCCCGGCAGCGTCGCAATGACGTCATTGGCCGCCGCCGCACTGTCCCGGTGGGTGACGATCACGGTTGCGCCGGCGGCCGCCAACGTATGTGCAGTCGCCGCGCCAATGCCGCGGCTACCGCCGGTGACAACAGCAACCTGCCCGTGAAGCGGACCGCTCATCTGCTGCCGTAGCGGTAGACGACCAGCTTGTCGGCGCCGGATTCGGGCGCCCACACTTCGCCTTCGCGACCCAAAAGCTGACGCACCCGGGCGCCGCGACGCGGGCTCTCGAACGCTTCGAAGCGCTCGCTGACGGGATCAAACCGCAACACGGCATTGGCGCCAAAGTCGCTGACCCACACGGCGTCGGTCTCGTCGACATAGACAGCGTAGGTTTGCGGCCGATCACCTGGCAGCTTCCACGACCGCCACGTCTTAGCGGCCGGGTCGAAGACGCTCAATTGGCCTGAATTCCATTCGCTCACCCAAATGCGGCCCCGCGAGTCGGGCCAGACGCGGCGGGCCCCTTGGCGCGCCGTGGGCGGTTCGATGAGGGTGGTCGCGCCGGTGGCCGTGTCGATCTCCGCAATATGGCTGCCGGCGAGCGAGGCATAAAAAACCCGCCCGTCGCGAGTCGCCGAAATCCCGTAGGGCCCGCGGCCGCGCTCAGCCTGGCTCACTGTTACTTCGCCCGATGCAGGGTCGACGCGCCCGTACACGCCGGATTGTCCGGTGAACCACAAAATGCCGTTGGCGTCGAACGCGGCGGTATTGAGGTTGGCGTAACCGGTATCGGCGGGCAGGGGAAAAACGCCGACCTTTTCGCTTTGCGCGTTGACCCGCACGATGGCGTTCAACCCGCCGTCGGTCACCCACGCGTGGCCGTCGGGCCCGACGATCACACCATGCGGCCGCGATCCCGCACCGAGATGGATGTGTTTTGTCGCACCGGTTTTTGGGTCCAGGCGTCCCAGCGCTTCCTGGTGTTGCGCCGTGTACCACACCGACCCGTCCGGGGCCGGCGCGACGTCATGCGGATGGGCCCCAGCGGGTACGTCATAGGTCTGAATCTCAACGCTGTTCTCGGACGTGGCGAACGCGCTCCAAGGCGCGAGTGTCAAGATCAGGGCGACCAACCCGATGCGGCCAAGGTTCGTCACTATTTGGCTGCCTCCTTGCCATATCGGGCGACCCGCAGATCGGCTTGTGCTTTGTGTCCGGCAAAATTCTCGATCGCACAAAGCCGCGAGCAATATTCGCCGATCACTGCACTCGCCGCTTCGGTGCAGCGTTGGTAGGTCACGGTCTTGATGAATTTGCCGACCCACAACCCGCCGGTGTAGCGCGCGGCCTTCCGTGTCGGCAGCGTGTGGTTGGTGCCGATCACCTTGTCGCCGTAAGCAACATTGGTTTCCTTGCCCAGGAACAGCGCGCCGTAGTTGCGCATGTTATCGAGGAAGTACTGCGGGTCAGCGGTGAGCACTTGAACGTGCTCTGATGCAATCTCGTCGGCGGTTTGCACCATTTCGTCAACGGTGTCGCACAGAATGATGCGGCCGTAGTCGCGCCAGGCGACACTGGCAACGTCAGCCGTTTCCAAGGTCTCGAGTTGCCGGGCAATCTCGCCCGGAACAGCTTCCGCCAAAGCGCGTGATGTCGTCAGTAAGAACGCCGGCGAATTTGGCCCATGTTCGGCTTGCCCCAGCAGGTCCGTGGCGCACATCTCAGCATCGGCGGTTTCATCTGCGATGATCAGTGTTTCTGTCGGTCCCGCCAGCAAATCGATACCGACGCGGCCGAACAGCTGTCGCTTGGCTTCGGCAACAAATGCGTTGCCGGGTCCGACCAGCATGTCGACTGGTGCAATCGTTTCGGTGCCGAGCGCCATGCCGGCGATGGCCTGAACGCCGCCCAGGATGTAGATCTCGTCGGCGCCGGCCAGATACATGGCCGTGATCGTTTCGGCGGGCAATTTGCCGTTGATCGGCGGCGTACAGGCCGCGACGCGGCGCACCCCTGCAACCTTCGCGGTCAGGACGCTCATGTGGGCGGACGCGACCATCGGATAGCGGCCCCCGGGCACGTAGCACCCGACCGAATCGACCGGCAGATTCTTGTGACCCAGCGTGACCCCGGGGAAGGTCTCGACCTCGATGTCGTGGAGGGATTCGAGTTGTTTTTGGGCAAAGTTGCGAATTTGGGTTTGCGCAAATTTGATATCTTCAACTGTCCGCGGCGAGACCGAGGCAACTACGGCCTCGATCTCGGCAACGCTTAGACGAAACGAGGCAGGCGCCCATTTATCGAATTTTTCCGACAGCGCGCGAATAGCCTCATCGCCCCGCGTCTTAACGTCGGCGATGATCTCCTCGACCGTTTGGCGAACCTTCTGGTCGGCTTCCTCGCGTTCTTGTTCGGTTTTTCCGGTCTTCAGCTCTTGGATCATTGATGCTCCGTCTCGAGAATTGTGGCGACGCCGGATTTCCGCGAACGCTCTTCGTGGGGCCAAAACGTTGTCAAATTTGGGCTCTAATTTGCCGATGTCATGGTGTTATGAAACCCCCAGTTTTAGCGGTCAAGGCAGGCCTGATGTGGGTTGACTTGGTTTGGGGCGCAACCTAGTTTTCGCGCTCGTCGGGCCAGGACCAGAAGAACGCCGTGGCCTAGGTTTAGACCAACTTTTTTGCGCTGGATACAGACCCGGCGCCATGTACGGAGAGGGCGCGTTGATGAGCAGCCAGGGTAGGGGCGAAGTTCAACTGGTGGGTCTTACCAAACACTTCGGTGAGACTCGCGCGGTCGATGACATCAATCTGACCATTCCCGACGGTGCCTACTGCTGCATGATCGGTCCGTCCGGCTGTGGCAAGACCACGATCTTGCGGATGATTGCAGGCCATGAGCATCCCACCGGCGGTCACGTCATGATTGGCGGGCAGGCGGTTGAGGGGATGACGCCGGTTCAGCGCGGCACCTCGATGATGTTCCAGAGTTACGCTCTGTTCCCGCATTTGTCGGTCGCCGACAACGTATCGTTCAGTCTCAAAGTAAAAGGCGTGGACAAAGCAGAACGGCGGAAGAAGTCGATGGAGGTTCTTGAGACCGTCCAAATGACTCATCTTGCCGACCGCGTTCCTGCGCAACTTTCTGGTGGACAGCAGCAGCGCGTCGCGCTGGCCCGTTCACTGATCACCAACCCCAAGGTACTCCTTCTCGACGAGCCGCTCTCAGCGCTCGACGAATTTCTGCGGCTGCAGATGCGTGAAGAACTTCGCCGTCTCCAGAAAGAAATTGGCATTACCTTTATTCACGTTACCCATACCCAGCCAGAAGCCTTGGCGCTTGCTGACGTCATCGTCGTGATGGATCAGGGCCGCATCGATCAAGCAGGCACCGCGCGGGAAATCTTCAACACACCAGTTTCGGCTTATGTCGCGGAATTCATGGGCGGTTGGAACGTGTTCGACGGGTTTTCGATCCGGCGCGACCGCACCCGTATGGCCCGCGGTCATGGTGCGGCGAGTAACACGAATGCTGTGCCTGGCACTGTGCACGGGATCGAATATCAAGGCAGCTGGGTCAAAGTGACGATGGTGCGCAAAGATAACGGCGAGCATGTCGTCGCCAACGAGTCCGAGGAGGAGTTCTTCAGTCAGCCGGTCGACTTCGGTGATCCGGTGACGGCGTCTTGGAACGCTGAAGACAGCCACGCGTTGTCGCACTAAATACCCGCCACGCGCGTAGGAAGCCCGGTGGCGCTGCACGATCTAACGCTCACCGAGGTTCTGGTCGGGCTCAACACGCGGGCCTTCAGTGCCGAAGAGTTGACCCATGCGCTAATCGCGCAGGCGGATCGCTTCGTCGATCTCAACGCGTTTATCGCCTTTGACGAAGGCCAAATCCTAGCGAACGCACGAAGCACCGATGAACGCCGCGGTGCCGGGGATACCGCGCTGCTACTCGGCGCGCCTATTATTCTCAAAGACAACATTGATGTCGCGGGGTCGGTAACGACCGGCGGCACCAACGCGCTGCGCCACAATGTTGCGCTCCGCTCCGCTCCGGTCGCGCAACGCTTGCACGACGCCGGCGCGGTATTTTTTGGTAAAGCCAACCTCCATGAACTGGCTTTCGGCTGCACCTCCAATAACGGGAGTTTTGGGGCGGCGCGTAATCCCTACGACCCCGACCGTATTGCCGGTGGCAGTAGCGGCGGCACGGCCGCTGGCGTTGGCGCACGGATGGCCCCGGCCGGCATCGGCAGCGATACCGGGGGCTCGGTTCGTATACCGGCAGGGTTTTGCGGTGTCGCTGGGTTCAGGCCAACCACGGGACGCTACCCGCAAGACGGGATCGTCCCGATCTCGCATAGCCGCGATACTGCTGGACCCATGGCACGCCGGGTCAGGGATTTGCACATCCTCGATGGCATCCTTGCCGGTCGTGCGCCCAGTGGCGGGCCGCTTCCGCGGTTGTCAGAAACGCGCATCGGTGTTCCGCGCGGGTACTTTTTTGAGGCGCTGGATCCCGACGTGGAAAGCGCCGCCGAAGCGCTATTGCAGCGTCTCGCCTCGTACGGTGTGACCCTGGTCGAGGCCGATGTTCCCGACATCGAACGAGTCCACAAGGCAGGAAATTTCCCAGTTCTGCTCTACGAGGCGGTTGTCGACCTCAACGCCTATCTTGCCACCGGCGACACTGGCCTGGACTTCGCCTCGGTAGTCGCCGAAGTCGGTAGTCCCGATGTGCGTGAAATTCTTGAGCCGCTGTTGGGCACTGGTGCGATCAAAGATTCCGCCTACCGCGACGCGATGACAATTCACCGCCCGCATCTTCAGCGGATTTACGCTGCCTATTTCAAAGAGCATCGCCTCGATGCGATGATTTATCCAACCGTGCCGGTTCTACCGATCCTGATTGATCAAGAGCAGTCGGGAGCTCTGCAAGGCGGTGACACCGTGCCAGCCATCACCCTGTTCGACCGCAACACCGGCCCGGCCAGCAACGCCGGCATCCCCAGCCTCAGCATGCCGTCTGGCCTTTCAACCTACGGACTGCCGCTCGGCTTCACGATTGACGCACCCATGGGCCAAGACGACGCGCTGCTCGCGCTCGGCATGGCGCTGGAGGCGCTCGAGCCGGAAATGCCCGCGCCTCAACTGGATTGGTAGTTAGCGCGTAAACGGGTGGTGTGCCATCCAATGACGCGCGATCTCGACCCGACGCGCGATCCAGACATTGTCGTGTTCAAGCACGTAGTCCATGAATTTGGCGAGGGCCTCGGCCCGGCCGGGACGTCCGCTCAACCGGCAATGCAAGCCGATCGACATCATTTTTGGCGACGTCGCGCCCTCACGGTAGAGATTGTCGAATGCCGCTTTGAGGTAGTGCGTGAAGTCGTCGCCTGACATCCAGCCCGGCGCCAGCGCGAACTTGAAGTCGTTGGTGTCCAACGCATAGGGCACGATCAGCAGCGGGTCGTTTTCGACCGTGATCCAATACGGCAAGTCGTCGTTATAGAACTCCGAAGCGTAAACCGTACTTCCTTCTTCTTTGAGAAGGCGCAAGGTGTTCTCGCTATAACGCCCGGTGTACCAACCCAGCGGCGGTGCGCCGCACAGTTCTTTGATGGTGTCGATCGTCAGTCGAATGTGTTCGCGCTCGACCTCTTCGGGCACATCGGCATAGTCGAACCAACGCCAGTGATGGCTTGCGACTTCATGGCCGGCTTCGATCATTGCCGCCGCCGCTTCGGGATTGCGTTTGAGCGCGAGGCCAACCGCCCACGACGTGAAGGGAATATTGCGCTCGCTGAACAGTCGCATGATCCGCCAAAACCCGGCCCGGCTACCGTACTCAAAAATGTCTTCGACGAATTGATTGCGGCGCCCGACCAGTGACGGCAGCCCGTACATTTCAGCAAGGTATGATTCCGATTCCGCGTCGCCGTCGAGAATTGTGCGCTCGCCGCCTTCTTCGTAATTCAGCACGAAGCTCACGGCGATCCGTGCGCCGTTGGGCCACGTAACCTGCGGCGGGTTGGCGCCGTAACCGACGAGATCGCGCGGGTAGGGGGTATTCATATTTGTTCCTCGGGCATGCGGCGCTGGCGTTCCTATGCGCGGCGTTGTTACGGTCGCACTCTATCACTGTAGCAAGGAGCGTCGCCCATGACCGCTGTCGGTCCCCGCCCGCCGAGTATTGAAGATATCTTGTCGCTGTCGGACGAGTTCGGTCTGAACTTAGGCGAAGACGAAGTGCCCGCCTATCAGGCGGTTATGGCGGGCGCCTTCCGGGCCTATCAGGCGCTGGACTCGCTCACCGAACCACGGCCCGCCGTCGCGTGGCCCCGCACCCCAGGACGCAGGCCCGCGCCTGACGAGAATCCCTACAACGCTTGGTATTGGCGCACCGACATCAAGGGCAATCCGGACGGCCCGCTGGCCGGCGAACAGGTTGGCATCAAAGATTCAATCGCGGTGGCGGGCGTGCCCATGGCCAATGGGTCACGCACCCTCGACGGCTTCGTGCCCGATATCGATGCGACCGTGGTGGCGCGCCTGCTCGACGCTGGGGCGACGATTGCTGGCAAGACCACGGCGTCCGACCTTTGTGGTGTCGCGGGCGGTCACGACCACCCTTTCGGAACGGTGTCTAATCCGCACGATCCGCTGCGGTCGCCGGGTGGGTCGTCGTGCGGCTCGGGCGCGGCGATTGCGGCTGGCGATATCCGTATGGCATTGGGCGGCGATCAAGGTGGATCGATCCGCATTCCCGCAGCGTGGTGCGGCACCGTTGGGATGAAGGCAACGTTCGGTCTGGTGCCCTACACCGGCTGCATGGGGATGGAGACCTCACTCGATCATGTCGGGCCGATGAGCGACACCGTGGTCAATTGCGCGCGATTGCTGAGCGCGATCGCCGGTCCCGACCCGCTCGATCCGCGTGCCGCCGGCCTGCCGCCAAATTGTGTCGGCGATTACATGGCGGCCGTCGATCAAGACCTCAAGGGCCTGACCATTGGTGTTCTAAAGGAGGGGTTTGGTCACAGCGAATGGCCCACCCTCGGTTTTGGCGCAAGCGAACGCGTTGTTGACGATCGGGTGCGCGAGACTGTGGCGGCACTCGGATCGGCAGGGGCTACGGTCGTTGATGTTTCGGTCCCCGAACACATCGATGCGGCCCACGTTCTGGTCGCGCTCCTGGAAGAAGGTGTCTGCGCCAACATGTTACGCGGCAACGCTGGTGGCCATGGTTGGCAAGGGTTTTACGATACGCGGCTGATGGACACGTTCGCTCGGGGCTGGCGTCAGCAGGCAGCGGATTTGCCGCCACCGATCAAGACGATCCTGTTGGTCGGCGAATACATGCATCGCCACTACCACGGTCACTACTACGCCAAGGCGCAGAACCTGCGGCCGGCGATGCGCGCTGCTTACGATGCGGCCCTCAGTCGATGCGACGCTTTGGTCATGCCAACGTTGCCATTCCGCGCGCCGCTAATGCCGGCGCCCGATGCACCGATTCCGGAACGCATGATCATCGCCCTCAACATGATCGGCAACGTCTGTCAGGCCAATGTCACCGGCCAACCGGCGATCTCGGTGCCCTGCGCCATGGCCGACGGTTTGCCGATCGGCGTTCAGTTCATGGGCCGACACTTCGAAGAGGTGACGTTGTTGCGTCTCGCCGCCGCGGTCGAGCGCGCCGGCGATTGGCGCGCCCGCTGATGGCGGCGGTTTGTCTTAGTCGTCGCCCTTGTAGGCCGCGCCGCCGTCCATCATCGCGTGCGTCAGGTTGTACTTGGTGACGGTGGGGCGGGGATAAGCCTTGCGGCTGTGCGTCAGGTTCAAGCCCAACAGCGTTTCGGCGAGTTTGTAGGTTAGCGGCCCCGGGTTGATCACCGGCACCGGCAGGTGTTCGGCGAGATAGGCGTGCGATTCGTGCATCGTCGTCGAGCCCAGGCAAATCGCTTCGGCGCCATCCTCTTCGACGAGTTGCATACCTGCTGCGAGGAGCTTGGGAAAGACATCTTCCTCTTTGCCGCCCAGCAGGTTCTCTGGGTCGGGCATGATGTTCGGCGAACGAATGCCGGCACAAAGATGATCGAGGCCGTACTCGCGCACCGTCTTCTTATAGAGCGCCTTCCACGGATCCCACTGGGTCAGCACACCAAAGTTGGTGCCGAGTAGAAGGCACATCAAATAAGACGCCTTGCCGGGCGAAATCACGGGAATGTCGAGCACGCTGCGCAATCCATTCTGACCGGAATCGCTCATCGTATCGATACACACGGCGTCGTATCCGTCCTCTTGTGCGGTCAATCCCGCTTCGAACATCGAGACGTCCGCCAGCACACCATCGTGATAGCTGTCGTAAAGCGCCGGCCCGGCTTTGACGGGGCGGTAATCGAATTCGATATCGGGTCCGAGGACGACTGAATCCTGCTGCGCCCGGCGCTTCGACAAACCGTTTTCGTCAAACGCAAACGGGACAAGAACGACGACTCTCTTCTTTTTGGCCATGAAACCCTCCCTTGAAGAGGGAGAGAGTGCCCGCTCTGGCGGACGGCGACAACCGCACACCGGTGCCGGTGTCGCGGCTATCCTCTTAGGTCCACCGGAAGCGTCACGCAGACCCCTGGGCCAAAGTCGGGGAGGCCGGTCGGTTTTTCGAACCGGACCGACACCCAGCGATCAGGCACGTCGCGTAAAAGCAGCGAAACGGTGGTTGTTGGAAAGAACCATTTGTATTGCACCGTCGCATTCCAGCGCGCGTTGTGGCACTGCTCCCAAAAGAGATGCGCCGGGCCATAGTGCTCGGTGAACTCTGCGAGGAAGGTTTCGAACAAATCGGTCCTGCGAGAATCATCAAAGAATAACCCCTGGAATCCTTTCTCCAGGTTGACCCCAATCACGGCGCCACTACGCCAGTCCTCACACAACCAGGCCTGCCAGGATTCGTTCCGGAGCCGCAGCGGTAACGCACGCGTGAAATAGCAGCCGCCGACTTCAATCGCGTCTTGGTGTTCGAGGGTCTCTTTACCCAGCAAGACCTCGGCGCGGCCAATTGGCGTGCCCCAGGTCAGGCCGCGCCAGCCGGCGATGTCGGCCCGATCGCGACTTATCGGTTCCACCGCGCCGCTATCGGCGTGCGCTACCACGGGTGCGGCACCTGACAAAATCGCGAGTAACGCGAGAACGGCGCCCGTTTTTCGCAATTTCAATGGGATCTCCCGGGGTCGGTTCGCGCTGTCAACAGTTTGGGAGGTGCAGGTGTTCCCAGCAAGACACATTTTTCGATACCAAACCTTGCATAAAGGCGCGTGTCAGGTCGCCGAATCCCGGGTCTGGTGGTGGAATAAAAGGATGGTATATATGTTCCCCATGTAGTGCCGCCTTTTGTATGAATGGCGCTGCTGCCTGGATGACCTAGGGTACCAACGGTTATGCAGTGCTCCCCGAGGAATACTAAACAGGTGAGGTAATAAAAGCATGAGCAAGCGAAACATCAGCCGCCGTACAGTGCTCAAGGGCACCGCGGCCGCCGCTGGCGTCGCAGCAGGTTCGGGGGCCGTTAGCGGTTTCCCGATGGTCTGGGCGCAGAATTTGAAAGATGTCACGTTGCGTTCGATCGGTTCGGCCGTGACGCATCAGCCGGCATGGGCCAAACAGGCAACGGAAGATCTCGGTTTCAACGTTGATATCACTGCACTCGATTTCGACTCGATCACCAATCGCATCAATACGCAGCCGGGTTCGTTCGATATTGCCGAGCCGGCATTCAACTACTTCCGCCGTCTTTCGGCGGTCGGCAACATTCAGCCGATCGACACCAAGCGTCTGACGAACTGGGATCAGTTCAACGACCTCTACCGGACTGGCAAGCTAACGGCGAGTGCACCGTTTGGTGACGGCCAGAACCCGACCACCGTCATGTACACCAAAGACGGCAAAAACTTTGTGAAGCCGGGCGAGTCGGACCAGATTTTCGGCCTTCCTAGCGTTCACAACGCCGATACCCTTGGGTACCGTCCTGATTTGACCGGTCGTAAGTTGGAAAGCTGGTCCGAGCTAATCAGCGACGAATGGCGCGGCAAGGTTGCCCTGCAAAGCTTCCCTGACATTGCCATGATGGACATTGCGTTGGCCATCGAAGGCGCAGGCCTGCTGAAGTACGGCAACAAAGGCAACATGACCAGGGAGGAAATCGACAAGACGTTCGTGATCCTCACCGACCTCAAGAAGAAGGGTCATGTTCGCGCATTCTGGACCACCTTCAGTGAATCAGTGACGTTGATGGTTTCCGGCGAAACCGTGATCCAGTCGATGTGGTCGCCTGCGGTGACCGTCACGAAATCCCAGGGTGTGCCGTGCGTCTACGGCGACCTGAAGGAAGGGTATCGTGGTTGGACCATCGGTTACGTCATGCCGAAGCAGCTTACCGGCCTCAAGCGTGATGCGGCCTATGAGTTCTTCAACTGGCTGTCTTCGGGTTGGTCTGGCGCCTACTTCAGCCGTCAGGGCTACTACATGCCGACTCTCGAGGCGACCAAGAAGTTCATGACCGCTGACGAGTGGGGCTTCTGGTACGAAGGCAAGCCGGCCCAGGGCTCGATCCCGGGTCCGGATGGCAAGCCTCTCGAAAAGGCCGGTACCGTGCGCGATGGTGGCTCCTACGAAAACCGTATGGGCAACATTGCGGTTTGGAACTCCGAGTTCGACGAATTCGGTTACCTTGTCGACGAGTGGAACAAGTTCCAGTCTGGCTAAAAAGGGACTGGAATCGATGCAATTGCGGGGCGCTTCGGCGCCCCGTTTTTTTTGCCACGCGCGCTGGCGCGACAATATCGGCGTCGAACCCGATTAACTGGCGATGCACGTGGAACAAATCACGAAACCCAACCGAATGAGGCACAATTGAGTTGCGGTAGGGGGACGGTTTGGCTACATCTTGCGCCGCATTCGACCGGACATTATTCCGGGTGTATTCCAAGAATCTTGGGCGAGATGTGATGGAGACGGAACAGACTGTCTTAGGCCGCTTCGGTGCCTACCTGCAGATAACGCCTCTCGTGCTGATTCTGGTGACGTTCCTGATCGCGCCGATGGTCGTGATCCTGCTCTACAGCTTTTTCAAATTTGGGCCGTTTGCCACCCAAATCGGCGTTTTCGTGATCGACAACTATGTCCGGTCGCTGTCGTTCGATAGTTCGACCTGGCCCGCCCTTGCTGACACCATTCGCACCACGGCGATCACGTGGGCGATCACGCTGGTGCTGGGTTTTGTTCTCACCTACTACCTCGTCTTCGACGTCATCCAACTGCGGATCAAAATATTTCTGTTCTTGCTTGCTGTCGTACCGTTCTGGACCTCCGGTGTCGTGCGGATGATCGCTTGGTTGCCCTTCCTCGGGAAAGAAGGATTGATCAACGGCTCACTCATCGGGCTGGGTATCACGGACGAACCGCTGCAGTTTTTGCTGTTCTCCGACTTTGCGGTCATCCTTTCTTATGTTCACGTCTTGACGTTGTTCATGGTAGCGCCGCTGTTCAACGTGATGGCGCGAATCGATTTGCGGTTGATCGAAGCGGCGAAGGACCAGGGCGCCAAGGGTTGGCAAATACTTCTGTACATCATCATCCCGTTGTCGCGCCCTGGAATAGCCATCGGCACGATTTTCATCGTCGCGCTCACGGCGTCAGATTTTGTCGCGGTCCGACTTCTTTCCGGTGGTACGTCGGGCACACTAGCGACCGCGGTATTCAATCAGTACGCCCAGTCGCGCTATCCCCTTTCAGCCGCCAGCGGGATCATCCTCTTAATTCTTCTTCTTCTCTTCGTTGGCGGGATCATGCGTCTCGTCGACATCCGCAAACAACTCTAGAGGCGGGTCTAATGAGTGCCGTGGGGACTCCCATAAAGTTTGCTGGCGAAGGTCATTCGCGCGGCTATTACATTAGAACCGTGATCTTCTTCGCGTTCCTGGTGTTCCTCTACGGACCGATCATTGTGATCGGCATTCTGTCTTTTCAGGGGGAGCAGGGTAGCTTGATGTTCCCCATTCGCGGTGCTTCGCTGATTTGGTTCCAGGACGTTTTTAACCCCGTATATGCCGGCGACTTCCGCGCGCCGTTCGTGCGATCCATCGTTTTGGCGCTTATTGTCATGGTCATCACGACGCTGGTGTCCTTCCTCGCCGGTTTGGCATTTAGGCGCGGCTTCAAGGGATCGTCGCTGGTGTTCTATCTGGTGATCGTAAGTTTGATCGCACCGCCCTTCCTGATCAGTTTTGGCCTAGGCATTGGCTTCACCAGCATCGGTCTGACGTCCCAGTGGTGGTCGGGCGGATTGGGTGCGCACCTGACATGGACGCTGCCGTTCGGTGTTTTGATCATGTTCGCGATTTTCAGCCGTCTCGATCACTCGATCGAAGAGGCTGCGCAGGATCAAGGTGCGACCAGATGGCAACGCCTGCGCTACGTCATCATTCCGATCGTTGCGCCGGGCATTCTCGCCGTCGCCCTCTTTGGATTTACACTATCGTATGACGAGTTTTCCAGAAGCTCGCTTGTAACTGGCACCGGCAACACCCTTCCCGTGGAAATGGTGACCGTGCGCGGGACCGCGGCGCGCCCGTCGTTGTATGCGGTCGGCACGATGACCACGATCTTCTCGTTGTTGATCATCACCGGGACGTTTCTAAGCCTTTACATCCTCGACAAGCGCCGCGGCTTGCTGACTGGCGGCCGCGTCACGGAGAGCGAGAATTACCCGAAGAAACAGGGCGCTAGCGCCCCAGCTGCCGAATAGTGCCGCGCGGCAGGCGATCAGGACCGGCGGTAGCCTGATATGTCACGGAAACCGGCGGAAACCGTGGCCTTGGGGCACGGGTTCCGGTTGACAGAGCACAGGAACAAAACGATAGTTCGCCATAATCAAGAACGGGTCGGCAGGCCGTCTGCCTTTCTACATGGGTCGGGCGGCAAGACGCCGTCCTCAATAACTTAGGGAGAGAATTCAATGCCTTATCGCCTCGGGGTCGATGTGGGGGGAACCTTCACCGATCTACTCCTGATTAACGAGAAGGACGGTTCAACGCACACCGCGAAAGTACCGTCGACGCCCGAGGATTCCTCGAAAGGCGTGCTCAATGGAATTGAGCGTGTTTGCAAAAAAGCCGGTATCAGTCCGGAATTGATCACGCATGTGATGCACGGCACGACCGTCGCGACCAACACCGTCCTTACAAATGCTGGTGCGCGCGTCGGCTTGATCACGACCAAAGGTTACGGCCAGGTTCTACAGATTGCTCGTTCGTACGTTCCGGGCGGTCTGGGTGGCTGGGTCATCTTCAACAAGACCGACCCGTTGGCCCCGCTTGAGTGCACCATCGAAGCCGAGGAGCGCATCGGCGCCCGCGGTGACGTTGTGCGCAAGCTCAACGAATCGGACCTTGAGAACAAACTGCGCGAATTGAAAAAGCGCCAAAAGATCGAAGCGCTGACGATTTGCTTCATCAACTCGTTCTCGAACGGCGATCACGAGCTCAAGGCCCGCAAGGTCGCTCAAAAGATCTTCCCGGATATTCCCATCTCGATTTCCTCCGAAGTCGTTCCTGAGATGCAAGAATACGAGCGCACCGAGACCACGGTCGTGAACTCTTACGTTCGCCCGGTCGTTTCGAAGTATGTTCGCAACCTGCACACCGAGTTGAAGCGCCGTATGAAGGCCGTGCAGTTGCACGTCCTGCGTTCCGACGGCGGATTGGCTTCGGTTGAGGCGGCTGAGAACACGCCGGTCAACCTGTTGATGAG
This sequence comes from Pseudomonadota bacterium, assembly GCA_027622715.1. Classification (GTDB taxonomy): domain Bacteria; phylum Pseudomonadota; class Alphaproteobacteria; order SHVP01; family SHVP01; genus CALJDF01. The sequence continues at coordinate 2,566 of JAQBYN010000041.1, read as the reverse complement.
TGGTCCGGCCGGCGGCGTTGCTGGTGCGGTCTGGATTGCCGGACAGTCCGGCTACAAGAACTTGCTGACCTTCGACATGGGCGGTACGTCGACCGACGTGGCGCTGGTGCAAAACGGTACCGCACAAAAGCGGCGTGAGACACGGGTAGCCGACGTAACGGTTCGGGCCTCGTCAATTGACGTGCGCACGGTCGGTGCCGGTGGCGGCTCGATCGCCTACTCGCCGGAACTCACCAAGGCGCTACGCGTTGGCCCGCAGTCGGCCGGCGCGAGCCCGGGTCCTGCCGCTTATGGTAAGGGCGGCGAAGACCCGACCGTGACCGACGCCAACATCACGCTCGGCTATCTGCCGGGCAACGCCAAACTCGGCGGTGACATGGCGATGCGCCCAGACCTCGCGAAGAAGTCTCTCGAAAAAGTTGCCAAGGTCATGGACCTCACGGTCCTAGACGCGGCCGAGGGCGTCTACAATATCGTCAACGAAAACATGTTCGGCGCGCTGCGGCTCGTGTCGGTTGAACAGGGCTTCGATCCGCGCGACTTCGCGCTGATCGCGTTCGGCGGTGCCGGTCCGTTGCACGGCAACGCGCTCGGCAAGCTGATGGGGTCGTGGCCGGTGATCATTCCGCCGGGTCCGGGCGTGTTGTGCGCCTATGGCGACGCGACCACGAGAATTCGAGACGAATCCTCGCGGTCCTATATCCGGAAGTTCCCGGAGACGAGCGACAAAGAAGTCGGCAAGATTCTCAAAGAACTCGCCGAGCTCGCGGCCACCGAACTTGACGCCGAGGGCGTGCCACGGTCCGAGCAAACGACCAGCTACGAAATCGATGTCCGCTATCACGGCCAGGGCCTTGTGCTAACCATCGATTCGACGCCGAAGGATTTCCCCAAGGCTGGGCTGGCTGGCGTTTCCAAGCAATTCGATAAGATCCACGAGCAAATGTTCACGTTCGCACTTGAGCATGACCATGAGTTGGTGAACCTGCGGGCGATCCAGCAGGGCAAAGCAACCAAGGTCAAGGCCGAGCAAATCGGCAAGGCCCGCGGCAATGATCCTTCGGACGCGGTGACCGAAACAACCTCGATCTACTTCGAGGGCAAGAGCCGTAAGGCCAAGATCTACGACCGGTCGAAACTCAAGTCCGGCCATAGGATCCAAGGTCCTGCCATCGTCGAAGAGATGGACTCGACCACAATGATCCTTCCCGGTCACGAGGGGACGATTGACAATTACGGCAACATCCTAATTCGCCCGGCCGGTAAGTCGGCAGCAAAAGCGACGGCCAAGCCACGAAGCAGCGCTAAGAAAAAGGCTGCAAAAAAGCCCGTGGCTAAGAAGTCCGCGGCTAAGAAGTCCGTGGCAAAAAAGTCTGCGGCTAAGAAGTCCGTGGCCAAGAAGAAGGCTAAGCCCGCTGCCAAGAAGGCCAAATCCGCCAAAGCGAAAAAGCGTTAGCAGGGAGAGCAAAAATGACTGCGAATATCATCCAAGGAAACAAAAAGGCGTTTAAGAAGGTCAAAGTCGACCTCGTTACGCTCGACCTGATCGAAAACGCACTTAAGAATGCGCGGTGGGAAATGGATGCGGTGTTGTTCCGCACAGCCATGTCGCCTGGCATTCGTGAACAGCACGACGAATTTCCGATGATTGCCAACAACGATGGCAAGATGGTCGTCGGCCAGTTCGGGTCGTTCATTTACGGCTTCATCAACGGCTATCACGGGGACATTGAGGAAGGCGATATCTTCCTCACCAACGACCCCTACGAATGCCGTGGCGCGATTAGCCATCTGCCCGATTGGCTCGTACTGATGCCGATCTACCACGAGCACCGTGTCATCTCATGGGCGGCCATGTTCGGTCACATGACCGATATCGGCGGCAAAGTGCCAGGCAGCCTGCCGGTCGATGCGAACCAGATCTACGAAGAAGGGATCATGATCCCGCCGACGAAGATCTACCGCAAAGGCAAGCTCAACAAGGAAGTGCTGGATTTGATCCTGCACAACTGCCGCTTGCCGCATTGGAACCGGGCCGACTTCAACGCCCTGATCGCCGCCCTGCGCACCGCCGAGCGGCGTTGCATTGAGATCGCGGAACGCTTTGGCGTTGATACCTACATCGAGGCGATGGAGCAGATGCTCGATCGCAACAAGCGGGCGATGAGCGCGATCATCAAGATGGTCATCCCGGAGAAAAAAGCCTACTTCGAAGATTACATCTGCGACGACGGCATTGGGATGGGCCCCTACAAGATTGCTTGTAGCGTCCAACGCAAGGGCGACGTTGCCTACTTCGATTTTACCGGCACCGACCCGCAGTCGATGAGCTCGGTGAACTTCTATCTCAACGAGGAAATGTTCAAGATGTTCCTCGGTGCGTTCACCATCAACATCTTTGATCCGCAGATTCTGTTCAACGACGGCTTCTACGACCTCGTCGATGTCACGATCCCTGCCGGGACGATCCTTAAGCCGATGAAGCCGGCAGCGCTTTCCTGCCGGACGCACATGCTCGGTCGCATTTTCGACATCATGGGCGGCTTGCTTGGCCAAGGTAACCCCG
>JAQBYN010000082.1 GCA_027622715.1 Pseudomonadota bacterium | reverse complement strand
CGGTGGTCCGTCCCGCCGCTTAACGCTTGCCGCTGATCCATCCGGGCCCCATGGTGCGCGTCCGCTAAACCGACGAGACCCCGTGCACCCAGAATCTCACCGCGTTCTTCACGACACCTTCGGCTTCCAATCTTTCCGGCCGGGGCAGCAGGACATCGTCGAAAAGCTGCTGGGCGGGCGCAATGTCTTGGCGATCATGCCGACCGGCGCCGGTAAGTCGCTGTGTTATCAGGTGCCCGCACTGATCCAAGATGGCCTAACGGTGGTGGTCTCGCCCCTTGTTGCGCTGATCGATGACCAGGTCGCGGCCTTGCGCGCCAACGGCGTTGCGGCTGCGCGTATCCATTCCGGCCGGTCGCGTGAGGACAATGTGGCCGACTGGCGGTTGGTCGAATCCGGCGTCGCCAAGCTGCTTTACATGTCGCCAGAGCGGTTGATGAGCGAACGTATGCTGACCGCGTTGGCGCGCATCGCTCCGGCCCTGTTCGTGGTTGACGAGGCCCACTGTATTTCTAAATGGGGCACCAACTTTCGCCCCGAGTACGGCGCGCTGAGCGCGCTAAAGGAACGCTTTCCCGGCGCGACCATGGCGGGATTCACGGCGACCGCTGACACCGCAACCCAGCGCGACATCGCGGACCAACTTTTTGCCGGCCGCGGTGATGTGATCGTCCACGGGTTCGACCGACCGAACCTTTGGCTTGGGGTCACGCCCAAGACGAAATGGCGCGATCAGATTCTGTCTTTCCTGGAGTCGCGTCGTGGCCAATCCGGGATTGTCTATTGCCTGTCGCGCAAGCTGACCGAAGAAGTCGCCGTGATCTTGAGCGGTGCCGGGGTTCACGCCCTGCCCTACCATGCCGGCTTGTCGCCCGATGTGCGTAAAGAAAACCAAGAAACCTTTATGGCCGAAGAAGGCGTCGTGATGGTGGCCACCATCGCGTTCGGCATGGGGATCGACAAACCGGACATTCGATTTGTCTTTCACCTCAATCTGCCGGGCAGCATGGAATCCTACTACCAAGAAGTCGGGCGCGCCGGACGCGACGGTACCGCAGCGGATGTCTTTATGGTGTACGGGCTCGACGACATCCGAATGCGCCGCCAGTTTATTGAGCAGGACGGCGAGGACGGCGATCACAAACGACGCGAGCACCGGCGGCTCGATTCGTTGTTGGCGTATTGCGAGGCCTCGCAATGTCGCCGCGTGACCTTGCTGTCTTACTTCGGCGAAACCACCGACCCTTGCGGCAACTGCGATATCTGCCAGAACCCACCGATCCTGGTCGACGGCACAACCGAGGCGCAAATGCTGTTCTCGGCCGTGATGCGCACCGGTGAACGCTTTGGCACCGCCCATCTCATCGACGTTCTGCTTGGCAAGACGTCCGAGCGCATCGCTACGCTGCGCCACGACCAGTTGCCGACCTTCGGTGTCGGCGCGGGGCGCGCCAAGACATTCTGGCAGGCGTTTATCCGTCAGGCCGTCGCGGGCGGCTATATGGTGATCGACATCGAACGCTTTGGCGGCCTGCGTCTGAGCGAGCGTGGTCGCCGCGTCCTAAAGAACGAAGAAACGTTCCAGTATCACGAGGCGCCAGGCTTTGCGCTCGCGGCGGCGGCAGCGAAGCGCACCAAATCGGCGCCGCTCGACATGGAGAACGTCGATCCCGCGCTCCTGGCTCATCTTAAGAGCCTGCGGCGGGACTTGGCCCGCACGCGCGGCGTCCCAGCCTACGTTGTGTTCTCCGACAAAACCTTGCAGCACATGTGCAGCCTGTTGCCAAAAACGCTCGACGACATGGCCGAGGTGAACGGCGTCGGGCCTACTAAGCTAAAGGATTTCGGCGGGGTATTTCTTGAGGCGATCACGTCATTCAACGACAGCGGCGCGATGTGAACAAATAGCGCTTCATGATCTTCGTTTGCGAAGAACTCTTGGCCGGACAACGGCGCCAGGGCGACACGACTATTGGGCGGCGCGCTCGCGATCATTCGTTGCAACGGCGCGCAGCGTGGCATCAGGAACGGCGACGGTGAACGTGGTGCCCACCCCCTTCTCGCTTTGCACCGAGATTTCGCCACCCAGATCGCGGGCGTATGCGCGACTGATCGCTAAACCCAGGCCCGCACCGGGAACGCCGATCGCTTCTTTGGCTCGCATAAACGGCTCGAAGATAGCCTCAATGTCCTTCTCGTCAATTCCCACACCAGTATCGCGGACCGTGAACAGAATAATGTCGCTCGCTTCACCGGCTCGCCGACCTTGTCGCCGTACAACCTCCAAGCTAACGCGGCCGTCGTGGGTGAACTTCGCCGCATTCGCAACTAGGTTCACCACAATTTGCCGTAGTTTGAGGGGGTCCGACGTGATGGTGCCGATGTCCGGTGACACGTCAATTTCGAAGGTGTTCGTCGTGCCCTTCACCATGGGCCGGCACAGCGCCTCGACTTCCCGAACCAACTCTTCCAGGTAGACAGATGCGTGCCGAGCATTCTCGGACTGAGGACCCCTTCCCGACAAATCGAAAACGCGATCGACCAGTTCAGTGAGATGCTTGGACGCGCGTTCGACTCTTTGGAGATCGGTCGCGATATCGTCAAGGCCCCTCTCCTGAGCGATCTCGGTGAGAAGTTCGGTATAGGAGACAATGGCGTTGAGTGGTGAGCGCAGTTCGTGACTGACATTCGAGATGAGCCGGGACTTGTCTCGTGTGGCGGACTCGGCAGCAGCGCGCGCGTCGTTCGCCTCGATCAGGCGGTCATTGGCGAGATCCAGGGTCCGCCGTAGGTCACGCCGGCCAAGGATCTGCCGGCGCAGCGCCGAAACACTGAGCGCGATCAGAGGAGAACTTACTACAAACGTCACCACCGTCGTTTCGATAACCACGGGCAGTGACTCAAGCTGGAATAGCAAGCCGTTCAACAACAGGGCGATAGAAATTGCCAGCGAGAGGGCAAAGAACGTCAGTTCCCCTACCAGAATCCAGTACGGTTGCCGGGATAGGCGCCTGTTCAGGGATAGCGCGCGGGCGCTGAGGCCGCCCGGCATCTAAGACCCGCTTACGCGACGCGTCTCGATCAGATGATCGATGGCCGTCGATAGTTCGGCGATTCGCGCGGGTTTGGCCATGAAAAGGTCCGCGCCCGCGGCCAGCGCTCGGGCCCGATCTTCGTCGGAGGCATCACCCGACAGGGCAATAATCGGCATGCTCGCGCCGCTCGCTCGGATTGCGGCAATCGCCTCCCATCCATTCAGTTTGGGAAGCCGAAGGTCCATCAAGATCAACGCCGGGGGAGCTTCGCCCGTGACGACATAGTCCACCGCCGCCACGCCGTCGGCC
>JAQBYN010000012.1 GCA_027622715.1 Pseudomonadota bacterium | reverse complement strand
CATTTCCAAACTCCTTCGTGAGCCAAAATAACAAAGATTCTGGACCACTCAGAAGGGGGCAGATCACTTCAAGGGCTTGCTTGCTGCGTAGTCCTTTTGCGGTATCGCGCGAGGCATTAGAGTCCTGCCTGTGCCATCGTCGTCTCAAATTCTCTCGTTTTGGCAGCAAGCGCTCGCAGCTCTGGTTAGGGGCGAGGGCCAAGATTTGACGGTCCGCCAACTTGCCATCCTTACCACCATCTACGCATCGAGTGCGCCGTGCACGGTGCGTGGATTGGCCTCAGGTCTCGCAATTTCTAAACCGGCGGTCACGCGCGCGATCGACACCCTGGAAACGCTGGAACTCTGCCGCCGACAGCCGGACGAGAGCGATCGCCGGAGCGTCCTTATCCAGCGCACGGTGCGCGGTTCCGTCTATGCCGCGAGATTGGGTGACGTCGTGCGGGCTGCCCTGCCGGTAGAGCGCGTCTAACCAAACGGACTACGTCGCGATCGCCTCCTCAAAGGCGACTTCAAGGTCAAAGGCCGCGGCCATCAGCGCTTTGGTGTAGTCCGTTTGAGGTCGATCGAAGATTCCGTCGGTCGGTCCGGACTCGACGACCCGCCCGTCACGCATCACGAGGACTTCATCGGCCATGGCGCGAACCACCTTTAGATCATGGCTAATAAATATGTAGGCAAGCCGGTGTTTGCGTTGCAGCTCGCGCAATAGATCCACGATTTGGGCCTGCACGGACATGTCGAGTGCAGATGTTGGCTCATCCAAGACAACGAGCCGGGGCTTCAAGACGATGGCGCGCGCGATGGCAACCCGTTGCCGTTGACCGCCCGAAAACTCGTGCGGATAGCGGTCTTGATTTTCTGGATCGAGCCCGACTTCCTCCAAAGCCGCACCGATAACCGCGCGGCGCTCGTCATAGTCGCGAATAGACGTGTGGACCAGCAACCCTTCCTCGACAATTTGGCCGATCGAAAGACGCGGGCTGAGACTACCGAACGGATCTTGAAAGACGATTTGCATTTCCTTGCGAAGCGGTCGAAGCGCCCGGAAATTCAGTCCTTGGATTGACTTGCCGAGAAACTCAATGTCCCCAGTGCTGCTGAGAAGCCGCAACAGCCCCAGGCCAAGGGTGGTCTTCCCTGACCCGCTTTCACCGACCACACCCACGGTCTGACCCTCGCGCACAGTTATGCTGATGTCATCGACAGCCTTCACGTGGCCGACCGTCCGGCGCAGGAGACCTTTTTGAATCGGAAAGTAAACGCGGACGTTCTTGCCGCTAAGAATGACCGGCGCATCGCGGTCCGATTTGTTGGGCATCCCTTTGGGCTCGGCGTCGATCAACATGCGCGTGTAATCGTGGTGCGGGCGCTCGAATATCTGTTCCGTGTCGCCGGCCTCAACGATTTCGCCTTCCTTCATCACGCAAACGCGTTTCGCCATTTTCCGCACGATCCCAAGGTCGTGGGTAATCAAAAGCATGGCCATTCCGAGTTCATCCTGCAGCCGCCGAAGCAGCCGAAGAATCTGGGCTTGAATGGTGACATCAAGCGCGGTCGTCGGTTCGTCGGCAATCAGCAGTCTCGGGTTGTTCGCCAGCGCCATCGCGATCATCACCCGCTGCCGCTGCCCGCCGGATAATTGATGGGGATAGGATTGGATACGGCTTTCCACGTCAGGCAGCCCGACCAAACTGAGCAACTCCATCGTACGGGTTCGGGCCTGTCGCTTGTTCATGCCTTGATGAAGGAACAGAACCTCGTTGATCTGTTTCTCGATCGTGTGGAGGGGATTAAGCGAGGTCATCGGCTCTTGAAAGATCATCGAGACCCGATTGCCGCGGATCTGACGCATCGCTGCATGCGCAGCGCCGACAACCTCTAGACCGTCAACTTTGATCGACCCAGTTGGGTGCGACGCGACCGGGTAGGGCAATAGTTGAAGAATCGACAACGCTGTCACTGATTTGCCCGAGCCGCTTTCGCCGACAAGGGCGACCGTCTCGCCGGCGTCAATCGATAGGCTGGCGTTCCTGACGGCGTGGACCGTGCGGCCGCCGCTCTGGAAGTCCACCGACAGGTTCGATATGTCGACGAATGCCATAATCAGGCGAAGGTCTTACGTGGATCAAACGCGTCGCGCACGGCTTCACCGGTAAAAACAACCAGGGTCAGCATGATCGACAGCGTGAAGAACCCGGTCAGGCCTAGCCACGGCGCCTGAAGGTTGGCTTTGCCCTGGGCCAGGAGCTCCCCTAGCGAGGCGGATCCCGGCGGCAGGCCAAAACCCAGAAAATCCAGGCTGGTGAGGACGGTGACGGCGCCAGCCAGATTGAACGGCAGGAACGTGATTGTCGCGACCATCGCGTTCGGCAACAGATGCTTCAACATGATCGTCGAATTGCGCACGCCCAGGGCGCGGGCCGCCCGGACGTAATCGAAATTGCGGGCCCGGAGAAATTCAGCCCGAACGACGCCAACGAGGGCCATCCAACTGAACAGCAACAGTATGCCGAGCAACCACCAGAAATTCGGCGTGACGATGCTGGCCAAAATAATCAGCAGGAATAGCGTCGGCATCCCCGACCAGATTTCGATGAACCGCTGGAACAGGAGGTCGGTCCAACCGCCGAAGTAACCCTGAACGGCGCCTGCTAGAATACCAATAACGGAGCTGATCGCCGTTAGAACGAGCCCAAAGAGGACTGAAATACGGAAGCCGTAGATCAACCGCGCCATGACGTCGCGCCCCTGATCGTCGGTGCCGAGCCAGTTCGTGCCGGACGGGGGTGATGGCGCCGGTTGGGGGAGGTTGTAGTTGATCGTGTCGAAGGTGAACTCGATCAGAGGCCACACGATCCAGCCTCCTTTTTCGTCGATTAGCTCTTGAACGTAGGGGTCGCGGTAGTCCGCTGCGGTCTCAAACTCACCCCCGAACCGGGTCTCCGGGTAGTCGGTCAAGACTGGAAACAATAAGGCGTTGTCGAACCGCACAATCAGTGGCCGGTCATTCGCGATCAGTTCAGCAAAAAGCGTCAGGACCAAAAGAGTCACGAATATCCACATCGACCAGAAGCCGCGCCCATTCTTGCGGAAATTGTGGAGCCGCCGAATGGTGAGGGGCGTCACGCGCATCCCGAGAATACGGCGCCCTTTTGGACGCCTAGGGCCTGCGTTGTTCGGTGCCAACGCGTCAGACATCACGGCGCTCGAAGTCGATGCGTGGGTCAATAACCACGTACATCAAGTCGCCGATCAAGTTGAAAACCAGACCAAGCAACGTGAAAAAATAGAGCGTCCCGAACATCACGGGATAGTCCCGGTTGATGATGGCTTCGAAGCCAAGAAGGCCGATGCCATCGAGCGAAAAAATGATCTCGATAAGAAGCGCCCCGGAGAACAGAATGCTAACGAACAATGTGGGAAAGCCGGCGATCACGATCAGCATCCCATTGCGAAACACGTGGCCGTAGAGAACCTGGCGTTCGGTCAGTCCTTTGGCGCGGGCGGTCAACACATACTGCTGGTTAATCTGATCCAGGAACGAATTCTTGGTCAGCAATGTCAGGCCTGCGAAGCCGCTAATGACGAGTGCGGTGATCGGCAACGCAATGTGATGGAAGTAGTCGACCACCTTTCCAAATAGGGTCAGGTCGGAAAAATTCTCCGAGACCAGTCCTCGCAGCGGAAACCAATCCAAGTAAGTCCCGCCTGCAAACACGACGATCAGCAAAATGGCGAATAGAAAACCGGGAATCGCCTGCCCGACGATCACCAGGCTGCTGGTCCAGATATCGAACGGGGTGCCGTCCCGCACGGCTTTCCGGATGCCAAGCGGAATAGAGATCAGGTATATCAGCAGGGTCGTCCAAATGCCCAACGAGATCGACACCGGCATCTTGTCGATGACGAGATCGACAACACGTCGGTCACGGTAGAACGACTCGCCAAAATCGAAAACGATGTAATTCCTGATCATCTTGATGAAGCGGATGTGTAGCGGCTTGTCGAAACCGAACTGCCGCTCCAAGTCCTTAATGAATTCCGGGTCGAGCCCCTGCGCGCCGCGATATCTGGACTCTAAGTTGGCAGCACTTGCCGCACCCTGCTGGGCCTGCGCTTGGGGCGCGTCGCCCCCGCCGGCGCCGCTGATTCGCGCGGTGGCGTCGACCGCCGTCCCGGTAACCTGCGCGATGATTTGCTCGATCGGCCCGCCCGGCGCAAATTGAACCACGGCAAAATTAATCACCATGATTCCAAACAGCGTCGGAATAATAAACAGCAGGCGGCGGATTATATAGGCGGTCATCGCGGCGCAGAGTCTAGCGTAATTCTAAGGTTTGTCGCGATTGAGACGCGCCACTTTGTCTCGATCGATCCACCACGTATCCAAGAACCCCAAGGCGTAGGTCGGCACCGTCTTGGGCCGACCGAACATATCCCAATACGCGATGGTGTAGGTGCTGCGGAACCATTGCGGGATGATGTACTGATTCCACAACAGAACGCGATCAAGCGCGCGGGCCGCGGTGGTCAGGCTTTCCCGGTCCTGCGCGCTGGCCAGGCGTTCAACCAGCGCATCGACCACTGGATCCTTGATGCCGCCGTCGTTATTGCTGCCGGGTTGATCGGCGAAGGCTGAGTTCCAAAAGCCGCGCTCGCCGACCCCGGGTGTGGCCGATACGCCGAATGCCGCCGTTGTAATGTCGAAGTCGCGATCCTGGTCGACACGCTGCGTGTACTGGCTCGAGTCGACGATCCGGATCGACGCCTCGATACCGATGCGTTTCAGATTTTGGACGATGGGCGCGAAGACGCGTTCAAACGACGGTGAAAATGTCAAAAACTCGATCGACATCACCTCGCCGTTGCTATTCAAGAGGCGCCCGCCTTGGACCGTCCACCCGGCCTCAGTGAGCAACTCCTGTGCACGTCGCAGGTTTCGTCGGTTGTTGCCGCTGCCGTCTGACTGAGGCTGTCGGTAGACCGCGGTAAAAACCTCCGCGGGTAGTTGGTCGCCGAAGGGAACAAGGAGCGCCAACTCTTCGTCCGTTGGCATTGTGGTCGCGGCCATATCGGTGTTCTGGTAGATGCTGCCGGCGCGCTCGTAAACGCTGTAGAACAGGTTAGTATTGGTCCACTCGAAATCGAACGCGTGATTGATCGCTTGGCGCACGCGCCGGTCCTGAAACTTGGCGCGGCGCAGGTTGATAACGAAGTACTGGCGCGACGCCGGCCCGCGATTGGGCACCGCTTCTTTGATCACCCGCCCATCGCGGGTCGCCGGAAAGTCGTAACCGGTGGCCCAAATCCGCGAGGTAAATTCTTCGTGGAAATCAAATTCACCCGACTTGAACGCTTCATGTTGAACGTCGCGGTCGCGGTAGAACTCGAGTCGAATTTGGCCGAAATTGAACCGCCCTCGATTGACCGGTAAACCCGCCGCCCAGTAGTCTGGCACGCGCTCCAATACAATTGAGCGGCCTGCGCTGACCTCAACAATGCGGTAGGGGCCGCTTCCCAGCGGGGCCTCGAAGGTCGTCGCGCCGAAATCGCGGCTTGCGTAGTAGGTTTTCGACAGAATGGGTAGGCCCGCGACCGTGGCTGGAAGGTCCCGTAGCGCGAGTGCGGCCGGGTCGAAGCTGTAGCGAACTTCGCGAGCGCCAATGGCTTCAATCTGCAGAACGTCGCGCAAGACAACGCGGTAGCCGGGGAAAGCGCCGGAGTCGTTCTTCAGCGTATCAAAGGTGAAAACAATATCGTCCGCGGTGATCGCAGACCCATCGTGCCAACGCGCTTCTGGGCGCAACGTGAAGGTTATCGACGTTTTGTCGGGCGCGACGTCGGCTGTTTCAGCGACCAGACCGTACAGGGCGTCGGGCTCGTCCGCACCGCCGGCCATGAGCGATTCATAGGGCAGCGACATGACCGAACCGGCATCGCCGCGGAACCTGATCCCTTTTAGGGTGAAGGGGTTGACGGTATCGAAGGTGCCTTCGCCACCGGCAAGACGGACCACCCCGCCTTTTGGGGCGTCGGGATTGACGTAGTCGAAGTGCGCGAAGTCTGCCGGGTATTTCAGGTCACCGAACGTGGAAATGCCATGGCGCGGTCCGGCTTCTGCTGCTGTGGCCAAGGCCGCAATTGCGGCCGACAGAGCGAGGAAAATTGCTTTTTTCAAGGGCATCAGGGTCGGCGGCCTGACTCCACCCGCGACAGTTTCTGCGGGTCGATCCACCACGAAAAAGTATCGACGCCGAACTTTGGGCGGGTCTCCGGGCGTCCGAACTTGTCCCAGAAAGCAAGACGGTCCACGGGAACATAGAACTGTGGGATCACATAGAACCCCCAAAGCAAGACTCGGTCGAGGGCCCGCGTTGCCGCGATCAAGCTGTCGCGGTTGGGCGCGGTGATGATCTTTTCGATCAAGGCGTCGACCACCGGATCTTTGATGCCCGCCAAGTTACGACCGCCGCTGAGATCGGCCGAGGCCGATCCCCAAAAATCGCGTTGCTCGTTGCCCGGCGAAAACGACTGGCGGAATGTTGTAACGATCATGTCGTAGTCGAACGAATCCTGTCGGCTCTGATATTGAGAGGTGTCGACCGTGCGAACCGTCGCTTTGACGCCGAGCTTCTCCAGGTTGCCAATGAAGGGCAGTACAACGCGTTCCAGGCTTGGCTGGATTAGCAGTATCTCGAAGCTCAAGGTCTTACCGGTTTCTGGCTGGGTCAGCGCGCCATCCCTGATCTCCCATCCGGCGGATTTGAGGAGTCTCGCGGCATCGCGAAGTTGGCGTCGTGGATTACCAGAGGCGTCGGTCTTGGGAACGTTGAACGGGGTGGTGAAAACATCCTCAGGCACCTGCGCCTTGAACGGCGTCAGGTATTCAAGCTCAGCACCTGACGGCAAACCGCTGGACGCAAGTTCCATATTCTCGAAGTAGCTCGTCGTGCGTTTGTACTGGTCGTAGAACAGTGCTTTGTTCGACCATTCAAAATCGAACGCTAGACCAAGTGCTTGGCGCACGTGGCGATCTGAAAATATCTCCCGGCGTGTGTTGAAGACGAACGATTGCATTCCCGGGGACGTCAAATCAGGGATTTCTTCCTTCTTGACCAGACCATTTCTAAACGCAGGAAAGTCGTAACCCGTGGCCCAATCCTTGGCCGAGAATTCAGGGTAGGTGTCGAACTCATACGATTTGAACGCCTCGCGTGCCACTGTCGCATCGCGATAGTAATCAAACCGGACATCAGCGAAATTGTAGCGCCCGACATTGACTGGGAGAGCTGCGCCCCAATAGTCGACAACTCTCTCATACTCAATGAAGCGGCCAGGTTCGAAACGCTTGATCCGGTAGGGCCCGCTCGCGACTGGCGCCTCCAGGCTCGTTTCCGTGAACTCCACGTTTTCGTAATAGTGCTTCGGGAGGATCGACAGTTGCCCCACGATATTCGGTAGCTCGCGATTGGTCGGCCCACGGAACGTAAACTTCACGCGGTGGTCGTTGATCTCTTCAGCCATTGCGACACTACCGTAGTACTGGCGGTAGAACGGGTGACCTTTTTTGGTCAGTGTCTCGAAACTAAAGACGACATCTTCGGCGGTAATCGGCTTGCCATCATGCCAGCGCGCCTCGGGCCTCAAGTTAAAAATGACCCATGAAAAGTCGTCCGGGACTTCGATGCTTTTTGCGATCAGACCGTATTCGGCACTGGTGTCTATTTCGTCGGCCGATCCTGTCAGCAGGGACTCAAAGATAAGGCCGATGCCGACCGCGGGGGTCCCTTTCAGAATGAATGGGTTGAGGGTATCGAAAGTGCCGGTCGCCAATTGACGCAACTGACCGCCTTTCGGGGCGGCTGGATTCACATAGTCAAAATGTGTGAAGTCTGGCCCGTACTTCGGTTCCCCGAACTGTACCAACGCGTGGCGGGCCGGTGCCTCTTGGGCGTGCGACCGGACCCCCGGCAAAATCGCGAGAAGGTAAAACGCCGCAATCAATATTCCGCGCAGTACCATCATTCCTCGCCCCTTGCGGCTTCAACAGTTGCCGCCATTGTAACGGAATCTTGCGACGCGGGCCGATTTTGGCCTACAGGATCAAACAAACCGTTGTGACCGTCAGCTGCCTAGTACGGCTAGCGCCTCGGCGTGGACGCGGGCATCGCCAGCGGCAACGACATCGCCGGCCGAGCCGTGGCGGAGCGGTTTGCCCAGCCAATCGGTGATATGCCCACCGGCCTGCTCAATCACCGGGACCAGTGTCGCGTAGTCCCACAGCTTTAGTCCTCTCTCGACGACAAGATCAATGTGGCCGGATGCCAGGAGGGCGTACGCGTAGCAGTCGCTACCCCAACGGTTGCGCGAAACTTTGGTACGCAGCGCCTCGAATCGCGGCTCGTCCCTGAACATCGACGGATCGGTCGCGTCAAGCATCGCTGCGCCGAGGCTCGGGCACGCCCGCACTCGGGCGTCTTTGCCGTTGAGTGTCGTGCCGTGCCCGATGGCGCCAACCCAGCGTTCGCCCGAGATTGGCTGATCGACAATGCCCAAAAGGGGCTCGCCGCGGTGCCACAGCGCGATCAGCGTGCCGAAAATCGGTTTGCCGCTAATAAATGATCCGGTCCCGTCGATGGGGTCGAGAATCCAGCAGAACTCCGCGTCGCCGTTCTCAGTGCCGAATTCCTCGCCGACAATCCCGTGCGCCGGGTAGGCCTCGCGGATGCGCGCCCGGAGGGCTTCTTCCGCCGCGCGATCGGCAATTGTTACCGGTGATTTGTCGGCCTTGGATTCAATTTCGAAGGGTTGGCGAAAATAACGACGAATGATCTCGCCGGAGCTCGCCGCTAGCGACTCCGCGAACGCGAGAAATTCTGCTGGGCAGCGATCCGCCACCCTGCGTCCCTGGATCAGTTGGCCGGGAGGGGCGGCGGCGAATCGCTTTGCTGGCGAAGGTAGAGGAGGACTGCCGCGCGCTCCTCAGCTTTCCGAAGTCCCGCAAAACTCATTTTCGTGCCGGGCAGTGCGTTGCGCGGCGACGCCAAGAAGGCATCAAGCTCGGCAAACGACCACTGGCCGCCCTTTTCTTTCATCGCATTGGAATACGCGAAATCTTTGCCGCCGGGCGCCGCGCCCAGCACGTTGTACAGATTTGGGCCAACTTTCTTGGCGCCGTCCTTTTCGAACGTGTGGCATGACGCGCATTTCTTGGAAACTCGCTCCCCAAGCTCGACGTTAGAAGCCGCCAAAAGCACCGGAAGCGGCGGGGATTCGGGCTCAGCTTCCGCGATCGCCCCATGGTCTTCTGCAGCCACGGCGATCTCGCCGTAGACCTGTCCGTCGATATGGTGGGGTTGAATGACGGTATCGCTGATCTTGGAAACAACAAAGACAACCAAGATCGTCGCTAGGATAGCGCCCGCATATTTGTTGAGCTCAAACGTATTCATCGACCAACTTCCTCGTGGCTTGCCGCCCGACTATTCCCGAAATCGACCCACGGCGCAACGCATTGACGGGCGCATGAATAACCCAATTTTTGGCTCTCTGCCAGCGTTTCTGGGTCAAAAAAGCGAATGATTTCCATTGGCTTAGCTCCTACCATCAGCGTCAGGCCCGCAAGCCGGACTATTGTCATGCCCTCTGCTGAGGCTTTGCCCTCCAACGGACGTAGAAAACATGAACCAAGACCATTCGAGTGACGCGCCTGTCGTCGTCATTCCGGCCCGAATGGCGTCGTCGCGGCTGCCAGGCAAGCCCCTAGCCGATATTTGTGGCTCACCAATGATTGTCCATGTTTGGCGCCGGGCGTGTGAAGCAGACCTTGGGCCGGTGGTGGTGGCGTGTGCCGAGCAGGAAATTGCTGACGCTATCATTGCCGCCGGCGGAGACGCGGTTTTGACGCGGTCCGACCACGCGTCGGGGTCCGACCGCGTACGCGAGGCAATTGGGAAGCTTGGCTTGTCGTCTGAATTGATCATCAATCTTCAAGGCGACTTGCCGACGATCGATCCGGCGGATATCCGCCGGCTGGCCACGGCCCTAGTTTCCGCACCTGCAGACGTCGATATAGCCACACTGGTGACGGAAATTCGTACCGATGAAGAAGCGAACGACCCCAACGTCACCAAGGCGGTCGTGGCGTTTGCGCCAGGCGTCGATACCGCGCCAGCGCTTTACTTCTCTCGCCTGCCGGTCCCTTTTGGCGACGCGCCGCGCTACCATCACATTGGCATCTATGCGTATCGCCGACCGGCGCTGGAGCGGTTCGTCGCGTTGCCACCGAGCGTCCTAGAAAAGAGCGAACGGTTGGAGCAATTGAGGGCGCTTGAAGCGGGCATGTCCATCATGGCGCGCCGCGTTGACAGCGTTCCGCTCGGTGTCGATACTCCCGCACAACTCGCTGAGGCAAGGCGAATTTTATGCTAAAAATCAATTAGATAGAGACTATTATGGCGTCGCCGGCGGACAACATGATCGCGTTCCAGGGATTTGCTGGGGCGTACTCACATCTTGCTTGCCGCGAGGCTTTTCCCAACCTTGAGGCGATGCCCTGCGGCTCGTTCGAGGATGCGTTTGATGCCGTCAAATCGGGCAACGCCGGCCTGGCGATGATCCCCATCGAAAATTCGGTGGCCGGTCGAGTCGCCGACATCCACACCTTTCTGCCCGACTCCGGTCTCTACATTGTGGCCGAGCACTTTCAGCGGGTGAACCATTGCCTGCTCGGGGTCAAAGGCGCGACGGTTGCCGACATCAAGGTCGTCCACAGCCATATCCAGGCCTTAAGTCAGTGCCGCAATTTGATCCGAGACCTCGGGCTCAAAGCAGAAATCGAAGCGGACACCGCCGGTTCGGCAAAAGACATTGCCGATGCGGGTGACAGCGCCCACGCGGCGATTGCCTCGGCGTTGGCTGGCGAAATCTATGGCCTCGATGTGATCCGACATGACATCGAGGATGCTGATCACAACACGACCCGATTTGTGGTCCTCTCGCGTACAGCAAAGCGTCCTGAGCCGACTGACGGCCCGGCAATGACGTCCTTTGTCTTTCAGGTGCGCAACGTTCCATCAGCGCTATACAAGGCGATGGGCGGGTTTGCCACGAATAGCGTTAACATGACTAAGCTAGAGAGCTATCAGGTTGGCGGCAGCTTCAACGCGACGCAGTTCTACGCGGACGTTGAGGGCCATGCCGACGATAAGAATGTCAGTCTTGCCCTAGAGGAACTCCAGTTTTTCACTTCAAAACTGAAAATATTGGGGGTCTACCCAGCCCATCCGTTTCGCGGACGGGGTTAACTCAGGTCCCGTTCGGATAAACCCAAGAGCGCATCAGCTGGTGGGCGATCGCCATCGGGGCAGGCACTAAGAGTTCCGGTTCGCCCGGTCCCTCCTCCGCGCCGCTTTGAGAAAACGGATCAACGGCTCGCGCGGTGACACGATCGATGGCGAGGCGGACAACGTCTCGATCTACCCAGCGCGCGTCCTCCAGTTCCAGTTTGTCCACCGTAATTTGGTCGGTGGTGGCTTCGCCGAAGCAGCCAATCATCAGCGATGATGGGTAAGGCCAAGGTTGCGAGGAATGATAACGAACCTCGCCCACTTCAATGCCGGATTCTTCCCAAACCTCGCGACGGACGGCCTCTTCAATCGATTCGCCCGGCTCCATAAACCCGGCGAGCGTCGAATAGAAACCGGCCGGAAACCACTTCTGACGGCCCACCAGGCATTGATCGCCACGCTGGACCAGCATGATGACCACCGGATCCGTCCGCGGAAAGTGCTGGGCACCGCATGACATGTTGGAACACCGCCTGACATAACCGGCGTCGCGCATTTGGGTCACCGATCCACATACAGCGCAAAAACCGTGACGCTGATGCCAATCGACTAGCGATCGCGCTTGCGCAAGCAGCGCCGCCTCGCCGCGCGCGATATTTGGGGCCACGGCGCGGACTTCTTGATAGTCAACGCCTGCAAAGCTAGGTGGCGCGCCACATGCATCCGCGTCCAAAGCGAAATAGGGTATGCCTCCATCGTCGATGCCCAGGAGGATTGGATTGGCAATGTCCAGCCGCGCGATGGTGTCTGAGGCAGACAACCACAAAAGACTAGGTGATGGATCAGCGGCGACCGGCACTTTTAGCTGCCAGACCGGTAAGAATCGTGCCGTTGGAGCGCAGACTTGTGCCGCCAGCCAATCCGGATTGCGTCGGAGATTGCCTGCGCGATCCAGGAGATTTCCGGCAAATACATTGCCTTCGAAGGTGTTTAACGCCTGCATGGTGTTCTCAACACTTACACCCCGTTGCAGGCCGCGCAAGCGAGCGTTGCCTTGGGCACTTTCGATTCAATGCGATATAGTCCCGGCGGGAGGTTGGCGGCGGACGGTCGCGCTCGCCAATCCGGTCAGGTCCGGAAGGAAGCAGCCGTAACGGGATGCAACTGGGTTGCCTAACCAATCTCCCACCTTCGCCGATTTTCGTTGGCGTTGGGTCAACCTCACAAAAAAAGACCTATGCCGTCATCAGAGCAAGATCAGTCTTACCGGGTATTGGCCCGCAAATACCGTCCGAAGACGTTCACGGACATGTTCGTCGGGCAGAGCGCGATGGTGCGGACTCTGGCCAATGCGTTCCAAACGGGGCGGATCGCCCAGGCATTCATCCTTACTGGCGTCCGCGGAATTGGGAAAACCACAACGGCGCGGATCATCGCGCGCGCGCTCAATTGTATCGGGCCAGATGGCAAGGGCGGCCCGACAATTGATCCATGCAGCGTCTGCGAGCACTGCCTAGCGATTGGCGAAGACCGCCACGTTGACGTCATCGAAATTGACGCGGCGAGCCACACCGGCGTCGATAATATTCGCGAGATTATCGACAACGTCCGATATCTGCCGGCGTCAGCGCGCTACAAAATCTACATCATCGATGAAGTGCACATGTTGTCGAAGCAGGCCTTCAATGCGTTGCTCAAGACGCTTGAGGAGCCGCCGCCCCATGTAAAGTTCGTCTTTGCAACGACTGAGATCCGCAAGGTTCCGGTAACGGTTCTGTCGCGCTGCCAACGGTTCGATCTTCGGCGCCTCGACTCCGAAGTCCTCATCGGACATTTGGGTGACATCGCCAAGCAAGAAAACGTCCCAACCGATGTCGGTGCCCTATCGATGATTGCCAGGGCCGCAGAAGGGTCGGTCCGTGACGCGTTGTCGTTGTTGGATCAAGCATTCGCGTTTTGCGACGGCGCAGTCACCGAAGAAGCCGTGCAAAGTATGCTCGGGCTGGCCGGCCGAACTCGCCTGATTGATCTCTTCGAAATGACGATGGGCGGAAAGATCGGGGACGCGCTCGGTATTGCGCGAGAGCTGTACGAGTTAGGGACGGATCCCGTTATTGTTATTCAGGATTTGCTCGAATTCGTCCATTGGCTGACGCGCCTCAAGGTGACTCGGGCGGCAGCCGAGGACTTGGCGGCGACCGAGGTGGAACGGGTCCGGGGCCAGGCCATGGCCGAAAAACTTACAATGGGTGAGCTGACGCGAACCTGGCAACTTCTCTTGAAAGGGTTGCAAGAGGTGCAAACGGCACCCGCGCCATACGCAGCCTGCGAAATGGTTCTAGTTCGCCTTGGCTATGCGGCGGCGCTTCCCGCGCCTGCCGACATTATCAGGACAATTGAGGGACAGGCCGGCGA
Source organism: Pseudomonadota bacterium (assembly GCA_027622715.1). Classification (GTDB taxonomy): domain Bacteria; phylum Pseudomonadota; class Alphaproteobacteria; order SHVP01; family SHVP01; genus CALJDF01. The sequence goes on along the minus strand of JAQBYN010000012.1, from coordinate 71,663 downwards.
AAATCAGGGAACGGAAAACGCAGCAAATTCCGCCCCTTCGCGGGGGCAAACGGACGGCGCACCATCGGCTGGTGCTCCGGCCACCGCGGTCGCGCACGCCGAACCGCGGCACGTGGACAAGCCCAAGACCGAAGCTGCTATTTCCACTTTCCAGGACGTTGTCGATCTCGCTGAGGCAAAGATGGAGTACATCTTGCGGAGCCATTTGGTGACAAATGTGCATCTGGTTCGCATGGAACCTGGACGGATAGATCTCCGTCTAACTGACCGAACGCCGCCAAAACTGCCGCAGCATCTCAGCCGGTTCCTTAGCGAGGCGACGGGTGAGACTTGGTTGGTCTCGCCATCCAATGACGTGGGCGACCCGACGATACAGGAACAACAAGAAACAGAAACGGCTCAGCGTCGCGGCGAAGCGGAACGTCATCCGCTGGTGCGCGCGGCGTTGGATCAGTTCCCCGGGGCAGAAATACGAGAAGTGCGAGATCTTGTTTCGCCCGACTCGGCGCGACCTGATGACTCTGATGATGAATCCTTGGATGACGGCATGGCGACGGAGAACGGCAATTGAAGAATCTCGGGCAGATGATGAAACAGGCGCAGCAGATGCAAGCCAAAATGGCCGAGATGCAGGAGCAACTCGCTGCTGTCGAGATCAAAGGCGCGTCTGGTGCTGGCTTGGTTGAGGTGACCCTCAACGGCAAGGGTGATGTTCGTGCTGTCCGAATCGATCCCTCGTTGATGTCTGGTGAGACCGAGATCGTCGAAGACTTAATCGTCGCCGCGCACAATGACGCCAAAGCCAAAGTCGAGCGATTCGCATCCGAGGAAATGAAGAAACTGACCGGCGGCATCGAGCTGCCACCTGGCATGAAACTGCCCTTCTAGTAGGATTAACACGTGCACGGCGCAGAAATCGAGCGGTTGGCCCAGCTCCTAGCGAAGCTTCCCGGCCTGGGTCCGCGCTCGGCAAAGCGCGCCGTCCTACAACTCCTGAAGAAGAAGGAAACGCTGCTGCGGCCGCTCGCCGACGCGCTGCTGAAGGCGGCTGATGCAGTCCACGAGTGCACGATATGCGGCAACCTCGACACGACGCAGCCTTGCTATTTTTGTAGCGATCCAAAGCGCGATGAGACGGCAATTTGCGTTGTCGAGGACGTTGCCGATCTTTGGGCATTGGAGCGGGTTATTGATTACCGCGGTCGGTTCCATGTATTGGGCGGTGTCTTGTCGGCGTTGGATGGCATAGGCCCAGACGAGCTCCGAATCAGTGGCCTTGTTTCGCGCGCCAAATCCGAGACGGTTCACGAAATCATCCTTGCGACCAGCGCGACCGTCGACGGCCAGACCACGGCGCACTATGTCGTGGATCGTCTCGCCGGTTGCGATGTCATGGTCACCCGCCTAGCGCACGGCCTCCCGGTCGGTGGCGAACTCGACTATTTGGACGAAGGTACGCTCAACACCGCGCTAAAGGCGCGGCGCGCGGTCGATCTGCCGTGAGAGAGCGCATCCTGCTCAGCTGGAGTAGCGGGAAGGATAGTGCTTGGTCGCTGTACAGACTCAGGACGGGTACGGACTATGAAGTGGTCGGCCTTTTGACCACGGTTACCGAGCCTTACGAACGGGTGTCTATGCACGGCGTGCGCCGCAACGTGCTAAAGGCCCAGGCCGCTGCCGCCGGGTTGCCTCTTATCGAGGTCCTGATTCCCGCGCCGTCCCCGAATGAGATCTACGAGGAGCGCATGGCGGCTGCAATGGCTGGCGCGCGCGATGACACAATCGGGACCGTCGCGTTCGGTGACCTTTTCCTCGAAGACATTCGCGAGTATCGCGAATCGAAACTTGCGACCGTCGGAATGCGGGCTGTTTTTCCACTGTGGCTCGAGCCGACGGAAGGGCTTGCCCGGGAAATGGTCGCCGGCGGGCTTCGAGCGATGGTTGTCTGCGTCGATCCGCGGCAGCTCGATGCATCATTCGCGGGCAGAAACTACGACGAAGCCTTTCTCCGCGATTTACCTCCCGGAGTCGATCCGTGCGGCGAGAACGGCGAATTTCATACGCTGGTCGTCGGCGGGCCGATTTTCGACGGTGACCTCAACGTTACGATTGGCGAGACAGTGGAACGCGAAGGGTTCGTCTTCGCGGACGTGTCGCTCGCCAGCTAGTCGTGCGGGCGCAACGTGCCGGAGAGCCGAAGTTCGCCCGCCGCTTCTTGCTGTATCGGTTTGGTCGGCGGCGGGGCGGGGGGAGCAGAAAGAGGCAATTCGTCCGCATCTTCGCCAACCGGCGAACCGTCGGTCTCTAGCTGGAGTTCACCAATGCGTTCGCCCCGGCGAAGGACCTTATCCGTTGAGATGCGAATTTTGCGCACATCATCGACGGTCTGACCAAAATGGCGTTCCAGAGCTGCCACGCGGTCATCCAAACGTGTCGCGTCTTGGAGAAGCAACCCGACCTGTGCCTGGATGACATCGGCTTGCTCGCGCATTTGGACATCTTTGAGCACCGCACGGACAGTGTTTAAAAGCGCCCACATTGTCGTTGGCGACACGATCCAGACCCGTAGACGATAGGATTCATCGACAACCTCGGCGAGATATCCATGGATCTCTGCGTAGACAGCCTCAGACGGAATAAACATGATGGCCGACTCAGCGGTCTCCCCCGGGACGATGTAGCGACTCGCGATATCGCGGAGATGCTTTTGCATGTCAGCCTTGAATTTTCGTGTGGCAACCAGGCGCTCAGCATCGTTCGTTGCCTTCCGCAAAGCCTGATAGCTCTCAAGCGGAAATTTTGCGTCAACAGCGATCGGGCCCGGCGGGTTGGGAAGCCGAATGAGGCAATCCGGACGCATTCCATTACCGAGCGCTTTTTGCAGGTCATACGCCGAGGGCGGAAGAATGTTTCGAACGATGTCGTTGAGTTGAACCTCGCCAAAGGCGCCGCGTGCCTGTTTGTTGGCCAACAGGTCCTGAAGATTGACGACCTGGCTGGACAGCTCGGTAATATTGCGCTGGGCTTCGTCGATTTTGTTGAGGTGTTTTCGGAGTTCGCCGAGGCTCTCGGCGGTCCTCAGCGACGTCGACTCCAGCGACTGGCGCATTTGGCCGGAGACCGCGTCTAGCCGTTCATTGAGGGTCCCGGTCACGGCTGCCTGAAGAGTTGCTGTCGTCGCCGCCATGGCTTTGATTTGCCCAAGAACCTCACCTTGCGCCTGGGTAAGGCCGGACGTCGAAATCGCCAGTTCGGCCAATCGCCGCTCCGTAGCTAATGTCCGGCCCCGGCTCCGGGTCAGCAGGATGAGACCGACCAAACCAAGAAATCCAGCAACGACGAAAACCGGGACCCAAGGCGAGGTCTGAATAATCTGAACCAGCGACATCCAAAGAGGATACAGCATCCCGGTGCAAGGCCGCCAACCTTGACCGCCTGATGGTGGGCGCATAGTTAGGGGCGTTGGAGACCGAACATGGCCATTCTCTCGATCATTACCGCCCCCGATTCCGTTCTGCGTCAGGTTTCCCGGCCCGTGGTCACGATCGACGCCGAAGTCCGCAAGCTGATGGACGACATGCTGGACACCATGTATGCAGCGCCGGGCGTTGGGCTATCGGCTATTCAGGTTGGCGTTGCCAAACGAATCGTTGTTGTCGACGCCGCGAAGGACCCTGACCCGCCTGCGCCAATACGTTTGGTCAATCCTGAAATCATTTGGCAGGGGCCGGTGGCCGGTCCGCACGAGGAAGGCTGTTTGTCGTTCCCCGAACAGTACGAAGAGGTGGAAAGACCCACCCAAGTCCATGTGCGGTATTTGGACGAAAACGAAGAAATTCGTATAGCTAAGGCGACCGGCCTACTCGCGATCGCGCTCCAGCACGAAATTGATCATCTCGATGGCGTTCTGCTGGTCGATCATATCTCCAAGATCAAGCGCAACATCATCATGCGTCGCATGAAGAAAATGCGTCGCCTGCAGACGGCGGAGTAGGGGCCTTTTCCTTGCGCGTCGTCTTTATGGGAACGCCCGACTTTGCCGTCCCCGTGCTTCGCACCTTGTTGGCGGATCACCAGGTCGTTTGTGTCTATACGCAACCGCCGCGCCCGGCGGGGCGGGGGCACCGGATTCAGGTATCGCCGGTCCAAGGGTTTGCTGAGCTGCATGGCATTGACGTTCGAACGCCTCGCAGCCTTAAGGCGGCCACCCAACAAGAGCTGTTCGCCGCGTTGGCCGTCGATATCGCAGTGGTGGCCGCGTACGGGCTCATCTTACCAAAGACCATCTTAGAAGCGCCTAAACTGGGCTGCGTCAATGTGCATGCATCGCTCTTACCGCGGTGGCGTGGGGCGGCGCCGATCCAGCGTGCCATTCTGGCCGGGGATACCCAGACAGGTGCGTGCCTCATGAAAATGGACGAGGGATTGGATACGGGTGCGGTCTATGCCTGTCATGCCACGCCCATTGACGATCGAACGACCGCTGCAAGTCTTCATGACCGGTTGGCAGAAATCGGAAGCGACTTGGTGCGAGAATACCTGCCGAAGATTGCCAGCGGCGCGATCGTGCCAGAGGCACAGCCTGATGAGGGCATTACCTACGCCGCAAAGATCGACCGCAAGGAAACTAGAATCGTCTGGGAGAATCTAGCCGAGCTGGTCGTCAGGCAGATCAACGCCTTTTCTCCAAATCCCGGCGCATGGTCAAACCTTGCGGGTGAACGACTCAAGATTCTTACCGCCGTGGTGGTTCCCGGCGCCGGGCTGCCCGGGCAGTCGCTCTCCGACGATCTGGTGGTGGCCTGTGGCGCCGGCGCCATTAGGGTCGAAAAGCTTCAGCTAGCGGGACGACAAATTCTCGGCGCGGCAGACTTCCTAAGTGGACGGTCGGTGCCAGTGGGCACGGTGTTCACCTAATGTCGCGCTACAAGTTGACGCTCGAATATGATGGTCGGCCATTCGTTGGTTGGCAGCGCCAAAAAAGGGGCGATTCAGTTCAAGCGGCGCTCGAACGGGCCGTCCTCGCGTTGTCCGGTGAGGCCGTCACGGTGTTCGGTGCGGGGCGCACAGATGCTGGCGTCCATGCCACCGGTCAGGTCGCCCACTTCGACATGTCCAAGAGCCTCCGATGGGACACGGTTCGAGACGGGCTGAATTATCATCTCAAGCCCCAACCCATCGCGGTTCTTTTGGTCGAGCCAGTAGATGACACGTTCCATGCCCGATTTTCGGCCAAGGGAAGGGTCTACCAATACCTCATTCTGGCCCGCCGCGCGCCAGCTGCGCTCGATCGGGCGCACGTCTGGCATGTGCCGGTCGTGCTCGACGACAAGGCCATGCACCGGGCTGCGCAAGGCCTTGTCGGTCAGCATGACTTCACCTCGTTCCGGGCCGGAGACTGTCAGGCAAAGTCGCCCGTGCGCACGCTGGACCGGCTTGCGGTAGAACGGACTGACGACCTCATAACCATAACTGCCTGCGCCCGTTCTTTTTTACGAAGCCAAGTGCGGGTCATAGTGGGATCAATCAAACTTGTTGGCGAGGGGCACTGGGCGGTCGATGACGTGGCCCGTGCACTAGAACGCCGCGATCGGTCAGCCGCTGGGCCAACAGCGCCCGCTGACGGCCTTTACCTACGGTCAGTCCGCTACGTCAGCGACTAATTCTTCGTGAAAAAGCGGCGAATGACATCTTCATAGATATCGCTCAATGCCTCGACGTCGGCGACGGCGACGTGCTCATCAATCTTATGCATCGTGCTGCCGATCAAGCCAAACTCTGCAACCGGCGCAACGTCCTTGATAAAACGCGCATCCGATGTTCCCCCGGTGGTCGACAGCTCGGGGTCAATGCCGAGCCGATCTTTGACTGCACCCGCGATGATATCGCTCAGCGGCCCAGGCGGCGTTAGGAAGGCCTCGCCGGTGACCTGGACGGCCAGGTCGTAAGCGCCGCCGACCGAATCCAGATTCTCAGTAATCCAACGTTGCAGCGAGTTTGCGGTGTGAAGGTCGTTGAATCGAATATTGAAACGCGCGCGCGCCTCGCTTGGGATCACGTTGCTCGCAGGATTGCCGACATCGATTGTCGTGACTTCAAGATTGGAGGGTTGAAAATGGTCGGTGCCGCTGTCCAGCGGTTCGGACGCCAGCGCCGACAGCATTGCGACAATCCTTGCGACCGGATTGTCGGCCAGGTGCGGATAGGCGACGTGACCCTGCGTGCCGCGGACCGTCAGATCAGCCGTCAAGGACCCGCGACGGCCGATCTTGATCATTTCCCCAAGTCGGTCGGGGTTTGTTGGTTCGCCCACAATACAGGCGTCAATGATTTCGCCCCGGGCTTTCATCCACTCCAAGACTTTCTTCGTTCCGTTGATCGCCGGACCCTCTTCGTCACCGGTAATCAACAAACTAATCGAGCCGCTCGGCACACCGTTGGCGGCGAGATGCCGCGAGCAGGCGGCTACGAACGCGGCGATTGCGCTTTTCATGTCGGATGCGCCGCGGCCAAAGAGTTTGCCGTTCTCGATCTTTGCGGCAAACGGATCAACGGACCATGCGGCGCCGTTTCCGACCGGCACAACATCGGTGTGCCCGGCAAAGCAGAGATTGGGTTGCGTTGTCCCAAGTCGGGCGTAAAGGTTCTGGACATCGTCCGTGCCGGCGCCACCGAATGTCATGCGGTGACAGGTGAAACCGAGCGTATCGAGATGGTCTTGAAGCACATCAAGCGTGCCCCCGTCGGCGGGTGTCACGCTATTGCAACGAATCATCGCCTGCGCGAGTTCGATGGCGTCGATCGACGATCCCATCAGAGAAACCAACCGTTAGTCGCGCAGAAGTTCGTTGACCGAGGTCTTCGACCGGGTTTGTTCATCAACGCGCTTAACGATCACCGCGCAATAGAGCGACGGCGATGCTTCACCCGAGGGGAGCGGTTTTCCCGGAAGCGCTCCCGGAACAACGACGGAATAGGCTGGGACGCGGCCTCGAATAATTTCGCCGGTCGCGCGGTCGACGATCTTCGTGCTGGCGCCAATGTAGACTCCCATCGAGAGCACCGCGCCTTCTTCGATGACCACGCCTTCCGCAACCTCGGATCGGGCGCCGATAAAACAGTTGTCCTCGATAATCACCGGATTGGCTTGCAGCGGCTCTAACACGCCGCCGATACCGGCACCGCCAGAAATGTGGCAGTTCTTACCAATTTGAGCGCAACTACCAATCGTGGCCCAGGTGTCGACCATGGTGCCATCATCGACATAAGCGCCCAAGTTTACGAAGGACGGCATGAGGACGACGCCTTTGCCGATGTAGGCCGACCGACGCACGATGCAATTTGGTACCGCGCGGAACCCCGCTGCCGCAAAATGTTGCCCATCCCAGCCGTCAAACTTTGATGGCACCTTGTCGAACCAGGTGCTGTTACGGCCGGGGCCGCCTTGGATAGGCTCCATGTCGTTCAGTCGAAATGACAATAGGACGGCCTTCTTCAGCCACTGATTCACGTGCCACGATCCGGCGTCTTTTTGGGCCACCCGCATTTCTCCCCGACCAAGGCCGTCCAGCGCGCGATCAACAGCATCGCGCACGGCGCCTTTGGTGGAGGGGCTAATGGTTTCTCGTGCTTCCCATGCCTCGTTGATGGTTTGTTCGAGCGACTGGGTCATGGCTAGGTCCTGTCTAAGTGGCGCGGCGAAAATAGCGGGGTGGCAAGTAGTGTCAACTTGACCGAGTTCCAAAGTCCACAAGCCATCCAGAGAGATCCGACACGATGTAGTCTGCCGCGGCAGAAGCTGAATTCTCTGCGCTGTCTGACACAAGAACCGTGGTCATCCCCAGCGCCTTAGCGGGTGCCAGGTTACGCTCGATATCTTCGACAAAGGCAGTATTCCGCGGGGTTAGATTCAAATCCCGCACGATATCTCGGTATGGGTCCGGCATCGGCTTCGGAACGTAGCCCGCGCGGGCGATGTCGAAGATGTCTTCAAAAACACCCGAAATACCCAAGCGGTCGGTGACCCGACAGGCGTGGTCGCGCGACCCATTCGTGAAAATGAATAGACGACCAGACAAACCAGCGAGGGCATGGGCGAGCCGAGGGCTGGGCTTAATCGCTTCATAATTCACATCATGGACGAACGACAGGAAATGCTCTGGCTCCACGCGGTTTTCAGCCATGAGGCCGGCCAGTGTCGATCCGAACCGCTCACGGTAATTCTGCTGGGTTGCGGCCATATCGGCAGCGTTCACCCCACAGTTGCGTACAAGATACGACCCAATTCGCGCGCGAATTTGTTCGAATAGGCCAGATTCCGCTGGATACAACGTGTTGTCGAGGTCGAAAAGCCATGCGTCCAAAATAGACGGTTTCATCAGAGCGTCGCTGCAAAGACCCGGTGGGGTTTGATCTTGCCGGGCTTGGCGATTCGGGGCAACGTGCGACACAGCATGAGCCAAGACAACGAGATTCTGCCGTCCGCGCAAGGGATCGACATCAAGTCGATCATCGGCACTTTTCCCGGCCCGGCAGTGCTCCTATCGGCGGACGGTCAAGTTTTAGCGGCCAACGCCGCCGGTGGCGCGGCCGCCGAAAGTCTCAATCGTGGGTCAAACACGCAAGTTCGCGATCTTGCCAGGGAGTCGGCGCGCGATGGCTCCGTCAAAACCTGTTCTCTCCTGACCTCGCTTCGAAATGCCGATGAAGCCATCGAATTTCTACTAATCCCCGTGCAATCTGCGCCCGGCATCACTTCCTATGTCGTTGGGCTGGGCAGGAAAGCGGCGCTTGAAAAAAGCCTCGTGGGGGCCCTCGTTTCGTCGCGCCAGATGTTTCGGGATCTCGTCGAGTGTTCTTCCGATTTCGCATGGGAAACGAAACCTGACGGCACCTTTTCATACGTTTCATCGCGTGGCGCTCTAGGATATTTGGCGGGCGATTTGGTCGGCGCCGACGTCGCAAAACTTCTGATCGCTGAGTCGTCGGCGGACAGTACGCGCCCATTCACTGGGCAAGAACCGGTCGAGGATTCCGAATTGTGGCTGAAGGACTCGGCCAGCCGACCGGCTTGTGTGGTTATTTCGTCTCGTCCGGTTTTCGACAAGGACCGGCGATGGGTCGGCAATCGTGGCGTGTGCAAGGACATAACCGCGGAGAAAGAACAACAGCGAGCACTTGAGGCCGCAGAACTCCGCCACCAGCTAATCGGTGACGTCGTTGACGCGATGCGCAATGAAGTGGAGCCGCAGCATATGCTTGGCGCCGCCGCGCGTTCTACGGCCAGCGTCTTGGGCGCCCGGTATTGTTGGATCGTGCGAGTGAAAAAAGACGGAGCGTTCACGGGCGCCGTTCAGTTTGCAGGCCCGGACGGTCCCCCGCCCCGCCCGGTCGTCGAGGCGGTGCGCCTACAGATGAAGCAAGGCGACGAGGAACTCTTCGTCAAGACAGAAGAATCGACGCTTCACGTACTGGTCAACGTGGCGCTCTACCGCGACCGCATTAACGGGGCTATTTGCGTCGCAAGGGATGAAGATATCTATTGGGACGAGACCGACCGAACTTTGGTTGCCGGCGTGGCAAACCACTTGGGTATTGCATTCGCGCAGATCGAAAACGGCGAGCTCCTTGAGGAGCTCTCGCGGACGGATGAGCTGACTCAGCTTTTTAACCGCCGCGCGTTCACAGAAGAGGTTGGCCTGAGACTGCGGGCGTTAAGGCGGTCCACCCGAAAAGCATCGTTGCTATTTATTGATCTCGACAACTTCAAACACGTAAACGATGTCCATGGACATAAGCGGGGCGACGACGCGCTGGTTTTCGTTGCGCAGTTGTTGACGGCAACCAGCCGGGTTGGCGACATCGTCGCCCGACTCGGTGGTGATGAGTTTGCGATGTGGTTGGAGGATACCGATGAAATCGGTGCATCGGCAAAGGCCGACTCGCTCTTGGTAGAGGCGCGGACGCTCAAGCAGTTCTCCGGCGATGCGGATCATTCTTTGGGCATGTCGATCGGGGTAGCGGTCACCGATCCCAGCAGCGCTGAGCCGCTCGAGGCACTCGTCACCAGGGCTGACGAGGCGATGTATAGAGCAAAGCGATCCGGCAAAGGCCGTTTTGCCGTATCTCCATTTCCTGAAATAGACGAGGCCGAGAGCAGCGCATGCTAGATCGCCTCTTCGGGTGGACCGAAGGGAAAGAAAAACCGGCAATATCGTACGACCAGGAGAAAGGCGTGGCCCGCCATCCAGATGCGGGCGTGCGTCAAGACCTCGCAAGCAGGCAGGACGCGCGTCCAGAGATTCTCTATTTTCTTGCAGCCGATCCGATGGCTGCTGTTCGCCGGGCGGTTGCCGAGAATCCTGCCGCACCGCGACAGGCGGAACAACTCCTCGCCTCAGATTCAGACGATGAAGTCAGAATAGTCCTTGCACGCAAGATTGGGCGCCTAATCCCCAATTTGAGCTCAAGCGAGGCCAACCGTCTACAGGATCTGACGATCGAGATTCTGAGCAAACTGGCCCAAGATCAGCTGCCGAAAGTCAGGCAGATCATCGCTGAAGAGATAAAGGGCGCGGCCCACGTGCCACGCGATATTGTGGCCCGGCTCGCGCGGGACGTTGAAATCGTTGTGAGCGCACCGGTTCTCCAATACTCCGTCCTACTCACTGACGACGACCTGTTAGAGGTTGTCGCGGGCACCAGTCAGCCAGAGATATTGGCCTGTGTGTCGCGGCGAGAGAGACTTAGCCCCGCTGTCTGCGACGCGATCGTTGCCGCAGGAAACGAAGAGGCCATTGCGTCGCTTCTCGCGAATCATGGTGCTCAAGTTCGGGAAGACACGTTGGACAGCATCATTGATGAGGCGCCCGATCACATTCTTTGGCATAAACCTCTGGTCCGTCGGCCGACTCTTTCTTCCACGGCGGTGAGGCGGATCGCCGGTTTCGTCGCCGCTGCGCTTCTCGACGAACTCGCGGCGCGCTCCGACCTTGATGCGGATACGGAACGATACGTACGCCAGCGTGTTCGGGAACGGTTGAAGGAGGATGATGGTTCATCCGACGAGAATGACGCGGCATCTCGGTCACGGGCTCGGAGTGCCTTTAGCGCGGAAAAGCTGGACGACGCGGTCGTTCTGTCCGCGGCCCAGGCCGGCGAACGGGTCTTCGTCGAACATGCCTTGGCGCTCAAATCGGACGTGCCTGAGGCGGTCGTGCGCGCAATTTTTAGGGCGCGATCAGGTCGCCCACTGGCCGCACTCTGTTGGAAGGCCCATTTGGCGATGAGGACGGCCGTCGGGCTTCAAAGAACCCTGTGTCATCTCAAAGGTAGCGATGTTCTGAACCCGCGAGGCGGTACCGATTACCCCATGACCGACGAAGAAATGTCTTGGTTCCTTGCCCACTTTGCTGGCGCCGAGGATTCTGAAGCAGGCTGATCACGATGACCAAAGGTCCGGTCTTTCTAACCGTCAGCCCGGATCATGGTGCCGACGCCGTGGGCAGTGAAAATCTCGAGCAGGAGGACGTGTTTGATCCGCCCGTCCAAAATGTGGACGGCGTCTGCGCCACGCCGGACAGCATCCAAGCAGGTTTCCACCTTTGGGATCATCCCGCCGGTAATGACTCCTCTGTCCAAGAGGTCCCGTGCCTGGCCCTCCGCCAACGTCGGAATCAGTTCGTTGTTCTGATCTAGCACGCCGGCCACATCCGTGAGCATCAGCAACTTGGACGCGCCCAAAGCACCGGCGATGGCACCCGCCGCGGTATCCGCATTGATATTGTAGGTCTCACCCTGGGGTCCCACACCGATCGGGGCGATGATCGGTATGATGTCTGATCCCTTCAATACATCAAGTGCCTTGGTGTTGATGCGCACCGGCTCACCCACGAATCCGAGGTCCAGAACATTCTCGATATTCGAGTCCGGGTCCCGCGTCGTCCGCCTAAGTTTCTGCGCCTCAATAAGTCGACCGTCTTTTCCCGATAGACCGATTGCCGTCCCGCCGGCACGATGAATGCTGTCAACGATTTTCTTATTGATCGACCCCGAGAGAACCATTTCCACAACATCGACAGTCTTGCGGTCGGTCACACGCAACCCGTCAACAAACGAACTCTCGATATTCAGGCGTGCGAGCATTTCGCCAATTTGCGGGCCGCCGCCATGAACCACGACCGGATGAATGCCGACCTGGCGCAGCATGACGATATCTTGGGCAAACAAAATTGCCAGCTCGTCGTCACCCATGGCGTGCCCGCCGAACTTCACGACAAATGTTTGGCCGCTGAACTCACGCATATAAGGGAGTGCCTCGGCCAGAGTCTTGCCGATCTCTGCGAGTTTGGCCGGGTCAGTGTGGACGCTCTTGGACATCCGGCGCTTATATCCGAATCATTGGAAATCGGCTAGTTCAGCCAGAGATGCGCGCAGCTCGGCAATACCCTTGGCCTTGCGTGCACTTGTCGCCAAGACCAGCGGGAATGACGCAGCCTGGCCTGAAATTGCCTCGGTTGTCGCGCTGATCAGTGCACCGATTCTCGCCTTCGGCAGCGTGTCGATCTTCGTCAGGACGATCTGATAGGAAACGGCCATACCCTCCAGGTCGGCCATCATGCCGCGATCGATCGCCATTAGGCCGCGTCGGGCATCCACCAATAGAATCACGCGACAGACGCGTGCTCTTCGGCGGAGGAATCCATGGACCAGTCGGTTCCAAGCTGCGGCCGTCGCTTTCGGCGCCTGCGCGAAGCCATATCCGGGGAGGTCGACAAGGCGCAATGCGCCACTGATTTCAAAGAAATTAATGGACTGGGTCCGGCCCGGTTGGTTGGACGCGCGGGCCAGACCGCGTTGCCCGGTTAGCGCGTTAATCAGGCTTGACTTGCCTGCGTTGGACCGGCCGGAGAAAGCGATTTCGGGGAGCGTTTCTAGCGGGAAGGAATCTGGGCCGACGCCCGAGGTTAAGAAATCGCAAGGGCGGGCAAAAAGCCGGCGCCCTTTCTCGATATCGTGGTCTTTGACGGATCCGGCAACCACAAGATTTCCAGCAGAACTATTCAGCTGCCGCTGGGTTCTTGATCCCCGCCCGTCGCATGATCACCCATTGCTGCGCAATCGACAGCATGTTGTTCCAAGTCCAGTAGATCACCAGGCCCGCCGGGAATGGCGCGAGAATGAACGTGAAGACAATCGGCAGCAGCATGAAGATCCGCGCCTGCATTTTATCCATGGGTTGTGGATTGAGGCGCTGTTGGAGCCACATGCTAAGACCCATCAGAATCGGCCAGATGCCGATTACCGGAATAATCTCAGGTAGAGAAACGGGAATTAAACCAAAGCCAGTGAACAAGTTCAGCGGATCCGCAGCCGATAGATCTTGGATCCAACTAAAGAAGGGCGTGTGCCGCATCTCGATCGTGACGAACAAAACTTTGTACAAGGCGAAGAAGACGGGGATTTGAACGAAGATCGGCAAGCAGCCTGAGACCGGATTGGCGCCTTCACGTTTGTAGAGGGCCATCATCTCTTGTTGTTGGCGCTGACGGTCGTCCTTGAATCGTTCCTTAATCTTCGTCATCTCAGGGGCGAGCAATTTCATCTTGCTCATCGCTCGATACGAGCGGTTGGCCAGCGGGAAGAAGACGAGTTTCACCATCACCGTGACGAGAAGGATGGCGATGCCGAAGTTGCCAATCGTCTCGCTTAGGAAGCGGAGCAAGAGGAACATCGGCTTGGTCAGAAAAAACATCAGACCGAAATCCACGGCGCGATCGAATCCGGCAATTCCAAGGTTATTTTTGTAGCCGTCTAGTAAGCGGACAACCTTTGCGCCGGCAAATACTCTATTCGAGACTGTCGCCGTTCCGCCGCCACTGATCTGCAGTCCTTCGGTCCGGTGAAAATCCACCTGAAAATTGTCGCGACCGTTGTCTGGCCAATGGTTGTAACTAAAGGACGCCTTGCTCGCTTGATCCGGGATCAACGCAGTCAGCCAGTATTTGTCCGTGATGCCGATCCAGCCGCCAGCGATCTTCGGCGTATTTTCGATTCGACCGTTGTCGGCGTCGATAATGTCGTCGTAGTCCTCTTGGTCCAAAACCTCATCGAAAACGCCCAGCGCGCCTTCGTGGAGGATGAAGAAGTTTTCGGTCTCTGGGCGACCCTTGCGGACAATGACCCCAAACGGAACGAGGGTGACCGAGTTGGTCCCATAGTTTTCGATGCGGTCAGAAAGGGTGAACATGTAGCCGGAATCGATCGAAATCGTTCTGAAGAACCGAAGACCTGCGCCGTTGTCCCACTCCATCGTAATCGGGCGATCAGGAGACAAAACGGTATCTCTCGACTGCCAAAGTGAGGAATCGTCCGGGAGCGCCACCTCTTCCGCGCTGGTCCAACCGAACTGCGCATAGTAGGGGTTCGTGGTTTGGAGAGGAGAAAGGAACGTTACTGGGGGACTGTCGAGGTCGATGTCGGTGCGGTAACTCTTGAGGATAAGATCATCAATTCGCGCGCCGAGGAGCGACACCGAACCTGAGACACGCGGCGACTCGATCCGAACGCGCGGAACGTCCTTGACCACCTCGCCGCGGTCTCGGATAGCAGGCGCACCTGGGTTCTCTCGGGCCAAGGTACTTGGTGCGCCTGGAACGCGCACTTGGTCCGACTGGCTGGGTGCCGCCGTGCCGGATTGCGCGACCGGCGCTGGCGCGGGAGGTTTGGGAAGCAAAAACTGCCAGCCGACCAGGATCGCAACCGAAAACGCGATCGCAATAATCAGGTTCCGCTGTTCAAGCATCGTGCCCTACCGGTTGTGTGGGCGCGCGTTCGGGAACTGGGTCGTGTCCGAATCCCCCCCAAGGATGACAACGAGAAATTCGCTTAATAGCGAGCAGAGATCCTCGAACCGCCCCAAAACGCTGGATTGCTTCGTCGGCATAAGCCGAACAGGTTGGGTCAAACCGGCAATTGGCGCCAAGGATCGGCGAAACAAAGAGCTGGTAGGCGCGCACGATGGCGCGAAGGACGAGGCGAGGCGCTGCGCGCATTTGGCCACCAACGCTGCTCATCGGTTGACCGGCAGTGTTTGTGGTGCGAGCACGCCGAGCTTAACGCCAGCGCTTTGAACATCTGCAATGAGCTGCGACCACGGTCTGGTCAAGGTAGCTTTTCGTCCAACCAGGACCACATCGAGACCGGGCTTTGCGTCTTTGAGGACGAGCGCCGCCGCGGCACGCAACCGCCGTTTTGCCCGATTTCGCTGGACCGAACCGCCGACTTTCTTCGAAACGGTAAACCCAAGGCGACAGACCGACCGCGCTGGTGCGTCTTCACGCTCTATCGACTGTAGCACTAGGCCCGGCATGACTTGTTTCTTGCCTCTGCGGGTAAGCCGTTCGAAATCGGCCCGGCGGGTCAAGCGTATCAGGCGCGCCGACATGCGCGCCCGCTCACGCCGAGAGGCGTTTGCGACCCTTTGCGCGGCGCCGTGCGAGAACCTTGCGACCGTTTGCCGTCGCCATTCTTGCACGAAAGCCATGACGCCGCTTGCGCACGAGGACGCTGGGCTGAAATGTTCTTTTCACGGCTATTCTCCAGGGTTTCGCGGGCCGGAAGCCCTCGAAATAAGGCCCGCTGTATACGGGCTGTGGTGGGCGCTGTCAACGACCCCGAGGGAGGCGCAAGGCGCACTGGGCCGCGCTTCACGGTTGGGTGACAAACGCCAAAAGGCCCCTCGCTGGCTCAGGAATCCGCTAAATTTGGAATGAATGGTGGATTATCGCATAGATGGGGGAAAGTTTAACCCTCACCAGTCACAGAACATCACCGATCCGATGACCCTACCCACAGCACCTAAGGCATAACGGTGGCCCCTTCTGACCCTCCTGCGAGCGGTCGGCGCATTGGTTTGCGCCGTCTCCTTCCGTTAGCGATCCTTGTCCTGGGACTATTGGCATTCTTCGCGTTCGACCTTAATCGCTTCGTCTCCTTCGAGGTCCTGCGCGAGAACCGAGCCGATCTCAGTGCTTTCGTCGATCGGAATGGACTAATTGCCGCGCTCGTCTTTGTAGCGACATACGCCGTTGTCGTCGCCTTCTCGCTACCGATCGCGACTTTGGTGTCGATCCTTGGTGGTTTCTTGTTTGGAACGCTGATCGGCACCCTGTGCGTCGTGGTTGGCGCGACTGTCGGTGCGGTCGCATTGTTTCTCATCGCACGGTCGACCGTCGGGGCGTTCCTACATGAGCGCGCCGGACCGGCACTCAGGCGAATGGAGTCCGGCTTTCGTGAAAACGAACTTAGCTACCTCCTTATCTTGCGCTTGATCCCCCTGTTTCCATTCTTCTTGGTGAATATTGTTCCGGCGCTGCTCGGCGTCAGCCTACGCAACTATGTTTTGGCGACCGCGGTCGGCATTATTCCTGGCGCCTTTGTCTATGTCGGTGTCGGCGCAGGAACCGGCGCGGTCCTCGATAGTGGTGCGGTACCGGGACTCAGCTTATTTATTCGACCCGATGTCCTCTTACCGATTGTTGGGCTTCTCGTATTGGCCTTATTGCCCATCGGTTACAAAATTCTACGCCGTCGGCGGGCCGGAGCCGCGACGTAATGCCCGCCCCTCTTCGTCCAGACGTTTGCGTTATTGGTGCAGGGGCGGGTGGTCTCGTGGTCGCGGGGGGCGCGGCCCTGATGGGCGCGAGCGTGGTCCTGATTGAGCGCGGCGAGATGGGCGGCGATTGCTTGAACTTCGGTTGTGTCCCGTCCAAAGCGCTGATCGCTGCCGGTGAGGCAGCCATCGCTGGGCCAAGAGCTGCACGATTCGGAATTACCTACAAGGCGCCGCACATCGATTTTTCCTGCGCCATGGACCATGTCCGCACGGTCATTGAAGGGATTGCGCCCACGGATTCGGAGGAACGATTCCGCGGCATGGGGGTTCGGGTCATCCGAGAGAACGGGAAGTTCATAAGCCCCCAAGAAGTCATCGCCGGCGAACACACGATTCGCGCGCGCCGCTTTGTCGTCGCCACCGGGTCATCGCCCTTGGTGCCGCCGATTGCCGGACTCGACTCGGTACCGTATTTGACGAACGAAACTGTTTTCATGAACCGTTCTTGTCCCAAGCATCTGTTGATCGTTGGCGGTGGACCGATCGGTCTTGAACTGGCTCAAGCGCACCGTCGCCTAGGTGCGCAGGTCACCGTTCTGGAAATGATGCGGTTCTTGCCGCGAGACGATGAAGACGCCGCGGAAGTGGTCATTGATAGACTACGCGCCGAGGGAATCACGCTGCTATCCGGTGCCCAGGTCCATGCGGTGTCCCAAACGGATGAGGGCATCAGTTTGACGGTTGAGCAGAACGGCGCCTCCCGTCAAATCATCGGGTCTCACTTGCTCGTGGCGGCAGGACGCGCGCCGAACCTTGATCTTGATCTCGAGGCCGCGGGTGTCGAATACACGCGTCGGGGGCTCATTGTTGATTCGC
The DNA here is from genome assembly GCA_027622715.1 of Pseudomonadota bacterium. GTDB lineage: Bacteria > Pseudomonadota > Alphaproteobacteria > SHVP01 > SHVP01 > CALJDF01. Next base: position 54,172 of record JAQBYN010000012.1, on the reverse strand, counting down.
GCTTAAGAACAACGAACAAGAAGATATTCGCCGTTGGCGATGTTACCGGCGGCGCTCAATTCACGCATGTCGCCTCGTTTCACGCCGGCGTGGTGCTGCGGAACATTCTATTTCGCTTGCCTGCCCGCACGACGAAACAAGTAGTTCCGTGGGTTACCTACACTGACCCCGAGCTCGCCCATGTCGGCATGCTTGAGAGCGAGGCGAGAGAAAAATTCGGAAAAGTCTCGGTGGTGCGCTGGCCGGTCGCCGAGAACGATCGGGCTCGGGCGCAAGACGACTTGGATGGCTTGATTAAGATTGTGAGCACGACGAAGGGACGAGTTTTGGGTGTCCAAATCGTTGCGCGCAATGCTGGAGACCTCTTGCTTCCCTGGGTCATGGCGGTGGGGCGCCGCGAAAAACTCAGTACGATGGCTGGGCTAATGGCACCCTATCCGACTTATTCGGAACTTGGTAAACGCGCGGCAGGGACCTTCTTTGCGCCCGCGCTTGCCAGCCGACGCGTGAAGAGCCTTGTGCGCTTGCTGGCGCGGTTAGGCTAGCGATAGATCGTCGCGAGACGTTGTGATACATCAGGGGTATGAGCCTAAGAAACGCGGTTCGCTTTGTCCCGTGGGGTCGAAGTCTTTCGGGGCGACTGTTGGTTCTGACCCTATTTTTCGTAATGGTCAGCGAGGTGTTGATCTACGTTCCCTCTATCGCGCGTTTCCGACAGACTTACCTTGAAGATCGAATTGCCGTAGCTCAATTGGCGTCTTTCGCTCTGACGAAAGATCCTGACCGGCTCGTAACGCCCCAACTCGAGCAAGATATTCTGGATCGCGCCGAGATCAAGGCGATCGTGCTCAAGCGGCGAGAGGCACGTGCGCTCGTTCTCGGGGAAAGCGCCGGGGTTCCATTGGTAATCAGCGCGTCTTTCGATCTGCGTGAGACGACGATATGGTCGTCAATCGTCGAGGCGTTCGGCGCAATGGCGCGTGAGGGACGGACTATCCGCGTGGTCGCCCCGGCGTTGGAAGACGCTGACACCCTTGTCGATATCATCATCGACGAAGAACCCCTGCGCAGAGTGATGTTTAGCTTCTCGGTCCGGGTTCTAGGACTATCCCTGCTTATTTCCGCGATCACCGGTGGACTGGTCTACCTAGCGCTGCACCTTCTTATTGTCCGTCCAGTCCGACGCCTGACGCAAAACATGATCGAGTTTCGCAACAATCCAGAGGGCCCTGCGCCGAACGGTGACTCAGCGCAGAGGCGCGATGAAATTGGTCTCGCACAGCGGGAATTCGCGACGATGCAAGAGGACTTGCGGCTAGCGCTTCGGCAAAAGACTCGTTTAGCGGAGCTCGGCGCCGCGGTCAGCAAGATCAACCACGATCTGCGGAACATTCTCGCAACCGCTCAGCTTGTTTCGGATCGTCTGGTCGTTAGTGGTGACCCGGAAGTTAGGCGCGCAACGCCAGTGCTTCTAAAGGCGATTGATCGGGCCATCTCGCTCTGCACGCAGACTCTTCAATTCGGGAAAGCGCGCGAGCAAAAACCACAGCGATCCGTTTTCTCCCTTAGCGAGCTGCTCGCCGATGTTGGCGTGGCTCTAGGTCTGGGCGACGAGCGTCTGATCCAGTGGGATATTCGAATGCCCGTTGAATTGAATATCAGCGCGGATCACGAACAGCTTTTCCGCGTCTTCATGAACCTTGGCCGCAACGCACTTGAGGCTATAACAGCAGAGGCTGGCGATACGATTTTCATATCCGCTGCGTCGCTCGCAAACTGCGTTGTGATCGAGTTCAGCGACAACGGACCCGGCATCCCTGAGACTGCGCAGGACAGCCTTTTCCAACCCTTCAAAGCGACGACAAAGTCTTCCGGTACCGGGCTGGGCCTTGCGATCGCGCGCGACCTGATTGAGGCGCATGGCGGTGTACTGGTGCTGCATCGGACTGGCGAGGCAGGCACAACGTTTCGGATCGAGCTGCCGACCAACGTTATTGAACTACCGGCCGAAAATACGGGCCGGGTATTCGGCATCGGTTGATCGGTGGCGTGGGACCCAAATCTCTATCTGATCTTCGAAAAGTACCGGCGCCAACCCGCGATCGATCTTCTTGCCCACATTAATCTAGAACGCCCCAAGGTTGTGTTCGATCTCGGCTGCGGTCCGGGCAATGTGACGGCCTTGTTAAGTGAACGCTGGCCGTCCGCGAACATTACCGGTGTCGACAGTTCGTCGGAGATGTTGACGAAGGCCGCAGAGATTTATCCCGGGATCGCTTGGTCCAAACAGGATATTTCTGAGTTTGCCGCGACCGACGTGGATCTCATCTTCTCCAACGCCGCATTCAACTGGGTCCCAAACCACGCGAGACTCATCGCGTCGCTCGCTAGGTTCCTGGGCGAAGCAGGCATTCTCGCAATCCAAATGCCGCGCAACTACGAGCAACCGTCCCACGCGCAAATCGTCGATTGCATCGAATCCCGTCCCTCACGTCATCATCTGCGCCAGTTCGTGGATTTCACCCATGTCCAACCCCCGGCATTTTACCATGACGTTTTGGCGCCGCTGGTTCGGAATGTGGAGATTTGGGAGACCAACTATTTCCATGTTCTTCAGGGTGACGACCCGGTCCTGGAGTGGGTTATGGGGACAGCCCTTCGTCCGGTCGTCAACGCGTTGAGCGGTTCCGAGAAGCGAGATTTTGTTGAGGAAATGAGGCAGCGCTATCGTGATGCCTATCCGCGTGGGCCGGACGGCACGACGCTTTTTGCCATGCAACGCCTCTTTGTGGTTGCGCAGCGCTAGTCGCCAACGGCCGCACCTTCGCGCCGCGGATCGGCACCGCCCCACAAACCGCGATCATCTCTTACGATGGCGTGAATGCCGCTCGTCATCTCAACAGCAACCGCATCGTGTCCAAGTTTAGAGAGCGCTTGCAGCATTCCAGCGTGATCGCCCATTCGCTCGATCTCGGTCGCACGACCTCGGTTGGTGATGTTTGGAAGATCGATCGCGCTCTGAACATCAAGCTGCCAGTCGATCACGCCGACGAGGGTCTTGACGACGTAGCCGATAATTCGACTGCCGCCCGGGGACCCGACGGCCATGCGAAACCGCCCTCTGCCGTCAAGGACGATCATCGGCGACATCGAGCTCCGTGGACGTTTCCCGGCTTCGACGCGGTTTGCCACTGGCACGCCGTCATTGTCTGGCCGGAAGGAGAAGTCGGTTAGTTGATTGTTGAGCAGAAACCCCTGGACCATGAGCCGAGAGCCAAACGTATTCTCGACGCTTGATGTCATGGATACGGCATTCCCGTTGTCGTCGACGATTGAGAAATGCGTCGTAGAGGGCAGTTCCAAGGTTTCCCCGACACCAAACCCTGAACCGTGCCGATCCGGGAAAACGCCGGGAACCGCCGATTCCATCGCGTCGTGCGGTGAGATTTTCTTATAGCGTTTAGTCAGGTAAGCGCGGTCGAGCAAACGAGAGACCGGGACGTCGACAAAATCCGGATCGGCCAGGTATTTGCCGCGATCGGCAAAAGCGAGTCGGCTCGCTTCCGCGATCAAATGGGCTGAGGCTGGCGAGGTCGGCGGGTTCGCTGCAAGATTGGCGTTCTGCAATATTCCCAGAATCTGCAGTGTTGTTACACCACCTGAAGTGGGTGGCGGCATCCCGCAAATCTCAAGACGCCTATAGTGAGCACAGACTGGGGTCCTGGACTTGGCCTCGTACCCCGTCATATCGGCGTGGGTCAGTAGCCCCGGGTTGTCGCTTGCTGACTGAACGGCGAAGACGATCGAACGGCTGATGGACCCCTCATAGAAACTATCCGCACCTTCGGATGCAATTCTTCTAAATGTACCTGCCAGCGCGGGGTTCTTAAGCAGATGGCCGATGGGTTTTGCGGTGCCGTCCGCCGCAAAGAAATATCTGCGTGTTTCGGGGTAGGTCGCGAGAAAACGATCGCTCGCCACCAGCTTGTGAAGTCGCGGAGATATCGCGAATCCCTCTTCTGACAAGGTGATTGCAGTGGCAAAAAGGTCGCGCCAGGGTAGGACGCCGTGTTTTTCATGGGCCAGGGCAAGCATGCGCACGACGCCCGGGACACCGACAGCACGGCCGCCGACGAGCGCGTTGAAAAAGCCAAGAGGCGCTCCAGACTTGGTGAGGAACAGCGCAGGGGTCGCGGCGGCGGGGGCTGTTTCACGCCCGTCATAACTCATGACCTGTCGTGTCGCCGCGTCGAAGTGGAGCAAAAATGCGCCACCCCCAATACCTGACGATTGCGGTTCGACGACATTCAAAACCATTTGGACGGCGATGGCCGCGTCGACGGCGCTTCCACCTCGGCGAAGAATCTCAAGCCCCGCCCTGGCCGCGAGGGGATTGGCTGCAGACACCATGTGTCGGGTCGCGAAAACTGACGCACCCTCGGCGGCGACATCCTTGATCGGACCAACAACGAAGACGATCGCCGCCACTGCGAGCGCGGCACGTCGTGTGCGGTTGCCAAGTGTCCCATGCTCGTTGATCATTCGTTTCCTCGCTTCACCTCACCGCCGCCGCGGGAAAAGACCATGATCGCTGTCGGAACGCATAACGCCATCACAGACGTGGATGGTATCAGAGTTGGCAACTGCCACGATCGCACAATTCGTAGCGGGGTGACGGTCATTCTTCCAGATCAGCCGTGTGTTGCGGCTGCCGACATTCGCGGTGGCGCGCCGGGCACCCGCGAGACCGATCTCCTCGATCCGGCTAACACGGTCAAAGCCATAGATGCGCTCGTGTTCTCAGGCGGATCAGCGTTTGGTCTTGAAGCGGCGAGCGGTGCAACGTCTTGGCTAGCCGGCCAGGGGCGAGGGCTTGCGGTGCGCGGGGTCCGTATCCCCATCGTGCCTGCGGCCGTTATCTTTGATCCACCCATTGGTGGGCCGCAGGACTGGCATGAGGACCCGCCACATCGTGGGATGGCCATCAAAGCCTGCGAGAGCGCTCTACACTCAGTGGCTCAAGGTAACGTCGGCGCCGGGATGGGCGCCACGGCAGGCCCGCTAAAAGGCGGCCTCGGGACAGCATCCTTTGTCCGTGATGACGGAATTCAGGTTGGCGCCCTTGCGATCGCCAATCCCTTTGGTTCGACGGTTGCGCCGGGATCATCAACCTTCTGGGCTGCGCCCTATGAAATGGCCGACGAACTTGGCGGGCAATCGACGCTGGCGCCGATCGGCCTAGAGGCGACGCCGTATGAACTGCCAGGAGAGGAAGGGGCGAACACGACACTTGTCGCCGTAGCCACCAACCTCCGACTAACCCGATCTCAGGCCAAGCGTGTGGCGATCATGGTCCAGGACGGTTTGGCGCGGGCGATTCGCCCGGTCCATTCGCCCTTTGATGGCGACAGTGTTTTCGTCCTCGCGACCGGGACGGTCCCGATAGAGGTGACGCCCCCGTTACTCGCGACGGTCGGCTTGCTCGCGGCGGACGCCACCGCACGTGCGATTGCCAAAGGGGTCTATAACGCGGAAACGCTAGGTGGATTCGCGTCGTACAAGGAGATGTTCGGAAAATAGCAGCGAGGACGTCACACGCGGGCGCAACTAGCGAACGTAGATGTGAACCTCGTTGGTGAACGCCTCTGCACTCGACGATGAGGATAGCTGCACCCGGTTCGCCGGTAGGCCCATATCGTTAAGAGAACGGAGCACGCGTTCGGCGTTGTCCTTAGATCGCGACGTATTGAGGGCGACCTCGGCCGGAGATCCGCGGTTGGGCGCCACCGCGACCAGATCGAATTGCGATTGCGGCCGTTGTTCCAGGGCCCGGCTTATTGCCGAGAAAAGCGCCTGCTCATACGGCACATCGGGCCGATCGAACCGGATCACGACAAGGGGACGACGGTTCGCAAACTGGCTGTTGCGATTGGACGCGTTGGCTGCCTGCGGCGGCGAACTCGACAGCGGCGCGGCGTTCGCAAACGCCCGGTTCCCTAAGCTTGGTCCTAGCAGCTCGCCGTTCTTGATTGCTAAGGACAGCGTTGTCAGGTTTGACCGCTCGTTGCCCACATACGCAGTCTGCCGACTGACGTCTTCGCTCAGTTCATTGAGGAGTCGGTCGATCAAAACCACCGTCCGGTTGGTTTCGTCTTCCAAGATCACCAGCTGGCGATGGTCCTCGTCAATCGCACCGGACAGCCCAAAAGTGGCCCGTGTGCTCTCTAATACAAAAGCCGCAAAAGCGGAGTCCGACGCGACAGAATTGGCCAAACTGTTCATCTGGTTAATATCGCTACCAAGCCGGTCAAGTTCGGCCTGCGCCAGGTTCCATTGATTGACCAAAACCGGATTGCCAGGCGTTGTGCCAACTTGAAGGCGCGCGGAGATGGCGGCGATGGTGCCGTGGTACCGCTGTGAGGTGCCGCCGAGCTGCTCGCGAATCGCCTGCAGTCGCTGGTTTTGTTGGACGATATTGGATTGTAGCTGGCTCAGTTCGCCGCGCAGTTGCGCCACCTTCTGACCGACAAATGTTCCGGTGTTCACCCCTGGCGTAACGGCCGGCGGGTTGAACGACGAATTGCCGAGGGCTGGCGGTCGCGCAGGCGCGATGGGCGCTGAATTGGCGGCAACCTGAGTCGCGCCGGACTGGGCGGTCTGAATGCCTTGGTTCGCCGAGGCGCTCTGCTCCACATCTTGCCCAGCGCCTCGCCCCGGAAACACTGCATCCGAGACAAACGAACACCCACCAAGCGCGAACGCCAGTGCGAAGACGACCGAGGAGTATTTCCCTATCATACCAGGCAACACCATCAGATATGCATGTCGGAGGCGAACAACCGAGAAAGATTGCGACTGGTAATCGTCTCTACCTGAGCAACCATTTCTTGAGATTATCCAACGATATACAGGTAATACGGGGTAGCTAACTTGAAGTTCATTGAAACTTGGCGATCTTAAACAAATGCGGACCGAACCCACAAGCGAATTTGCCCTACATACCCTGCATTTAGCGGGTTCAGGTACGGTTTTTAGTCGTCGGGCCGGTTCGGGCACCAGTCGGAGCCCTCTGGTCGCGCTTGTCTTGCGAGGAAACGGCTTATTGATTAGGTTCCACGCCTTCGTGTGCGACCCGGGAGCGGGTGCCCACGTTCTGCGCGCCTGTAGCTCAGCTGGATAGAGCACTAGACTACGAATCTAGGGGTCGGGAGTTCGAATCTCTCCAGGCGCGCCACCTTTTCCCGTATCCATCCGTTGGCGGTCCGATCGGTGGCCGGTAAGGTGGGCCAACGCGCAAGGCCCGGAGGATCTATGTCAGAAGTCATATCTCACCATCGTCTGATGGTGGTGGGTGCGAGACCGGGCGACGCTCAAAAGCAGGTATTTGCCCCCTACGACCGAAGTGTGATCGCCACGGTCGATGCGACAAATGGGGATGCGGTCGAGGCCGCACTGACCACGGCGCACAAGCTTTTTCGCTCACGCGATTCCTGGCTCTCGAAGCCGAAACGCATCGAAATACTCTCGCGGGCTGCCGAGATCATGAAGGGTCAGATCGAGCAACTGGCCGTCGATGCCGCGCGCGAAGGCGGCAAGCCGTTGATTGACTCGCGTATCGAAACGATTCGGGCGATCAGTAGCGTCGAAGCCTGCGTCGAAGAGCTGAAGCACGCGGCTGGCGAAATTATCCCGATGAATGTCAACGCGGCTTCTGCCAATCGGTTTGCCGCGACGACGCTTGAACCGATCGGGGTCGTGGTTGCTGTCAGCGCCTTCAACCATCCGCTCAACCTGATTGCGCATCAGGTCGCGCCGGCCGTTGCGACCGGGTGTCCGGTTATCGTCAAGCCATCGGAAGACACACCGCTTTCTTGTATTCGCTTTGTCGAAATTTTGCGAGAAGCGGGATTGCCGGAAGAGTGGTGCCAAGTCACCGTGACCGAGAGCCGCGATGTGGCGACGGCGTTGGTAACTGATCCCCGGGTGGGATTTTTTAGTTTCATAGGCAGTCCCGGGGTCGGCTGGTCGCTTCGCTCGCAACTCGCGCCGGGGTCGCGCTGCGCGTTAGAACACGGCGGCGCGGCCCCCGTGATTGTTGGGCCGGATGCCGATCTTAGCGAGATCGTCCCACCCCTCTTAAAGGGTGGGATGTACCACGCTGGGCAAGTTTGTGTATCTGTTCAGCGCATCTTTGCTCACGAAAGCCTCGCGAGGACCCTGGCAGAGGCGCTCGCTGACGGTGCCGAGAAGCTGATTGTTGGCGACCCGACAAGGGCCGACACCGAGGTTGGACCGCTGATCCGTCCGCGCGAGGTGGCGCGTGTTCACGAATGGGTCACCGAGGCATCGGATCGCGGCGCCGAAATTCTCTCCGGTGGCGAACCGATGGACCATAATTGCTACGGTCCGACGGTGCTCTACGACCCGCCCGACGATGTTCGTATGTCGCGGCAGGAAGTGTTCGGTCCTGTTATCTGCGTCTACCCCTATGACGACATGGACGAAGCGATTGAGCGCGCGAATTCTTTGCCGTTTGCATTTCAAGCTTCTGTATTCACCAAAGACATTGATCGGGCCATGCGCGTGTATTCGCGGTTGGACGCGTCGGCGGTCATGATCAATGACCACACTGCTTTCCGCGTGGATTGGATGCCGTTCGCCGGACTCCGACAGTCAGGTCTTGGCGTCGGTGGAATTCCACACACAATGCATGACATGCAAATCCAGAAAATGATGGTTCTTCGCTCGCCTGAGCTATGAGCCCCGAGGCGTGAGTGCGCAGGCGCTGGACCAAGCCCGATGAGCGCCGACATTGAGGCGATCAAGGCGGAACTTGGCCGGTACGGTTTGTTGTTTCGTGGCGGGTTCAATCCGGACCCCGGCGAAATGGTTGGCACTTTCAGTAGCCAAATCGGAACCGTTATCCTTGTCGGGAATGCCGGATCGGCGATGTGGCAAGCATTTCAGGCGCAACCCATCGCATCAGATGACGCGCCTGATCCGTTGAATCAGTGGATCGAAGAGGTCGTGGACGAGATTGCCTTGGGCCTCGGTGCACGTGCGGTGTACGCCCACAACGGTCCACCATTCCTGCCATTTCTGACCTGGGCGGTGCGGAGTGACGCCGTGTTTTCCTCGCCGCTTGGGCTATTTGTGCATCCTGATTTTGGACTTTGGCATGCTTATCGCGCGGCGCTGCTGTTTGACCACCCGGTCGCGCTGCCAGCGCGCGATGAGCGCCCGTCGCCCTGTATCGCGTGCGCCGAGCGCCCCTGCACGACCGCCTGCCGCGTACCCGGTGCCAATCTAATCCGAAATCACGTTCTGGATTGTGCGGGGAGCGAAAACCCCGAGGGAAAAGCATGCCGCTACGACGGTTGCGCGGCGCGGCGCGCTTGCCCCTTCGGCCGCGCATATGAGTACGAACCGGGCCATATGCGGTTCCATATGGACGCGTATCTCCGGTCAGTGCGGCGCTGAGGCAATGTCGAAGGTTACCGGCTCGCTGCCGCTCGCCGTGATGTCGTACATCGTGCGAAAAGCCGAGTTTAGGTCGCGAGCAAGCGCCGCTGGATCAAAGAGGGGCGAGACCGTCACCTGTTTCCGCACCGTGTCTTTGGTCTCCTCCAGCCACCTAGAGTCCGTGGCCAGTCCGATCGCTAGTTTCTCGTACCCATCGGTACCTGCTTGAACCAAAGCCGGCATGCCTAACGCCGATAGGATCGACGCGCCGGTTCGGGCGCTCTGGCTGGACCCGGCGATGGTGATGACAGGAACGCCGGCAAGCAACGCGTCGATCGTCGTGACGCCGCCGGCATGATTAAACGAATCCAGGCAAATGTGGGCGAGGCGGTGGCGCGCTAAATGGCTTGGCCGGTCCTTGCGCTCGGCAAAAATCAGCCGGTCGGCCGCAACGCCTTGAATCTCGGCAGTGTGACGCATCCGCGCCATCACGCTTTCGCTCGTGCCGCGCAGCCACAGGACACTGCCGGGAACCCCAGTGAGTATGCGCATCCAGCTCGCGAATGAGTCAGGTTCCAACTTGTAGGTCGCGTTAAAACAGGCGAACACGATTCCGTCGGCGGGCAGGCCCTCGGTAACGCGATCAGGTGTCTCTAGCGGCGGGTCGACTGCGGCAGCTGCCATGAAGGTATTTGGCAAGTACACCAATGTTTCCGAGCAGTGTCGCACGAGCGTCGGCGGGGTGTGCACGCGGTCGGTAAGAAGCCACGGGATATAGTCAGCACCGAGGGTACTGCCATAGCCGAGGTAGTGAACCTGCACACGTGCCGGCCGGTGCGCAAATATCTCCAACCGCGATCCACGGGTATGCCCGGCAAGATCGACGAGGACGTCAATCCCGTCAGATACTATCTGGCTTACAGCTTCTTCAATCGATCTGGGCCCGAGATCGACCATGCGGTCAAATGCCAGGTGGAACTCGTTGGTCAGCGCGTCGGATCCACTACCCGCAATCGAGTATCCAATCCACTCGAAATCCGGATTATCGCGGGCGCCGAGCACACTGGAAAACGACATCGCCAGGCTATGCGTGCGAAAATCAGGTGACACGAACCCGATTCGAAGGGGCTTCTTGCCTGGAGAGGAGATGCTAAACCGGTCTGCTGTGGGCGCCAGGGTCGCGTGCGCAGCGGCGGATCGCTTCGCGGCAACCAGCCTAGTTTGAGGCGATGCATTTGTGCCAGCAAGGGCAAATGGCGGCACCTGCGCGCCCTGGGCGACATCTTTGACGACGGCGTCGACAAGCTCGGCATCGCCTTCCCACCGACACACATGGCGCCTGGAGTGGAGCAGGTAGGCTCGAACACCGGGAAGGTTTGGCTCAATCTTGAGCGCATCCTCATAGGCTTGTGTCGCTTCGTCGTGGCGACCAAGCGCCTGCAGAATGTGACCGAAATTAAGGAGTGCACTGGGAGACCCCGGCCCCAGTTCAATCGACCGTTGTGCGGCGGCTAACGCGTCGTGATGACGCCCGATGCACTGCAGGGACACCGCGATATTGCCCCAGGCTTCGGCGTACCCCTCATCATGCGCGATGGCTCGGTTGAACGTTTCGATCGCACTCGAATGGTTGCCCGCGACTTGATCACACAAGGCCAATCCGTTGAGCGCGACATTGGAATCTGGTTGTGTGCTAAGGGCTCTTTCGAACCAACTCCTTGCGCCTGAATTGTCGCCTCGTGTCATCAAACAGTGGCCCAGATTGAGCATCCACGTGACCGATGACGGCACGAGTTTGTGTGCCTCAAGATAGGCGATTTCCGCCTCGACCGGTCGCTTCAGCGCCAACAGGGCATTGCCCAGCGCGCCTTGCGCATTGTCGTTATCGCGGGCAAGCGCCACCGCTCGAGTGGCAGCGTCGAGTGCGTCGACGTGGCGGCGCAAGCGGCCTGCGGCCGTTGCAAGATTGATGAATACTTCCGGCACACCAGGGGCTAGGGACGCCGAATTTTGGAAATGGTGCAGCGCCTCGACAGCGCGGCCGCCATTGAGACACCAAATGCCAAGAGTGAAGGAGATTTCAGGGTCCGACGTGTTCTCGGCCAACTCGGAAAGAGTCTGAATTGCTGTCGCTTGATCGCCGTCTGCCATCAACTGGCGCGCGACAATGAGCGCGGCGCCGGTCGGTTGGTTGCTCGAACGCGGCAAGATTTCCGTGGAGATCGAATCGGTCACCGGCGCTCCGGCACTGGAGGTCAGAAGAGGCTTTGGCGCCTAGGACAATGCGGCTCGTCGGTTAATCGTTCGTTAAGGGTGTCAAATGCGGGCTGATCTCGGTTTCGCCATCCGTCGATTGACAGAATCGGCGGACGGCCTCATATTCTGGCGCTTTCCGACAGCCGGTTTACTGAACCGAGAGCGGGAGAGCATCGTGATTTCCGCAATAATGCCGACCTACGCCCGCGCAGATCTAGCGTTTGTGCGAGGAGAAGGCCCCTACCTTTTTGACGCCGACGGTCGAAAATACCTGGACTTTGCCTCCGGAATCGCCGTCACGACGCTCGGGCACAATCACCCAAAGCTCGTCGAAGCGCTGAGGACGGCGGCAGAGGGCGTTTGGCACACCTCCAATCTGGTGCGCATTCCCACCCAAGAGGCACTTGCCGAGATTCTTGTTGCGAACACATTCGCCGATACGGTCTTTTTCGGAAATTCCGGCGCCGAAGCCCTCGAATGCTGCATTAAAGTTGCGCGCAAGTTTCAGTCGGCTGGGGGCAACCCCGAGAGATACCGGATCATAACGTTCGAGGGTGCATTTCACGGCCGTACCCTGGCCACCCTGGCAGCAGGCAATCAAAAAAAGCATCTCGACGGATTTGGACCGCCGGTCGATGGTTTTGACCAAGTCCCGTTCGGCGACGTCGCCGCCGTGGAGCAGGTGATCTCCTCGGAGACCGCCGCCATCCTGGTCGAGCCGATCCAAGGTGAAAGCGGCGTCAGGGTGTCGCCGGATTCGTTCCTGCCGGCGTTGCGTCAAATCGCTGACAAGGCCGATCTCCTCCTCATGTTCGACGAGGTTCAATCCGGTGTCGGTAGGACCGGTCGACTATTCGCTCATGAGCATTGGGGCGTGACGCCAGATGTCATGGCCGTTGCCAAAGCACTAGGTGGCGGTCTCCCGATCGGCGCCTGTCTGGCAACGGAAAGGGCGGCTCAGGGAATGGTCGCGGGATCCCATGGTTCGACATTTGGTGGCAATCCGATTGCAACCGCAGTGGGTCTCGCTGTCATGAAAGAAGTGACAAGGCCGGGCTTCTTAGAAGCGGTCCGGAGAAGCGCGGATGCGCTCCATCAAGGACTTGAGAAGCTGCGCGCCAAACATGGGAACAAGATTGCAGAGGTGCGCGGCAAAGGTCTGTTTGTTGGGTTGCGATGCACGGGCGATCCGAACGTCGTTATTGCGGAGCTGCGCGCGCGCGGGATGCTGAGTGTGGTCGCGGGCGACAATGTCGTGCGTCTTCTTCCGCCCCTAATCATAGACCAGAGTCACATCGAGGAAGCTCTCGCCAAGCTCGATGATGCCCTTAGTGCGACGAGTTTTTGAGGCATGCCGGATTTTACCGACATCGGTGTTCTGGATTACGCAACGTTGCGCCAAATTCTTGACGACGCCAACGCGCGAAAGCGGCTGCGCGATGGTTTGCCTCGCGGGGCGCCGGACGCCGACCGCCCACTCGCGGGTCGTATTCTCGCGATGATTTTCGAAAAACCATCGACGAGGACGCGCGTCTCATTCGATGTCGCAATGCGCCAGCTTGGTGGTCAGACCATCGAAATGAGCGGTTCGACTATGCAGCTAGATAGAGGTGAGACCGTCGCGGACACAGCGCGGGTTCTATCCCGCTATGTCGACGCGATCATGATTCGAACGCCGCGGCATGAAGTCCTTGATGAACTTGCCGCCGGTGCCGACGTTCCCGTCATCAACGGATTAACGGACCGCAGCCACCCCTGTCAGGTAATGGGGGACATCATGACCTTCGAAGAACACCGAGGGCCGGTTCAGGGTGCCAAGATCGCTTGGATCGGGGACGGCAATAACATGGCTGCAACGTGGATTCAGGCGTCGGCGAAGTTCGGATTTCACCTTGACCTTGCCTGTCCCAGCGAACTATCGCCTGACGCAGATATCTTGAGTTGGGCACAAGCTCAGGGCGCCTCGATACAGATTGTGGGCAGCGCGGCTGATGCAGCAGCGGGCGCAGACTGCGTCGTCACCGATGTGTGGCTCTCGATGAGCGACGAAACGCCAACATCTGCTGCCGCGACAACAACGCGGCAAGAACTGTTACGTCCCTTTCAGGTAAACTCAGAGATCATGTCGCTCGCGCAGTCGCAGGCCCTCTTTATGCACTGTCTGCCGGCGCACCGCGGGCAAGAGGTTACGGGAGACGTCATCGACGGTCCAAATTCCGTCGTATGGGCGGAGGCCGAGAATCGTCTTCACGTGCAAAAAGGGATTCTCAACTGGTGCATGATCTAGAGGGTCGCCTACTGGCTGAGCCCGACGACTGCGTGTACCCGTTTCAGATAGACAAGATCGGCGTTCGCGGTCGCCTCGTTCGGCTTGGTCCGGCAATCAACGCGGTGCTCTCAGGCCAGCAGTACCCAGACGCGGTGTCTTATCTTCTTGGCGAGCTCATTGTCCTGAGTGTGGCGTTGTCCAGCGCGCTAAAGTTCGACGGCATTTTTTCCTTGCAGATTCGTGGCAATGGCCCGATTCGCGCCATGGTCGCAGATTTTCAGACGCCCGGGTCGATTCGCGCGTATGCAAGTTTTGACGCCGGAAACGTTGAGAAGGCAGCTGAGCTAGGTGTTGAGGGGATCGACCGGTTTTTTGGCGAAGGCGTCCTCAGCTGGGTCGTCGATCAAGGTGCCGACACCGAACGGCATCAAGGCATCGTCGCTCTAGAGGGAAACACGCTCGCGGAATGCACTGAAAACTATTTTCGCCGTTCCGAGCAGTTGCGCGCGGCCGTTCGAGTCGGGGTCGCCCGCGAGATTGTTCGCGGCGGGCAGGTTCAATGGCGGGCTGGCGCAATCATGGTGCAGAACCTCGCTTCGGCTGGTGGCTTAGAGGGACCAAAATTCGTCGATCAGGTTGCGACGGATGAAGATTGGCAGCACGCGCGGGCACTGGTGGGTACGGCGACGGCATCGGAGCTGTGCGATCCGCTGCTGCAACCATCGGCATTTCTAAGAAGGTTGTTTCATGAGGACGGCGCTTGGGTCTACGACCCAACGCCAATTGTCGCGAAATGCCGTTGTTCGCGCGAACGCATCGAGGCGGTGCTGAAGCAGTTTCCGCCGCATGAGGTCGAGGACATGGTTCTCGATAGCGGTCAGATCGAAGTTCGATGCGAATTTTGTAATCAGTGCTACTCTTTTGAGACAGGCAAATAGTCCAAGATCGGGAGGCCGAACGTGCCAAGCGTCGCAGCAAGATATCTTCGCCCCCTCAGCCGATTGGCCCTTGCGTGTGCGCTCTTGGCAGCTTGCGCGCAGACCGTGCCGCCGGTGCCATTGCCGGAACTGACTTTCTCCCACCTCGACAAGATTCGGTTGAACGTGGCGTCTGTCGAAATAGTCGAGAACTACGTTCCCCCCCTCAAAGGCCCCAACATTGAACATTTGCTGCCGACGTCGCCGACCGGCGCCGCACGTCGGTGGTCGGTTGATCGTCTGTTGGCGCTGGGAACTGAGGGCAGCGCTAAGTTTGTGATCGAGACCGCATCGGTCGTCGAAACGAAACTGCCGGTCGAAAAAGGTCTGCGTGGCGCGGTCACGGTCGATCAAGCCGAACGATACGACGCCTTACTCGTTGTCACGCTTGAGATTCGGAACGACAGGGGGTTCAGGCTCGCGTTCGCGACTGCTCGTGCCGAGCGAAACCAGACAGTGTCGGAGAATCTCACGCTAAGGGAGCGCGAGGCCATTCAGTTCGAGCTTGTCGAAAATCTGATTTCGGATCTTAACGGCGAGCTAGAGGCAAAGATCGCTGAGTTTCTTTCGGCCTATATTCTCTGAGTCGCGGCCACGCCGATCAGTTTCTTGAGAAACTGTTCGCAGGCGTCGATCTGAGCGATCTCAATGTATTCGTCGGGTTTGTGCGCCTGAAGGATATTGCCGGGACCGCACACGACGGTCGGGATTCCGGCTTCCTGGAATATGCCGCCCTCCGTGCCGTAACTCACGACGTCTGTCTGATTCGTGCCAGCGAGCATCATTGCCATGGTCTCGGCGGGTGAGTCAGCCTCTGGTACAAGGGGTGCCACGCGTCCGGTTCTTTCAGTAACGATTGCGCCCCGTTCCGAGATTTCCCTCATCCGCGGTAGGACGACCTCATTCGCGTAATTGTCGAATTTTTGAAAGATCTCGTCCTCGTCTTCCCCGGGCAGGAGGCGATACTCCCAGACAAACGAACATTCCTTGGGAATGATGTTCAGTGCGGTTCCACCGCGAACCAGGCCGACGTGTACCGTTGTATATGGCGGGCTGAAACGATCGTTAGTTCGGTTGCCTTCCCGCTGCTCCTTGGCTATTTCAGACAGGTGGGCGATTAGTTCGGCCGCGAACATCACGGCGTTGATACCCAAATGGGTCGCGCTTGAATGCGCTTCCAAGCCGTGCACCGAGGTACGAAAGGCAAACACGCCCTTATGCGCGTTAACGACTTTCATGTCGGTCGGTTCACCCACGATCACGGCGCGTGGCAGCGGCGTGATGCCGGTGAGATGGTCGACGATCCCGTGGACGCCGAGGCAGCCGACCTCTTCATCGTATGAGAACGCGAAATGGATCGGCATTTTTAGATTGGCGGCCACCATGTCCGGTGCCAGTGCGAGGGCTGTGGCGATGAAACTTTTCATGTCACTGGTGCCCCGGCCAAACAGCCGCCCGCAGGATTCCACCGGCTCGAAAGGCGGCGTCGTCCAGTCCTGACCGTCCACTGGGACAACATCGGTATGTCCCGACAAGACAACGCCAGGCACGTCGGCCGGACCGATGGTCGCGTAGAGGTTGGCTTTCGTACTGTCGGCGTTATGGATGAGTCGCGACGATACGCCCAATGTTTCCAAGTAGGATGCCGCAAAGGCGATGAGGCTGAGGTTCGATTCCCGACTTGTCGTGTCAAACGAGACAAGTTTCTTGGTCAACTCTAACGGCGTGTATTGTTTCATGGCATTCAATAGGCGCTAGGTGCGCCAAAACCTTCGGGTGAAGAGGACGATCACGGTAAATACTTCGAGCCGGCCCAGAAGCATCCCCGCGGCCAACAGCCATTTGGCCGTCTCGGGGACGTTGGCGAAGGTACCAACCGGACCAACAACATCGCCAAGGCCTGGGCCGACGTTTGTTATAGCAGTAGCCGCACTGGAAACGCTCGTAACGAAATCGAGCCCCAGAGCAGAAAGTGCGAACGCCAACACGGCAAATAGCAAAAGGAACAGAAAAAAGAAGGCAAAGACAGAATCGGTCACCGAATCGGGCAACGGTTTTCCGGCGTAGTGCGGTATGTACACGCGGTGGGGCCGCAACAACCGTTCCAATTGCGCTTTTAGGGCCAGAAAGAGGACTTGGTAGCGAAATATCTTGACGCTGCACGACGTTGAACCGGCGCAGCCGCCAACAAACATGAAGAACAAGAACGCAACGCCGGGAAAAGTACCCCATCGCCAGAAATCTTCGCTCGCGTACCCGGTGCCGGTAATGATCGATGTAACATTGAACGCCGAGGACCGTAACGCCCGCCCGATCTCAACGTCGTTGGCGGTGAACTGCCAGATCGCTATCGCGAGGGTGCCCGCAACGAGAATGCCGGCGAACCACTGCACCTGACTACTCGTTATCACCCTCATTGGGGCGCCGCGTGTCGCAATCAGCAGAAGGGCGAATGGCAAGCTTCCAATGATCATGAACACAGTCGCGATCCACTCGATCGCCGGACTTGAGAAATGGCCGAACGATGCGTCAGAGGTGGAAAATCCACCCGTCGCGATTGTCGTCATTGAATGGGCGACAGCATCGAACCCAGACATGCCTGCGGCCCAATAGGCGACAAAGCAAAGTGCAGTTGCGGCGACGTAGACCATGCCAATTCCGCTTGCGAGAGAGGCAATCCTAGGGGTCGCTTTGCCCGATGGGTCGCTGAATTCCGTCTTGAACAGCTGGTTTCCGCCCACCTGCAGCAACGGGAGTACCGAGATTGCGAGGACGATAAACCCGACGCCGCCGAGCCATTGTAAGAGGGCTCGCCACAGGAGGATGCCCGGCGGGGCGTTATCAAGATTGACCAATACAGTCGAGCCGGTGGTCGTGATGCCCGACATCGCCTCGAAAAACGCGGACGAGTAGTCGAGGCCAAGGCCGGAAAACCAGAACGGTAACGCGGCGAACGCAGCTGCAATCGTCCAACTAAGCGTTGTCAGAACAAAACTCTGACGAACCGTGAGGCTGGTCCATCCCCCACGTGTTGTAAGAACGCAGCTAACGCCAAAAAAAAGCGTAAGGGCTGAACCACCGAGGAACGCCTGCCAATCAGAGTATCCGCCAGCCGCATCGATCGCGGCGGGTACCAGCATGGCCGCCGCCAAGGCGATAAGAAGGACGCCAAGAAAAAAAACGATTGGCCGAAACTCGATCACATCTGATCCGTGCGGCCGGCCATGCGATGCATCGCGTCCTAACCCGATTGGTTCGACGGGCTGCTGATAATGTTTAAGAATTCTCGCCGCGTCGTCGCATCTTCGCGGAAGGCGCCGATCATGTGGCTGGTGACCATGCTGACACCCGGCTTATGAACACCCCGCATCGTCATGCATTGGTGCGCCGCATCAATGACCACAGCCACACCCTTAGGTTTGAGCACGCTATCGATGCACGACGCGATCTGTGCGGTCATCTTTTCTTGCACCTGGAGTCGGCGGGCGTAGGCGTCGACCACCCGCGCCAACTTGCTTATTCCCACCACACGATTGTTGGGCAGATACCCGACATGGGCACGCCCGATGATGGGCAGCATGTGGTGTTCACAGTGCGACTCGACCCGAATGTCCCGTAAGACGACCATCTCGTCGTAGCCGTCGGTCTCCTCGAAGGTCCGCTGCAGATACTCGACCGCGTCATCGCCATAGCCCGCGAAGAACTCGTCGAATGATCGAACCACCCTCGCTGGGGTATCCAGCAGTCCCTCCCGGCCGACGTCGTCACCGGTGTAGCGCAGCAGTATTTTTACCGCGGCTTCGGCTTCATCGCGCGATGGACGCTGATCTAATGCGTTGGTCGCCTTTTCCAAAGATGTATCCACCTCGTCGCTCCTCTTGCCCAGCGTCGGCGCCTAGTTCAACGATGATTGCTCGTGCGGGCTATCGAGCGAGAATGGGGGAATCTCGACCGGAAAAGTATCGCCGCTATCGGTAGTCATCTCGTAAGTGCCGACCATTATGCCTGATGGCGTGGAGAGCGGTGTTCCGCTCGTGTACTCGAAAGACTCGCCCGGTCCCAAAAGCGGTTGCTCGCCAACGACGCCGGGCCCACGTACTTCCTTGATCCGGCCGATGGCATCGGTGATCTTCCAGTATCGGTTCATGAGTTGGACTCGTTCCGGGCCGACGTTCTCGATTCTTACCCGGTACGCCCAGACGAAATGCCCCTGGTCAGGGGTCGATTGGTCCTCAAGATAGAATGGCTGGACCTCGATACGTATGCCGCGTGTGGTTCTATCGTACATGAGTAACCCGCGTTGAACCTTTGCCCTGTTTGCCTGCTACTTATAGCGCGCTTAGAGCCTGCCGAATATCGTCCAGCAAATCATCGATGTCCTCAAGCCCAACCGACAACCTAACAGTTGTGGGGAGTATCCCAAGCTCGTGGCGTTCCGCTTCCGGAACGCGTTGGTGGGTCGTGGTCGCTGGATGGGTGATAAGACTTTTCGAATCACCCAAGTTGTTTGAGATGTCCACGATATTCAGGCCGTTCAAGAACCGAAATGCTTGGTCTTTGTCGATCCCGATATCGAAAGTTATTATCCCGCCACCGGCCTTCATCTGCTTTTTTGCCAATGCACTGCCGGGATGGCTGTCCAGCCAAGGGTAGATCACGCGCGAAACCCGATCGTCTTCTTCGAGAAGCGCGGCAATTGTTGCTGCCGACGCGCAGTGTCTTTCCAATCGAAGCTCTAGTGTTTCTAGCCCCTTGAGCATGACCCAGGCATTGAAGGGGCTTAGTGCGGGCCCGGTATGCCGAAGGTAGGGCTTGAGAATGTTCTCGACGTAATCTTCTGAACCGAGCACGACGCCGCCGAGGCAGCGGCCCTGGCCATCAATATGTTTGGTTGCCGAATAAACCACGATATCAGCGCCGAACTCACCCGGTCGCTGCAGGGCGGGCGTGGCAAACGCGTTGTCGACCACCAGTCTTGCATCGACACCATGGAGAATATCCGCCACCGCGCGGATATCGACGATGTCGAGCATTGGGTTTGACGGTGTTTCCAAGAATCCGCAGACCGTGTTGCCCCGGACCGCCGCGCCCCACTGGGCCAAGTCGCCACCATCGACGAGCGTCACGTCAACGCCGAAGCGCGGCAGAATATCGTCGACGATATAGCGGCAAGACCCAAATAACGCCCGGGCCGAGACGACATGGTCGCCAGCCTTCAGTTGGGACACCAACGAGGCGTTAACCGCGGCCATGCCCGTCGCCGTCGCCATCGCCCGTTCCATGCCTTCGATTGCAGCTACACGCTCTTCGAACATCCCGACTGTCGGATTCGAGAAACGAGAATAGATGAATCCGTCGTCCTCGCCCTTGAACCGCGCTTCCGCCTGTTCCGCCGCGTCGTACACGTAGCCCGAGGTCAGAAAAAGTGCTTCGCTCGTCTCGCCAAAATTCGATCGCGATTGGCCGCCCCGCACCGCAAGGGTTTGTCGGCGCCAGCCGCGGCTGTCTTTCTTGGTCCCAGTGCTGGTCATGTTCGGTCTCCCAACAAAAAACCCGGCCAGGAGCCGGGTTGTTGCTCCGACCTTTTAAGCAGTTTGTTTAACGTGGCCGCAAGCCGGTCGGCTCAAATCACCACAGAAATGTAATTACGCCCGGACCCTCGTTCAGTCAAGCGCCGGCGAATGGGGATATCTTGGACGGCCGGCGCCGCGCGGGCAGGGCAATACTGATCGCCGTCAACGCAGTCCCTTGCGCCCTGGTTTCTGCGGCTGGCAGAATCTCGCAGTTATCCCATAGGCCGGTCGATAGGGTTGCTGCATATTCTTCGGGCAGTCCGGCCTGCCGCATCTGCGTTTGGGCCGCCGTATGGTCATAATCCAGCGGCGTTGTCTCGAGACGAAGCCCATCCTCATCCTCGGAGAGTGTGCTGAACCACGTGCGCGGGGTGCCATCGTTGGCTGGCAGCCCGATGACACCGGGGTTATGCCAAATGCTTGTTCCAATTTCATTAGTGAACGGCAGACCGCAGTGTCCGGCGATGATGACGTCCGCCTCAGCGTTGGCGCACTCCCGCAATTTCACAGATGCGTCGGTGGAATCGAAAACGAAACGATTCACCTGCGATGGCGCGCCGTGGGTTGCGAAGAAATTGACACCACCGACCGAAAAACGAATGTCTGAAGGAAGTGTGCTCATCCAAGCGCACGCATCGTCGTCGAGATTTCGGCGGGTATAATCCATCCAGCGCGCCGACAAAATGTCGCAGCGAGAGCCTTCAGCAAACCCGCACCCACAATCGGCCGACCTTGACGAAAACGCTTCTTCGCAGTTTCCACCGACGACGTGGCAGCCAAGCTCTCTAAGCACGCCAACCGTTTCCTGGGGGTGCGCGCCGTAGGCCACGACGTCGCCGGTGCAGATGCAAGAACTGCCGGCGATCCCTAGTGTGCTGGCGTGTTTGGCAAGTGCGGTGGTCGCATGAAGATTGCTATAAGGGCCGCCGAAAAAAAGAAGCGGCGGGGTCAGCGCGCCAAGATCATGCCAACCGAGTGGCGGCGGCCTCAGGCGCTGCAGGATCCACCGCCCAGGACGCAGAATCGGGCGCAATGCGGATGGTTTAGCCGCACGCTGGTTTTCGCGTCTGCCAGTGTATGACCAACTTCGAATTGCGCGTCGTAGGGCAGGAGCGTGCAGGATACGACCATCGGCCGAGCCGCGCCCTTGCGTTTCACAACCATACGAGAGGTCGCGCACATCATCGCGTCGGGGTTCACGTTCAGGATGCCCCAGCACGCGGTAGTAATCTCCGGTACCTCAGCGAATTCATCTATTTCCGGAAAAATTACGAGTTGGCCCGGATCGGTCGCGTCGATCGGTATCCGCAATGCGGAAAATAGGCGGGCGTAGCCCTCGCGTAAGGCGGATTCAGGCTCTTGCCACATCGTTCGTCCGGCAACGGCCATCCGAAATCTGTTCTGCGCGAGCCACTGCAAGCCTTCAACGGTCCGCGACCAAGATTGCGCGCCGCGCTCTTCTTCATGCCGCTGTTGGGTGTAGTGATCCAGCGATATGCGCAAAGTCAGCGCGTCGCCGTACGATTCGCGCAGCCGGAGGAGTTCGGCCCGATGATGTTTCATCGGCGTCATCGCATTGGTTAAGATCAACGCTTCGAGTCCACGGGACAAAATGTCATCGAGGATGCCGATTACATCCGGATTCATGAAGGGTTCGCCACCCGTAAGACCGATTTCTCGGGTCGGCAGACCGAGATCTCGAATCTCGTCTAGATAGGCGCGGACCTCACTACGGGTGATGTATTCAAGACGGTCATTTGTCGGACTGGATTCAATGTAGCAATGCGTGCAGGTCAGGTTGCAAAGAGTTCCCGTGTTAATCCACAACGAGTCCAATTGCCGCAAACCGATGGACGCACGATTGGCTCCATCGGCGGTGATGTTCGGATTTCGGAACTTACCCGACATCGGGGCCAAAGCGTCCCGCTCAACGATCGACATGATTGTCTCCAAGGTTCAGGTCCTCGTGGGACGGCGTGGGGTGGTAACGACCTAGAACCTGATAATCGCGACCATTTCGCATGGTCTGAGTTGTGTCAACGCTCTGGCGCCGCTGATCACTCGCTATTGAAATCGAATTTGATCCCGGCGCTGTGTACCGGCTAATACTTGCAGGTGGCGCTTGCATTCCGAGTGGCGGTGCGGAGAATCGCGGATGGCGCGCGGGTGTAGCTCAATGGCAGAGCAGAAGCTTCCCAAGCTTACGACGAGGGTTCGATTCCCTTCACCCGCTCCAGCTCAACCGTGGTGGCGTTTCCCGCACTGGCGGGGTGATCCGGACGGTCCTTTATGAATCTTTTGATCAACGGTGAGAATAGCGCGGCCCGAACCGTCGTCTTGGCGCATGGCGCCGGTGCGCCCATGGACTCCGCCTTCATGGAGCAGATTGCCCTGGGCCTCGGGGCACTCGGTCTGCGCGTCGTTAGGTTCGAATTCCCGTACATGGCGCGGCGCCGCGATGAGGGAAAACGTTCGGGCCCAGACCGCCCGCCCGTATTGCTAGATGCCTGGCGCCGGGTAATTGAACAGGTCGGCACCTCTGATCGTCTGATCATTGGGGGCAAGAGCATGGGCGGGCGGATCGCAACGATGGTTGCTGACGAACAGAACGTCGCCGGTCTTTTGTGTTTCAGCTACCCGTTTCATCCGGCCGGCCGGCCCCAGACAACGCGCACGGCGCATCTCGGGACGCTCACCACCCCCATGCTCGTCCTGCAGGGGACCCGTGATCCTCTGGGCAACCGAGAGGAGGTCGAGACTTACGATCTTAGTTCCTCGATCAACCTTCATTGGCTTGAGGACGGCGACCACGATTTGAAACCGCGCAAGGCCTCCGGCCGTACTCACGCACAAAACATAGAAGAGGCGATCGAACGTGCGGCGGGGTTTGCTTCGGCGCTCTAGAGAACCTGATAGCGCGCTTTGGCGCCACGTTCGATGGCGGCCGCAGGGAGCCGCCCAATTTCCAGTTTGTGCCGCAAGAATTCTAGGAGCTTTATTTCCTCGCTGCGCAAGCGGCCCTCGACGGCGGCAATGTCGCATGCCAGCGCGTAGGCCGTTTCGTGAAGGCGCGCCGGAAGCTTGCCCGAAACGAAGCGAAGCACCGCGTCCAGACCGTTCTCTTTGGACAGCATATCGGCGCAACGCTCGGCGTGTTCAGGAAGGGTCTCGATGTCCATCCCGTCAAAGATCGGCAGCGTCTTTACGGTTTCGCCGATCGTAAAGAGCTCTTTATCGGTCATGTTGCTATCGGCAGCTGACATCAGCACCATCACGTATATGAGGGCTTGATGCTCTTGTTTTACGGACATCGGGATTTCCTCTTCTGCGGACGGCGCAATCTAAGGATTGGGGTCGCCGGCAGCAACCCCGGGTTCCTTTGCCAGCGCCGTTGCACTATTGACCCTGCCTGGCTGGTCCGCCTAGGTTGCCGCGCGAGCTGACCGTGTCCCTTGATAATCAAAAATCCTGGCCCTTCGCCGAGGCACGAGCCCTCGTCGAGCGTTATCGTGCCCAGCCGCCCGATAAAGGCTTTGTCCTGTTCGAGACGGGGTACGGCCCATCAGGTCTTCCCCATATCGGAACATTCGGTGAAGTTGCGAGGACGACAATGGTCCGTCGCGCGTTTTCCGAACTCTCGGACATCCCAACCAGACTTTATGCCTTTTCCGACGACATGGACGGCCTTCGGAAGGTTCCCGACAATGTGCCGAATCGCGAAGAGCTTGCCCAACACCTGGGCAAACCGCTTACGTCGGTTCCAGATCCATTCGGCACCCATGAGAGCTTTGGCCACCACAACAACGCGCGGCTTCGGTCATTCCTAGATCGGTTCGGGTTCGACTACGAATTTAAGAGCGCGACCGAATGCTACCGGAGCGGCCTATTCGACGAAATTTTGCTGCTCATGCTGCAGCACTATGACGACGTTACAAATGTGATCTTGCCCACTCTCGGTGCCGAGCGCCGGGCGACCTACAGTCCCTTTCTGCCGATCTGTCCGAAGACGGGTCAGGTCCTACAGGTGCCTGTAGTTGAGCAAAACCCTCAAGCTGGGACCATCGTTTATATCGACGACGCCGGGAAGAAAACCGAGGTTCCGGTAACCGGTGGCCATTGCAAACTCCAGTGGAAAGCTGACTGGGCGATGCGTTGGCGGGCGTTGGACGTCGACTACGAGATGTCAGGCAAAGACCTGATCGATTCGGTACGGCTGTCGAGCCGGATTTGCAAAGTCCTCGATGGCCGGCCTCCTGACGGGTTCACTTACGAACTGTTCCTCGATGAAAATGGCGAGAAAATTTCGAAATCCCGCGGCAATGGCCTCACACTTGAAGACTGGCTGCGCTATGCCTCTCCGGAGAGCCTCTCTCTCTACATGTTTCAGTCGCCGCGCAAAGCGAAGCGCTTACATTTCGATGTGATCCCGCGGGCAGTCGACGAATACGCGGCTTTTCTTCGCACATTTCATGAGACACCCGATCGCATTGCTCGCATGGACAATCCCGTGTGGCACATCCACGGCGATGACGCGCCGACCGAAGATCTGCCCATTAGTTTTGGCATCTTGCTCAACTTGGTGAGCGTATGTAACACCGACGACCCTGCGGTGCTGTGGGGTTTTGTCGGGCAATATGTCGAAGGCGCGACGCCGGAAACGCACCCGCTCTTGGACCGATTGGTCACCTATGCCATCGCCTACTACCGGGATTTTGTGGAACCATCGAAGGTTTTCCGGGCGCCTTCGTCAAAGGAGCGCACCGCGCTCGAAGATCTCATCGGCGAAATCGAAGGCCTCCCCGACGGATCAGACGCGGAAGCAATTCAGAACCGGATCTACGAGGTGGGCAAGCGCCACAACTTTGAAAATTTGCGCGACTGGTTTGGCGTTCTTTACGAGGTCTTGTTTGGCCAGAAACAAGGGCCGCGCATTGGGTCTTTCGTCGCGCTCTATGGGGTCGGTAATTTCGCCGATCTTGTGCGCCGGACTCTTTCGGCGCCAAGCTAGAAGACGTTCTGGCCCTTCGAGAATTCCATGTAGAGGTCGAAGGCGCGCCGGGCAATCGGTCCCGGTTGCAGTGCTCGATTCTCGATTTTTGTCACCGGCATGACTTTGCCGTAATTGCCGGTATTGAATACTTCATCGGCATCTAACACGTCGTCAAAGGTCACTGCCCGTTCTTCGACCGCAATTCCGTCGGATCGCAATAATTCTTTGACCCGCCGGCGGGTAATGCCGCTCAAGAATGTGCCGTTCTCGGCGGGGGTTACGGCAACCCCATCCTTGGCGAACCACAAGTTCGCGGTGGCGAATTCGGCAACGTTGCCGTTCGGGTCAAGCATGACAGCATTGTCGAAACCCCGCGTGGCTGCCTCACGCAGCGCGCGACCGCTGTTGGGGTAGAGTGCCGCGGCCTTTGCATCGGTTGGCGCCATGTCCCGCGCCGGGCGCCGCAATGATGAAAGACAGGCGGTAAATCCCTTAAAGCGAGGCATCGGCGAGTGCAGGATTGCCAGCACAAATTTAGCGCTGTCCGCCTCCGGATTGACGAAGCCATCTTCGGCGAAAATCGCTGGCCGAATGTAAAGCTGTGAATCCCGCGGCAACATCCGAATCCCTGTCACGGCCAAGTCGCGAACGACCTCCCAGGTTATCGGGGGGGTCAGTCCAATGGCCGACGCTGATCGAATCAGCCGCTGGCAGTGGAGATCAAGGTCGGGCGCTAATCCCTCAAAGGCTCTGGCACCGTCGAACACGACTGATGCCATCCAAAAGGCGTGCGTTGCAGGGCCGATCATCTTGGGGTTCGAATCGAACCACTCCCCCTCGAAATAGAAGCGGCCTTCGTCCTCAATCTTTGAATCCGGCATCTCACGGCTCGATCATTAATCCTGGACCATTGTCGACCGCAGATCGAGAGTGGTCAAACGCGACGGATTGCGGCGGTCAATCGAATCGTTAGGATGCCCGCCATGTGTGGGCGCTATCTCCTCCTCTCCCCGGCCGAGGCCATGAGGCGTCTTTTCCTGCTGGTCGGCGGGATGCCCAACTTTCCGGCGCGCTACAACGTGGCGCCGACCGACACGATGCCGGTCATGCGGATGACAAGCACAGGTGACCGAGAGTTGGCCCTCCTTCGCTGGGGTTTGGTGCCCTCATGGGCGGACGGCCTTGCGGTCGGATCGCGCATGATTAACGCGCGAGGTGAGACAGTCGCGACCAAAAGTGCCTTTCGCGAAAGTTTCGCGCAGCGACGGTGCTTGGTTCCCGCCGATGGGTATTACGAGTGGAAGGTCGTCGATGGCAAACGTCAGCCCTACCTGATTCGCCCCTCGAATGGCGCTTTGATGGCGTTTGCCGCGATATGGGACGCGTGGACGCGCCCCCTCGATGTCCAGACCGGCAGTCCCCGCGACGTCGGCCCGGCCGGTCAAGTCATCGAGACTTACTCGATTGTCACTGGCCCCGCGTTGCCGTCGGTCGCCAACACTCATGACCGCATGCCGGTCGTCCTAGACCCAGAAAATTTCGACGCTTGGCTTGATCCCCACGCAGGCCCCGGCGACCTTGCGCGCCTAGTCGTTCCATCGCACGTCGACCTGACCGTTATAGCCGTGAGCCCGAGCGTCAATAGCGTCAAGAACGATGACGCGGGCTGCCTCGATCCGGTCGATTCAGTAGAACCCGTGGAACCCCGTCAGGCGAGTTTGTTTTAGGTGTCAGCGCGCCCGTTTGATCTTATTCGCCCTGTTCTGTTTGCCCTGGACCCCGAGCGCGCGCACGCCCTGACACTCGGCGTGTTGCGATCTGGTTTGCTTCCTGCTCGTCGGCGCACGGTCGCTGGTCTAGAAACAACCATCGCAGGCCTTCGATTCCCAAACCCGGTCGGATTGGCTGCTGGGTTCGACAAGAATGCGGTCGCTACACGGGCAATGCTGAAGACAGGCTTTGGTTTTGTCGAAGCTGGGACCGTGACGCCAAAGCCGCAAAAAGGGAATCCACGTCCGCGGGTTTTTCGATCGCCGCGCGACGATGCCGTGATCAACCGACTTGGTTTCAACAATGATGGTCATGAAACCTTCGCGCGAAATATGCGGCGGCAACGCAACGGCGATCCTGGCATCATTGGGATAAATGTCGGCGCAAATCGGGACGCCAAAGATCCCATTCAGGATTACGTCGACGGCGTGCTGCGTTTTTCCGATCTCGCGCACTACCTCGTCGTCAACATATCATCGCCGAACACCCCGGGGCTTCGCGACTTGCAGGCAAGGGCGAAATTCGGCGAACTCCTAAACCGCCTGCGCGACGCGCGAAGTCAGAGCGAACGCCGGCCGCCGCTCTTGGTCAAGATTGCCCCTGACTTGGCGCCGAACGACCTTGGCGGCATCGTCGAGATCGCGATTGAAACCGGGATAGACGGGCTCGTCGTATCGAACACCACCGTCGATCGACCGCCATTTCTCGCCAAACAATTCGCGACGGAAGCGGGTGGCCTTTCGGGTCGGCCGTTATTTGCGCGCTCCACCGAAGTACTGCGAGACGCGTTTCGCCTAAGTCAGGGCCGTCTGCCTTTGATCGGTGTTGGTGGAGTTTGGTCAGGCGAGGACGCCTACACAAAGATCAAGGCTGGCGCCTCGCTCGTTCAGCTCTATACCGGACTCATCTTCCAGGGGCCTGACCTAGTGCACAGAATATTGCTCGACCTAAGACAGCTAATGGACCGCGACGGCGTTCGCTCGCTATCGGAGGTTGTCGGCGTTGAGGGCAGGCAATGACCTCGCGCGTGCGACTGCCTGCTGCGGGGACCTAATGCCCTACAAAATATTTGAAGGTTTCGGCGAGATCGCATCGCAGTACGATCTGGCACTCATAGATCTGTGGGGCGTCGTTCACGACGGAACCAGCCCATATTCCAATGCCCTTGATTGTCTAGATCGCATGCGGACGGCGGGGATCGAGCGAATTTTGCTTTCGAACGCGCCGCGCCGTGCCGATGCGGTCAGGCGGCAAATTGGCGGCATTGGGGTTCCCGCCAGCGCCTACGATGGGATTGTGAGTTCAGGCGAGATCACCTACCGCGCACTTCGACGAGGGATTCCCGAGCTAGAGAACCGCAACCGGTTTCGATACATAGGACCGCCCAAGGACGCCCAGCTGTTGGCCGGCCTCGAGTATCAAGAAGCGGCGGCGCTTGATGGCGCCGACTTTCTGCTGGTGACCGGATTTCGCAATGACGAGACCGAAACCGTTGCCGACTACGAGACGGAACTCCAGGTCGCGCGCAATCGGGATATGCCCCTTATCTGCGCAAATCCGGATCTCAGTGTCATGCGTGGACCGCTCACGCTGCTCTGCGCCGGGGCGCTCGCTGCCCACTACGCCAGCATTGGCGGCCACGTCGTTCAATTTGGCAAACCCTACGCGCCAGCCTACGACGCCTGCATAGGTGCGCGCGATCTGCCGTTGTCGCAAGTTGTCGCGGTGGGTGACAGTCCCCGAACCGACATTGCGGGTGCTAACGCCTTTGGAATAGACGCGGTGTTCGTGGCCGGCGGTCTATATCGCGCGGACGTCGGCGATCCAATCGACGAACAGCGCCTTAATCGCTTTCTTAAGGCCAGCGGCACCCATCCAATCGGCGTGTTGCCGGCCCTGCAATGGAGCGCCGAGTCAATTTGATGGGCTTCCGGTCACGATATGCGCCAATGCCATATAGTCGGGCGACTGCATTTCCATGAGACGAGAAACGGTACGGGCAAATTCGAAGGATCCGTGCCCGTCGGGATAAAGTTGGTCGGGCGCCGCGTCGGCAGAACAAATAAGATTCACTCTGTGCTCATAGAGCGCGTCGATGAGCGTGGTGAATCGCTTGGCCTCGTTGCGTTTTTCCGGCCCCATTAAGGGAATCCCCGAAACGATCAGTGTGTTGAAAGTTTCGGCGATCGCCAAATAGTCCGCGCTCCCCAGCGGGCGCTCGCACAGTTCGGCGAACGTCATCTGTCCGGCACCGCTGGCCGTGCTCTGAACGGTCAATGATCTGCCTTGGACCCTCAGTTCTAGGGGGTCGCCGCGGTCTCTGCCGGTGAGTTGGTGGAAGGCGGCGGCGAGCTCACTGTCACTGGTGGGCCCTAGCGGGGTGTGAAAAACGCCGATGCTCCGAAGTTGTTCTAAGCGATAGTCCTTGGCGCCATCGAGGTGGCTGACCACGCTTCTATCGATCAACATGTCAACGAACGGCAAAAACAGGTCGCGATTTAGACCGCCGAGATAGAGGTCTAGCGGTGGCCGGTTGGATGTCGCGACGACAATCACATCGCGTTCGAACATCTTCTTGAATAGCCGCGAGAGAATCATCGCGTCGGCGGTATCGGTAACCTGAAACTCATCAAAACAAAGCAGTGTTGTTTCCGTGGCGATCTGTTTGGCAACCTCCTTGAGCGGGTCACCGTTGTTGGACGGGTCACGGCGGAGCTGGAACACGCGCGCGTGGACATCAAGCATGAACGCATGAAAATGAACGCGTTTCTTCGGTACCGACTCGATGTTTTGGTAAAACAGATCCATCAAGATCGACTTGCCCCGGCCAACGCCACCCCACAGGTACAGTCCCTTAGGGGTAGGGCGCTTACCTTTGCCGACAATGCGTGAAAAGAATCGTCCGCCACATCTACTAAATTGGGCGAGTTCTTTCTCCAGTTCGGCGAAACGCTCAACCGCCGCAGACTGAACTGGGTCAGCTTGCCATCCTTCTCGCTCGAGCAGCTGAAGATACGATTCAGATATCGTCGTCATTCGCGTGGTAGGTCCGCAATCAGGCCCGCTCGCGCAAGTTTGGCCAGCGCGGTTGTCACACGGGCCATTGAGTCAACCGCAGGCACCGGGGGAAGCGCGCGAACCATTGCGGGCAGGTCGCGCCGGCCGTCGAGAAGCCGAAGAATCGCCCGGCAATCGGAATCATCAAGGTCGATGTTGTCGAGCAGCATCGTCGTTACTCGAGTGCCGCCGACGCACTGGTTACGGGCGAGGGCGGAGGCCATTGGGCGCGACCCGGCGTGGGCGTGGATAGGGGGCCTTGCACTATGCAGCGATATCAGTCCACGCGAGAACGCTGCAAATAGCGTGTTGATTAGCGCGACAATCTCGTTCGGCTTAAGCGCCGCCTGTTTCGCCTGCTGAATCGAGCCAACAATTTCTTCTAAAGATCGCGGTTCCGGATAATGCGTGGCCAATCCGTCCAGCGCGATCTGAGCCGCGCCTGGTTCCACGGAAATTTCCGTCCCGCCGGGGCTTCGAAATACCGCTGGGCCCGGATTGTTGGCGCGATCTGGCAGTCGTTGGAGCGACGAGGCCACCAGAAGTTTGGTCAGTGCCCGCTGGTCCGGTTGCGCCGCCGGGCGGAGCGTCTTGACAAAGACGGACTCGCGGAAGGACCGGTTGATCAGGAAGTCGAGGTCCTGTTCCCTTTGTTCCAAGTTCGTAGCGGTTTTCAACGAATCCGCGATGGCCTGCGGGTAGGTGTCCGGAACCATCACTTCAAAAGCAGCCTCTGCTACATAGTGAAGGTCATGCTCTTCAGTGCGCCGCAAGATGTCGGTGAAGTAGAAAGCGCTATTGAAAGTTTCAAGAAGATCGTGCGCTAAGTATGAATCACCCAGTTTCGCAACATTGTCGCATTCGTCTTGAATGATGCGGCCGTAGGTCCAGTCCATCGACCCGACGCGCGCCGCGAGCGAAGACAGCGACTCACGGGCTTGGCGAACCTTTGCGCCGACACCGGCAATGTCGGTGGTTTCCCGCAACAAGAAATCACGCACGACCTGGCGCTGATGCCACCCCGGCAGCGTGTTGTAGCTTAGGAACAGCAGACCCCCAGGCCCGAGGCATTGACTGCATGTAGCGATCAATTCGTTTTGCCGGTCCGGCGGTATCCAAGACAGGACTCCGTGGACAATAACATAGTCGAATGGCTCGAGAGACCCTTCTAACGTATTGAAATCACAGCAAATAAACCGAACGTTCTTGGCGGCGATCGATTCGGCCAGGGCGTTGGCTTGCGCAATTTGCGGTGCTGAAAAATCGATGCCCACGCAAGACGCGCCGGGTAGGGCGCTGGCG
The DNA here is from genome assembly GCA_027622715.1 of Pseudomonadota bacterium. Taxonomy (GTDB): domain Bacteria; phylum Pseudomonadota; class Alphaproteobacteria; order SHVP01; family SHVP01; genus CALJDF01. Next base: position 22,516 of record JAQBYN010000012.1, on the reverse strand, counting down.
ATGGCGAGCAAATTCTCGCCGGGACCGCAGCCGATTTCAAGAATTCTCGCACGCGCGATTGGCGGTGCCGATAGGCCAAAGATCGTCGCTAGTGTGGCCAACGTGTCGGGGTGCGTCTTGCGCCGTGCACGCGTTTCGTAGGGAAGCTGACTGTAGCTTTCCTTGAGCGATTCCTCAGGGCGTCCGTCGTCGGGCGTACCGCTCACCGTTTCCTCGAACGGCTGTACCGGACGATCCTCAAACCGCTCTAGCGACGTTCCTGCATGAGCTTTTTGGTCTCCGCAATCGCTTTGGCCGGATTAAGTCCCTTCGGGCACGCTGCGGTGCAATTCATAATTGTGTGACAGCGATAGAGGCGGAATGGGTCTTCCAGGTCGTCCAATCGCTCGCCGGTATATTCGTCGCGGCTGTCCGCGATCCAGCGATACGCTTGGAGGAGGACCGCAGGGCCAAGGTATCGGTCGCTATTCCACCAATAGCTCGGACAACTAGTTGAACAACAGGCGCATAAGATGCATTCCCAGAGTCCGTCGAGTTCCGCTCTTTCATCGCGCGACTGGAGTCGCTCCCGGCTCGGAGGCTCTGATTCGGTCTGCAGCCACGGCTTCACGGACGCATACTGCGCGTAGAAGTTCTTCATGTCCGGTACCAGGTCCTTGATGACCTCCATGTGCGGCAGCGGATAGACCTTTACGTCTTTCTTCACGTCCTCGATCGCCATCGTACAGGCGAGCGTATTGGACCCGTCAATGTTCATCGCGCACGATCCACACACGCCTTCACGGCACGAGCGACGGAACGTCAGCGTCGGGTCCATTTCGTTCTTAATCTTGATCAACGCGTCCAAGACCATCGGGCCGCAGGTATCGAGATCGACCTCGTAGGTATCGACCTCGGGGTTCTTCCCGTCGTCGGGGTTCCACCGATAGACCTTGAACTTCTTGATGCGCTTCGCGCTCGGCGGCGCCTTGACGGTCTTACCCGTGCCAACTTTGGAATTGCGAGGAAGCGAGAACTCAACCATCAGTGCTCCTGCCGGCTCTAATAGACCCGCGCCTTGGGCGGGAAATATGAAACTTCGTCGGTTAGCGTGTATTCGTGGACCGGTCGGTAATCAATCGTCACCTTGCCGGATTCGTCATAGCGCACCATCGAGTGCCTCATCCACTTTTCGTCGTCTCGATCGGGGAAATCTTCGCGCGCGTGCGCCCCGCGGCTCTCCTCGCGATTTGCGGCGCCGTGCATCGTGACCACCGCTTGCCCGATCATGTTGTCGAGCTCAAGCGTTTCCACCAGATCCGAGTTCCAAACCATCGAACGGTCGGTGACACCGATGTCGGTCATGCTCTTACGCACGTCGTCAATGAGCGTCTTGCCTTCTTCCAGAATTTCGCCGGTCCTGAAGACCGCGCAGTTGTTTTGCATCGTCCGCTGCATGTTTGCACGGATATCGGCGGTCGGTGTGCCACCCTTAGCGTTGCGGAAGTGATCGAGCCGCTGCAAGGCCTTCTCAACGCTTCCTGGCGGTACAGTCCGATGCCCCGCGCCGGCTTTAACGACCTCCGCGGCGCGATTGGCGACCGCCCGTCCAAAAACAACCAGATCGAGCAACGAGTTCGATCCAAGGCGGTTGGCACCATGAACAGAGACACAGGCGGCCTCACCGGCGGCCATGAGACCGGGGACGAGGGCGTCTGGATTATTCTCCGACGAATTGATGACCTCACCATGATAGTTCGTCGGGATGCCACCCATATTGTAATGGACCGTCGGCAGAACGGGGATTGGGCCCCGGGTGACATCGACTCCTGCGAATACTTTGGCGCTCTCAGCGATACCAGGCAGCCGCTCATTAATGATGGCGGGATCGAGATGGTCGAGATGGAGATAAATATGATCTTTACCGGCACCGACACCGCGGCCTTCCCGAATCTCAATCGTCATGGACCGGCTCACCACGTCGCGGGACGCAAGGTCCTTCGCATGGGGCGCGTAGCGCTCCATGAAGCGTTCGCCTTCCGAATTTACGAGGTAGCCGCCTTCACCGCGCACGCCCTCGGTGATCAATACGCCCGCCCCGTAAACACCTGTCGGGTGAAACTGCACGAACTCCATGTCTTGGAGCGGCAACCCGGCACGAAGTGCCATCGCGTTGCCATCACCCGTGCAGGTATGGGCCGATGTACAAGAGAAGTACGTGCGCCCATAGCCGCCGGTAGCGAGCACGGTCATATGCGAACGGAACAAATGTAAGCTGCCGTCGTCCAGATTCCATGCGAGCATGCCGACGCAGCTACCGTCATCGTCCATAATGAGATCTAGGGCAATATATTCGACAAAGAACTCGGCTTTGTGGCGCAGGCTCTGCTGGTAAAGCGAATGCAGAATGGCGTGGCCGGTCCGATCCGCGGCGGCGCAGGTGCGTAGCGCCGTTCCCTCGCCGAAATTGGTGGTCATCCCGCCGAAGGCGCGTTGATAAATCTTGCCGCTATCGGTGCGGGAAAACGGAACGCCGTAGTGTTCAAGCTCGATGACCGCCGCCGGCCCCTCCTTGCACATGTATTCGATGGCGTCCTGATCGCCTAGCCAGTCGGCCCCTTTGACGGTGTCGTACATGTGCCAACGCCAGTCGTCCGGTCCCATGTTGCCCAAGGACGCAGAAATGCCGCCCTGTGCAGCGACAGTGTGAGACCGTGTCGGGAAAACTTTTGTCACGCAGGCGGTCTTGAGGCCTTTTTCAGCCATCCCGACAACCGCGCGCAGCCCGGCGCCACCGGCCCCTACGACGACGACATCATAGAGGTGCTCTGTAATTGGATAGGCTTCACTCATGCGGCTTCAGCCCCCAAACGCGACGTAAAGAACAGAAAGGCCGCAGGCCAGCCCGACCACCAGACAGGCGCCTGACATCAGCATGAGCGAACCAAGTTTGACCATCTCGCTATGGACGTAATCTTCGATCACTACCTGAAGACCAAGCTTAAGATGGTAAAAAGTGAAGACGATGGTGAGCAAAAGAAGGCCGGTCACAACGGGGTGCCCGATCCATGCTCGCACCTCTTCATACGACGCACCGGTCATCACGATCAGCGAGATGACGAACCACCCCGAAAGCAACACAAGGGCCACCGCCGTAACACGCTGGTGCCACCAGTGATGGGTACCTTCTTTGGCCGAGCCGAGCCCGCGGGCGCGTCCGATTGGCGTTCTCAGGCTCATAGATCCCCCCGAACGAGGTAGGCGATGGCCCACGTCGCGACCGTTAAAATGATGGTCCCAAGGAACACGGAAATACCGCTGGCTCGTGCGGTGCTGAGTTCAAAGCCCTTGCCGGCATCCCAGAACAGATGGCGGATGCCGTTGCAAAAATGAAACATCAGTGACGCGGTGAATCCGAGGAGAATCAATCTGCCTAATATGCTGCCGACAAACGTCTGCGCGGTCGCAAACCAATCGGGGCCAGCGGCTGCCGCGATCAACCAGTACGCCATCAATAAGGTTCCAAAGCCCAGGCCCACACCGGTAACACGGTGCAGAATCGACAGGGTCATCGATATCGGCCACCGGTATACCTGGAGATGGGGAGAAAGAGGGCGATCATGCACACTCATCTGCGCGACCTTTCAGCCTCGTGACAGTAACGGCGGGTGGACTGCACTGGTGATGACTAACGGATTATTTGCCGAAATTGAACGCCAATTAGAAACCGAGCAATCGATCAAGTCAATCGAACGTAACGATTTGCCGCGGGCCTCCGCGCGAGCGCGCTGCGCACATGATCGCACTGTCATTTCTGGTTCACGTCGTCGCGGGATTTGTCGGCAGCGCCGTTGCAACTGGATTCCCTGATCGCAACTTCCGCGCAGTGCCCACCGCGCCGTCGTAGGTCTTGCCGACAGTGCCTAAGCGGCTTTCTTCAGATAGCGATTGATCAGCGCTTCAGCAATCTGGACGGCGTTGAGGGCGGCGCCTTTACGCAAATTGTCGGAGACGATCCAGAGGTTGAGTCCGTTTTCGACGGTTGCGTCTTCGCGAATGCGACTGACGAAAGTCGCGTAGTCGCCTACGCAATCGATCGGCGTGATGTACCCGCCGTCTTCGGGCTTGTCGATGACCATAAGGCCCGGTGATTCGCGCAAGAGCGCACGGGCCTCAGCCGCCGACATGGGTCGTTCAAGCTCGATGTTCACTGCTTCGGCATGGCCGACAAATGTCGGTACGCGGACACATGTCGCGGTCAACTTTATCTTTGGGTCGAGAATCTTCTTGGTCTCGGCCATCATCTTCCACTCTTCCTTCGTATACCCGTCTTCCATAAAGACATCGATATGCGGGATGACGTTGAAGGCGATCTGTTTGGTGAACTCGACTGGCACAATCGGGTCGTTCACGTAGATTGCTTTGGTTTGGTTGAAGAGCTCGTCCATCGCTTCCTTGCCGGCGCCGGACGTTGATTGATAGGTCGAGACCACAACGCGCAAGATCTTTGCAGCGTCATGAATCGGCTTGAGCGCAACAACAAGCTGCGCGGTGGAGCAGTTAGGGTTTGCGATGATGTTCTTGCGCGAATAGCCTGACACGGCGTCCGCATTCACTTCGGGGACGATCAATGGCACGTCCGGATCCATTCGGAACTGTGATGAATTGTCGATCACGACACATCCAGCGCGGGCGGCGATCGGCGCGAATTGCTCAGAGATCGGCGACCCTGCGGAAAACAGCGCAATGTCGGTTCCGCTGAAATCGTAGTCCTCCAGCGCCCTAATCTTGATCCTCTTGTCGCCGTAGGCGACTTCCTTCCCAACCGACCGTCTTGAGGCGAGGGGCACCACCTCGCCGACCGGGAACTGACGTTCCTCTAGGATGTTGAGAATCTCTCGACCGACATTTCCCGTCGCGCCGACGACCGCAACTTTGTAGCTCATAGTCCTGACTCCACTGTCCGCCGCTACGCCGCGAGTGCGTCCAGCTGGGCTAAGACGGCATCGCCCATGGCGCCTGTCGAGACCTTGGTTTTCCCGGGCTGCATGATGTCGCCGGTTCGAAGGCCTGCGTCGAGGACCCGCTCGACCGCGGTTTCGATTAGAACTGCCTCGCCCACCAGATCAAACGAATACCGCAATAGCATCGCAAAACTCAATATCTCAGCCAAAGGGTTGGCAATACCCTGGCCCGCGATGTCGGGCGCGCTGCCATGGCATGGCTCGTAAAGCGCAGGTCGCCGCCCCTGGGCATCCGGGGCACCCAGCGAGGCTGACGGTAACATCCCGATTGATCCGGTTAACATGGCGGCCTCATCCGACAGCATATCGCCGAACAGATTGTCGGTAACGATGATCTCAAACTGCTTGGGCGCACGCAGCAGCTGCATCGCGCACGCGTCCGCCAACATGTGGCTCAAATTGATATCCGGGTACTCGTCGCGGTGAATTTCGCTCACCACTTCACGCCACAGCACACCGGTTTCCATGACGTTCGATTTTTCGACCGAGCACACTTTGTTGCCGCGCTGCCGTGCCAGATCAAAGGCGACCCGCGCCGTGCGCGCGATCTCGCGTGTTGTATAGATTTGCGAATCGACCGCACGCTTGGATCCATCGGGCAGGGTCGTGATCTCTTTAGGTTCGCCGAAATAGACCCCGCCGGTGAGTTCGCGAATGATCATGATGTCTAGGCCGGATACCAATTCGGTCTTTAGGCTTGAGGCTTCCGCGAGGGCCGGAAAAACTGTCGCCGGCCGAAGATTGGCGAACAAATCGAGGCGCTTTCGCAGGCGTAGTAGGCCGTTCTCTGGCCGCAAATCGCGCGGCACCCCATCCCACTTCGGCCCGCCGACCGAACCAAAAAGGATCGCATCGGCATCGACGGCCTTTTGCATCGTCGTGTCGGCCAACGAGGTTCCGTGCACGTCGTAGGCGGCGCCGCCAACCAAGTCTTCCTCAATGTCGAAGGCAAGCGATCGGTTGCGTCCAAACCAATCGACAACGCGTAGTGCTTGCTGCACGCATTCAGGGCCGATGCCATCGCCGGCCAAAACCAGAAGTTTCTTGTTGTTCATGTCGGTGGCCTCCCTACAGCCAGGGGCGCTCGACGCTCAAGCGTTCTTCGAAATCCGTAATGTCCGTTTCATGCTTAAGCGTCAGCCCGATGTCGTCGAGCCCGTTCAGCAGGTTGTGCTTGCGATTGGGCTCAACGTCGAACGTCACTTCGGAGCCGTCCGCGCGCCGGATGATCTGTTTGGCAAGATCGATCGCGAGCGTCGCGCCCTGCTGCGCGTCCTTCATTAGCGTATCTCGGTCGCTCGCCGACACGACGATCAGCAGAATCCCGTTCTTTGCGGAATTGTTGAAGAAGATGTCGGCGAAGCTCGTCGAGATCACGCAGCGAATGCCAAAATCGGCCAATGCCCACGGCGCGTGTTCACGGCTCGATCCACAGCCAAAGTTGTCCCCCGCGACAATGATCTTGGCATCGCGGAAGGGCTCTTGATTCAAAATGAAATCCGGCTTTTCCGCGCCCTTATCGTCGAACCGCATGCGAAAGAATACGACCTTTCCAAGACCCGTTCGCTTAATGGTCTTCAGAAACTGGGCCGGAATAATCATATCGGTGTCGATATTCTTAAGCGGCATCGGCGCCGCCGTGCCTTTCAAAACGTCAAATTTTTCCATTGTTCGATCCGTTAGGTGGCGAGGTCGCGCACGTCGGTCAGGTGCCCGGTGACAGCCGCAGCGGCCGCCATTGCCGGACTGACGAGATGGGTCCGCGCGCCGGTTCCTTGGCGACCCTCGAAATTGCGATTAGACGTCGATGCGCAACGTTCGCCTGGTCCGACTTTGTCCGGGTTCATGCCAAGACACATTGAGCATCCCGGCTCGCGCCATTCCCAACCGGCGTCGAGAAATATCTGATCGAGACCTTCTTCCTCGGCCTGCTGTTTGACGAGGCCTGACCCCGGTACCACCAACGCCGTCACCCCGGCGGCGACCTTGCGTCCTTTGGTGATCGCCGCCGCGTTGCGGAGGTCTTCGATGCGCGCGTTTGTGCAAGACCCGATAAACACGCGATCCACTTTGATGTCCGCAATCAGCGTCCCGGGCGTCAGCCCCATATAGTCTAGGGCGCGCGTGATCGCTGCCTTTTTTGCCTCGTCCTCGGCATCGTCCGGGCTTGGTACGCGACCGGTCACGGGAACAACGTCTTCAGGACTGGTGCCCCAGGTTACCTGAGGCACGATGTCCGACGCGTTGATCGTTACCTCTTTGTCGTATGTCGCGTCTGCATCCGAGCCTAACGATTCCCAATACGCCTGGGCCTGCTCCCACTGGCCGGCCTTTGGTGCCATGGGCCGTCCTTTGACATAGGCATAGGTCGTCTCGTCGGGCGCGATCAGCCCGGCGCGTGCGCCCGCTTCAATGCTCATGTTGCAGACCGTCATCCGAGATTCCATCGACAGATCGCGGATTGCCTGCCCGGCATACTCGATGACGTGGCCGGTGCCACCGGCGGTGCCGATCCGGCCGATGATCGCGAGGATCAAGTCCTTGGCCGTCACACCGGTTTTCAGCGCGCCCTCGACAGAGATTCGCATGTTGGCGGGACGTTTCATCAGCAACGTTTGGGTCGCGAGGACGTGCTCAACTTCTGACGTGCCGATGCCAAAAGCCAGCGCGCCAAAGGCGCCGTGCGTCGCGGTGTGGGAATCACCGCAAACGATTGTCATGCCGGGCTGTGTCAGGCCTTGCTCCGGTCCAATGATGTGCACGATTCCCTGGCGAATATCGTCGATGGGAATGTAGGGCACGTCGAAATCGGCGACGTTCTTTTTCAGCGCATCGAGTTGAATCCGAGACTCTTCATCTTTGACTGTCGCAAGCCGATCAGCAGTTGTCGGCACATTGTGGTCTGGAACGGCAAGCGTTCTCTCAGGGCTGCGCACTTTACGACCTGCCAGCCGCAGACCCTCGAACGCCTGAGGGCTCGTGACCTCGTGGACGAGGTGGCGGTCGATGTAAATGACCGCCGTGCCGTCATCCAATTCCTTAACAAGATGGGCGTCCCAAATCTTGTCGAATAGAGTACGTGCCTTCGCCATAGTCCTCTTGCCTTCGCTTACTCGTCTATTTGCTCGGAGTTGCGCCTTTGTCTGAGGCGCCTTTCTCGGCCGCGTCCGTCGGCCGGCGGTCATCACGTTTCTCCGCGATGCGCGCCCGCTTGCCGGTTCGTCCACGTAGATAGTAAAGCTTCGCGCGCCGAACAGCGCCGCGGCGCATGACCTCAATCCCCGCGATTTGCGGTGAATGAAGCTGGAAGATCCGCTCGACTCCCTCGCCGTATGAAATCTTACGGACGGTGAACGCCGAATTGAGGCCGCGGTTCTTGCGGGCAATACAGACGCCTTCAAAGACCTGGACGCGTTCGCGTTCGCCCTCAACGACTTTGATGCTCACACGCAACGTATCGCCTGGGCCGAATTCCGGGACCGCGGCGCCGAGACGCTGCACCTGGTCCTTCTCAAGTTGCTCGATAATGTTCATGGCTAAATCCTTGCCTTTCTGCACTCGACGGTCCGCTGCCAGAGGTCCGGCCGTCGCTGTTCGGTGATTTTGTTTGCTTCGCTCTTGCGCCACTCGCGAACTCGCTCGTGATGCCCCGAGATCAGAACGTCGGGAACTGCCATTCCCTCCCAAATTCTGGGTCGGGTGTACTGGGGGTACTCCAGAAGTCCCCCCTCAAAAGATTCTTCCGAAAGACTTTCGTGGTCGCCGATGACCCCCGGTTGGAGGCGAACAACGGCATCAATCAACGCGATTGCTGCGGGTTCACCGCCCGACAGGATGAAATCGCCAAGGCTCACCTCTTCGATCTCGCGCGCCTGGAGAACACGTTCGTCCATGCCCTCGAAGCGGCCACAAATCAGGGTTACGACGTCAGCCTCGCTCAAATCCCTGACCAGTTGCTGGGTCAGAGGTGTGCCGCGCGGCGACAGATATATTTGTCTACGCGCCTCGGACGGATGACGCGCTACCGCGTCATCAAGTGCGCGCGCCACGATGTCAGGTCTGATCACCATCCCGGGTCCGCCGCCGAAGGGCGCGTCATCCACGGTGCGGTGTTTGTCGGTTGCAAAGTCCCGCAAGTCGATAACGTCCAGGGCCCATAGCCCGGCCTCCAAGCCCTTGCCGGCCAGCGACAAGCCAAGGGGCCCGGGAAAGGCCTCGGGAAGAATTGTCAGCACTTGCGCCGTCCAATTGGGCGGCGCGGTCGGATGGTCGATCTGGCCCACAGCCGGGGTCATTTCTCAGACTCCTCGGGCAGATTGACGACGATCCGTCGTCCGATCTCGATCTCGGGCACGCTGTCGTGATTGAACAGCAACATTATTGTCGCGCTGCCGTCGGTCGGCTCGATTTCGATAATGTCGCCGGCGCCAAAGTTGTGCATGGCCAAGACCCGACCGACGGGCCGGCCATCACCGTCGATGGCTTCGAGGCCAACAAGGTCAATGAGGTAGAACTCCTCGCCATCTGTGGGCGGCAGGGTATCGCGGTACACGAACAACGAGGTGCCACGAAGCGCGTCGGCATCGTCGCGCGAATCAACGCCGGTGAAGTGCGCAACAAAGGTGTCACCTTTTAGCGGCCTCGCCCGGTCGATCCGGTACTCTCGTGTGCCTTGTTCGTCCTGAAACATCTTGTACGAACTTACCCCTTCTGGGTCGCCTCCGAACCACTTCACGACCACTTCGCCGCGTATGCCGTGTGCTCGGGTGACGACACCCATAAGAATTTTCTCTCGCGATTCCTGCACCAACTACTCGGCCTGCGGTGCAGCCTCTTCGGCGTCCGGCGCGCTGTCCGCAGGTTCGGGCTCAGCGACAGGTTCTGGCGGCGGCGGCGCAGCGCTTGCCTCGGCGGCAGCATTCTTCGCATCCTCAGCGGCCTTCAAGCGTTCCTGCGCTTTAGCCTTGGGTTGGCTTTTTTGCGGGCTATTTCGTTGCGCCGGCATTGCGATGATTTCAGCCTCGCCGAGGAAACGCGCCACTCGCTCAGTCGGTAGCGCGCCGTTGTCTAGCCAATACTTGACCCGTTCGGCGTTGATTTTGACGCGGTTTGGGTCAGTCTTTGGCAGCAACGGATTGTACGAACCAAGCCGCTCGATAAATTTGCCGTCGCGTGGGCTGCGTACGTCGGCGACCACGACCCGGTAGTAGGGGCGCTTTTTGGCGCCGGCTCTGGAAAGGCGAATCTTCGTTGACACTGTGTTGCCTACCTCTTGGTTGGAAAATCAGAAATTATTGCGGGAATTGTTGTGGCGGGATCAGATTGCGCAGGGACTCGGGCGATAAGCCTTTGCCCTTTTTGCCAAGCTTGCCGACCTTTTTCATCATGGTCGAAATCTGCTTGTACTGTTTAAGCAGTCGATTGACGTCTTGAATTTCGACCCCGGCGCCGCCAGCAATCCGGCGGCGGCGGGACCCATTAAGGACGCGGATATCGAGGCGTTCCTTCGCGGTCATCGAGCCAATGATCGCCTCTTGCCGACGCAGTAATCGGTCGTCCAATTGCGATTCAGCGATTTGCTTTTTCGCCTTTGCAACGCCGGGCAGCAGCGCCATCAACCCACTCATACCGCCCATACGCCGCATCTGGCGAAACTGCGCGGCCATGTCGTTGAGGTCGAACTGGCCCTTGAGAAACTTCTTTTCTAGGCGCGCCGCGTCGTCCGCGTCGATTGTCTCTTGCGCCTTTTCCACAAGGCTGACGATGTCGCCCATGCCCAGGATGCGAGAGGCGATTCGGCTCGGATGAAAGTCCTCTAGCGCGTCGAGTTTTTCGCCGGTCCCAAGGAGTTTGATCGGACACCCGGTAACCGCCCGCATGCTAAGCGCCGCACCGCCGCGGCCGTCGCCGTCAATCCGCGTGAGGGCAATGCCTGTGAGCCCGATGTGTTTGTGGAACTCACCTGCAACATTGACGGCATCCTGTCCGGTCAACGCGTCCGCGACCAAAAGGGTCTCGGACGGCGTGACCGCATCCCGAATCGCGGCGACCTCGTTCATGAGCGCGCCGTCGACGTGAAGCCGACCGGCGGTATCGAGGACGACGATGTCGAACCCTTGTAGTTTTGCGGCTTGCATCGCCCGGCGTGCGATATCGATCGGCATCTGTCCGGCGATGATAGGAAGGGTCGGAACGCCAGCTTGTTCGCCTAGCACCCGCAGTTGCTCTTGTGCGGCGGGGCGGTAAACGTCAAGCGATGCGAGATAAACCTTCTTCTTGTCGCGTTCCTGAAGGCGCATCGCGATTTTCGCGGCCGTCGTCGTTTTGCCGGAGCCTTGGAGGCCAACGATAAGGATGGGAACAGGCGGATTTGCGCGTAGGTTCAGCCCAACGGACTCGGCGCCCAGCATCTCCACAAGGTGGTCGTGGACAACCTTGATGACCATTTGACCCGGTGTGACGCTCCGTAGAACCTCCTCACCGACGGCCTTTTCCTGGACCCGGGCGATAAAGTCTTTGACGACGGAGAGCGAGACGTCAGCCTCTAACAGGGCAACGCGAACCTCGCGCAGCGCCTCGGCAACGTCGCTTTCTTTTAGGGCGCCGCGATCGGTTAGCCTGCCGAATACGGCCCCAAGTCTCTCTTGGAGGGCGTCAAACATCGAATCTCATCGCCTACGCACAACGCCAAAAGCGCCAGTGCGCGAAACTTCGCGGACTGGCGTACCGGCGTTGGGCCGGGTTTACGGGGAAACCGTAATGAACGGGCCGGACCTTACGCTTGGCTCCGAATTGGGTCAAGAATGACGGTTTCAGGGAAAACCTTGGATTTTCAGCGGTTTGAGCCATATAACGCGGCATGGCCGCGCTTGAATTCGTCAAAATGCATGGACTGGGCAACGACTTCGTCGTTATCGACGCGCGTGGGCGGTCGGTCGCATTGTCGGCAGACCGCGTCCGGGCGCTCGCCGACCGGCACCGGGGCATTGGATTCGACCAGATTATGATCATCGGCGATTCTCACAGGGCCGATGCCAGTCTCACGATGGCCAATGCTGACGGCGCCCAGGTGGGCGCATGCGGTAATGGAACCCGCTGCGTCGCGGCGCTGCTGCTCGACGAGTCAAAGCGCGAGTCGATCACACTGGAAACCGCATCCGGCCTGGTGGCGGCATCCCGAACCGCAGTGGGCGACACGACCGTCGATATGGGCCCGGCCAGAACCGATTGGCAGGAAATACCACTGGCGCACGCGATGGATACGCTGCATCTCGATGTGTCGATCGAAACCAGCGCCGGCCCATTGGGTGACCCCGTTGGGGTCAATATGGGAAACCCTCACGCCGTGTTTTTTGTCGATGATCCGACGCGCTACGACCTTGGTGAGTTCGGGCGCGAGCTCGAACACCATGTTGCATTTCCGCAAGGCGCCAATATCAGCCTCGCATCAGTCAATGGCACGGACATCACGCTCAAGGTGTGGGAGCGCGGCGTCGGACTGACACTGGCTTGTGGCACCGCAGCGTGCGCAGCCCTGGTTGCGGCGGCGCGCCGCGGCCTGTGCGGTCGCCGCGCTGCCGTTCATCTCCCAGGCGGACTGCTTGAGATCGTATGGCGCGCTGAGGACGACCACGTCCTGATGACCGGACCAGTGGCAATAAGTTTCTCCGGGAGCGTCGATCCCGACCGGCTTGGATCGGTGGCGCCATGATCGATGTGATCACCTTCGGCTGCCGCCTCAACGCCTATGAATCGGAAGTTATTCGCCGCAGCGCGACCGAGGCTGGGCTGACCGACGCCGTGATCGTCAATACCTGTGCGGTAACGGCAGAGGCCGAACGTCAGGCCCGCCAAGCGATTCGCAGACTCCGCCGCGAACAACCTGACGCGACGCTCATCGTCACGGGTTGCTCCGCACAGATCACCCCAGAGCGCTACGCCGCGATGGAAGAGGTCGACGCGGTCATCGGCAACCAAGAAAAGTTAACCGCGCGTGCCTTCGCCGAACTCGACGCGACGCCAATGGTCGGCGACATCATGGCGGTCAGTGAAACGGCGGGACATTTGATTGAAGGGTTCGAGGGGCGGTCGCGGGCGTTTCTGCAGATTCAGAATGGCTGCGATCATCGGTGCACGTTTTGTATTATCCCTTTCGGTCGAGGTCCGTCGCGCAGCGTTTCACTGCCGGAGATTCTCGCCCAATCAACGCTCTTGTATGAGAACGGATATCGGGAAGTCGTTCTGACCGGCGTCGATATCGGCGATTACGGGAAGGATCTCCAGCCGCGAACCGGACTGGCCGACTTGGTCGGTGAGTTACTTGGGTCGCTGCCAGCTGACATGCGCGTCCGCATTACCTCTATCGATCCGGTCGAGGTTAGCGATCGCATGATCGACCTCTATGCGCGCGACCCAAGGTTGCTGCCGCACTGGCACCTCAGTGTGCAGTCGGGGGACGACATGGTGTTGCGGCGTATGGCACGCCGCCATCGACGCGCGGACGTCGTCGCCGTCTGCCGCGCGTTGCGATCGGCGCGACCCGACACCGTGATTGGTGCTGATTTCATTGCTGGCTTTCCAACCGAAACAGACGAACAGTTTGCCAATACGCTCGCTCTTGTGTCGGATGCTGATCTTGCGTTGCTTCATGTCTTTCCCTACTCGGAACGAGCGGGAACGCCGGCCGCGCGTATGCCCGCGCTACCGAAGGCCGTCCGTCGCGAGCGCGCAGCTGCGCTTCGTGCTGCCGGGCAGCAGTGCCTAGCCGCGACATTCGATCGTCTCATCGGCACGCGCGTCGACGCGGTCGTTGAGGTCCCACGGTTCGCTCGAACGGCGCACTTCCTGCCCGTCGCAATCGACTCGGACGCTCCGCCTGGGCACTCGGTCCAAGTGCGACTGACCGGTTGCACAAGCGAGGCGCTCGTCGGCACCGTCGATGGCTGAAGCGGCAAAACGCACTTGGTTGGGCCGACTTCGGCAAGGTCTGTCGCGTTCCGCGGACAGTCTAAGCCAGGGAATCACAGGAATTTTCAGCGGTCGAAAGCTCGACGATGCGACGCTGGAAGAACTTGAAGACTTGCTGGTGAGCGCGGACATGGGTGTCGACGCCGCGCGCCGGATCGTCAGCTCAATTGCATCGCGCCGCATCGACGGAAATGCAGCGGCCGATATCCGCCGCCTTCTAGCCGAAGATATTGAGGCTATCCTGTCGCCAGTTGCCATCGCCCTGGAAATTGATCCAGCCCGCGCGCCTTTCGTCGTTCTCGTCGTCGGCGTCAATGGGACTGGGAAGACCACCACCATCGGCAAACTGGCCCATCTCTTCATATCGCAGGGGCTGTCCGTCTCTATCGCCGCGGCCGATACTTTCCGCGCGGCGGCGATTGATCAGTTGAAGGTTTGGGGTGAGCGCGCCGGGGCCGACGTCTTTGCCAAGGATGTCGGTGCTGATCCCGCTGGGCTCGCGTTCGATGCCTGGGCCGCCGCGAAGGCGAACAAGAAAGACGTTCTCCTAATCGATACGGCGGGACGTCTGCAGAACAAAACCGGTTTGATGGCCGAGTTGGAGAAGATCGTGCGAGTCATCAGGAAACAGGACTCGACTGCGCCCCACAGTGTCATACTCGTGCTTGACGCGACCACCGGCCAAAACGTCCATAGCCAAGTCGAACTTTTTCGGCAGGCGTGCGACGTTAGTGGATTGATCATGACGAAACTTGATGGAACTGCCCGTGGTGGTGTGCTTGTGGCCGTCGCTGAACGGTTTGGTCTCCCCATACATGCCGTCGGCGTTGGCGAACAGATGGGTGACCTTCGTCATTTTGATGCGGGGGCATTCGCGCGCGCGTTGGTAGGCGCTGAGGAGCCTGAAAGCGCGTGACCAGGGCCATTGCATTTGGTCCCTCTAGCGGCCCTTCCTATTATCTCGGTGCTCGGATCAAGGACGCCAAATGACCGCCAAGTCAGAAAACACACGAACCGTCGGACCCTTCGTACGATTTGCCATCGATCTCGGCCCCTTGGTGGTTTTCTTTCTCGCCAACGCGCGGTGGGACATCTTCGCGGCGACCGCCGCGTTCATGGCGGCCATACTTATTTCGTTAGGTGTTTCTTTTGCGCTTGAGCGGCGCCTGCCGTTGTTGCCGATGGTGACCGCGGCGGTGGTGCTTGTGTTCGGCGGCCTGACCCTGATTCTAAACGATGAGACGTTCATCAAACTCAAACCGACGATCGCGAACGTTTTGATCGCTAGCGCATTGTTTGTGGGTCTTGCGCTCCGGCGACCTTTTCTCAAGGTCGTCTTCGGCGCCGTGTTCGTTCTAGACGATATTGGCTGGCGCAAACTGACCTGGCGATGGGCGTGGTTCTTTGTCGCGCTCGCTGTCCTCAACGAACTGGTGTGGCGGAATGTGTCGACCGACGCTTGGGTGAACTTCAAGGTGTTCGGCATCATGCCGCTCACGATTGCTTTCAGCCTTTCGCAACTTCCGTTGTTGCAGCGCTACAAGCTGGAGCCCGACTCGACGACCGATATCTAGGATCGGCGAGCGGAACGGATCTCTCAAACAAAAAAGGCGCCTAACCGGCGCCTTGTTTACTAGACCCGCCTATTGAATCAGATTCGCACATCCAGCTGATCGCCGGGCCGCGGGTCGCGATCTTCGCGTTCGCGTCGACGCTCTTCCTGGGCAGCCCGAAGCGCTTCCTCGTCTGCCGAATTTCGGGCGCGAATTTTCTCGGAGCGCTCGCGGCTGTCGATGATGGTTGACGGCTGACGATCACCGCCGTCGTCGCTCTCTTCGGTTTCTCGCACCGGCCTGGAGGTCTGCTGATCCTGCACACGGCGCGGCGGCGTCTCACTCGGCGCGAGCCCCGTTACAGTTGTCGGTGCGGCACTAACGCCGCCAAAACCTATCTGAACCATGGTGCGTTAACCTTAATCCCAGTTTAAGTCTCTGGCAAATCACGGAGAACCGTTAACATGGTGACCCAGGCCGGGCCGTGGGAGAATCATCCCAAATTGGCACACGGGCCGTCCCAGTTTTGGCGTAACCGGTCGCGCGGCGGCGGTCGCCGAAACATAAATCAGAGCAAAAACAATTACTTAAGGCCAAGACCGTTGTGGCGCCGGTTGGTATGGCGTTTGCTTTTATTGGGGGGTCAGGGCCGGCGGCTCGGGGTCTGGCACTGTAGATATTCGGCCGCAAGTTACGGAACGATCCCCCAATCCGTCCGTAATCGAATAAGAGGCGCATCATCACTGATGCGCCTCTTTTCGTTTACTGGGTGCTCAGGCGGCGCAATCGCTCCTCGACGATATTTCGAGCATTCGAGTCCGGCGCGAGCGATTCCAGCAAAGTGGACCACAGCCGGCGCGCTTCCTCATGATTCTCGCGCTCAGCTTCACCGAGCCCAACAAAATAGAGCGCCTCGGCATTGTCGCGCTGAATTTCCAGCACCCGGCGATATAGATTGAACGCGCGGTTGGACAACGGCGCATCAGGCGACGATTGCGCGACAACGGCGCGCGCAAAGAGCTGCAAAAGTTCCGCGTCTTGCGGAAAGTGGGCTGCCGCCTTTTCGAATGACTCAAGCGCCAAGGTTTCTTTGCCTAGGACTTGGTAAGACCGGGTGAGGCGCAACCAACCCTCCCGATCTTGCGGATCGTCATCGAGCCGAGCAGCAAGGCCGGCCACCATGCCCTCGATCATCTCTTGCTGCGCGCCCTCGGCGCCCGCACCCGTGGGCGCTCCGCCCTTGCCCTGGTCTCGGTCCAATTGCGCGGTTTGCCCGGCGTCGCTTGAATTGCGAAGGGCCCGCGCCCGCGCTTCCGCTTCGGCAGCCTTCGATGTTTCACCAAGGACGCGGTAAGACCGGCCAAGACGTTCCCATCCCTCGGCGTCATTCGGGTTGTCGTTCAAGCGCGCAGCGAGTTGCTCCACCATGCCGCGGATCATCTGCGCCCGATCCCGCGGCGACATTTCCTGCGCGGCCTCGACATCCTCGCTAGTCGGTCCTCGCGCGGTCTGCACCGGCGATGCACCAGGGCTGACAGGCATCACCGCGGCGAGATCCACGTTCAAGTCTCGTGCCGCGGTCTCAAGTTGTTGCATCAGCACCCCGCGCCACGGCGCGTCTAGGGGGGTGTCCGCAGCCAGCGCTAACCAAGCGTCGAATGCGCCGCGCAAGTTACCGCCCTGCGCGCTGGCCAAGGCCAGATAGAATCGGGCGGCGGGGTCGGTGCCATCGACGCCAATCGCTTTCTCGAATGCGGCTCGCGCAGTTTCGGTCACCGTGCCACCCGATGAGAATACGATCGCCTCGCCCAAGAATGAATGGATGGCGCCGTCTTCGGGTCGCAAGGCAATCGCCTTCTCGTACGAGCTGATGGCCAGCAACGGTTCTTGGGTCACCATGTAGGAACGCCCCAAAAGAACCCAGCCGTCGAAGTCGTCCGGCGCGTTCTCGAGGCGCACCTTGAGACGTGTTATGGAATCCTGGAGGCCCGCGCGCGTTTCCGCGTTACCTGGCGACGCAGTCGCTCCGTTTTGGGTGGTGCCGATCTCACCGACGAGACTTGGATTGCCACGCAACAGATAGATCGGGGCGGCGATCAACGGGACCAGCAAGAGCACCCCGACCGCAACGGCAAAATTGCTTCCAGGACCCCTCACAGGACCACCGGCACTAGCGTCTCGCTCGGCTGACAGTATGCGCCGGCCGATTTCGGTCCGTGCCGACTCATACTCGGCTTCGCTTATCGTGTTCCGCTCTTTGTCGCGCTCAACTTCCTTCATCTGGTCGGCAAAGACTGCGAGGTCGTGATCGGCAGACGAGTTTCGCGGTGCCTTGGCATTCAATACGGGGATTGCGATAGCGACCACCGTCACCAGAAGAACAAGTGCGATGGCTATCCAAATCATGGCAGCGCCCGCGAACCGCGTTCAGGCACGATCGTTCAGGATCGAGGCGAGCCGCGATTCTTCGTCCGCATTGAGCGGGTTGGCGGGCGATTGCGTCTGCTTCCGCCGGCGGATAGCGAAGAGCAGCGCTCCAACCAGGACGGCGGCGAGTATCACAAACGGGCTGATCCAAAGAACGGCCGTGCTCGCCTTGAGCGGTGGCCGCATCAAGACCCAGTCGCCATAGCGGTCGACCAGGTAGGCCTTCACCTGGGTGTCGTCGTCGCCCGCGACGATGCGCTCACGCACGATGGTTCGAAGCTGGCGCGCAAGTTCGGCGTTCGAGTCCGCAATCGCCTGATTCTGGCAGACCAAGCACCGAATCTGTTTGTGAAGACTCTGTGCGCGACTTTCCTGCTGGCGGTCGGCGAGAACTTGGTCGACATATTGGGCGCTTGCCGGCGCCGCCAACGCGACCATGACAACAGCGAGTAGGGCAAAGTGGCGCATTCTCATCCTTCGCAAGGAACGTGTTTCTCGCCCCGCAAACGCGGCAGAATCTCTTCTTCGAGAATCTCTCGGGTCAACACGCTGATGTGCTTGTACTGGATACATCCGTTGCCATCGACGACAAAGGTTTCCGGTACGCCGTAGACGCCCCAATCGATCGACGTCCGGCCGCTGATGTCAGCGCCGGTTCGGTCGTACGGGTCACCGAAAGCATCGAGCCACCGTGCTGCATCGTCGGGTTCGTCGCGTTGATTGAGGCCGTAAATCTTGAAGTCGGTCGTGCGCGCCAGCTCCATGAAGAGGGGATGTTCCTGACGGCATGGGACGCACCATGACGCAAATACATTGACCAACACGGGGGTCCCAAGTTTTAGGTCGGCCGTGGAAAGCCCGATTGAGCGTCCCTTTACCGGCGCAAGGTCGAACACCGGCACAGGCTTGCCGATCAGGGCCGAGGGAATTTCGCGCGGTTTTAGCGTGAGGCCGACGGCCAGTCCTATGAAAAGCACAACGAACCCAAGGACCGGGATCAGATAGCGAAGACGCACTTAAGTGGCCCGTTGCTGTGCCCGCAAATCCGGACTCGCGGTTGCGGCTCGCCGGGCCGGGGCGCCAACCCGAAGCCGGCGGTCCGTCAGAGAAACCAAACCGCCCGCCGCCATCAAAAGGGCGCCGATCCAAAGCCAGTTGATCATCGGCTTGTGATAGATCCGTGCAGCATAACCGCCGTCACCGTTCGATTCGCCGACAACGGCATAAAGATCACCGAAGTTTCGCGGGCGGATCGCGGCCTCAGTGGTGACCATCGGCGGGTCCGAGAATCGTCTCGTTTCGGGTCGCATCACGTCGACCAATCTGCCGTTTCGATAGATCCGAAATGTGCCTCGAACCGCGTCGTAATTTGGTCCGGTGACGGGCTCAACCCCATCGAACTCCAACTCATAGCCTGCGATCTCAACACGATCGCCAGGGCGCATGATTTGCAGCTGCTCGGTTTCCCATGAAAGGGTTCCGGTCATTCCCAGTATCGCGACGCCAAGGCCGGCATGGGCAATAGCGCCGCCCCACGCCGATCGCGGCAGGTTTTGCGCGCGTCGGAAAGACTCGCCGATCGATATCCGAAACAGTTTTGTACGTTCGGCGATATCGGTCGCCGCGCCGAAGATCAGCCAGGCGCCCAACGCCATTCCAAGAACGGCCAAAATCTGATCCACCCCTGAGAGATACAGCGTCACCAATGCGACCGAGACAGTCAGTGCGGCGGCAATTTTCAAACGGCTCAGAGTGCCGGCGAGATCGGCGCGTTTCCACGGCATCATCGGGCCGATTGCCATGACGGCGAGCAACGGCACCATCAAAGGCACAAAGGTCGCGGTGAAGAAGGGCGGCCCAACGGTAACTTTCTCGCCTGAGATCGCATCAAGAAAGAGCGGATACATCGTGCCGATAAAGACCGTTGAAGTCGCTGCGACCAACAATAGGTTGTTGAGCACCAACGCGCCTTCGCGGCTCACCGGCGCAAATATCCCACCGCCCTTAAGCGCTGGTGCGCGCCAGGCGTAAAGCGCGAGCGATCCGCCAATCGCCACGACCAGGAACGCGAGGATGAAGACCCCGCGCTCAGGGTCCGTTGCAAAGGCGTGGACCGAGGTCAGCACGCCGGAGCGAACGATGAATGTGCCGAGCAGGCTGAAAGAGAAGGTCAGGATGGCAAGAAGAACCGTCCAAGCCTTCAGGGAATCCCGTTTCTCGACGACGATCGCACTATGCAGCAGGGCCGTGCCGAGTAGCCACGGCATGAAAGACGCATTTTCGACCGGATCCCAAAACCACCAACCGCCCCAACCGAGCTCGTAATAGGCCCACCAACTACCCATCGCGATCCCGATGGTCAGGGCCGTCCATGAGGCAAGTGTCCACGGTCGAACCCAACGCGCCCAGGCCGCATCGACCTTGCCTTCGATTAAGGCCGCGACCGCAAAGGAGAACGCGATCGAGAATCCGACATAGCCGATGTAGAGAAACGGCGGATGAAACGCGAGGCCGGGGTCCTGCAATAAAGGATTGAGTCCGTTCCCTTGCGCCGGAACCGGGAACACCCGCTCAAAAGGATTGGACAGAAACACCAGGAGCAAGAGAAACCCCACGCCGATCAACCCCTGGATGGCGATCACGCGGGTCCGAAGCACGGTTGGCAGGTTGTTGCCAAGGGTCGCAACCGCCGCCCCGAAGAGCGCCAAGATAAATACCCAAAGGAGCAGCGAACCTTCGTGGTTTCCCCACACGCCGCTGACTTTGTACAGCAGCGGTTTATCGGTGTGCGAATTTTGCCAGACGTTGAGGACCGAGAAGTCGGACGACACGAATGCCGCGGTGAGGGCGATAAACGCGAGCGCGATCAACAAGAACTGCATAACCGCCGCCGGTCTTGCGATCGCCGTAAGCGACGCAATACCGCGCTGTGCCCCGATCAACGGCAAGATGCCCTGCGCGAGCGCGACAGTGAGCGCTAGAATGACGGCGAAGTGGCCGAGCTCTGGGATCACTGCGCCGCACCTTTCCACTGGCCGCTCTTTTTCAGCGCCTCAGCCACTTCAGGCGGCATGTAGTTCTCGTCGTGTTTTGCCAGAACACTCTCGGCGATGAAAACGCCGTCTGGCCCAAGGTGCCCCTCTGTCACGACGCCCTGACCTTCGCGAAATAGATCGGGCAGGATACCGGTATAGGCGACCGGAACGGCGCTTGTGAGATCGGTAATCCTGAACGTTGTGGTCAACCCGTCGTTGGATTTCTTGACCGACTGTTCCTCGACGAGACCACCGAGCCTGAATTTTCGATCACTCGGGAGGTCTCTTGCGTAAACATCGGTCGGGCTGCTGAAAAACACCAAATTGTCCTCGAATGCAGCAAGAACGAGGGCTACAGCGATGCCCAGGGCGGCCATGCCGGCCAACACGAAATAGAGGCGCCGCCGCTTTGGTCTCATGCTAGGCGTCCGATTCTGTCTTGGCAGTGCCGGCACTGGCGCGCTGATCGCGCCGCGCTTGCTGCAAAATATCCAGCGTCTTTTGGTCCGTTTTCAGCGCCAAGCGGCTCCGCACGAAAAGGCCGATCAACAGTACAACGGTGACGCCGAACGCGGGCCAGATATAGGCCGCGTAGCCGCCCATTCGAAAAAACTCGTCCACCAGATCCATGCCGTTGTTTTGCCGCAGCCGCACGGGCCGACCGCGCGCCAATATAGGAACCCACCGAAGATGGGTCCACAAAGTGCGGACAGCTAAGCGGCCGCATGACCGTCCGACGCAACATACAACGTCTGCAAGGCCTGAATCCGCCGTGCGACAATTTCACGCTGCATGCGAATTATGAGCACGACGGCAAAGAAACACAGAAACCCGCCCCACATCAGGGCGAGGGGGATCAGGAGGTCCGTGTGGATGGTCGGGCCATCTGCCCGAATGATGCTCGCTGGCTGGTGCAGCGTGTTCCACCATTCGACCGAAAACTTGATGATGGGAAGATTGACGGCGCCCACCAACGCCAAGATGGCGGCTGCTTTGGCGGCTCGACGGTCGTCATCGAATGCCTCCCAAAGACCCATATAGCCCAGATACAAGAAGAGCATGATGAGAACGGACGTTAGCCGTGCGTCCCAAACCCACCAGGTACCCCACGTCGGCTGACCCCAAAGTGCTCCGGTCACGAGTGCAATGAGTGTGAAGACAGCGCCGATGGGCGCCGACGACTTGGCGGCAATGTCCGCCAAGGGGTGGCGCCAAATCAACGCAATGGCGCTGGCGATCGCCATGACCGCGTAGACCCCGGACGCGAGCGTCGCGGCGGGAACATGCACGTACATGATCCGTACGCTGTCTCCCTGCTGATAGTCCGGCGGCGAGACAAAAAGGCCGAGATACAGTCCGATCCCAAAAAACACCACGGTCGCGCCCGTGAGCCATGGCAGCAAGGCATTGCTGATGCGGGTAAAACGCGCGGGATTTGCGAATCGATGCATATTGGCCATTAGGCTGTGATCGGCCCCCATTAGGTAGTCCGGTTTGAATGTTAGTGCATTGTGTCCTCCGTCGCCATTGC
>JAQBYN010000040.1 GCA_027622715.1 Pseudomonadota bacterium | reverse complement strand
ACCATTTCCAAACTCCTTCGTGAGCCAAAATAACAAAGATTCTGGACCACTCAGAAGGGGGCAGATCACGATTGCCCAAAGGCCCGGCCATTCGTATCATAGCCCCGGGAGAAGCATGCTGGGCGGCGTCAAGCCGCCGCCCCGGGGTCTCATGTCGCGCTGACGGTGCGATCAATGATCGGAGGGAAACGTGAAACGCAGAAACTTCGTAGCGACCGCGGTTGCGGCGCTTTTTGTCTTGGGATTGAGCCCAGCAGGATTTGCAGCTCAACCGGCGAATGAGAGTCTCAAGGCGCCGACCGTGCGCGTCGGTGTCCTTGCCACTGGTACAGCAAACTGGGAATTGGACACGATCAAACGGTACGGCCTCGACAAGAAGCATGGGATCGATCTGGTTGTATCGGCCCACACCAACAAAAACCCGGCTGCTGTGGCACTACAGGCGGGCGGGGTCGATGGCATTCTCACAGATTACATTTGGGTGTCACGTCAACGCTCGGACGGAGCGGACTTCACGTTCGTTCCTCATTCGCTCGCCGTCGGCGGCCTAATCGTTCGCGACGACAGCGGGATCGGATCGGTCAAGGACCTTAAGGGCAAGAAAATCGGCATTGCCGGAGGCCCGGTCGACAAGAGCTGGCTTATTCTTCGCGCCTATGGCCAGCAGGAAGCTGGCCTCGATCTCGCGGACGTTGTTGAAACGAAATTTGGTTCACCACCGTTGGTCAACCAAATCCTCCTCAAAGGCGAAGTCGATGCCGTCTTAAACTTCTGGCATTTCAACGCCCGCCTCAAAGCCCAAGGTTTGAAGCAGGTTGTCGGCGTCACCGACATGCTGAAGCAGCTTGGAATTGCCGATGAATCCCCGCTACTCGGTTGGACCTTCAGCCAAGGCTGGGCCGAAAAGAACGAGGAGGGCATCAAGGCCTTCCTTGGCGCGTCGCGCGATGCCAAGAAGATCTTGATGGAAGACGACAAGGCCTGGGACGCATTGCGGGCTAGGATGAAACCGGCGGACGATGCCACCTTTACTGCCCTTCGTGACGGCTACCGCGAGGGAATCGTCTCAAAATATGGCGCAAAAGAAATCGCCGCGTCCGAGAAGACGTTCGCAATCCTCGCGAAACTGGGCGGAAAAACACTTGTCGGCGATAGCACTACACTCGCACCGGGCACTTTTTGGGGCGGCTATAGTTTCTAGCACCACGCCGTGACAGGAACGACAAAGCCAGGGGCTGGTCTATCCGGTCCCTGGCTTCGCTTTATCTCGCTGCTAGTTTTTTTTGCGGCGTGGCTTGTCGCCGCCGAAATCGCGAACTCGCGATTCTTGCCTACGCCAATGGCAGTCGCGGAATCGATCTTTGAGCATCTCTTCGAGGGGGAGCTCGTTGAAAGTATTCTCGCGACGTTGAGCCGCGCGGCCGTTGCTTTCTTTATTTCAATGGCAATCGGGATCACGGTCGGCCTGGCTCTAGGGCGCAGCAAGGGGCTCGATCGATTCTTCGATGGCTGGCTCGTGCTTGGGTTGAACATGCCCGCATTGGTCGTCGCAATACTTTGCTACATCTGGTTTGGCCTGACCGAGTTTGCTCTCATCCTCGCCGTCTGCATCAACAAGATTCCCAATGTCATCGCGACCATCCGCGAAGGCGCGCGGGCGATCGAGCCCGAACTCATCGAGGTCGGCCGGGTCTACCGCCTCTCGTGGCTCCAACAGTTGCGCCAAATCTATCTGCCACAGCTCTACCCATATATTGTCGCGGCATCGCGGTCGGGGTTGGCGTTGATCTGGAAAATCGTGTTGTTATTCGAGCTACTCGGTCGGAGTAGCGGTGTCGGATTCCAGTTACAGGTGTTTTTCCAATTCTTCGACATCACGAGCATCCTCGCCTATGCATTCGCGTTTATTGCCGTTGTGTTAACCATCGAAGGCTTCGTCATGCGCCCCGTGGAGCGGCGTCTCACGGCATGGCGGCTATGAGTTTTCTGACTGCCGACATCGCCCGAAAAACGTTCACGATGGTCGGCGGCGGCGATGTCGAGGTCATTCGCGACCTCCGATTTGCCATTGGCGACGGCGAATTCGTGTGCATTGTTGGACCGTCCGGCTGCGGAAAGACCACGTTGTTGCAGCTGATATCGGGAATCGATCCGATCTACGACGGCGCGATCTCGATCGGCGGGGCGGCGCCGGGAACAGGCCCGCGCTTGGGGTACATGTTTCAATCGGATCGGCTGATGCCGTGGATGACCGTTCTGGAGAATGTGAGGTTGATCTGCTCGCCCGAGGCCATCAAGCGTGGCCTGCCGGAGCGGCTCCTCACGGATTTCGGGCTGGCGGACTTCGTGAATTCTTATCCCAACCGACTGTCGGGCGGCATGCGGCGCCGCGTCGCACTCGCCCGCGCCTATGCCGTTGAGCCGAAATTGCTCCTTTTGGACGAACCCTTCGTATCGCTCGACGCGCCCGTCGCATTGCGGTTGCGCGACCTGCTCATGGAAAGCACGCGCGAACATGGCACCTCGGTGCTGTTCGTTACCCATGACCTGCGCGAGGCCCTTTACCTTGCGGACCGAATTGTTTTCCTGGCCAAGCGCCCGGCGCGCGTCGCGCTCGACTTTACAGTCCCGCTGCCACGCCCACGCTCGATCGACTCGGCGGCGCTGGAGAGCCTGCGGACGGAGCTGCTTGACGCCCACCCCGATTTGTTAGCCGGTCTAGTGCCGACTGACAGCGCCGAAATTGAGGAACACCGATGAATCCCGTCTTGTCCGTTCGCGACGTGAAGAAATCGTTTGGCCGGGTCGAGGCGCTTAGAGGGGTATCGCTGTCCCTCGACCAGGGCGAATTCGTTGCGCTGCTTGGCCAAAATGGCGCCGGTAAGTCGACGCTGTTCCAGCTCCTATCCGGCCTCTTCGTTCCCGACGACGGCACGATCACGGTCGCCGGCTTTGACATTCGAAAGAACGCCGTGCCCGCGCTCGCCAAGTTAGGGATCGTTTTCCAGGCGGCAACGCTGGACCCCGAACTGTCGGTTCGGGCGAACCTCGTCTACCACACCCGGCTTTTCGGGATCGCCGGACGGGTGGCGCGCAAACGAATTGAGGAGTCACTCGACCGATTTGGACTCACCGACCGTGCCGCAGACAAAGCCCGAACACTGAGCGGCGGCAACAGGCGCCGGGTTGAATTGGCCCGCGCCTTAATCCACAAACCTGAGATATTGCTGATGGATGAACCGACGGTCGGCCTGGATCCAGCCAGCCGCCGCGATCTTCTAAATCACGTCATTAAGTTGTGCGCAGAGGAACGGATTGGCGTCCTGTGGGCCACACACTTGGTTGACGAGGCAGAACTGGCCAATCGGGTCGTGGTTCTGCACAAAGGCTTGGTTCTTCGCAACGCGCCACCGCAAGACCTGATTCAGGCCGAAGGCACCGAGACCCTCGCGGACGCGTTTCTTCAGCTCACGAAGGCCGAGGGCGGAGGCGGACCGCCACCCGCCTAGATCACGTCCTTCTCTGGCAGGACCGGCGGCGGCATATCGCCAAAATCGACCGAGAACGGGTTGTCGGGGAATAGTTCGACATCGACCCCGCCGCCCTGCTCGTCCTGGTCCTCTTCAAGCTCGATGTTCTCTTTGTCGGGATCGTCTTCGTCCCGGCCGTTGAGATCTATTTCGCTTACTTCGCCGGCGACAAGTTCGCCGTCCTCGACCCGCCCAATTGCGGTCAAAACCTTATGCGCTAGGTCGTCGGTATAGGGAACCTGATAGGCGCGCGGCAAACCTGACGGCACATTGTTCTCGTCCAATACCTCTACCCAAAGGTAGATATAGCCGACTTCGCTGGTGAATTTATTAGGCTCAACAACTTTTCCGTAAAGCAGCTGGAAGCGCGACGGGAGCGTCGTTGGCGACGGCCAACCGAGTAGACTCTCGATCCCGACAAAGGTACCCAGGTACAACGCCGAGACGATAACCACTGCGCCCACTTTGATCCACCAGCGCCAGCGCGACGCGAGGTTGAGGCTGAGCAGCAACAAGCCGACCACGATGTAGGCGCCCGTCAGCGCAAAGACCGTTTCCGTCATTCGGCGCCCTTAGAGCAGTGAACCAAAGCCAAGATTACCTGACCTTACTTGCTTCGACTGCTCAGATTTCGACTGAGATTTACCAACGACTTCGGCCGTTCGTTGACATCGACGATGTCGCCATCGGGACTCGTCCGGAATCGAACCAGTGTCTTTTCATCGCCGGTCCGGGTTAGTTCGGTGGTCCCGTAGTACACAACCGTAACCTTAGGATTGATCTTTTCTACCTTCAGGGTGACCGCGAGTGGATCCGACCCATTGGCCAGGTAGTGGAACGCGTTCACCACGAACTCACCCGCAACATTTCCGCGGATTGAAACGGTCTCTTGGTTGAGCAGATTTTCGATTTTTTGCCCGCCGACGATGATGGTATCTCGATACTGTCCGCGATCATCTCGATCAAGATGCATCAAACCGGCCTCTTTGACGTGATACCAGACGAGATTGCCGTTCGGATCTTCGACGTACAAGTCCACGTCGTCGGGGCTCCGGTCGGGCCACGTCAGCGTTATGATATACTCCGCTTTCGTGTCGATCTTACCGGTATCGGCCTGCGGGTTGATAAGCACGAAGGCAATAAAAAACATGAACGCGAAGCCAAGCAACGCGTTGAATAAGAGGTCTGTGAACGCGTCGTTGTCGTCGCGTCCGTAAAGGCTACTTCTTTCCATGCATCCTATCGAGAACCGAAATGACGTGCACCTCAGTTACTTCGGTGATCAAGTTGAAGAGGTATCCGGTGCCTTCGTCGAGAATGTAATACTGCAGTCTCAACAGCGTGCCGCCGACTAGTCCCGCGAGCGTCGTAAACAATGCGACCGCCATCCCCGAACTCATCGTTGCCAACGCGCGCTTCAGTGACTCCACGTCGAAGGTATCGATCGTCGAGATCGGCGAGAGCATAAAAATAAAACCGATCACGGTGCCGAGCAGACCAAGTTTCAGCAGTGCGTCGGCCACGAAAAACCCAACCGACTGCCGCCCCCGAAGTGAGTCCGCAAGATTGCGCAGGAGCAAAGACTGATCTAGATGCATCTCACCTTGCTTGCGCGCTTTAACAATAAGATTGCGGATGTGCTCGGTCACACGAGAGTCAGCCAACTCGGAACCGTCGGCGATGACGACCCTGTCTCCGATCAGAGTTAGCGAATCGTTGCCGCGCGAAATTTGGTATTCCACGCGATGGGCGGCATTGGTTTCCTTTGAAATGTAGAGGGTCTGGTAGAAGCAGTGCAGTGAGAATATCCCGTAAATTATCAAGATGATGAGCGAGATATAGCTCCTGTCGCTGTTCAGCATAAGTTGCAGAAGTCCGAACTGCCACGTGACAACCAGGCCAAATATCGCGACGCCGGTAAGGATCAACCACTTCAGCAAAGTGTTGTAATCGCGCAGTTCGTAGGAAGCGCCAAAGAGGCGCGCTGCGATTGCCTGCATGTATCGTTACTCCTGGCGCCCAGACCACCCCAAGGCGGGCGGCCTCCGAAACTCTTTTGATTGCAGTGGCTTACCATAATAGCCAGCGTCCGGCTCTTCAAGATACACTACACCGTTCAACTCTAAGGGAGGACCACAATGTTCAGATCTGCATTCCTTTCAGCCTCGGCCGCCGCCATCGTCGGGCTAACCGTACTAAGCGCCAGTGCCGCCGAGATGCGGCCCATTCTGACACTTGAAGTTGCACAGAAAATGGCAAACGCCTGTCTTGCAATGGCAAAGGCAGAGAGCTGGCCGATGCACGTTTCGATCATGGACAACCACGGCAATCTCAAATTTTATGCGCGGATGGACGACACCGCCCTGCTGCCCCAAAAGATCAGCATGATGAAGGCGGAAACCTCCGCAGGGTTTCCGGTGTCCACGAAACAAATAAGCAACTTTGGTTTTGCCGACGGCGCCCCCACACCGTTCGCGTTCGTGCCAGGACTGATTTTCTTTGAAGGTGGAGTCCCGATCATCGGGGCGATCGGTGTTAGCGGTTCGTCCGCTGAAAATGACGGCAAATGCGCCCAAGCTGGCATTGATGCCGTCGCCGGCGACCTGAGCAAGTAGATCTGTGGCCGGCAATTGCCAACGAAAGTTTCGAAATTTCTCGACGCTGAATGCAACGAAATGAAACCGAGCGGCGAGCATGTCCGGCGACATGTCGATGGCCAATGCGGGGTCCGCGTTCAAGTGAATTGTAAAGGCCAGTATGGCAGCGCCGCACACGCTGAGTACCAAGGGGCGTGCACCCCACAACCATCGCATCGCCAGAACCTGACCACGCATTCGCATCACCAATCGGGTATAGAGGGAATTCAATAAGGTTGAATGAGGAGCAGGCTCAAGTGAAACCACGCGAGACTAAAAAGTATCGAATCGTGTCGCCTTGGATGGCGATCTTGATCACTTTGCTAGCCGGCGTGGCGGTGCTTCCTCATGCGCGGGCGCAAACTTTCTTGGACGGCACCAGCCTTCTTGCCGAATGCCAGCGTGAAAACGACATGGTCTGTATCGGTTACGTGCTTGGGGTTGCGGACGCAATTCTGACGACTGATCGCCTCGCCGCGCCGCCGGCGCGACGCGACGTGCCCGGCTCGATCGCGGTGCAACGCGATGTCAAACTCTCATATTGCCTACCAGAAGGCTTGGGTATGAGCGACCTCAAGGCGTCGGTCGTCAAATTCCTAACCGACAACACCGCCCAGCTACGACGCACAGCATCAAGCCTTGTCCGCGGCGCCCTCGTTGCCGAATATCCCTGTAAGAGGGAATAACCGGCAAAAAATGTCCGGACATATGGCCAATTTCAATCGCGCGAGCACTATCGTTTGACGAGCACGGCGCGGTGCCGCTATCGTCAAAACGGAAATACATGAGGGAGGACATCATGGAAAAAACCAAACGAGTGGCAAGGGGTTACCTTGCGACCGCTTTATCCGCAGCACTTCTTTCGACAATGTTAGTTGCGCCAAGCAGCGCGGCCGACGTCACGCCAGAGCGCTTGAAGAATCCCGAGCCGGAAAATTGGCTCCATAACAACCTCGACTATCACAGCACGCGCTTCTCACCGCTGAAGCAAATTTCCAAGGCAAATGTCGGGCGGATGCAGCTCGCCTTTACGGTACCTATCGGTGGACTAGCCGGTGGTGGCCGCTGGGCGTACGGCTCGCTGCAGGGCACCCCGGTCGTCGACAACGGCTTCATGTATGTCGTCGATGGATGGGGCACGGTCTACAAAATCGATTTGACCGACGGAAAATCCGGAAAGATCGTCTGGGTCATGGAGCCTGGGGTCGACAAAGCCGACGTATGGCTTCCCGCCAATCGTGGGGTCGCACTATGGGGTAACAGCGTCATATCGGTTACCGGCGACTCGCGGGTCATTTCGACCAATGCCGAAACCGGCGAAATCCAGTGGGACAAGGACACGGCCGTAACTGATGCCGACTCCCTCACGTCACCACCGCTCGTCGTCGGGAACACGCTGCTAGTCGGCGGATCCGGTGGTGACCGCGGCGCTCGGTCGTGGCTCCTCGCACTCAATGCCGAGTCAGGCGATGAGATGTGGCGGACCTTCACGGTACCTGCTCCTGGTGAGCCTGGTAGCGAGACTTGGAAGGACGATAACAACGCTTGGGAAACCGGTGGCGCGTCAATGTGGGTTACCGGCGCTTACGATCCCGAGAACAACATCACCTATTGGGGAACCGGGAACCCCGTCCCGATGTACGATCCTGAGTTCCGCCCTGGCGACAATCTGTACTCCAACAGCACCATGGCGATCGACGTAACGTCCGGCGATCTGAAGTGGTACTTCCAATACACGCCGGGCGATTACCTCGACTATGACGAGGTCGGCACCCACCTTCTTTACGACGTCAAAGTCAAAGGCGAAGACCGTAAAGTGTTGGGCCATTTCGGTCGCAACGGCTTTTACTACGATCTCGATCGCAATACCGGGCAGTTCCTGAACGCGGTCAAATACGTCGATCAACTCAACTGGACCGACGGCATCGACCAGAAGACCGGCATGCCGGTTGAATACGATGCGAATAAGGCGCTCCAGGAGTACAAGTTCCCGGCGCGGCGTGGGGCCGGATCGGTTCGCAACTGCCCCGACCTACAGGGCGGCGTGAACATGTTCCCGACCTCGTTTAGCCTTCGTACCAACCTTGCTTATGGGGCCGGAATCGAAGGTTGCTTCGACCTCACTGTTGACGACAAGCGGTCACCGGGTGGCGAAGCCGAAGCGTGGAACGGTGGTAGTGCTACGTTATCAACCGCCCTTACCGGTAGCTTGACAGCGGTCGATCCGACCACGGGCAAGCAAAAAGCGCAGGTGTTGTTCAAGTACCCAATCTACTCGGGTGTTCTTTCCACCGCCGGCGGGATTGTTTTGACCGCCCAAATGGACGGGTCCATCACGGCACATGACGACCAGACGTTGCGTGAGTTGTGGAGCTTTAACGCCGGTACCGGCGTGAACGCTGCGCCAATGACCTATGCGGTCAACGGCAAGCAATATATCGCAATCATGGTCGGCATGGGATCGATCAGTAAAGGGCGCTTAACCACAAACCACCCCGAGCTGGCCAATCTGCAGTCGTCATCAGCGGTATACTTTTTCGCGCTCCCGTAAGGGCCGCGTCTAAAAAGTACGGACTTGGGGGCGTCCAATGGGCGCCCCCAAATTCTGTCAACCAACCCTCATGCGACCATTCGTACGGTCACACCCAACAAAGGGAGGTCATCATGAAAAGGGTTCACACTTTCGGCGTGATCGCCGGTCTCACATTTGCCCTCCTCGCGGTCGTTCTGCCGGCACAAGCCGCAGAGACCACCCCCGTAGTAAGCGCTAAGCAGCAAAAAAGCGTTGCGTTCGGCAAAAAGCTTTACCTCGAAAAAGCCAATTGTG
Organism: Pseudomonadota bacterium; assembly: GCA_027622715.1. GTDB lineage: Bacteria > Pseudomonadota > Alphaproteobacteria > SHVP01 > SHVP01 > CALJDF01. The sequence continues at coordinate 13,279 of JAQBYN010000040.1, read as the reverse complement.
TTTTCTGCCACGGTTGGGCCGCCGACGGACGCGGCCATGAGCGCTCGCAAGTCGGCGCGCCGTCGCTGCGGACAACTGAACTTGATCGAGAAACGCTCGAGGAAGTCATTCGCTGCGGACGTCCGGGCACCGGCATGCCGTTTCACGATCGATTTGCCTACACTGACGACCGTTGTTATGGGTCGACCCGAGAAGACATGGGTAAAGATCTCCCCCCCGCCTCTGATAGAGGACTGCAGAGCCGCGAAATATTATCGGTCATCGATTACCTTGAGGCGCGAATCATCGGCAAACCGCCGATCACCGTGGCCGAATGCGTCGAATTCTGGGGGCGTCATAACACCCAATGCGATGAAGTCGCCACGCTCGAAAAACAACGTGCTGCCCAGACGAATTGATCTGCCGCGCCGGTTGATTCCATGAAACGCTGGCTCATCGCGGCTTTCGCGTCATTGGTAATGATGCCCGCCTACGCCGCAGAACGCCCCGATCAAAAGGACGTTTGGGATATCGTCATCGGGACCCCGGTAACCGCCCTTTCCGAAGCCGATTTCCAAGAATATGCCTGCGGCACCAAAGGTGGACCGCCGAGCACGCCTCTCACTGGATGGAGAGACTACGCCCGGTGCCCGGCGGACGAACTAGGGTTGCACGAGGTTCACTTTCGCTATGACGATGAGGCCGAGTATTGGGCCAGAGCAAACCGCCTCCAGTCCGTCCTCCACTTATATTCGGGGACCCGCGTATTCGGCTATGACGCGATCGTCTCCGCTCTCATCGACAGCAACGGAATTCTTAGCGGACTACGGGTTGTGACCGATCAACGCGTCAATGACGTTGAGCGAGGACGCGCCTGGACGATGCGTCGCTTCGCGAAGGCGCGGTTCGGCCGCGACGCTTGGGAATGCGTCGATCTTCCAATGGAGGATCGCGACGAGCCCGTGGGTAAGCGCTACATCCGAGAGGTTTGTAACAAGGTGTGGCGCGCCGATACACAGGTAACGGTGAAAACAAACCTACGTAGAAAGCCCGGCCAATTCCTTGTCAATCCACAGACTGGGAAACTAACGGAGGGCTACTTCGAGAGCTTCACATTGCTCGAAATCGTCAAGACTTCCCCATCAGAATCATCGAACTAAGAGCGATGATCGGCCTCCAATCCTTCTGTTACAAATTCAGGAACATTGCGGCGGTCTGCCTCATCGTGACGGCGCCAATTTCCGTTGCTGGAGCGGGCCAGGAAGAAGGTTTCATTTCCGGCGCCACGCGAGACTGTCCGGGATGCAACTTGGAAGACGCAAATCTGAAGCGTCGGGATCTGTCGGGCGCCGACCTGCGGGGGGCGCGATTGGTTGGGGCTATTCTGCACCGCTCGAATCTACAAGATGCGGACCTTACCGGCTCGAACTTGACTGAAGCCAATTTGAACAAGACCAATTTGCGGCGGATCAAGGGCGACGGCACCATCTTCATCGACGCCCTCCTTTATGAGGCCGATATGAGCGGGGCGAGCCTCAAAAAGGCAGATATGACTCGCGCGCGAATGCAACGCTCACGGTTGACCAGCGCAAACCTATCCGGGTCAGACATGACACTCGTAGATTTGGAAGGCGCGCGACTGGCCCGGGCGAATCTCGCGGGGGCCACACTTGCCGGTGCAAACCTTCAGGACACGAACCTGCGTAACACCGACCTTTCATCGGCCAACATCGATGGCGCGTTACTCATTCGTGCTCAACTCGGTGGCGCGAATCTTAGTGCCGCGACACTTCGCCGAAGCGATCTGTATGACGCCGATCTGCGAGAGGCCGATCTTAGCGGCGCGGATTTCACGGATTCTCGTTTGACCTCGGCCGTTCTAACCGACGCGAAAGTCGACGGGACGAAATTTACCGACGCCGCGATGCCCGATGGAACTTCGGGCCGCTAAAGAGCCGATGCAGGAAGGGAGCTTTCAATGCGCCGCTTCATCATAATTGCGCTGGCGGGCGCGCTTTTAGGATTTGCCTACCCTTCGGATCTGTCGCGGGCGCAGGGTGAAGTTATCGAGGGTCCTGCCCGGGTCATCGACGCGGATATGCTCGCGGTCGGAAAGACCAGAATGATCCTGTGGGGACTCGATGCGCCAGAGAGAAGCCAGGAGTGTCGCCTAAATGGAAAGGCGTGGACCTGCTGGAATGTCGCCGCACGCGAGCTGCAGATTCTTGTCGCCAACGGTCCAGTTCGCTGCGAGAACAAGGGCACCGCCGACGTCTTCAAGCGCATCTATGCAATTTGTACGGCCAATGGCATCAATATCAACGACGCTTTTGTCCGGTCCGGAATGGCCCTTGCTTTACGCGAGCAGTCAGAGGATTACGTCGCTGCGGAGGACGATGCCCGCCAACGGAACGCTGGCCTTTGGCAGGCCGATGCCGAGTTCGTCGAACCTTGGGAGTGGCGCAAGACCCGCGCGTCAAACGGCGCCAGGTAGCGACGCAGGGATCGCGTGTTGAGAACACGGCGCCCGGGTCATTTCGATTTGCGTCCGCCCTGGCTAGCGCCGCGGCTCCGCAAGCAGCACTTGCACCGAATTTTCTAAACTCTCGCCTGTTTCTCGAAGCTAGTTCGGAGGGCACACGCCCGATTTGGCATGGGAAAGCTCAGGCCGGTTGAAACCAGGGCAAGTTACCTTTGCCCAATCAGCGAATGGTCAAGAGTCAGAACCTGGAGGAGGGGATATCAGTGATCGGCTATGTGACAATTGGCACGAACGATTTCGAGCGCGCGCTTGAGTTCTACGACGCGCTGCTCGCGACCATCGGGATCAAGCGCCTATGGAGCCGCGGCTCGATGGCGGCATGGGGGCCCTCGCGGCAGGAGGTGGCCCTGTGTTTGGTCAAACCTCACGACGGCAATCCTGCGAGCGTGGGCAACGGGGTGATGGTTGCGCTCAAGGTTGGCGATCGGCAGCAGGTTGATGCCGTCTATGCCAAAGCCATCGCGCTGGGTGGGCGCGATGAGGGAAAACCTGGGCCGCGGGGAACCACCGGTTTCTATGGCGGCTACTTCCGGGATTTGGACGGCAACAAGTTGAACGCGTACGTTCCGGGGTAGTCGGCCGTTGCATTGATGCGCCTGGGAAGATCAGGCAACCGGGCGACGGGAGGCGAACGCAATCAACACCCTTCAGGAAAGTACACGCTTGACCCATAAAGCAATCGTCATTGGCGGCGGCCCGGCGGGACTAATGGCGGCGGAGGCGTTGACGCGCCGCGGTGTCGCCGTCGACGTCTATGAAGCGATGCCGTCGCCGGGCCGCAAATTGTTATTCGCGGGCAAAAGCGGGTTGAACCTGACCCATGCGGAGCCGTTCGACCGGTTCCTCAAACGCTTTGGACAAGCGCAGCCGTGGCTGCAACCAGCATTGGCGGCGTTTTCGCCGGACGCCTTGCGCGCGTGGGTGGCGGATCTCGGGATTGAAACATTCGTCGGCTCATCGGGGCGTATTTTCCCGGTTGGCCTTAAGGCAGCGCCGTTGTTGCGCGCGTGGCTGCGCCGACTCGGGGCGGCAGGCGCGACCCTCCATACCCGCCACCGCTGGCTCGGATGGAATGACGACGGTGCGCTCATATTCGGAACACCAGAGGGGCCGGTGGTGCGCCAGGCCGATGTGACCGTTCTCGCGCTGGGCGGTGCGAGCTGGCCGCGCCTTGGTGGTGACGGTCGGTGGGGTGACCTTCTCATTGCGCGCGGCGTCGCGGTGGCGCCGTTGAGGCCTTCAAATGTCGGTTTTGATGGGTCGTGGAGTGAGCATTTTCGGTCCCGCTTCGCCGGGACGCCAGCAAAAGGGGTGACGTTGTCGTTTCGCGGCGAAACGGCGCACGGCGACGTGATGATCACCGCGAACGGCATTGAGGGCGGGCCGGTGTACATCCTGTCGCCGATCTTGCGCGATGCGATCGAGCGCGAAGGGGCCGCGTGTATTTTCCTCGATCTCACATCTGATCGGACCGACGACTATCTGCGCGAACGGTTGGAACGACCGCGCGGCAAGCGGACGGTCGCCAACCACATACGGCAATCGGTGGGCGTCGACGGCGTAAAGGCGGCGTTGCTGCGCGAAACGCTCGACCCGGCCGCGTTTGACGATCCCAAGCGCCTGGCCAAGGCGATCAAGCATTTGCCCCTCAATCTTGTTGCCACGCGTCCACTCGCCGAGGCGATCAGCACAGCGGGTGGGGTGGTGCGGGACACTGTCACGGACGGCTTCATGCTGCGCGCCGTGCCGGGCGTTTTCTGCGCCGGGGAAATGCTCGACTGGGAAGTCCGAACCGGCGGCTATCTGCTGACGGCCTGCTTTGCCACTGGGCTTGCGGCCGGCGATGCGGCGGCGGACTGGCTCGTCGATAGGCGACCCACGGTGGAAGAAAGCTAGATTTCTACCGCCTCGCGCAGGATTTCCAGCGCGAGCCACTCTTGTTCGGCAGCATCCAATGCCTGTTGCGCGGCCTCGCGTCGGGCCACCGCGGCGTTGAAGGTTTCTGGATTCCGGGTATATAGCCCAGAGTCAGACAGCAACTGGTCGAGCGTCTTCAGTTCCTGCTCAAGCATCGCGATGCGCTCAGGTAATACCTTGAGCGCGTGTTGTTCCTTGAAGCCCAAGCGCTTTTGCGTGGGGGCGCTCGATGGGTTTTCGGCGCGGTTTCGTTTATTGCGGCGCGGGCCAGAGTCTTGCCCGCGCGTCAAAGGCGAAACGCCGTATCCCCGCTGCGCAATCATGTCGCTATAGCCGCCGGAGTATTCGATCCAGATCCCGCTTTCCTCGAATGCCAGAACGGATGTCGCGACCCGGTCGATGAAATCACGGTCATGACTGACCAGCAGAACGGTGCCGCTGTAGTCGGCAAGAAGCTCTTGCAACAGGTCGAGCGTCTCGAGATCGAGGTCGTTGGTCGGCTCGTCGAGGACCAGAACGTTCGAAGGTTTGGCAAGGCCGATCGCCAGCATCAGGCGCCCGCGCTCGCCCCCCGACAGGACCCCGACCGGGGTGCCGGCTTGTTCGGGCGTGAACAGAAAGTCCTTCATATAGCCGATGACGTGCTTGCTGCCTGCGCCGGTCTCGACCACGTCGCTGCCGCCACCAGTGAGCGCGTCGCGCAGCGTTACCGAGGGGCGGAGCGCGTCGCGACGCTGGTCGAGTGAGACAAGCTTGATATTCGCCCCCAACTTGACGGTCCCGGAATCAGGCTTTAGCGCGCCGGTCAGGAGATTGAGCAAGGTTGTCTTACCGGCGCCGTTGGGGCCGATGATGGCGAGGCGGTCGCCGCGCTGCACCTGCAGCGAAAGGTCGGCAACGATGGGACGGGAATCGAAGCTCTTCGTGATGGCCTTCGTCTCGGCAACCATCTTGCCTGATGGATCGGCCGTGTGCTGAGACATCGCAACGTTGCCGGCCGGCCCGCGTTGCTCGCGCCGGGTTTGGCGCATAGAGGAGAGATCGCGCAACCGTTTCTGATTGCGCTTGCGCCGCGCCGACACGCCGTAGCGAACCCAATGTTCCTCGGCCACAATCTTGCGGTCGAGTTTGTGCCGGCCCATTTCCTCTTCTTCGAGGATACGGTCGCGCCACGTCTCAAACGCAGCGAAGCCCTGCTCGTGACGGCGCACCTGCCCACGGTCGAGCCACAGCGTGGCCCGAGTCAGGGTGCTGAGAAAGCGCCGGTCATGGCTGATGACGATGAGCGCGGCACGGGTGCCGGCGAGTTCGCTCTCCAGCCATTCGATCGCCGGGAGATCGAGATGGTTGGTCGGTTCATCGAGCAGCAGGATGTCGGGTTCGGGCGCCAGGGCCTGGGCCAACGCACAGCGACGCAACTCGCCGCCCGACAATGTCGCTGGATTCTCGGCGCCGGTCAGGCCGAGGCGTTCGAGCAGATGGCGCGCGCGGTGTGGGTCGTCGCCCGGATGGAGGCCTTCAGTCGCGGCATCAAGTGTGGTGGCGAAGGTCTCGAAGCGCGGCTCTTGCGCCAGATAGCGCATCGTCGCGCCGCGCTGGACGATACGCTCACCCTCGTCGGGCTCGATGAGTCCGCCGGCGATTTTCAGAAGCGTCGATTTGCCCGAGCCGTTGCGCCCTACGAGGCCAAGGCGGTCGCCCGGATGCACCATGAGCTCGGCGGCCGTCAGGAGCGGCGTGCCACCGAACGTGACGTGCATGTCCTGAAGGGTCAGAAGGGGGGCTACCAAAACAATATCCGCTGCGACAAATTAGGAATGTGGGGCTGTTGCGCGGCATCAGTACGCCTTTAGGGCACACGAGGGAATAGGGCGCTGCGACGACCTTCCGCGGAACCGGCCGTGTTACGCCAGGGTGAACCCCTCATAGCCCTTCGCCGCAACGTCGTCGCACACGGTGCGGTAATGGCCGACGCCGCCGACGTACGGCAGAAAGACGCGCGGCTTGCCGGGAATGTTCGCGCCGAGGTACCAGGTATTTGATTCCTGGTAGAGCATTTCGCTAGCGAGTTGGTTGACGTGCGCCATCCAGGTGCTTTCGGCCTCAGGCTTTGGCTCAATGGTGGCAACCGCGTCTTTCTCCATATGCGCGATGCAGTCGGCGATCCATTCGACGTGCTGCTCAATGGACACCATCATATTGCTGAGCACCGATGGGCTGCCGGGACCGGTGACGGTGAATAGGTTGGGGAACCCCGCCACGGCAACGCCGAGATAGCTGCTCGGCCCGTCGGCCCATTTATCGCGAAACGCGATGCCGCCACGACCGCGAATGTCGATGTTAAGCAAGGCACCGGTCATGGCGTCGAAGCCGGTGGCAAACACAATCGCGTCCAACGGATAAACGGTGTCGCCGACCCTTATGCCGTCGGGGACGATACTGTTAATCGGGGTCGTCTTGACATCGACAAGCGCGACGTTGTCGCGGTTGTAGGTTTCGTAATAGTCAGTGTCGACGCATAGTCGTTTGGTGCCGAGCGGATGGTCTTTGGGGCAAAGCATTTCGGCCACCACGGGATCGTTCACCCGAGATCGAATCTTTCGGTGCACGAAGTCGGTCGCCAGCACGTTGGATTCCTTGTTGGTCAACAAGTCGGAATATGCCGCGAGAAAGTTGAACGACCCCTCGTTCCATCGGCGCTCAAAGGTGCGCTCACGTTCCTCCGCTGAGACATCCATCGCGGAAATATCCGGTGCTTCGAACGTCGCGCCGACCGGCGACACGCGGGCCCGCGCCCGCAGTTCCGGATAGGCTTTCTTCCATTCCCGTTCTGCGTCTTCCCCAATGGGACCGTTCCACGCGGGAATGCTGAAATTCGGTGTCCGTTGAAACACCGTGAGATGGTCGGCCTGTGCCGCGATCATCGGGATGGATTGAATGGCCGACGAGCCGGTGCCGACAATGCCGACCCGCTTGCCGCTGAAATCGACACCCTCTTTGGGCCAATACCCGGTGTGGTGCCAGTCGCCCTCATAGCTTTCGAGACCGTCAAACTGGGGCAGGTTGGGCGTCGAGAGACATCCCGTCGCCATGATGCAGTATTTTGCGGTGAACTGCTCTTCCGGATCCGTCACCACGGTCCAGCGGTTCGTCGCCTCGTTGAAGGTCGCTTCGGTGACACGAGTCTCGGTCTGGATGTCTTTTCGCATGCCAAGCCGATCCACGACATGGTCGATGTAACGCAAGATTTCGGATTGCTTGGCATAGCGTTCGGGCCAGTGCCATTCCTGCTCCAGGTCTTCCAGAAAGGAATAGGAGTAGGTCATGCTTTCGACATCGCACCGTGCGCCCGGGTAGCGGTTCCAGTACCACGTGCCGCCGACACTGGTGCCGGCCTCGATGACGCGTGCCGACAGCCCGAGCGACCGACATTTGTGGAGCATGTAAACCCCGGAAAAGCCGGCGCCCACAATGATGACGTCGAAATCAGTCTCTTGCATAAATGACTACCCAGAACGTGATGAAGCGGCCGAAGTTTACGGTGTACCCCGTCCGATCAGAAGCGCAAAGCCATTGCAAATGGAATCCCCAGCCGACGCCCCCGAAATGCGGCGGATTGCGCTCAGCAGATTTCCCCGACGCAGATTCTGTGGTCTTATCGCGCTCGATCCGGGCCGAGACCCGGGCAGCGCTGAAAACAACGAAACGACGCATGGGAGGCGGCATTATGACAATTGAAAAAGTCAATCGTGGATTCGTTGAGGTCGACGAAGGGCAGATTCATTACCGGGCGTGCGGATCGGAAGATTTACCGCCGTTGGTCATGTTGCATGGGTCTCCGCTGAGTGCGCTGTCGATCGAGCCGTTGATCCGCGAGTTTGGGCACTTTTTCAGAGTTATTGCGCCCGACACGCTCGGCAACGGCGATTCCTCGCCGCAGGGAAAATTGCCGGTGACGATTCCCTATTTGGCGGACGGCATGTTGCGCGGCATGGCCGCGCTGGGCCTCAAAGAATATTACGTCTACGGCTTTCACACCGGCGGCAATATCGGCATTGAGGCGGCGCTGGCTCAACCGAAAACCATCAAGAAACTGATCATCGACGGCATGGGATTGTATTCGGACAAGGACCGAGCCGACTTGGTTGCCAATCAGGCGCCCGAGATCAATCCCGATATGGAAGGCACCCAACTATTGCGGGCTTGGCATTTGGTGCGCGACGGCAAGATCTTCTGGCCCTGGTGGAACCGCCAGGCATCCGGCGTCCGCGGACTTGGTCTGCCCGGACCCGGCGAACTGCACGATGACGTGGTCGAATTGCTTAAATGCTCGCGCACCTATCATCACAACTATCGCGCGGCATTGGGTTACGACAAACGGCCTCGTGCTGCATTGCTCAAATTACCGGTGCTGGTGACGGCGGCGGAGACCGACATGCTACGATCCTACTTGGAGGAGGCCGCAAGCCTTATTCCCGGCGCGAAGCATGTCGTGGGCGGCGACCCAAAGACCGTCGAGGGGCTTCGCAAGACTGCCGAGGTGTGCGCCGAGTTCTTGCTCAGCTAACGCTGATCTGGCCTAGTGGCGGGGGTCGATTAGTCGCGAAAATTGACGAACTGCAAGGGCAGCTCGATGTCCAAGTCTTTGATCATGGCAATTGTGGCTTGAAGGTCGTCGCGTTTTTTGCCGGACACGCGCAACTCGTCACCTTGGATCGCGACCTGCACTTTTAGTTTTGAGCCCTTGGCGGCTTTGATAATTTTCTGCGCGACCTCACGGTCGACACCTTGCTTGATCGTGATGGTTTGGCGGATCGTGTTGCCTGATGCCTTTTCAGGTTTGCCGAAGTCGAACGCGCCGCCGTCAATCTTGCGACGGGCGAGGTAGCCCCGAATCAATTCATCGACCTGCTTGAGTTTGAGGTCGTCATCGGCCGTTACCAAAATCGTGGCGTCAGTGCGCTCGACCGTGCATTTGCTGCCTTTGAAGTCGAACCGCGTGGTGATTTCGCGCGTTGCGCCTTGAATGGCGTTGTCTACTTCTGCCAAGTCGGTTTTCGAGACAACGTCCATGGACGGCATAGTGGACCTCTTGCGTTGGTGGTGTCCGGCTCATTCGAATCAGTTGCCCGCAGGGCCTGCCGACAATCTTGCGCGCATTCTAACGTGACGCGTAGGTCAGCAAAACCCGGGTTTCGCCGATTAACCGGATACCGCTCTAATCCGCGGCCCGCCACAAGACGGGGAATAGCGGATGATTGGGGTGTTCGCCGCGCGGCATGGCGGCGAATGGCGCTTCGGCGTGACCCGCTTCGCATTCCGGGCGCGGGTCCCACACGACGTCGTCGCCGTACCACCAGGTTGCGTAAGCAACCCGGCGCTGTGCGGTCGGATTACCGCGGTTGTAGTGCGCGGTCTTCAAATGCATGACCACGACGTCACCCGGCTCCATATCCCATGAGGCAAAACGCGCGTCAGGGCTGCCGCGTAACGATTCGAAATCTGGGCACCACGGGCGGTCCGCCGGCCGGGGCAAGCGCGCGCCGTTGGGCGAACGCGGCCAATACAAAATGTCTTCCTTGTGGGTGCCGGCAAGGATTTCCAGGCTGTTGTCTTGCGTGACCGGCGTTAGCGGCGTCCACACGTTCACCAATTGATTGCCCAGTACGGCAGTGGCGCCGGCGTCGGTATGCCACGCCGTTGCCCAAGAGCTACCCGGGTCCTTGGCGAAAATAGTGTCCCAGTAAAAGCCGATCGCACGGGTATCCAGCAGCGCACCGAGAAGAGCGGGGATCGGCGAGGAGCGGATAAATTCGCGAAACGCGACAACCCCGTGAGACGGCCGGCTGATGATATTGGCGCGGTCGCCGACTTCACGGTGCTCTTCGTCGGGCAGGACCAAGCCGCTGGCGTAGGGATCGGCGGAAACCGCGTCCCACGTAGCGAGCAGGTCGGCGACGGCCGTCGAATCGTAAATGCCCCTCAGGCAAACCGCGCCGTCGCGCTCGTAGGTTTCGCGGTCGGCAGCCGTGATGCGCGGCTCGATTTGGACCATGGGTGATCTCCTGCGAGTATCCTAGCACGACCCGGACGCTTGACTCGACGCACGTGGTCACCGAGCGTCGGCGGTATGTCTCCAGTATGGATTGTCCTCGCTGCATTGGACGGCGCTGCGTTGGTCGTCCTTGGGGCGGCCGGAGGCCACGGGGTGATCTCCGACCCGGCGCTGATCCGGCTGTTCGATACCGCGGCTGACTATCAGGCGTGGCATATGCTGGCGTTGCTCGGGATTGGGTTTGGTGGCGGCCGTCTGTTCGGGACCGCGAAGTGGCTGATCAGCGCGGCCGGTGCCGCGTTTCTGGTTGGCAGCGCCTTATTCTGCGGATCGCTTTATGTCCACGCGCTCAGCGGGTCGGCGCCGCTGCCCTGGGCGGCACCGATTGGCGGGACCATCATGATCTTGGGCTGGGTCGCCCTCGCGGCGGCGGGATTAGCGCTATTGCGGGCGCGCAGCGCCGACTAGCGACGGAAGCGCGCGCATGGGTCTTTCTCGTCGACCCGTGGCGTAAACCAAATGAAATCGAACGCGCCGGGCGCCGCGTAGTCGGCCGGGTCGTCTAGTCCGCGCTCGACTTCCATGAAGGTCACGACGAGCACGTTTCGACCGGGCAGGTGCCAGGGAACGCCCCAGTCGCGGCGCGCATGTCCACCACCGGCGATAACCACCGGAACATGCCCGGCGCCAATGGTCTCGGTCGTGACGCGCGCCAACGCGGCATCGCGTGCCATTTGCACATTGGCCATGCCACTCAATGCGGTGCGCGGCACGGCGCCGCAGTGCGACGCCTCGAGCTGGTCCAGCAGCGCATCGCGCCGCATTGAATCCAGCGGCAAGGTGACAAAGTCGGGCAGGTCGACGTCGCCGCCGAGCAGCGCGCGGACTTGATCACGCGTTAACGCCGCGCCGCGCATTGGCAGGTCGTGGTTGATCGCCGTCGTCGCCAGGGGTTGATAGTCCGACCACGCCGGCCAACCTGAGTCCGCCCAACGCAGCGCGGCGCCGAGCCCCGCTGCGCCGATCACCGAGGCCCGCGCCAACAGGGTGTCATCGCTGGGCTTGATCATTTCCCATACCAGCGCTGGGCGCCGGGCATGCGCCGCCAACCGATCCAACAGCGCGGCCTGAAGCCGGTGATGTTCGGCGTTATCGTGTTTCTCACCGAGAAACACCGCATCCGCCGTTTTCGCAGCTGCAACGACGGTATCCACGGTGACGAATTGGTTGGTGCCGCTCGACCAAATGCGCCCGTTGAGGACGTGGTCATTCAAGATAGCTGCCGGGTCGGCATGCGTTGATGCCGATATCAGGCAAGCCGCAAAAGCAATGCCAGCAGGTATCCGCAGTGTTCGGTCGAGGCGCCTTGCAGGACGGGAAAATCGAATCATTGAATCAACTCTTGGGTGCGGTAAGATCGCCGCCCCTCCACAGTTTTGGCCAAAATCCCAGTGATATCGTACCAAAACCGTCAAGCGGTCCTCGCCACCAAACACCATAAAGAAAAAGCGATCAGCGGTCCGTTGCGCGACGCGGTTGGCCTATCCGTTATTGTCCCGCCGGATCTTGATACCGATTTACTGGGAACGTTCACTGGCGAGGTCGAGCGCGAAGGGCTGCCCAGCGAGGTGGTCGTACGCAAAGCGCGATTTGGCATGGCGGAAGCCCGGCTGCCCCTCGGCATTGCCAGCGAAGGGAGTTTCCGGCCCCATCCGGAATTGGCCTTCGAAACGGGGAACCACGAGCTCATGGCGTTTGTCGACGACGAGGCGGGCACCGTCGTCGTCGAAGACCTGTTCACGCTCGATACCAATTTTGCCAACATCAAAGTGAGTCGCGCGGATGATTTGGCGTCGTTTCTCGTCCGGGTTGGTTTTCCCGCCCACGCGCTTATCGTGGTTCCGAACGATCGCATTAGAGTGAACCATGACGAGCGCGTCAGGCTGGTGTTGGACGATGTTCCCGACCAGCAGTTGTTCAAGGGAATTGCCGATCGAGCGGCCCTTACGCTTGCGGTCCAACAATGCGCCGCGCTTTCGGGCGACGGTATTGCCCATGTCGAAACCGATATGCGGGCGCACCTTAATCCCACCCGCATGCGCACCATCGCTGCGCTCGCGGTGCAGTTGGGCCGTCGGCTCGCGACATTATGCCCTTCGTGCAATGCGCCGGGGTGGGGCCGGGTCGCCGCAAAATGGGAATCCGCTGAGGGTGCCGGTCTCGTTGTGGTCAGTGAAACGATGGGGTGCGCATCGTGCACCAATCAACAGGTTGTTACGCGACAGCCTGCGATGGTGCGCGGCGCGACGCGGGTCAACGGCTAGGCGCATCGGTGGTCGGCGCGGCGTTGGCGCGGGTTCGCAGTGCTTCGCGTCGAACTTTGCCTGTTACGGTGCGCGGCATCTCGGCAATGAAAGAGATGGTGCGGGGGTAAAGATGACGCGCGAGGCGCCCCCGCACATGATTCTGCAGGTCGGTACTCAGCGCGTCCGAAGCGCTGGTACCGGGCCGTAGCTCGACAAATGCTTGGATGATCTGGCCGCGCTCGGGGTCTGCGACGCCGATCACGCCCGCCGCCGCGACGGCTGCATGCGAGATAAGCGCGTCTTCGATCTCGCCGGGACCCACGCGGTACCCCGCGGTGTTGATGACGTCGTCGTTGCGGCCGACATAGTAGAGGTACCCGTCTGCGTCGCGGCGCGCGATATCGCCGGTGAGCAACCAGTCGCCGGCGAACTTGGCGCGAGTGGCCTCAGGATCGTTCCAGTATTCGAGGAACATCACGG
>JAQBYN010000039.1 GCA_027622715.1 Pseudomonadota bacterium | reverse complement strand
CTCGTCGGACGTTAGGTAGTCTCGCCCGTACCAAGCAGACGGCCCCGCAATTTCGTCGGGTGGCAACGAGACGTTGTCATTTTGCTCAGGTGTCTTCGTCCGTTCCTGACGCACGTTTCGCACTCCTTGCGCGGTTCGGGCGCGGCTCGCCCTCAGCGTCGCAGGATAGCAATGCCGCTCGATGTTGCCACCGGATTTTCCGGCATTGTTAAGCCAGCAAAACGGGCAAGGCGATCAGTCGGTTCGCGACGAGGGCAGGGCCTAGCACGGGCGCCTTGAGTGTGGCGAGCACACCCAAGGACGCAGGCAATACGCACATAACCGCGGAGAAGAACCTAGAACTGGGCCGAGAGCTGATCAACGCAAGCGTTTGCGACAGCGCGATTGGGCTCGGTCGTGCCGGGAATGGTTGCCCAACCGGCTTCCATCAGTAGGTCGCCGCGCTGAAAGCGGCCAGCGGATTTAAGCTTGGCAAGCGTGTCGACCACTTGGGGATCCTGCTCCGACTGCTGAATGCAGATTGGCAGTAGCGCCGCGACGACTTCCATCTCGGCATGGATGGCTGCAATCCGCTCGGAAGATCCGCCAGTAACCCAACCACCCCAAGCGAAACCAACGATTGCCAACGCGACGGCGCCGACGACCCCACCAAATATGGCGGGCTTTAGCCATTCGGGAGACTTCATGTTTGTTTTCCTCTTAATTTAGGAGAATCCATTTCTCCCCAAATATTTCTTAACATAACAGGAATTGTCTTTTTGTAACTGCGCGCCCCTTTCAAATATTCCTGAAGTTATTTTATTTGAGGCATTTCCGCCGGTTACATCAGTCTTTTTCCGCTTTATTCGGTATCGAGAGAGTTTTCAGGCAATGACCGTACAATTACTGAATTCCGCAAGAATCGGTCGCCAGGCCTTTCCTTCCCCGGCGAGCCCCTCATATGGCCGTACGTCGAGGAAGCGATCGCCGATGACCGCCGCCAATCGTGCGTGACCCATCGAGGATTGAGACGACGACAACCGAGGACATTTTGTCTGACGCCGGGGCACCGCCGCGTTAGTTCAGTAGATTCGCGATCCAATTGGCGATGAGAAACTGGGCGGGGCCGTTAGGCGCGTCAGGAACGGTACGCTATGATCCGTGCGTCGCATTCTTCCCAAGGAGAGTGCAAGTGGCTCCTGCATTCTCGCGATCCATGTGACCAAAGCCCCCAACAAACCAAAATCGCGCACACGGCTCACGCCGGAAGCCCGCGAAAAAATGATTCTGGACGAGGCCGTTCGGTATTTCGCGGAGTACGGCCTTAACGCGCCAACCCGCGAACTCGCCCGCCGCCTCGGCGTCACACAACCTTTGATCTACCGCTATTTTCCCAACAAGGAGCGGTTGATTGAGCGCCTTTTCGAGCAGCTGGTCGCCGAGCGATGGGACCCTGAATGGGAAAGCGAGCTTGTCGACCGCAAGGTCCCCTTAGCGAACCGGCTTACCTCCTTTTTTCTTTCCTACACGTCCTACCTGTTTACCTACGAGCACATGCGCACGTTCTTCTTTATGTGGCTTGCCGGGGACGGGCTGAGGGAGCGGTTTGCCGGGTCGCCAAACAGGCGCTTTTTTCGCCTGATCGCAAAAGAGCTGCGGCAGGAGTTCCGCCTCCCCTCACCCACCGCTATTCCGATAACCAAAATCGAAGAAGAACTGGTGTGGGGCCTGTTGGGGAGCGTGATGTATCTCGGTATTCGCGAGTTTGTCTTTGGCATAGCACCGCGTGTGAGCAAACGGCGTCTCGTTCGGGCTCAGGTCAGTATTTTTCTGAAGGGTATCAAGCCGGAGCTGGAGGCGGCGGTCTCGAACCGAAAACCGCGCCCACGCCGCAGTAAGAAACCAACGGCCTAGAGCCCGCTCTCTGCATGTCCACCATCGACCACAATGACCGACCCGGTCATGTAGCTCGATGCATCCGACGCCAGCAGCATGACCGCACCGTCGAGCTCCGCGTGTTCGCCGACGCGGCCCATCGGGATCCGTTCAACCTGCTCGCGGCGGCGATCAGGATTGTGCTTACGAAATTCCTCGCCCAATTCGGTATCGAAAAAGCCAGGCGCAATAGCGTTGATGCGCACGTTTTGTCTGGCAAGTTCGACGGCCATATTCTTGGTCAGTTGAATGACCGCAGCCTTTGAGGCGACGTAAGCCGAGACCCGGGCGTAGGTGCGAATGCCCGCAATCGACGCAATGTTGATGATCGAGCAGGCACGCCCCCGCGCAACGGCACGGCGCGCAACTTCTTGGCTGGCGATCCATACGCCACCGAGGTTCGTGTCGAGCACGGCGTTCCATTCGCTCAAGGTTGTCTCAAGGACGGGCTTGGGAATGGACGTACCAGCGTTATTGATCAACACATCGATTGGACCAAACGCGTCCTCGGACGAGGATAGCGCTGCGACAATGCTGCCTTCGGACGTCACGTCACATGCAACCGAAAACGCCTCATTGCCCGCTTCATTCAAATCCTGGGCCAACGATACGATGCGATCGAGGCGCCGGGCGCCAAACGATACCCGGGCACCCTGGCCAGCAAGCATGGTGACAAAATGTCGTCCCAATCCGCTCGACGCGCCGGTTACGTGAATGTGCTTCTGATGAACGCTGAATCGGTCGACCAATTTTGTCTCCGCGGTACGATTGGCCGACCGTACGCAGAGGATCGCCCTGTCGCCAAAAGGGTTAATAGTTTAACATGTGATAAATAGTGACAGCGCGCGCGGAGGTACACAAGGTGCATCAAGGGTTTCACGCAGTTCTTCCCCTGCCCAATCACGACGAAGCGTCCCGCCAAGACTTTACGGTGGCCTTTCGACGCGAGGTCATCCGGCTCACCGGTAAGGACGGCGAGGCGGTGTTCGACAAACGGGCGGCACCTGCTTTCACGAAAGCAAACGGCCACGCGCCGGGCAATCGCCATGAAGCCCGACAAGCACTTCGCAGCGACACGTATTGGCAAATCGCCAGCGCCCTGAAAATTACCCACCAAGAAGTTCTGTGGGACTCGGTCAGTGACAGCATCGAACGCCAGTACGGCGATATCGTTCAAGAATCGCGGCGTCTCGCGCAGGCGCATCGTCACGGTACATTGCGGCTGAGTCCAGGGCAGAAAGTGCCTCGGTACCTCAACGCGGTCGACATCCACATGATGCCGGGCAACTACGACACTGAATTGGCGGATGACGACATTTTTGCGGGCGCTCTCTATGACCGCGGGGTCTTTCTGCGTGTCATGGGATCGCGTGGTGGTTACAACGAGACCTTCGGCACCGATATCGCCAAATATGTTCAGACCCGATTTCCAAACTTCGCGCCGAAACGCATTCTCGACCTAGGCTGCTCGGTAGGCGGCTCAACCCTCGGCCTCGCCCAGTCCTTTCCAGCGGCCGAAATATTTGCGATCGATGTGGCGGCGCCAATGTTGCGGTATGCCCATGCGCGAGCCGAGTCTCTGCGCCAGCCCGTGCATTTCTCGCAGCAAGATGCTGAGCATTTGGACTTTCCGGACGGCCATTTCGACTTTGTCTTTTCGTTCGCCCTGCTTCACGAAACGTCGACCAAAGCGTGCCGGAATGTGGTGAAAGAAGCACACCGCGTTCTCGCGCCGGGTGGAATTCTGGTGTTCATGGACCTGCCGCAATGGAACACCTGGTCGCCGTTTCAGGCGGCCGCGGCCGATTGGGACACGCTGAATAACGCGGAACCCTTCATCGGTGCGCTGGGCGATATTGATCGCAAGCGCCTTTTGGCTGACTCAGGGTTTGCGGCAAACGAAATGGTCCATGAACACGTCGACGGCATGACATTTCCGATCTTTGGAGCACACAAGAAAGCCGCCTGATCGGCGAGAGCCGGGCGGTTTCGCGCATTCAACCGCACCGTAGAGACATCGCAGTAAGCGCCTAGAGGCCGATCAATCGTGGAGTCCCAAATGCAACCGATACGACGTGGTTTCGTAACTGTCGGCGGACGCCAAGTTCACTATCGAACCGCTGGCTCCGGACCGCCCGTGGTACTGGTGCCTCAGTCGCCGACGTCGGCAAAGACGCTGGACCTGCAAACTGCAACATTCGCAAAACGCTTTACGGCGATTGCCATCGACGTGCCTGGCCTTGGTCAGTCGGACCCCATTCCCAATGTTTCACCGACCGTCGAAGATATGGCGATCTGTCTTGCTGATACGCTAGATGCGCTGGGTATCAAACGCACCGCCCTTTATGGATCGCACACCGGTGCCTCGATCTGCGTCGAATTTGGCCGTCGCTTTCCGGCGCGAACGACTCAGGTCATGGTCGATGGTTATCCGATTTATACCGACGCCGAGCGCGCCCGTCGGCTAGCGAGCTATTTCGGTTCGTTCGATCCGCGCTGGGATGGCGGACACCTGTTATGGGTTTGGTCCCGCTACCGCGAGCAATACCTGTTTTATCCGTGGAACGCGCCCGGTCGCGGAACGCGGGCGCAGATCGGCATGCCAGACACAGCGTTTCTGCATCGCGGCGCGATCGATTTGTTGACCGCCGGAAACGGCTATGTGCGGGCCTATACCGCCGCCTATACCTTCGATGCCGCGCGCGCCATCCGCGAGACAACCGTGCCGACCGTGTTTTTGGCTTACCGGGACGACCCCCTGACTCAGGCACACGGCCTGCTGGCGGACCTGCCCGATTGCTGCCGTATTGAACGTATGCCCGATGACCACAACGCTGGCGTCGCACGCGAGCTAGAGCTCCTGACGGCGGTGAGCAATCCTGGGCCCACGGTCACGCTGCCCGCGACCGGGCGGCTGACGGATGGCATAACCCGGTCCTACGTCGATGTCGCTGACGGACAGCTGGCGCTCAGGCAGATCGGGACTGGGTCCGGTCGGCCACTTGTGGCGCTGCCGCCGGCGCCCGGATCGGCGACCCGATTGTCAGAACGCATGGCGTTTTTGGCCGCTGACCGACCGGTCCTGGCCCTTGATCTTCCAGGCTGCGGTGATTCAGACCCGTTTCCGGCTGCAGTGGGATCCATTGGTTCGTTAACCGATCCAATCGAAGAGGCCTTGAAGTCGCTGGGCCTTGATGATTGCGATCTATACGGCCTCAACGGCGGCGCCTTTTCGGCCCTTGAGCTCGGCCGCCGGACGCCGGCACGATCCCGGCGTCTCATTGTTGAGGGCCTGCCCTTTGTTGAACCTAGTTTGCGCGGCGAACTCGCTGAGCGATATGCCAGTCCCATTGTGGTGCATGACGACGGCACCCATTGGTTAAGCTTGTGGCACGCGATTCGGAGCGAGCAGCTTTTCTGGCCGTGGTACCGACAGACCGAGGGGGCAGTCCGCCTGATTGATCCCGACCTCAACCCCACGGCACTCACCGAAATGGTGCTGTCGTATATGAAGCATCCTGCGAACTACGACCAAGTCTACCGCGCCGTATTCGCGTACGACGCGCAGCCAGCGATGGAGGCGCAGCGCGATCGCATCGCCTTTTTTGCAAAGGAAAGCGATGTCTTCTGCCAGGCGACATTCAAGGCCGCCGCCGACGTCGGGTCGTCCGCGACCCAACTCACGAACAGCGCGCGTGAGACCGCTATCGCGTTTCGCGGTGCCTTGGACGTCTAACCTTGGGGAACGGGAAGCGGCTGTTAGAGCCGCACCCTGCTCGGTAGGTAAGTCGCAATTTCAGGAAAAACGATCAATAGCGCGACCGCGACGATCATCAGGAAAAAGAACGGTACGGCACCGCGCGCGATGAACACGATATCTTTGTTGCTGATCCCTTGAATGACGAAAAGATTGAAGCCGACCGGCGGCGTGATCAGTCCAATTTCCACGACGATCACTAAGTAGACGCCAAACCAAAGGAGATCGATCCCCGCTTGCTGCACCATCGGAATAATGATTGCGGCGGTGAGGACCAGGATGGAAATCCCGTCGATGAACATGCCAAGGATAACAAAGAGAACGCCCAAGACGATGATGAGCTCGGTCTGAGACAGACCCAGATTGCCGATCCACGTCGCCAAGTCCCGCGGGAGCCCGGTGTATCCCATGGCGACTGTAAGAACCGACGATGCCGACAAGATGAAGGCGAGCATAACACTGGTGGTCATTGCACCGTAGAGACTCTCAAGGAAGTTCTTGAGCGTTAGAGAGCGATAGACCGCCGACAGAATCAATGCGCCGACAACACCCAAAACCGCTGCTTCTGTCGGCGCGGCAAGGCCTCCATAGATCGAGCCCATGACGCCAAGGATGAGCAGCACAACCGGTATCAGGCGGCGTGAATTGTAGAGCCGACGTCCGAATGAAATGGCGGCCTCGTCGCTAACCGGTGTCTTGCTCGGATAAACGAGGGCCCATATCGCGATGTAGCAGGAGAACAAGACTGTCAGGATCAACCCCGGTACAACGCCGGCCACAAAAAGTTTGGTAATCGATACGTCCGTCAAGAATCCGTAGATAATCAACGCGACCGACGGCGGAATGAGAATGCCGAGCGTGCCGGCGCCGGCGAGCGAGCCGTACGCCATGCGCTCGTCGTAGCCGCGTTTGAGAAGTTCCGGCAGCGAGATCTTTCCGATCGTCGCAGCGGTTGCGGTTGAAGAGCCGGAAACCGCGGCAAATACCGCAGACGCAAATACATTCACGTGCATCAGTCTTCCGGGAATATTGTTGGTCCACGGCGCAAGGCCACGAAACATGTCTTCCGAGACGCGCGTTCGGAAAAGAATCTCACCCATCCAGATAAACATCGGCAAAGCGGTCAGCGGCCAAGACGAACTCTGTCCCCAAGAAATCGTCGCCATGACCGCGCCTGGGTCGGCCGGTGAGTTCAGCAGGAGCGCGACGAATCCGATCACGCCAAGGGTCACGGCGATCCACAGCCCGCCAGCCAACAAGGCAAACAGCAGGACGATCAGAAGGAAGCTGGACGAAAGCAATTCCACGATGTGCGGCCTTTCGGTTCCTAGGCTTGCGAAACGCCGTCGCGTTTCGCGCCGTAGTAGCTGGGATCCCTGCCACGCAACATCGCGACAAATTCGTCAAGAAACGCAATGAACAAGACCACCGTTCCGAAGGCCATAAAACTCATCGGGATCCACTTGTGGATCGGCACCAGCCCAAGGGTGTATTCGCCAAAGATGTAGGTCTGATACAGAAGCTTGCATGTGTAGAAGGCGAAGTAGCCGGTGAATAAGTTCGCGATTAGGAGACTGACGAATTCGAAGCGGCGCCGCGTCTTGGGCCCGAGCCGATCAAGGAAAAGCTGGACACGAATGTGCTCCCCCTTTTTCAGTACATAGGCCAGCCCAAGAAATGACGATGCAGAAAGGCTGTAGCCGGCAAAATCGCCTGCCGATGGAACTAGGATGTTCATCAGGCGCCCAACAATCTGGGCAAACGTGAAAGCGGCGATCAGCAACACGGCCAAGGCGGCTAACCCGCCACTTAGCACATACAGCTTATCGAGCAGTGATCTAATCATGGACAGCCCACCGTAAGAAAAAGAGGGGCCAGGTCTTTTTGCCTAGCCCCCCTAAGATCACGTTGGTTGGCTTAACGCGCGACGGCCGTTTTGAACGATCCGATCGCGGTCTTGGCCCCGTCATCAGCTTTGGCCAGCCACTCGTCCAGCATGGTGTCGCCAATCTTTTTAAGCCCGCCCATGAGATCATCGGTTGCCTTGTGCACCTTCATACCTCTCTCGGTCAGGATACGCGGCGCGTTTTGAGCGATCGCGATGCTCTGCGCCCAACCGATTGCCTCGGCTTTTCTTCCGGCGAAGATCAGCGCCTCTTGCTGCTCCGGCGTCATTTCCTGAAATACCGCTTCGCGAATGAAAGCCATCTGCTTGGGGTTCCAAGCATTGGTCATGTACATGTCGGTGACGAACTCATGCATGTTCGACGCGACGCCGGTATTCGACGACGTGCTGGTGCCGTTGATAATGCCGGTTTGGAATGCCTGGGCCATGTCGCTCGCTTGAACGGTGACCGGCACGGTATTCATCAACGCCGCCAGGCGCGATGTGCTCGCGTTATAGGCACGCTGTTTCTTGCCTTTGACGTCGTCAAGGTTTTCCAGCTTGCCGTTGAAGAAGAAGTTCTGCGGACCCCACGGCACAGCGTAGAGAATACGAAGACCACGCTCTTGCATCAGTTCTTCGAGGCGCGGACGCGTCGCCTGCCAAAGCTTCCAAGATTCTTCATAGCTGCTCGTCAAGAACGGCATGTTATCGACTTCGAAAAGGCGATTCTCCGGTCCCAAATTCGACATGAGCTGCGTGCCCATATCGATCTGGCCGGTACGGGCCGCGCCAACAATTTCCGGGTTCTTGAACAACGAACCGGCACAGTGAACGGTGATGTCCACTTCCCCGTTGGTCGCTGCCTTAACATCTTCGGCAACAACCGACGCCAGTTTCGAGATGAACTCTTGGCAGTTGTACGGCGTGGCCATGTTCAGCTTGGTTTGAGCCGACGCCACCGTCGCACCCATAACGACACCCAGTAGCGCGACTGCCGCCGCGCCACCGGTTACGTAAGATCTGGACTTATTCAACATTAGGACCTCCCATTTTTTTGTCTAAGAAAGCACACAACACAAACGCTGTTACGCGTCGAACTAGTCTTACAAACTCGTCGTTCGCTCGGACACAACTCGGTCGGGCAACGGTTTCACCCAGCTGATCTCATGCCATCTCCCGCCCAGGACTTCTGCGTTCTTTAAGAACTGAAGCTCGGGCGCGGTAATGTTCACCTCAGCGGAACCGGACCACATATCGCCAACTATCAAATCCTGCATCTGGGTCGCGACCATGCGCCGGTGCAAAGTCGGCGGGTCGGTTGGCAGCGGCAACGCGGTCTCAGTGAAATAGTTGCCGGCGCGTGACTGGTTGGGAAAAGCGGTCTTCCCGGACTCCTCAATGTCACCTTGACGTTCCAGGGTCACACAAATGTCGAACACCGCACGGTGGCCGCGCGAAACAAGCGCCGCAACATGATCGCCGCGCTGCCAGCCGCCGTGCGGTCGGCGGGTCAGGCTCATGGCGCCAAGTTTTTGCGGCCATCCATAGTATTCGCGGCCGACGGTTAGTTCGGCGTCCGTCGAGCACCAGGAGTACGGACACCACTGACCCGTCACGCCCTCGTGCTCGACGAGAAATCCGATGATTGCTTCGTGAAAATTCGCCTGATCGGGATTCTTCTGAGCGAAGGATTTTCCGAATCCGTAATCGCAGATGATGTCGTGCAGGCTGAGCCGGCAAGTCGGCTCGCCAGCTAGCTTCAACGGCTCCGGGATCAGTTCGCGCACATCCGCTGGATCAAATCGAAATACGGCTGAGGTTGACCAGCCTTCGAAACGCCACGGCGGCGGGCCGTAAAGCGCATGCTGCCCTTTACCGCCGAGCGGTGCCGCAAATCCAGTGAATTCAGGTTGAGTCATCGCGTTTGGCGCCCTCCCCGACGCCACACTACAGACGGCAATTTATCTGACTATAAGTTGGAACGCGAATCGAGAGACCATCCGGGCCCTCGCGGCCGCGCAATCGGGAGAACAGCCCGCCTCATCCAAGCAAAGCCGGCGCAGGGCGCCCCGGGTTTTCTCTAGCCGAACGTGCGCTCGACGGTGTAGCGCATCTGATGATGCACCGCTTTTTCGAGCCACGACAGGCGGCCCGGGTTGAAATTGGCTGACGCCGCACCCTGCTGCAGTAGAGGCGCGACAGAGGCATCTTCGGAAACCACCTGTGCCATGAAATCAGAATAGACCTTCGACTTTTCGTCAAACTCCGGCAGGGCGAAATGTTCTTCGGCGAAGAGGTGATACAAGACGACGCAGGTGCGATCGATCGCCTCCGGCCACACTGTGTAGACATGCGCTTCGTCGACCCGGCCGACGGTTGCCATGTTGGGCGCCATGAATCCGAATGCCGACATGCCCTTTGAATAATTCGACAGCCACGGCATCGCGCCAAGCGGCGTATCGCCGGAAGGTGTTTGCGACGCGGCATCATAGAAGGCGTAGTTCCCCCCGCGCTCACGCAGTTCAAACTGATACGACTCGACAGGAATGCGCGGGCCAAAAGTCTTTCCGTGGAGGGCGCGAAAATGATAGGGATCGCAAAGATTTTCGGTGACCATCTTCCAGTTGCAATCCCACGTCGTGATCAGCTTGCGCCCGACGCGGCAACGACCGAGCTGGAGAAATCCAATGTCGTTTTCGAATGACTCGACGAACGACTCAAGTGGCGCTGGGTCCGGGTTGAGGGTGACGAACACCCATCCCGCCCAAGCCCCGACATGGAGAACCGGGAGGTGAACGGATTTCACGTCGAAGCCCTCGGATTGGTCCATGAGTGGCGCGGCCACGAGGCGGCCTTTGATGTCGTAGGACCAGCCGTGATAGGGGCAGGTCAACCTTTTGGCGTTGCCGCAGCCGTTTTCGGCGACCTGGACCCCGCGATGACGGCATATGTTCGAAAACGCGTTTAGGCCACCGGTCTCGTCGCGGGTGACGATGATCGGTTCATTGAGAATACGGGTCGCCATGTAGTCGCCAGGATTCGCAACCTCTTCTTCGCGGCCCACGCATAACCAATCGACGCGAAAGATCTTGTCCATTTCGCGGTCAAGAACCTGTTGCGATGTGTAGAGCGCGCCAGGCAAGTGGCTGCCATGTTCCAACGGTTTTCTGACGCATTCAAGCGCTTCGTTGATCAGCGCTGGATCGATGCTCTCCGTCATTTCGTGGCTCCTTGCCCCGGTACCGTTATTGAGCAGACGATAATCGTTGGCGCGGTGTCAACCCGAAGGCATGGCGGATTACGGACGGCGCGGTACGGCCCCGTGTCGATCGGACGGGGAATGATTCGCGACCGAAGGCGGTGTCCTCGCCTGCATCTATGGCCTCGCCCAAGAGCTAGCCGGATACGAACGTCGCGTCAGGGGCCACGCGCCCGACGCACAGTAGAACCGCCGCGCTACTCAGCGGCCGCCGAGTTCAGGCCCCGCCAGGTCAGCTTTTTCTGGCCCAACAGTCGACCGAAAGTGATGGCCGGCAAGACGGACATACCGCTGAGGTAGGTTTTGCCTGAAATGCGGGCCTTGCCCAGAACCTCGCCGGAGGCGAAGAGGTTGGCAATTGGCTGATTCTCGGTGTCGAGGACGCGCATTTCCTTGTCGATGTTGAGGCCGCCCGGGCTCAGAACGGTGAAGCCGACCGCTCGGATCGCATAGTAGGGCGCGCGGTCGAACGGGCGGGGCAGCGATTCGCGGCCGAACTTGTCTTTCTTACTTTCAACGGCTTCGTTGTACTCGACGAGCGTTGCCTTAAGGCCCGCGCCGTCGACACCGCATTTTTCGGCAAGTTCCTCGACCGTGTCCGCCATAAAATAGGACGGGTGCTTGTTGAACAGCCCGACGATGTGTTCGCGCTCGATCTCAGAGTGAAAGTGCGGCGCGTTCTGGCGGATCCCCTCATCAAAGACGAACCACATTTCCATACCGTCCTGTTCGAGCAACGCATGCTCGCGCACGTCGACGCTGGGATGGTCCTCGCGGACGAAGCGCTTGCCCTGACGGTTGACGCAGATCTCCCAAGGGCGGCGGAAATGCGGGTTGAGCATCAGGCCCCCACGTACCGATAGTGGATCGTTGGGGTCTTGCATGACGCCGGCATAAGAGCACAAGAACTGCTCGCCTTTGTCGACCTTGGCGCCGACCGCGCGGGCCGCGAGGATGCCTTCGCCCCGTGAGTAGGGATTGCAGTGCGAGCGTAGCGGATGGTTCGGCGTGAGTTCCGCCCATACTTCGCGGCTCGCGGCATAGCCGCCAGTGGTCAGCACCACGTTCTGGCCGAAGACTTCAGCCTTCTCACCGTCGCGGGCCTCGACCTCGATACCGATCACCGCGCCGTCCTTGGTCAAAAGTCGGGTCATTTTCGTCTGCATGATGAGCGTCACCGTGCCGCGCGCGATCTCGGCGTCAAGCTGCGGCTCCATCGCCTGGAGGATCGATAGGCCGCCGTCCGGTCCCCAGGCATAACGCCGGGTGCGGTGCGGTTCATGGCCCCAACCGGCGACCGGGGTGTTGGGTTCGGGCTCAAAACCGTTATCGCACAGCCAGTCGAAGCTCTCGGCTGCATTCTCGATTGCGATGCGGCCCAGCACCGGCTCGAAGTCGCCGTTCGAGATCCGCATGCAGTCGTCGAAGTGCCAGTCTGGGTGATCCTCGATGCCATGCTTCTTCTGCAGTTTGGTGCCGGCCGCGGTCATTTGGCCACTCGACCAGTGCAAGGTCCCGCCAATGCGCTCGTCCGCTTCGATCAGCAGGACCCGGGCGCCGCGTTGGCCCGCGAAGACCGCTGTTGGAATGCCGCCGGTACCGGCACCTACGACGATAACGTCCCAATTCTCTTCCACGCGCTTCCTCCCTGTTTGAGAGGCAAATCTAGCGGATTCACGTTGCCCTGCCTACTGAACCGCCAGGCGGTCGCAAGCTCTTCTCCGGCGCGGGTTCCCGCGACCGCCGGTTTGCATGGATTCAATGCGCGCTATCTTGAAGGAAGCGGCGGCGCCGCCGGGGCGCATTTCGCTGGACCAGGACCTCTTCCTCAAGGCTTGTGTTGGCAAGATCGGATCGACGGCGGCGCCGCGCCGCTGTGCCCTGGAGGTGTGTCTCGCTCGGCTATAGATTGCAGTGGTACGAGAGGGAGGCACGCAGATGTACGACCCCGCACAGGACTGGTTAGACGGCTACGAAATCTCAGATCCAGACGGTCGCTTAGTTGAGGAGTTCCGCGCCCGCCCCATGGGATTCCACTCCGCGGAGCTGCAGCGGGTTCTACTCAAAATGCAGATCGACCCCCGTTGTCCCAACTACGTCCTTTTCTGCCGGACACCGCACAAAGAATGGCTGATCGGTCGCATGGCGCCGCGCGCGGGCGACCCGATCCTGCTTGAGGAAGATCGCGTCTTTGCTTCGGTCGAAGATGCCGAATGGGCGGTCTTTCAGCGCCGCTGGATGCTGCTCACCGGCGAGGCGATCGCGTAGTGCTCGGCGTACGGAGGTAGGACATGCTCAAGATCGTCGGTTATCCAGACCGTTTCAGCGTGCGCCCCGGCGAAACCATCCGTTTTATGGTCTCAAGCGAGCTCAGCGCGCCATATCGCGTGGATTTCGTTCGCATCGTCCACGGCGACGTGAATCCCGACGGGCCGGGCTTTAAAGAGATCCGCGTCGATGGGCCCACGTCCGGTTCGTACCCCAGCCGATTTCAGGCCATTCACCCCGGATCGTGTGCGGTAGTCGCGGACAACCCGAAGCTTGCGGGCCTGTCGAGCTTTCAGGTTCAAGCAATGATCTGGCCAACGCTGCCGGCGCGCGGCGAACAGGGCTTGATCGCGAAATGGTCGCCGGATCGAGGCGGCTTCGCTCTGGTGATCGATGAAACAGGTGCACCGGCGTTGCGGGTTGCCGATGGCTCGGGCGGGGTAAACACCATCTCTAGCAGCACGCCGTTGATCGCCCGCGAGTGGTACCGAATTGTCGCAAGTTTCGACGCCACAACCAATACCGTCATCGTGACACAGTTGCCGCTCTTCGATCATCCGCTCGTCTCGGCCAAAGCGCGGGTGGAAGAGCGCATCGACATCACACCGCAACTCGATAACGGCGCGCCTATGACGATAGGCGCTTGGTTCGAACGCGCTGAAGGTGCCCGAGTTATCACAGCCGGCCATTACGACGGCAAAATAGACGCACCGCGATTGCTACGCCGCCCACTCTCCGAACCCGAAACCGAGGCGTTGGCTGCGGCGGCGTCGCATCACCTCAGAGCGACCAGTTTTGCTTCGCCGGTCGCGGCTCTTGTGGCCGACATCGTCGCCGCGTGGGACTTCTCGCAGGAAATCGAGTCAACGCGGGTATGCGATGTTTCGGCCAATCGGCTCGACGGCGACATCCATAACCTGCCGACTCGGGCGGTAAAGGGGCACACTTGGACGGGCGAGGAGATGAACTGGCGCCACCGGCCGGAACAATACGGCGCAATTCATTTCCATCACGACGACCTCTACGATGCGGAATGGAAGCCTGACTTTGATCTCACCGTGCCGACAGACTGGCGCAGTGGCTCATACGCCGCGCGCCTAACTTGCGGAGAGTATGAGGAACACGTCCCATTTTTCGTCATTCCGTCACGCGGGAAGCCTACCGCAAAGCTTGCGTTCCTCGTCCCCACCGCGAGCTATATGGCCTATGCCAATGAACACTTACTGATGACCGGAGAAGCTGCAGCGGGTCTCGGCCGCTTAGCGGTTTTCACGGCGCGCGACATGTATGTGAACGAACACCGTGAGATCGGCTATTCGCTGTACGACTACCACGCCGATGGTAGCGGCGTTTGCTACTCTTCGCGGTTGCGCCCGATCATCAACATGCGGCCAAAGTACCAGTTCGGCGCGGGCATGACCGGATCGAGTTTGCATCAGTACAACGCCGACACGCACATCCTCGATTGGTTGGAGGCCATGGGCCACGACTACGATGTCATTACTGACGAGGACTTGCACGATGAGGGCATGACGCTGTTGTCCGACTATCACGTCGTCATGACCGGCACGCATCCTGAGTACTATTCGACCGCAATGCTTGATGCCCTTCACGCGTTCAAGCACCAAGGCGGGCGGCTCATTTACATGGGCGGTAACGGATTCTACTGGCGCATCGCTTTTCACCGCGACCTTCCAGGCGTCATCGAAGTACGCCGCGCCGAGGGCGGTATCCGCACCTGGATCGCGGAGCCAGGCGAGTACCATCACAGCTTCACCGGCGAGTATGGGGGCATGTGGCTGCGCCAAGGGCGGCCGCCACAAACGCTCAGCGGTGTCGGTTTCACCGCTCAGGGTTTCGATCTCTCTGCGCCGTACAAGCCTACGCCCGACAGCCAAGATCCGCGCGCGGCGTTCATCTTCGAAGGCATAGCCGAGGGCGCATTGATCGGCGACTCAGGACTCGTGGGCGGTGCCGCCGGTGGCTTCGAACTCGACCGCGCCGACCGCCGCCACGGCACACCGCCGCATGCGCTTGTCCTGGCCACCACGATGGGCGGCCACACGGATACCTATCTCGTGGTCCCAGAGGAACTGCACATCACGGCAGCCAACATCACCGGGACGTCGAGCCCGTTGGTGCGGGCGGATATGGTGTTCTTTGAAACGCCGGGTGGGGGCGCAGTGTTCTCAACCGGATCGATTGCCTTTGCTGGCTCGCTGTCGCCAAACGAGTATCGCAACAATGCATCACGTGTGATTGATAATGTTGTCCGGCGCTTCCTCGACAAAACAGCGTTCGTGGCACCCTAGGGATGGTCAGTCTTAGCAAAGGCAGTTGCGCTCTCGGCGGTGTGCGCGGCAAATTGCGATTGAAATTTGACAGACGCAAAGAGGAAGAACAGGCCCATGGCAGATGAACCAGTTATCTATATGAACGGCGTGTACAAGCCGCTCAGCGAAGCCAATATCTCAGTGCTTGATCAGGGGTTCCTGCTTGGGGATGCCGTGTTTGACGTGGTGTCGTCCTGGCAAGGCAAGATTTTCAGGCTCGACGCGCATCTCGACCGGTTTGAAGATTCGCTGCGCGCGACCCGGCTCAACCCGTCGCTCGATCGGGCGGGTTGGCGCGACGCGATTATTGAAACAGCAAAGCGCAACAACCTTCAGGACGCGAACATTCGCTTTATCGCGACGCGCGGTGTCTCGACGCAAGTGATCGCGGACCCGCGCGACAACGTACCGACCGAAATTGTCTGGGCCGCACCCTATGTGTTTTTGGCGGACGAGGCTGGGCGATCCAAGGGCGTGCGTCTGATGATCAGCCATCTGCGCGGGTTCTCACCTGATACGTTGGACCCGCGATACAAGTGCGTTGATCGGCTGCATTTCCAGTTGGCCAAAATCGAAGCGCTGGAAGCGGGCTATGACGACGTGATTTGGCTCGACCAGAACGGCCACGTCGCCGAAGGGCCCGCGTCCAATCTTTTCGTGGTCAAGGGTGGCGTGCTGCATACGCCGGGTGAGGGCGTTCTGAGGGGTATCACGCGCCAGGTCTTTATCGATCTCGCTGCGCGCGCCGGCGTGGCGGTGCGTGAGTGCAATCTCTCGGCGTTTGACCTCTTCACCGCCGACGAGATATTTACAACGAGCACCGCTGGGGGTGCGTTGCCGATTCGCGAAGTGTCGGGCCGGCCCATTGCCGGGGCGACCCCTGGTCCGATCACCCGAACCCTCGATGCGCTGTACTGGTCGATGCGCGAGGCCGGAGAAGACGGCACACCCATCTATGACTGAGCGTCTATCGACGTGAATGCAATATGGCGGAACTCTTGCTTCGCCTTACACCGCCGCCGCGGAGCGTAGGCCGCAGGAGACGGCGAATGGGAACTTTGAGCAAACCCGCACGCGCCGACGAGGCGTTGGCCGAAGCGACGCAATGGCTCGCCCAATTTGCACAGGCTGTCACGAAACGCGACGCAGGCGGCGCAACTGAATTGTTTGATCCCGCATGCCATTGGCGGGACTTGCTCGCCTTTACGTGGACCCTGATCACCTTCGAAGGGCGCGAAGAAATCCGGGCCGGCTTCGACGGCGTCTTGGCCAGTGTCGCGACGACTCATTGGGAAATTGACGGAGCCCCAACCCTTTCAGAGGGTGTCGTGACGGCGTGGTTTCGGTTTGAGACAGCAGGCGGGCGGGCGCGCGGCTGCGTCCGGTTGCGCGACGGCAAATGCACGGTGCTCTTTACCGCTTTGACCGAACTGAAGGGCTACGAGGAGAAGAGCGGCGTTAGGCGCGAGGAAGGGATCGAATTAGGCGGCATCAAAGGTAAACGGAGTTGGGCCGAGAAGCGGCAAACTGAGTCGGCGCGTCTCGGTAACGAAGATCAGGCGTACTGTCTTATTGTTGGGGCGAGCCAGGGTGGCCTCGCGCTGGCAGCGCGGTTGCGTCAATTGGATGTGCCGACCCTTGTGATCGACAAACTCGAACGGCCAGGTGACGCTTGGCGCAATCGATACAAATCGCTTTGCCTCCACGACCCGGTTTGGGTGGATCACATGCCATACCTGCCATTTCCCGCGCATTGGCCGGTTTACACGCCCAAGGACAAGATGGCGGACTGGCTGGAAATGTACGCCAAGGTCATGGAGTTGGACGTTTGGTGTTCAACTGAATGTACGAGCGCATCCTACGATGCCGATGAAAATCAATGGTCGGTTAATGTGGTGCGTGCGGGGCGCGCCACTACGCTGCAACCAACGCACTTGATTTTGGCCACCGGCCTGTCCGGGATGCCGAGGACACCAACTTTCCCTGGCGCCGAGGCGTTTCAGGGCGTGCAGGTTCATTCGAGCGCCTATCACGGCGGTTCGGCTTTCGCTGGCAAGCGCTGCGTCGTTGTCGGCTCCAACAACTCCGCGCACGACATATGCCAGGATCTTTGGGAGTGTGGTGCCGACGTCACCATGATCCAGCGCTCGCCCACCCTTGTCGTGCGGCTAAAGTCGTTGCGAAGGATCGCCGATGCTGGTCCGTTTTCAGAAGCTGGGATTGCGGCTGGGATCACTACCGAAGAGGCCGATTTCGCCGCTGCCTCAACGCCGTTTCGATTGTTGGAGAACCTTTCTCGAACAAACTACGCGAAGATCGAAGCCTGGGACCGCGACTTCTATGACCGGCTCCGTGCCGTCGGATTCCAGTTCCACTTCGGCGAAGACGAGACCGGCATTCTCATGATGTATTTGCGTCGGGCCGCCGGGTACTACATTGACGTCGGCGCGTCTGATCTGATTGCCAACGGCGAGATCAAACTGATCAGTGGGGACGACGTGGCCGGTCTCCAAGCGGCCGGCTTGGTGCTCCAAAGTGGCGCGGAAGTGCCTGCCGATCTGATTGTTTATGCGACCGGTTATGGCCCGATGGCGGGTTGGGCCGAGCAACTCATTTCAACGGACGTGGCCGACAAAATTGGCCCTTGCTGGGGCCTTGGTTCGGACACGCGCGATGATCCGGGCCCGTGGGAAGGCGAGTTGCGGAACATGTGGAAGCCGACGGCGCAGGAAGGCCTTTGGTTTCAGGGCGGCAACCTCGCGCAGGCGCGCCACTATTCGCGGTACCTCGCGCTGCAACTCAAGGCCAGGCTGGAGGGCCTAGCGACGCCGGTGTATCGCCGGCCCGGCAACCATATTCGTCCAAACAGCGGCTAACTCGCTGGTTTACGCTCGTCAGACCAGCCGACTGTCGACCTCCGCGACTCAATGCGAGATATTGATGGCCCCTGCATAGGAAGGTGGTCGTCGTGCCCTCACGAAACTCCATTGACTGGAATGCGCCGCCCAAGTTGCCAGCCACGCACTATACGCGCGGCGACATCTACCGCGATGAAGCGATCTTTGAGGACGAGCAAGAGCGCATTTTTAAGAAGGTGTGGCGCCTTGCTTGTCACGAAAGTGAGGTTGCCAGTCCTGGCGATTTCCGAACTTTGGAATATGCCGGAACGCCCCTGGTCGTGGTGCGCGGACAGGACGGCGTCATTCGTACTTTCGTCAATGTCTGCTCGCATCGCGGGGCGCGGATTGTTCACCAACCGGCCGGCAACATGCGGCACATGGTGTGCTTTTTCCATCTCTGGACATACGACTTGACCGGAAGCTGCACGTCCATCCCAAGGCCGGAGGCGTACGAAAAGCAGAACCTCAACAAAGATAAACTCGGTCTGCGGGAAGTTAGGACAGGCCGCAAATGTGGTCTCGTTTTCGTCAACTTGGATGACGCATGCGAATCGCTGGACGACTACATCGGCGACGCGTTGGAAGCGTTCGAGAACGTCCTAACCGAAAATGATCTCGAGGTATTCACCTATCAGCACGCCACAATCGACGCGAACTGGAAAGAATGGCAAGAGACCAATCTCGACCTCTATCACGAGTACATGCATGTCGCCTTACGCAAGACTCAAATCGACCCTAAGGCGATGAACCAACGCGAGCTGAAGGTCTACCCCAAGGGACATATTCGAGGTGGCGGATCCGGATACAGCGCGAACTACGACGGCTACAGTGGCTGGGCCAAGAGAGAAGACTCAAAGGCCCTTCGCGGCCTCACCGCGAGCGACTTTCGGTTCACCCATATCTTTCCCTGTTCTTCAATGAACGCGCGCGGCACCATTATGCGCATTTCAACCTTCACGCCACTCAACGCCCACCAAACCCGAATCGAGTGGCGCGGGATGTCGCCGCGGTCGGATTCGGAAGATGATTGGGCGATGAGAACGGAACACTACAATCAGTACTGGGGTCCTTTTGGACGCAATGTTCCGGAAGATTTGATGGCGGCGGAACTTTGTGAGTGGAACTTTGGGCCCGCGGCCGCGCGCTATCAGATTATTGCCCGCGAGGAAGGCATGCGCGGCCAAGATGACGGATTCCTACGGGCATTTTATCAACGCTGGGGCGAACTGATGGGGCGTTCTGCCAGCGGCGAGGGCGACACGCCGTGAGTATTTCCCGTGATGCGGCGACAAACTTGATCAGCGCGGCGTGCCAGTATCTAGATGATGAAGACTGGGACGCCTTTCTCAATATTTGCGACCCTGCGTTTCGCTATCGCATTACCGTGCGCAGCCCCGAAATCAAACGGGAGATGATCTGGTTCAATCAGGACTACGCCGGCCTGCGCGACATGTTTTCAGTTATCCCTGAGCACCTGCGCCGCCTGGGCACGCTGCTGCGGCACGTGTCCATTGGCCACATTGAACACCAGGCACCCGATATGGCGCAGGTGACCAGCACGTTTCAGTGCATCCATACCGATTTAGAAGGTCGGTCAAATTTGCTCGCGGTCGGCCGCTATCTTGATGATGTCCGCGCCACGTCGGGTGGTCTGCGACTCGCGGCGCGAAACACCGTCCTCGCCACCAGAGACCTGGGCGTCGGTTCGCACGTGCCGATTTGACGACGAAGGGGTACTCGCGTGAGCGTTGAGCAAAGAACGCGAGAAGGCCCGCCAAAGCTATTCTCCGAGTTTGTACTCGGCGATGTCGCGCTGGCCAATCGCGTCGTGTTGTCCTCGATGGGACAACACAGCGCGAACGATGGCATTGCGAGTGATTGGCACTTGGTGCATCTGGGTCAATACGCGATCGGCGGCATCGGCTTGGCGATGACCGAATCGACCGCCGTCTCGGCCAACGCGCGCATCAGTCGTGGCTGCCTTGGACTTTGGTCTGACGCCCATGCCCGCGGCCTCGCCAAGGTCGCCGCGTTTTTCGCGGCCCACGGGGTGACGCGGCTGGGGGTCCAGCTTAATCACTGCGGCCGAAAGGGTTCAGTGACCAAGCGCTGGGAGGGCAGTACGCCTATCGCGCCAGATCAGGGGGGGTGGCCGGTTGGCGGCGCATCTGCGATGGCGTACCCGGGACGGGTTACGCCGACACCGCTTAGTGCCGGTGATATGGCGACGATACGCCAGGAATTCGCCGACGCGGCCGGCTTCGCCAACGCCGCAGGCGCCGACGTTGTCGAAATTCATGCCGCCCACGGCTATTTGCTGCACAGCTTCCTCTCGCCACTCTCCAATGACCGCACCGATGCCTATGGCGGTTCAATCCACAATCGCATGCGTTTTCCGCTCGAGGTCTTCGACGCGGCGCGGGCAGCCTGGCCGGCCGGCAAGCCGCTTGGCGTGCGGGTCTCGGTGACCGACTGGGCGGCCGGCGGACTGAACGAAGAAGAGACGCTTGAATTCTGCGACGCGCTTAAGCAACGCGGGTGCAGTTACATCTGCGCGTCCAGCGGCGGCACAACGCCCGACCAAGACATTCCGGTAGAACCGCTTTACCAAGTCCCGTTCGCTGCCAGAATTCGGCGGGATGTTGCCATCCCAACGATGGCCGTCGGGCTCATTACCGAACCGGCGCAAGCCGAAGCGATCCTAGCCGATGGGAGTGCCGACCTCGTCGCCATGGGCCGGGGTCTTCTTCGGAACCCGCGCTGGATGTCGGACGCGGCCGACATCCTTGGCGGCGGCATTTTTCGCCCGCCGCAGTACCAATAGGAGCGGTCAGCTCACTTCTGTGCGCCAAAGCCCGGGTAGGCGACGCTGCCGCTACCGGCGTTGTTGGCACTCGGCACCGAACCCGCGATGACGCGTTCGGCCGCAAAGCCCGCATCGATGAAAATCTGTTTGCGATCAAGGTCGAAGAACCGGCCATAGAATGGTTCAGCGTTGTAGTAGGTGTCCCAATCGATCTCGCCGACCTCGGATGCCGTCAAGCTGCTGTATGCGGGACGTTCCCTGAACAAGGCCAATCCGCCCGGTTTTAGAACGCGATGCGCCTCCTTAAGGATTGCCGGTAGGGCTGCTGCCGACGTCTCGTGAAGCAACGCAAACCCGACCACCACCTCAAAAGAGTTGCTTTCGAAGCTAAGGTGCTCGGCATTCTGTTGCTGGAAGTGGGCTTTCTTGCCCAGTGATTCCATGCGCGCCTGGGCGTATCTGAGCATTGGCGCGGCGACGTCGACCGCGTACACGTCCGCCTCTGGAAAAGCGTCGGCGAGCCCGAGAGTTGATCCGCCGCACGCGCAACCCAATTCGAGCACGCGGCGCACGTTCAACTCGGGATACTGCGCGCGAACGTAGGCGCCAAACGACGTCCCGTAGTCTTCGCCATAGGCGCCGCGTAGCCCAAGTGCGCGCAAGAACACGCCCCGATCATAAATTGCGCCGGCGGACACGTCGTCTTCGAGGCGTTCGCGGTCGTAGTTGCCGGGCATCATGTGAATATCCACGGCGTTCAGATAGCGCGGAATCCCGATCGTCGGGTCTAGGTCCAAAGTCGCGTAGCGCCGCTTGCCCCGAAGTGTGACCGCCTTTTGCACCAACTGAGGCAACTGTCGCTCAACACTGCTGGTTACAGAGTCCCAAAGTGTCTCTTGATGCGTGAGGCGCAGGGCGCTGGTCATTTGCCACATCGGCTCCGCCGCCATCGCACGTCGCCGATGATGACGCGTCATTGGTTCGTCGCCGAGCGCATGTGCCAAACGCAGCCCTACGCGCGACTTGAACGCCGCCTTGTTGATGGTCGGCAACAGCGGGAGGACCGTGCGGCCCACGGTTTCAACGAAGGCCTGTCGCGCCGCCTCGTCATGGTCTGGAACGGGAAGCAACGCGTGCGGTCCTTGGGTCGCCATAGCGATACCTTCCAACTAATAACCGGCGCGGCAGGGGCGCATGGTCTTATATGTTGCGGCAACCCGGTTACGATGCCACGCACCCGTTGAGGCTAAGATGGAAACACAGGTACACTACGTTGATCAAATGATCATTTGGCGCGCGGATTGGCGTTGCGGAGGACGGCTATGAAACAGCATTGGGACGTCATCATCGTGGGCGCGGGCACCGCCGGGCTCATGGCCGCTATCTTCGCCTCTCAGCGCGGCGGCAAGGTCCTGCTTTTGGAAGCCGCGGACGACATTGGCGGCACACTGCACATCTCGGCGGGAAACATGAGCGCGGCCGGCACGGCATTGCAGGCGGAAAAAGGAATCGCTGACACGCCGAAGGATCACTTTGACGACGTCATGAGAATTTGTCGCGGTACAGCCGATCCAGCCCTAGTACAACTCGCGGTCGATGGCGCCGCGGCAACTTTTGATTGGTTGGTCAACGGCGGCTTGAAGCCGGATCCGGCGTGTCCCGCTTACGGCAACGGGGCGCAC
>JAQBYN010000038.1 GCA_027622715.1 Pseudomonadota bacterium | reverse complement strand
TAGCGTCAGCGGGCGAGAAATTCTCGTATCGCGGCGGCAAGTTTCTCAGGCTCGCGTTCGAGGATCTCGCGATCGGTGTTTTCGAAGGTCACGGCCCGCGCATCTGGGATCAGGGCAACGACGGCGTCGGCCTGACGGCCAAGGTGATCTTCGCCTAGCGTGGCGAGTTCGATGATGAGGGTCGGCATGGTCAAGCGCGAAAATGCCGCCGCCAGGTCAAAGCCGAAATTGGCCCGGTAGACGGCGTCAAACGCGGCGCGGGCCTGGATGCGATCCAGCACTTCGTTCTGTGCATCCTCCAAGGCCGCAACGTCGATGGGGTTGGCATCAACAACGCGCGGGGCCCACCACGTTTCGGCCAGCGCCTTGTAGGTCCGCGCCCAACCGCGCAGCAGGTGCGATCCATCGGGCGCACCCGACTCCTTGGCGAAATATTTGTCCACAATGTCTTTGATGGCGCCGTCACGCTTGTCGCGCTCGACCACGATGCTATGGGTCATGCCGCAGCAAATGAAGTGCGAGACTAGATCAGGCCGCGCCGCCGCGAGCGCGGTGCCGACCTTGTTGCCGGTGTGCAGGCCGAAAACCGCAACCTTGCCCAAACCCAGCGCCGCGATCAAGTCAGCAGTGCTTTCCGCCAGCATGTCCATCGTGACCGCAGCAGGAAGCGGATCGGAATTGCCAAAGCCAAGTGTATCGGGCGCGATGACACGGAAGGCATCGGACAGCAACGGCTGCAGTTTTGCGTAGACACGCGACGATCGCGGCGTCGCGTGCAATAGGAGCAACGGACTGCCCTGCCCCGACTCGCGGTAATGCATCTGCCCGTGACGGGTATCGACATAGCCGCGTTGCGCTGCCATCTCAGAATCTTTCTAGGAGGGTGCCGAACCCGTACACCTTGTCATCGATTCCGAGATGCCGTAACGCTGCCCAGTAGCTCGCCGTATTGATCGACAGGACTGGTTTTTTGAGAAAAAACTCAGCCTCGGCGGCGACACGTTGGAACGGCAAATTAGTCCCACATTGAACGATCGCATCGACATCATCGCCGTCGAGTTCGCGAATGGCCGCGCGACTCTCATCCTCGGTGACGGCGGCGATATCGAGCGCCGTTTTGCAGCTGAAATCTTTGCGCCGTATCACCTTGAACCCGGCACTTTCCATGAAGTCGCAGGCCTGATCGCCGCCAGGTTTGAGATAGGGTGTGAGCACGGAGACGCGACAGCCTGGCGACGCCAGTTTCTCAACCGCGGCCTTCAGCGCCAACGAGGGGACAAGAACCGGACAAATCGCGGCATGCCGCGTTAGTCGGTCCTGCAGCGCGGTGGCGCCAGCGAGACCGCCGCGAAACGAGTCAATCGAGTGGCCCAACAAAATGAGATCAGTGGCCGCCGGTGTCAGGCGATCGATCACCGCTTCGGTCCCGACAGCCCCCTCTTCCATGGCCTTGCGATAGGCCTCGTCGCTGTCGGTGGGCCGCGGCCGGTTGGGAATGCGCGCAGTGTGATTGGTCACCCCGACCGGGGTAATCGCTTCGCATTCGGGCTGCACGATGGTGTTGGTGAAGGGCAGCATGAGCCCGATTTTGGCGCGGTAGCCTATGACATCCGTCATCCCGTCCTCCGTGTGTTTTGAACCGCGAACGCGCTGCTGCAAAATCCGCGCAACGGCCATTTTGTCACGCCGCGGCTTTGCGCGACAGGGCGCGGGCTAGCCCGCGGCGATCAAGGCGTCGACCTCGGCGGCCATGCCTTCCGGGTTTTCCTGGGCGGGCGTGTGTTCGGCGTCCTTGAGGTGGACCACCCGCGCCTGGGGAATGAGGCCCACCAGCCGCGCCATGTGGTCTTCGGTGAACACCGCCGACGTCGCGCCGCGCACCAAAACGGTCGGGCACCGAACAGCCGCCGCCATATCCCACACCGGGTCCGCGTCCAGCGAATGCGCAATGAGGCGTGCCGCCTCAGCCGCGTAACGCCACTCCCAGCGCCCGTCGTCACGCTCGCGGAAACTATGCGAGGCATAGTGATCGTACACCGCTGGCGGCCACAGGTCGTGAAAATGCATCGTTGCTTTGGCGGTCTCGAAGTCGGGGAAGTCGTGCTCTTCCCGGGTTTGTCGAATGACTTCATCGGCAATGTGCTTGGGGACCGACATGCCTGGATCGACCACGGCGATTCCGGCGACGCGATCGGGGCATGTGGCCGCCAGCCAGACGCACAGGTTGCCGCCGGTCGCACCGCCCACGAAATAGGCGCGCGGTATTCTGAGGGCATCGAGGAATGCGACCACATCTTGGCCGAGCTCGGGCACCGTGTAGCCGTCCTTGGGGTAGTCGCTCAACCCGTGGCCGCGCCCGTCGGGTGCGACGACGCGGTTGGGGCTGTCCAGTGCGTCGACCATGTGATCCCAGTGGCGGGCGCTGCTTCGTTTGGGATGAAGAAGTACGACCGGCAGCGCCGCCCCCGGCCAGTCAAGGTAATGCTGGCGAAACCCGCGCGGGTTTTCGAGATAGCGCGACTCGGCTGGCCGCCGAAAAATCGCTGCCCCATCAACAGTTGAACTGTTCACTGATTTCTGCCCTTCCACACGGGTTTGCGCTTTTCCAGAAAAGCCGAAATACCTTCTTGCGCGTCATCGGTCTGGATCGCCCGGTAGATCAGTTCGTCTACCATCGCGTAGGCGCCGGGCACATCCATTTCGAGTTGGCGGTAAAAGCTTTCCTTGCCCATGGCCACGGCCGGGGCCGATTTGGACGCAATCTCGCGGGCGATTTCGAGGAGACGTGCGTCGAGTGCATCCGGCGCAACCGCCTCGTTGACAAGACCAAAACGAACCGCAGTTGCAGCATCGATCATTTTCCCGGTCAGCAGCATCTGCATCGCGTGTTTGGGCGCAATCGCGCGGCTTACCGCGACCTGAGGCGCGAGGCACCAAAGCCCGATGTTGACGCCGGGCGTGGCAAATCTAGCCTCGGTCGTGGCGAAAACCAGATCGCAACTTGCGGCCAACTGGCAGCCCGCCGCCGTCGCCACACCTTGGATGCGCGCGATGACCGGCTTGGGGCATCGATTGATCGCCATGATCATTGCGCTGGCGGCGATATTGGCTTCACGTTTTGATGCCGGGTCTTTGGCGGCAGCAATCGACTCGGTGAGGTCGTGACCGGCGCAAAAGTTCTTGCCCGCGCCGGCCAAAATAACCACGCGTACGGTTTCATCGTTGGCAAGGTCCAGGAATGCCGCGTGCAGCGAATGGACAAGGTCATGGCTCAAGCTATTCGCCGCTTTGGGCCGATTCAGGGTCAGACGGACAATGCCGTCTTCCAAGGTGTCGCGG
Organism: Pseudomonadota bacterium; assembly: GCA_027622715.1. GTDB lineage: Bacteria > Pseudomonadota > Alphaproteobacteria > SHVP01 > SHVP01 > CALJDF01. The sequence continues at coordinate 19,689 of JAQBYN010000038.1, read as the reverse complement.
AGCAGAACAGGTTCGTTCGCCAATTGCTCAACCGCCGTCATGAAAATGCCTCCTGTCCTCGCACGCTCGAGGCCGCGACGATAGCAGACGCGGGCCGCTATTGGCCAAAGCGCTGTGGCCGGTAGGGTTCAAGTTCGGCCTGTTGTGCACCCAGGACCACCTCGCGCGCCACCAGATCACCTAAGTAAGGACCAAGTGTGATGCCCGAATGGGTGGCGACGACATACACTTGCGGGACCGCCGAAAGAGGGCCGACGATCGGCAGGCCATCTTCAGGCATGGGGCGCACGCCAATTCGGGTATGGGCGGCCGCGGCTTGTTCCAGGGCCGGAAAATCGGGCAGGAAATCGGTGGCACGGTGCAGCAGGGCTGTCGCACCTGTGAGGAGCGAATCCTCATGCCTACCGGCGTGCTGCGCATCGATGTCGTCGGCGCCGAGGCAGACGCCGCCATCAAAGGTCGGGCGCATGTGAAACCCGGCGCCGTCTGGAAAGTAAACGACATGCCGCAACCACGCGCGCTCGAGCGGCAGGGTATCGACGAGCAGGCCGGGCGACGGGCGAACCGGGAGCGCTCGCGCCAAGCTGCGGCGGGCGCGCGCGCTGAGTGCCGACAACGCCGTGCCGCCCGCCAAGACGATCTGCGGCGCGAAGATGCTGTAGGGCGGCGCCTCGACGCCGACCACCGCGTTACCATCAAAGGCAAAGCCGGTGACCAGCGCGCCTTCGCGGATATCGCCACCTTCTTCGCGGGTCTCGACGGCCATGCGCCGGACCATCCGAGGTGCGTCGAGCCAGCGGTCGAGAGGCGCCAGGAACCCTTGGCTACCGTGCGGAAAGTCGATGTACGGTTCCAACGCCCCAAGCCCGCGACGATCCAACAAAACGGTCGGATATGCCCAGGCATCCAATTTCTCGGCCCGTGCCAAGAGTGCCGCCGGTCCGCCGTCAGCGGCACCAGGATAACTCCAATGGATCGACCCGGTGCCGGCGAGACCAACCGCGTCTTCGCCCCACTCGGCTGCAAGTTCGAGATGGCGCTCTAGACCGCGCCGGTTTAGCGCGTGGTAGTGCTGATTATCGGTTTTTGCGGTCGCATTGAGCCACGAGAAACTTGCGCCGGTCGTGCCCGACGCAATAGTGCGCTCCTCAAGGAGGATGACGCGGCGCCCCAATCGGCTGACCGCATACGCCACAGAAACGCCGACGATGCCGCCGCCGACCACAATGACATCGGCCCGTTCGCTCATTTTAGGATCTAGTTTCTGCTTTTTGTGGTTATCGCTATGAGCGTAGCACGGACATCACTGGTCAAGATGACCGCTCATGCATCGCACCCGAACGAGTCAACGAGATCAAGCAAGCGGTGAAGCTGACCGTCACCTACGCCCAGTTCGTCCATATGAACAACGGTGTTGTGAAGATAGTCGCGGGCGCGGCCCATTGGCCCGACGGCCATTGCAAGCGCGCGCACCGAGGTTTCGACCGGTAGGCGACCAACGTAGCGCGTGTGAGATCTATTGACCGTAAATGTTAGCGCATGCAGCTCGCCAGCGGCGCTTTTCACCCGCACCCAGCGCGGCGCGTAACCCCCGGCGATCATTTCCCGACGCCAAAGGATCTGCGTTTCGCTTTGCACTTTTTCCGGCTCGATACGGAAAGCAAAGCCGCGGCACGACCCGCCGCGATCAAGCGCGAGCATCAACCCGGGCTGCTCAACGCTGCCCCGTCCGACCGGCATCGAAAGACAAAAACTACGGTGCCACCCATGGATCGTTCCCGGAAGACGCTCCGCAAAATGAAATGCGGGGTTCCACATCAACGAGCCGTAACCGAACACCCAGATGCTCTTACCGTTTTTCACGTCGGCAAGAACTGCTTGCCGGCTCGCCTCTCGTGTCTCACGATCAAGAATCTCAAAGCCTGCGGGGATTGGCATGGAGTTTCGAATCTCTTCGATCCGCGCCTCCGTGAAATCTTCGCGGCGGAAGCCCTCTTCGGCTACGGCCCGGCGTTTTTGGTTTCCTCTAGATGCGGGCATCGGCATGGCGAGACATGGGAATCTTTTGCAATCTTCGGTGGATTGAGTGCCACTCTATTGCTGGACGGCGATCGTGTCGATTCACCGATACTGAGGGGAATTGCCTCGCGGTGCCATTGCTCAGCCATCCCCGGTAAGCGGCGCCCACGCCCGTCGACGCGCCGGAATCAGCCCGGAAATTAGCGCCAAGGAGACGCCGACCATGATGGTCCAGGCCAGCGGACCGGCGGTGCCGTCAGCAAACTCGCCGACGATTTGCGAGAATACCGCGCCCATACCCATGGTTGCGAACGCAAGCAACCCCGATGAGGTGCCGGCGAGCTTTGGGTTCAGATTGATTGCCCCGGCTTGCGCGTTCGGCATTGAAATGCCCTGCCCGATCCCGACCAGCGCATTTGGTAAGAATAGCGTCAACGGACTAAGACCGAACACCGCCAGCACAATGAGAAGCAGCACGCCACCGCTGAGCGAAATCAAGCTTCCAAAAAACACCATGCGGTCTAATCCGACCCGCGACGATACGCGGCCCGCCGCGAAGTTTGCACCCATGAAGGTGAAGGTCAGGAGGGCGAACCAGAAGCTGAATTCCAGCGCTGGCCGGTGCAAGACATCGACCATGAGGTAGGGACCGGCCGCCATGAAGGCAAAGAATGTTCCCGCGGCGAACGCCGTATGAAGAACGTAGCCGGTAAATTCGATCGAACCGAACAGGTGCGCGTAGTTGCGCGCCAAGTTCAACGGCGCGATGGCGACCCGATCCTCGAAGTGTGTCTCACGCAGGATACGGAACGCTATCACCGTGACGATTCCACCAACGATAAAGGCGAACCACAGCGACGCCCGCCATCCAACGCTGTCGGTTAGGGCGCCACCAACTATCAGCGCAACGTACGGAGCGGCGAGCATCGCGACAGTCAGATAGGCGATCATCGACGCCGCCTTCTCGGCGCCATACACGTCGCGGACCATCGCGCGGCTGATCACCATTCCCGACGCGCTACCGCCGGCTTGGATGATCCGACCGACCACGAGCATTTCGACACTCGTCGCGAAGGCCGCAATTGCGGTGCCGATCAGAAAAAGAAGAAGCCCGGCCAGCAGAACAGGACGGCGGCCCAAGCGATCGGAGAGCGGGCCATAAACCAGGTTTGCTAGGGCGATTGCCGCCATCGACAGGCTCAATGCTAACTGGGCGACATCGATCGGTGCCGCGAGGTCCTTCGCCATGAACGGCAGCGACGGGACAAACAGCTGCATCGCCATCGGTCCGACTGATGTCGTCGAGACCAGCCCGATCACGAAGAGGCGCGATCGCGCGAGTTGTTGGACTTGTGAAGCGGAGGGTTGAGTCATTTTATGCCGTTGGGCGGCGCACCATAGGTCAAGCGAACACCCTGGTACAGAACATGCGCCCGCTTCAGTTGCCACCGGCTATCCGGCCGCCGTCGACGACAAACTCCATGCCGGTTACGTGGCGGGCTTCATCCGAGGCCAAATAGACCGCCGCGGCCGCCGCGTCTTCTGGTTCGCCGATCCGGCCGAGCGGCGTTTTGGCGGCGATCATCTCTTGAAAGCGGCGCGCGCCGTCGGGGCCACCGTGGACCCGCGTCGCACCGGGCGAAACCACGCCCCCTTCGAACAACACGCCAGGCACGATCGCATTGACCCTGACATTGTTGCCGGCGCGCGCACAATCGCTCGCTAGCGCGCGGGTAAGATGCCCAAGACTGCCCTTGGCCGCGCTATAGGCCGTACTGTTGGCGTTGCCGACGATCGCCGTGAGGACGGTGATATTGATGATGGCCCCACCCTCGGTCATCCGCGGGATGGCCAATTTCATGCCAAGGAACGGGCCTTCAAAATTCAGGCGCATCAAGTACTGGAGATCTTCCAGGGTCAGGACGTCGATCGGTTTCAGGACGGCATCCCCGGCGTTATTCATCAGCGTATCGAGCCGGCCGTAGTGATCGATTGTCTCGTCGATCACGCGCGCCCAGTCGTCCGCCTGTGTGACATCGTGTTGGATGAAAATGGCGTCACCCCCCGCTTTGCGGACAAGGCGTACGGTTTCTTTACCTCGCGCCTCATCGCGGCCGGTGGCGACGATCTTCGCGCCTTCACCCGCAAGCGCGCGAGAAAACGCCCGACCTAGGGCGCCCGTTCCGCCCGTCACAATCGCAACTTTCCCGTCAAGTTTTCCCATTATCGCGCCGCTGTAACGCTGTAGCCGCCATCAACATAGATTTCCATGCCGGTGACATAATCGGATTCGTCGCAGGCAAGCTGTGCGACGGCTGCGGCCACATCGCTCGGATCAATCGCCGGACCGACAGACAGGCTCTCCATCGTCCCCTGCGTACCGGCCGCGTTCGGCAGGGGAACCGCGCCCACAATGACGGCGTTGACGATGACGCGGGGTTCTTGTCTGGCGCACTCCAGTGCCGCCGATTTGGTCGCGACTCGCAATCCGCCGGAGAGTGCAGAAAAAATCGCCGCGTCAGGATGCGCCACTCGGCCGAGTGCGGAGATGACGTTGACGACATAGCCGCCGCCCTGGGCGCGGATTGCTGGGATCACCTCTTTCATGCCGAGCCACGGCGCGACGATGCCGGACGCGCTGAGCGACTGCACGTCTTGTAATGAGGTATCGGCAAATGGTTTGGCGAAAAACCGCAGATCAGCGTTGACGAGCACGGCTGGGCCGCCGCGCTGCTGCGCCTCGGCAATCAGCGCGCGCCACGAGTCGGGCGAGGCCCCATCATGGCGGCAGGTCGCAGCGGCGCCGGCGATCGGCTTAGAGCCCGCGGCGACGACCTCAGCACCCTCGGCATAGAGACGGGCAATGCAGGCGGCGCCAAGCGGATAATCGGCCCCGGTGACGATTGCCACGCGCCCCGCCATTCGGTTCATGCCGCCCTCACTCAAACAGGCAAAAGACGCCAAAGCATGCGCCAAAATAGTATTTGAACAGAAGGAACAAAGCGCCGTCGAGCACCACCGCGCCGCCGATAACGGGCGCGCCAAAGTACAACAAGAAGTAATAGAGCGCCCAGATCGTAAGATGGCGGCCCGGTAACGTGTGCCCGTCGATCGTTTGGGTTCTTCGAAACAGCGCCATCGCCGCAACGGTAGTATATCTATCGATCAGAACCCAGCGGATCGCCAGCTATGACGGAAATTGTTTGGAACGACGCCTCGGAGTCGTCGTGGCGTGCCGCGCTGGAAGCCTGCGGGCAGTCCAGCGTCGAACAATGCTGGGGCTACGGTGAAGCGTCCGCGGCCAACGGTTTTACCGTAGACCGTGGCGTCGTGGTGCGCGGCGGCGACACGATTGGCGTTGTCCAGGCGTTCACCAAACGATTCCTAGGCGCGGCCACGGTCACACAAATTCTTCGAGGGCCATTGTGGACGGGCGGCGAACCGGATCTTGAAGCCATCCATCCCGTCCTAGCGCACCTGAGAGAACGCTTTACCAAAGGCCGTTTCCGTTTGGTCTATTGGCTTCCCGAACTTCCGGCTTTGCCTGCCGCCCATGCGGCAATGCTTAGGATTCGGCTGCGCCGCGTGATGAGCGGATATCACTCGGCCTGGGTCGACCTTCAACGCGCCGAATCGGATATCGGGTCGGCGCTGTCCAGCCCGTGGCGCAATCAATTGCGCCGCGCTGAAAAGGAAAAGCTCTCGGTCGGCGTTGCCCACGGGGGGCAAGATCTTGAAATGCTTTTGGCGCGCTATGACGAGAACCGGCGTGAACGTCGTTTCGGCGGGCCAAACGGCAAGTTCATCCGCGCACTCATTGAAGGCACCAGCGATCGGCGCGACGCCTTGATCTTGACCGCCCGTCGAGGGCGCGAACCTGTTGCCGGTGTCTTTCTGTTTCGCCACGGCTTGAGCGCGACTTACTATGCAGGATGGACCACGCCCGAAGGACGCACCGTCCACGCACACAATGCGCTGCTGTGGCGCGGTGCTATGACCGTGAAGAAAGCAGGCGTCCAGTGGCTGGACCTGGGCGGCCTAGACACCACCAACGCGCCTGGCATCGCCCGGTTCAAACTGGGGATGGGTGGCACGGTCTTTTCTCTCGCGGGCAGTTACCTGTGAGCCCCCGCGTCAGTATCGGCATCATCTTGGCGTTGACCATTCTGGGCTTGGCCGGCCCAGCGATCGCCCACGGCGGGTCAGCAGACCCGATTCCGAGGGGGTGTCACATCGTGGTGGAAAAGGTCGTGATCAACGGTGTCGAAATAGCGCTGCGGCGAGTCGTCTGCCCCGACAAGGCAGGGCCGCCGACGTCTTAGGCTATTTCTCGGCGACGATCCGGTAAATCGTGCCGCCGAGGTCCAGGACGAACAAAGAGCCGTCATTGGTTTCACCGAACGACGCCGGTTGGATCTCAGTCTTGAGGAGTTCCTGGACACGCCGCTGACCGTCAGGCGCTGTAGCGACACCCCACAGTCGGCCACTGCAAAAATCGGCAAAAAGATAGATGCCCTGCAGATCGGGCATGTCGTCTCCGCGGTAAACGTAGCCGCCAGTTACCGAGCATCCCAAGTCGCGGCCATATTGTGCGACTGGATCGACGAGCCCCGACGCGCTGCGACCTTGATCGCGAAATGCGTTGGAGCCTTCGCGAATGTTCCAACCGTAGTTTCCACCGGGCACGATGATGTCTATTTCTTCGAATTTGTTTTGGCCGACGTCGCCGGCCCAAAGCTCACCCGTTTGCCGATCGAAGCTAAAGCGCCACGGGTTGCGCAAACCGTAGGCGAAAATCTCGCTTCTAGCGGCGCGCTGCTGGCGAAACGGATTGTCACGCGGGATCGCGTAAGGTGGGGCGCCATCGACGCTGATCCTCAGGATCGCGCCAAGCAGCGTGGACAGATTCTGGCCGTTATTGAGCGGATCGCCACCCGCCCCGCCGTCGCCAAAACCAACATAGAGATAGCCGTCAGGCCCGAAGGCAATGTCACCACCGTTGTGGTTGCCGAAAGGCTGCGGCACAGCGAGAACCAACTCTTCCGAATCCGGATCAATCGACCGCCCGTCAGGATTCATAGCGAATGCCGCGACCACGGACTCAAACCCGCGATCGCCGCGCCGCGTGTACGACAAGAAAACGCGGTTGTTGTCGGCAAACTTGGGGTGAAAGGCAATGCCGAGAAGGCCAGCCTCGTTCGGACCGTCATCAACGCGCGCTCGAATATCGAGCGCGACATCCGCCGCGCTATCGTCAAGCCCGTCCAGCAGAAGGACGCGACCGGGTTGTTCAATAACAAAGTGACGGACTGATTCGCCGGGCGGCTGTTTGAGCGCCAGCGGGCGCTCGAACTGAGTCCCCCCGAAGACGGGTTCGAGCGCGAGTTGGGGCTGTGCCACCGCCGCTTCAACGAGGAATAATCCGAAGAAGATCGAAACAAGGGGAAGAATACGCACCAAGGCCGCCGTTCGTTGCTGGATCGTCGCGCCGTATTGTCACCGGGGCGATAGGGTCGCCGTGAGGTTAGAACACCAGGTCGAGCCGGCGAAACCGTCTTTCGGAACACAACATCGGGACCTGCGGAATTAGTTGTTGAGCGGCGTCAGAGAGGGCAGCTTGGGCCCTGCCTGTTCCTCAAGCTCTTTTTCCGCAGCAGCAGCGGCGACCGCCGCGGATCCGGTATCGGGCACATCGACCAGACCCTTCGGCGCCCCTTCGAGACGGGTGCGGGGGACGGTGGCGATGGTCGCGTTCGTCGTGGCCGCGCCGTCCCGCGTCGACAGGAACTTTTCGGCCCGTGAACGGGCAAGCGTAATTTGTTCTGGCGTCAACCGTTTTGCGATCCGCGAGATTGCTTCAAGCGACATCTGGTTTGCCGCCTGAAGATCTTGATAACTCAATGCACGACCTATAATCCCGCGATTGGCGACCGACGCATCTTCGCCCTGGATCGCCGCGAGGCTGTACCAGCTATAGGCGCGAATGTAGTCGCGCGGCACGCCCTGCCCCTGGGTGTACATGATGCCGAGGCTGTTTGCGGCGTTGGCGTTGCCCTGTTCGGCAGCCGCGGTATAAAAGTCGAACGCCCGCTGGTAGTCTCGCAAGACGCCGAGCCCCTTATGATAGATGTAGCCGAGCGCATTCTGAGAATCGGCATCGCCGACCGCCGCGAGGCGCGCCCATATGTCTCGCGCTTGATCGTACTGGCCGGCCTCGGCGGCAACCCGGCCGTCATCGAAGGTCGCGAGGGTTTGCGCGGACGCGGCGCCCACCCAAAGAAACAGCGCGGCCACCAAGCCTAGTCTTTTGATCATGCCTAACACTTGCAGGTCGGAGCCCCACTTTTCAACGCCCTTACAGCATGGCGTGACTATGGTTAAGCGATTGTTACTTTTGCCCGCCACCCTCAACGCGTTCATCTAGGAGCCCCTGGAGCCGCCTTGCGGCGACGAGACCAAAGCGCAGGGTGAGCATTTTTCGGCGCGCGGTGGGCAATTTGGCGCGCGGCGCGTCGCGCAGGACTTCACCCCCGTAGGCATCGCAAACCATCAGTCCGTGGTCGGACGGCAGGATTTCCGCCGGAAACACTGCGTCGACGGCAAAGAATAGTGCGTCGCACCATTCCCGGTATTCCGGCCATTTCGCATCCGACCTGAAGTCGGCGAGCGACGACTTGACCTCGACAACGACGATCTCGCCGCCCTGATTGAGCGCCATTATGTCGGCGCGCCGGCCCGTTCGGAACTGAAACTCGGTGAGCGAGTCGTAGCCCAGGTCATATAGAAGCCGGCGCGCGCCGCGGGTGATTCCGGCGGTGTCGCTGGTTGAGGCAAGGGCATCATCGGTCATGGAGCGGGAGATTGTGGCGAGGCCGCTTTACTGAGGCAACCCGTTCTCCCATCCTGGGCACGGCGCCGGCGCGCCGACGTATCACGTTCATTCCGAGGCGCTATGCCGCGCGCAGTTCCCGTCGCCTTATTTGCCGCGCTGACAGTGCCGTTCTTTGTGAACGACATCGGGTTCATCCTTGCTGCAACCTCTACCCAGTGGTTGGCGGTCGACTACGGCAGTAAGGCGCTCGCGATCATCGCCGTGTTCGCCGTGCCATCGCTCCGCGCGGCAGTCGTGCGCGGGGCTGCTTGGCCGTCGTTGCGATGGTCAACCGTCGGCGGCACGATCGGGATCGTGGTGCTGACGATTGCCACGTTCTCTTGGCTGGACGAGTCCGGCCTGGACGCAACGACCGCACTCCAGACATTCCTGCCGATCGAACAACCCTGGCTTGTTGCATTCGATCTCACTGTCGGGTTGGCGCTGACGGCGATTGCGGAAGAGATTGTTTTTCGGCGGTTGTTCCTCGATGCCTTGGGCACCCGACTGCCCGTTTTCAGCCTCTATGCTGTTTCAGCCACCCTCTTTGCCGGCATCCATTGGTCGAACGGGCTGGGTACGATCGCAGGTGCCTTTTTAGTAGGCTTGCTGTTGATCTGGCTGACCCGCCGGGCTGGCACGGTGATCCCGGCGGTGGTCGCGCATTTTTTCATCAACCTCGTGCTGTTCTGGCCTTAACCGGGCCAGCCCCCGTGCAGTGCCTCTAGATCGCGGAATTCCTGGATGGTTTGCGGACCATAGGTCGTGAAACTGGGCGTCGGCGCATTTGCGTAGGCGGCCTTCGCCCGGCCGACCGGATCGAATGAGGCTTTGCGCCGCACAGCTGCCGGATCCAACCCATAAACACGGGCGCCGTTGAGGCCGAAAACGGCGCGGCGCAGCGCAGGTGTCATCGCTGGGTAGCCGTATCGCTCCTGTACGGGTTCGGCGATGCGAAATGCGCGGAACGCGGTGATTTGATCTTGCGGCGAGCCGTACCAGATCGAATCGGTGCCCCACAAAACGTTTTGCTGCCCGACATGGGTGAACAGTTTGCCCAGAACGTGCGCGCCCATTGAGGGATCGCGCATCAAGATGCGCCAGGTGCTGCCTAATTCGGCGTAGACATTACTGTTTGGCGCGATGCCGTTGTCGTGCAGCGACTTAACCAAGCTGTCGACCCCTGCGGCGGCATTCGCGGCGTCATAGGGTCCTTCGCGGCGACGCGCTTCGAAGCCGGAATGGTAAATCAGAAAATTCACGTCGGGGAACAATTTGGCGGCGCGGCCAACATCGACACAGGATGCGAATTGCGCCTGCTGACCGCCGAATGATAACCCTTTGTGGATTGCGATTGTCCGAACCCCGAGCCGGCGGGCCTGTTCGATAAACGGGATGCCGACATCGGGGTCGTCGAGCCACCAGCCAACGCCGTTTGGACCCCACTGGGTGTAGACCTTCCAGGCCGCGATATCGTAGTCCGCCACAGCCTGCGCCATACGGTCGAGCTGACGTTGCAGATTCGGCAAGTTCGGCATGACCATCGCGTGCAGGAGCAGCCGGCGGCCGCCATCGAGCTGTTCAACGAGGCGGGCCGCGCGCGCCGCCTCTTGCAAGGACAGTGGATTGGTTTCGGGCGGCGACGGCACAAAGCTCATCACCGCAAGGTCGGTGTCCGAATCCATGAACACTTCTTTGATGAACATATCGGCTGAGTAACAGTCGGCAGCGTCGGCCTCGCCGCACGATCCTTGCGGGAAACTACGGAGCGCGCCGATGAAGCCACGGCCCGCGTTGCGCCGCCACGGTCCATCAGGATCGACCATGTGGCATTGGACATCGAAGATGAATTCATCACCGCCAAGCGCCGCCTGCGCGACCTGCTGGTCGAGCCCAGCGTCTGGCGGCACCTGATAGAAACCAGCAGTCTCGCCGCGCGCGGCAAAGGCGCGATTGAGCGCCAGCAGCGACGTCGCGGCGCCGGCAAGCGTGCCGAGAAATACGCGGCGGTTCTGGCCGGTGTGTCGCGCGTTGGCCGTGAGGTCAACCGCCGCTTCGCTTTGCGCGGCGCGGATATGCCGACCTACCGGTAGCGGCGCGTATTCGCCGTTCGAGGTCGCGTCGATTTTGATCGGCAGAATGGGGTTATCGGTCATGGCAGCCTCCTCCCTCCAGCACGGTCGCCGGAAATGGAATCCGTTGCAATCGTTTCAGCCGAACCGCGCCCTTCCGGCCTCGTCCTGGCGCATTCAGACCTCTTCGAAGACAAGGAGTATCCCGCTGGCACGGTGCGGCGGGACAAAGAGAGCCCCGTTGACGGTTGACGCCGCCGACCCCAGCGCGTCTGCCGTTCGGGCCAAGTCGCGCACGGCAACCACTGCGGCGACGGCACCCCGCTCGGGCAGATCGTTGGCTTGAACGCCAGAATAGCGGCCCGCGATCGAGGTTCGGGGGCTGAAGACAAGCGCGGCCCGCTGGTCCCCAGTCGGCACGACGTAGGTGTCATGCCCGTTGTCGGCAACCGCACTCCCAATCAAGTGCGCCAACTCATCAGCATCCGCGCGCGGCGTCGGCGAAGCGACGAGGATTCGCCGAAGGCTCGTTGCGGTGTTCGGGTGCGCTTTAAGTTCAGACTGCCAGACCACCGCCGACGTTAGATGTTCGCACACGAACAAACGCAATCCACCTGGTGCGGCATCAATCGGCCACCGCGCGATCCGAAAACTTGCCTCGACCTCGCCCCCGCCTGGTGTCGGGACCGGTCGCCCGAACGCAAAAGGCCCGCTCGCGGCGATACCCGCGCCCCGTAGTTCTTCCGCCGCCGCGGCCGCATCGTCCGTGACCAACGCGATGCGTTCGATCCCGTCGCCCCGGCGCTCCAAGAAAGCGCGGCTGGGTGCGTTCTGCGGCGTGTCGCGGAGAACCGCGAGGAGTTCGATATAGTCGTTCTCTAAGACCACCGTGTGATTGGCCGCGCCCACATGGGCGCTATGAACCCCGCGCGGCGACACCGTGAAGCCCAGTGCGGCCCAATCCGCGGCGGCCTTGTTGAGATCGCCGACCATGACCACGACATGATCGAGGCCGCCGACATGGTTGAAGATCATCTCTGCCGACCAAACCGGCCGCTAAGCAATCGCCGCAAGGAACGAGTCTATCGCGGCAAGCGCCTGGGGTTCGGTGAGCATCGGGCAATGCCCCCGTCCCGGAACGATCGTTGTCTTCAGATCGGGCTTGCGCCGCTTCATCTCGTCGAGAGTCGCTTGATCGAGGATGTCCGACACGGCGCCGCGAATCGCCAGGACCGGGATCGCCTTCATGTTCTCGAAAAAATGCCAATAGTCGGGCAGGCGTTTGCGCTCGCGAAAAACCCGACCGTACATTGGGTCCATGTTCGCCTTGACCTTGCCGTCTGGGTCCTGGGCGTAAATGCGGTGTACACGCAGCAGCCACTCGGCATCGGTGAAGGCGAATCCGACCTCGGCGCGCTCCTTTTGCGCCTGCGCAGCGTCTTCGAACGAGTCGAACACCATGGGTTTACCCATGTTGTCGTGGAGACGTAGGCGACCGGCTTCGCCGATAACCGGCCCGACATCGTTCATCACGCTGCCCGCAAGCAGGTCTGGTTTGTATCCGGCGATATGCATGGTCACGATGCCGCCGAGCGACGTGCCGACGGTGACGATCTTGGATACGCCGAGGAAGGCGAGAAACTCGATCACGTCGTCGCGGTCGACGTTGTAGTGATAATGCTGCCAATCCGGATCGCGGTCCGAGCGTCCGTGGCCCCGCCAATCCATGGTCAAGACGCGCCGCGTCTGTGCGATGTGCGGCGCGAGGTCATCGTAAACTTTGGAGTTGCCACCGGTTCCGGACAAACAAAGGATCGGCGTCTTACCGACCGGGCCATTGTAATCGCGGTAGTACAGGCTTAGTCCGTCGCGTGTACGAAAGGTTTTTTCTCCGAAACCAGTCATCGTCGTCGACTCTCCGTTGCTATACGGCCACCTTGAGTGATTGGCCTCCCCGCCAATCGCTAAAGGTAACCCCAAGCCTCGGGCAGCCACAACGCCAGCGCCGGGAACGCCGTCACAAGCGCAAGGCGCACCAGGTCGGCCGCGGCAAACGGCGCGATACCGCGAAATATCGTTCGAAGCGGTATGTGTTTCGCCATCCCGTGCATGATGAAAACATTCATGCCGATGGGCGGCGTGATCATGCCAATTTCCATCACGATGACATTGATGACGCCCCACCAGATCGGATCGAATCCAAGGCTGATGATCAGGGGAAAGACGAACGGCAGCGTAATCACCATCGCCGCAATGGTGTCGAAGATGCTGCCGAGGAAGAGAAACATCACGTACAGAAGAATGAGGATGGCCCAACGCGAAAGACCGGACCCTTCAATTGCCCCGACGATGAATTCAGGAAGCCCCGACAACGTCATGAAAAACGAGAAGATATGGGCGCCGATGATGATCACGTAAATCATCCCGGTCGTCGCCGCCGCCTCAAGCAGAGTCTCGAAGAAGGACGTCCAGTTCACTTTTCCCCGAAACACCGCGAACAAGAACGCGATCGACACGCCGACCGACGCCGACTCAGCGGGGGTTACAATGCCCGAGTACAGACCGCCCGAGACAATCGCCGCGAGCGTTACGACACCCCAGGACTGTTTCAGTATCTGCAAGCGTTCCGACCATGGCACCCTGGGACCGGCCGGACCGGCCGCCGGATTCAAAAACACGATCGTGCGAATCGCCGCGAAATAAACGAGAACCGAAAGGAGTCCTGGGATCAGCGCCGCCGCGAAGAGCGCAATGATGAATTGTTCCGTCAAGATCCCGTAGATGATCATGACGATGGACGGTGGGATCAGCATGCCGAGCGTCCCACCGGCTGCGATGCTGCCCGTCGACAGTGTAATTGAGTAGCCGCGCTGCATCATTTCCGGCAGCGCAATCCGCGTCATTGTCGCCGTTGTCGCGACCGACGACCCGCTAACCGACCCGAAGCCGGCGCAGCCGCCCACCGTCGCCAGCGCCAACCCACCCCGCATATGCCCGAGGAAGGCATACGCTAATCGGTACATGTCTTGGGCAAGGCCGCTGAGATTCGCGAACGCCCCCATGAGGATAAACACGGCGACGACGGCGAGACCTTCGCTTGAGACAACCTCATGCCCTTCGGCACCGAATAGTCCGGTGGCTGGCCCGAAACCGATCAGGTAACCGATCGTTACAAAGCCGGTGAGGCCCATCGATACCCCGATGGGGACATGAAGGATGATAAGAACGAACAACAGGACAAGCCCGAAGACGCCGATCAGCAAAGCGGACATTTTTCCACGATTCTCAGTTTGGGCAGCCGCCTAGTGGCCGCCGTCGGTCTGTTCCATATCCTTGCGCGTATGCACCGCCAGGACAGCCTTGTAGATCATCCACGTTTGGACGGGCAGGCAGAGAATGACGAGCCCCGTTGCGATCCACCACCATGAGGCCACCGGAATTTTCTGCGTCGGCGTGACCCGGTCGTTGGCCTGGAGGTCAACCGCCAACTCCGTGAACTGCCAGGCCAGAAAAAAGAAAAACACGAGGGTCATCAGCGCCGCGAAAAGCTCGAGGCCCCGGTTCCATTGCGGCCCTAGGCCCGCGCCGAGAAAGCCGATGCTGACGTTGCGGCGATAGAGCAACACGGCGGGAAACACCGCGCAGATAATAATCGGGAATGCCAAGCGCCCCCAATCACCGAACCCGGGAATACTGGGCCATATCAGCCACCGCATGACGGCGTCGAACATCGTCAAGAACGACATCACCACCAGCGCAACGAAGCCTACAGAGGCGAGGAGACGGCAGAGCCGCTCCGTCCACCTCTGCAGGCTTTCGAGGGTTGGATTCACGCGCTAACGCCGTTCAAACGGATCTAACTCGCCGATCCGCTCCGCAACTCTTTGAGGAGCTTTTGGGCCGCATCGAACGCCTTGCGGTTGCTCGGTGTCTGGTTGGCCCACTCCTCCCAGATCTTCTTGGCGTCGGCTTCGTATGCCGCCAGTTCCGCGTCGGTGAATGTCACCATGGTGTGCTTGCCTTCGGCTTTGACCTCGGCGCGGATGTCGATACCGGCCTTAGCGTAGGCTGCACCCGAGTCTTTGGCGATCATGAGCCCGCCGTTGTCTTGCAGCGCCTTCTTTTCCGCAGCGCTGAGACCTTCCCACGTCTTCTTGTTCATCAGTAAGAGGAAGCCCAACGTGCCAACCGGCACATCGACCGTGTAGCTCACGAGTGGCAGGGTCTTGAACGTTTTCATGCCCGACCAGCCCTGGATCGCAGCCGATAGCGTTCCGCGATTCAGCTTCTCGTTCATTTCCGAAGAGCTCGCCGCCTCAGGCACCGCGCCGATCGACTTAAGCCACGTCGCCTGCGTCTGCCCGACACTGCGCACCTTCTTGTTCTTTAGGTCGTAGAGCGTTTTAACGGGATCGCGCGAAAAAATCGACGCCGGTTCGCCGGCGAAAAACCCGACGAGGTGGGTATCGTCGAAACCCGAAAACAAGCCCATCTCAAACAGCTTCCAACTTACGACCGACGCTTCCTCGGCAGTGTGAAAGAAAAAGGGCAGTTCGACGATTTCCAATTCCGGAAACTGACCGGGTGTATTGGCCGGCAGGACCCATGCGACGTCCGCAACCCCCGCTTTGACGAGGTCATATTGCTGGAACGGGCTTTTGCCGAGCGTACCGCCCCAGTAGGCCTTGATGGTGGTATCCGAACCGATGCCCTTAAGGGCTTCGGTGGCTCGCTCGATCCACGGGGCGATAACGAACCGGCTCCCGAAGCCCTGCGCCGAGACGAACGACCCGACCTTGATCTCATCGGCCTCTGCCACAGAAGCGGTACCGAACGCGACGGTGCCCGCCACGAGCCCGGCCAAACAGGTTTTTGCGATATTTCGCATTTGAGTACCCTTTCAATGTCCTCCAAAATCGAGCCCGTATCCTATGGGTTTGCGCCGGATTGGCAAGGGTATCGAGGTCCAGATAGGTCCGGACAACCGCTGAATCGTCGATTGCAAACAAAAAAGCGTTAAGCGACGGTCTCGGCGAAACGGACCGCGTTGATCATCGACGAATTCATTAGCCATTCTTTCATCAGCGCGTCGTCGGCCGTAATGCGCTTCATGTCGTCCATGATTTCGCGGCGCTTTTGCGGATCGCGCTCGCGCATGCGGTGGTGGTTGGCGTCCGACATTGTGTGCACATAGTCGGTCGCGATGATCTTGCGCTGGCGGGTGTAGCGATCGAACACCGCCATGTCAGCGTGCCCGTGCCAAACCGCATGAATCTTTTCAGCAAGATTCATGGCGTCGTGGACGCCGCAGTTCAGACCGAGCCCGCCATTGGGGGTGTTGAGGTGCGCCGCGTCGCCCGCGAGAAAGACGCGGCCCACGTTGAATCTTTCGGTGACGCGCATGTGGGTCCGGTAACTGCCTCGAGCGAGAATGTCGTAGCGCGCGTCGCGCGGCACGATGCGCTGGAAGTGGGCGTTGATGTTCTCATCCGACAGCGCGTCTTCAGGGGTTTGGTCTGGGCGCGGTGTGATGCCGGAGCGCCAGCGGTCGGGCACGCGCAGCAATGAAAAATTGCCGGTGTCGGTCCATACATAGCTGACATTGGATAGACCCTCGAAGTGCTTCTCGAACGGAAAGTCGGTAATCGCGACCATCGTAAAAATTGGGTAGGTCTTGCCGTCAAACCCGAGCCCGAGTTGATCGCGCACTTGCGAGCGACCGCCGTCGGCGCCGATCAAGAACCGGCCCTTAAGGGTTTCGCGGACGCCGTCGTGGACAACAGTCATGGCCACGCCGGCGTCGTCTTGCGCGACCTCGACCGCCTCAACGCCCCAACGCAAATCGACGTTGTCGCGGCGTGAGACGAGTTCTGCGAGGTGGCGTACGACATGGAACTGCTCGCATTGGACACGGTAGGGATGCCGGGTCTCGCCCTCTAGAACCCGCATGTCGAAGACGGCCCGCTCGCCGGTGCTTTGGAACCGGTATTGCCAGGAGGGGCACACGGCGCCTTTTTCAAGAATGACATCGGTGATGCCGATCTCCTCGAGCATGTCCATCGTGGCTGGGTGCCACGTTGAGGCGCGCAGATCGGCGGGAATCTCGGTCGCGCGGTCGACGATCACGACCGGGATACCGAGCAGCGAGAGACGGTAGGCACAAATCAAACCGATGGGCCCGGCACCGGCGATCAGGACGCGGTCTGGTGCGCTCATACCCTATCCCGCCGAAACAAAGCCAACGCCCGCGGTTTGCCTAGTGTTCGCGTGGCGAGCCCAGCGAAACCGCCCGGGCATGGTTGGAACTAGAAATATGTGTATCAAACGCCCAATACCTTTTTGCCGAAACAAAGCCAACTCCCGCAGTTTTCCTGACTTGATGCGCCGCGAGACCCGCCGATGGCGGCATTGTGCCCGCATCACGCCAATTGCGCGATTTGCGACCGGGTTTGCGACCACGCACCGAACACCGGCCCAGTCTAGCGCATCGACGGCGCGCGGTGGCGTCACATGTTGTGTCCCCAAGTTGATTGCCGAAACGTGACGTTGTGGTGTCGCGAATCTTGCTATGGTCGCGGCCCGAATTGGAGGACGCGATGGGCAAGTTGATTGCAGGGCGATGGACCGAAGAGGACCAGGTACCGACCGCGACGGACGGTAGCTTTCAACGGCCCAACTCCGTCTTGCGCAGCTGGGTGACGGCCGATGGCACGGCGGGCCCGAGCGGCGATGGTGGGTTCACCGCGGCGCCCGGGCGTTACCACCTTTATGTCGCGGTCAACTGCCCGTGGGCTCACCGCACAATGATCATGCGCAAGCTGAAGAAGCTGGAGGACGTGGTCTCGATGTCGGTTGTGCGGCCCAATCGTGGGGCCGAGGGTTGGATCTTCGACGCAGCGGCGGGCTACGTCGATGATCTCTTTGGCAAGACCTACCTGCATGAGATCTACACGCGGTCGCACCCGGACTACACCGGGCGCGTTACTGTGCCGGTTCTGTTCGATAAGGAGAGCGGCACGATCGTTAGCAACGAATCCTCGGAAATTATCCGAATGCTGAACAGCGCCTTTGATACCTGGGCCGACACGTCGCACGATTATTATCCGCACAATTTGCGGCCCGTGATCGACGAATGGAACGAGCGGATCTACGCGACGGTTAACAACGGGGTGTACCGGGCCGGGTTTTCGCGCTCACAAGAGGCCTACGAGCAGGCGTTTGACGATGTTTTTGAAACGTTGGACGCGCTCGACGCGCACCTTGCGACAAACCGCTATATCGCGGGCGGTACATTGACCGAAGCCGATATTCGCGCGCTGCCGACGTTGGTGCGCTTCGATGTCGCCTACTACGGCGCGTTCAAGTGCAATAAGAAGATGATCCGCGACTTCGCCAACCTGTCGGGCTATGTGCGGGAGCTATACCAGCTTCCCGGTGTCGCCGAGACGGTCGATACCGATATCTACAAGGCTGGGTATTACTCGATGAGCAAAGAACGTAACCCGCTGGGGATTGTCCCTAAGGGGCCGCTGGTCGATTTCACCGCACCGCACGGGCGGGACGCGATTCCATCAGTTTGACGGCGCGACCAGTTCGTAAAGTTCGCCGCCGGCGCCGCGCACGGTGATCGCCCGACCACCGGCATACGGCCACATGGCGTCGCCGTCATAGACCGGGCCGAGCGCACCCGATTGGAACGTGGCGTGGCTGTCGCGCGCGAAAGTGACCATGGCGATTCCTGGCGGTAGTTCGCCGTCGGTGCATGGTCGCGGTGTGGCGGTCGGCTGCATGCCGTCGACCTGGATCACGCAGCGGCCGTCGAGTTGCACGGTCGACATCGGCAGCGGCTGACCGGCATCGTCGAGCCCATACCCGGCGCCGAGAAAGTTCATCCCGCGAGTGCGTTCGGTGGTCTTCGCCACATCAAATCGTGCCGCGAAGTCGGCGTGGGTCGCGGCGAAATCGGGCACCCCAAGCACCATGATGAAAATGCGGTCGATATCACTTTGCGGCTGCGGCAACTCGTGTACTGGGCTCGCCCCTTTGGGCACGTTGGTCAGGTAGAGCGCTTCGCCGTCGGGGCCGATGACTTGCATCGCGATGATCTCGGGCGAGGAACGCAGCGGATGGGGTTCGCCGATGATGGTGAAGTCGGTGCCCTTCATGCGCTCGTGCATGGCGTTGGTGTTGCGCAGCAGGATTTCGATCGCGGCCCAGCCGTAATGCGCGAGCGGGCGGTACGCCGCGGGGCGGGTGCCTTGGACCAGCCGGATCCAACCCGGCTCGCCGCTTTCGGGGCGCATTAGTTGAAACGGGCGACCGGCCATCGCGGGCGCGCTCCATGACGCGGCCTGAGCGGGGGACACAGTGCCCGACTGATCGGGTACATAGCCCACGATCGTAGTGTAGCGCGCAATCGCCGCCGGTAGGTCGCCCACGGTGACCGTGGCCGACAAAATCGGCCCCATGCCAAATTTGCTCATGTCCCGCCCCACTGCGCAATTGAGGGTGCAGCATAGACCTCGGATCGCGTCTTGCAGAGGCCTTCAAGCAACGCACTTGCCCTCGCGCCACTCTCAAGTGTCGGCGCGAGAGAAACCGACGCCGGCTAAAACTCCGACCAGTCGTTGTGGGAGTCATCGGCAATCGCCGCGGGGCGTGATCGGCCCCCATTAGGTAGTCCGGTTTGAATGTTAGTGCATTGTGTCCTCCGTCGCCATTGCGGTC
>JAQBYN010000081.1 GCA_027622715.1 Pseudomonadota bacterium | reverse complement strand
ATTTCCAAACTCCTTCGTGAGCCAAAATAACAAAGATTCTGGACCACTCAGAAGGGGGCAGATCAAGGATGCTGAAGGTCTCGCGCGCAACGACCGCCTTGGCCGCCGCGGTCTGCTTGTTAATTTCGGCCTGATCGTGACTGTCGCTGTCGCGTCTAACAGACGGATTTACGTTGGGTCGATGCAGAGGTCAGGTAGCACTTAGTTACTTCGCGATCGAAATCTCGTGATAGGGAATCAGGAAGTTCTCGCTGCGAAATCCATGGGTCTGTTTGGCAACGCCATGAAACGACACGGTCTCCTCCAGCCAGATTGCGGGGGCGTTTTCGTGATAGGCAAGGGCAATCTGGCGACATTGGCCGGGACCAAGAGATGATGCGATCCAAACGGGACCGATGATCGGGACACTCCGATAACTTGTCGGCGCCTCGAGCGCTCCGCAGAGTTAGCGCGGCCTCTAGACAGCCTGACCTCCGCAGTAGCTGCCGCAACCACTTCGATGTTAAATCATGCGCGCCATTTAGGACAGAGCCACTGTAACAAACATGATTTCAGTTTCCGATTTTGCATCCCACTTCAGTTCTCATCACTGACCGCGACTGCAAAGTTTGACTCTTCACTGCTTCAGTCCGCAGGGTGGAGAGGCGAGCCCATGCATCGCGATGTTCTAGTAGCTAGTCGCCTCTCATGTGCTGTTTGCCGATGAGAACCCTGCAATTATTCATTGGGGATTGTTGTGACACTGGCGAAACAGAGAATCTTGAACCTAAAAAGGCGAAGTGCGCCGGTCGCATCCGCCATGTTTGCGCTCTGCGTGGTCGCCGCTTGTGGCGGTGGCGGCGGTGGTGGCGGTTCTGCCAGCGCCTTCAACACGACGGAATTTCAGACCAACTATGGGTTGGCGCGCATCAGCGCGCTCAAGGCCTATGACAACGGCGGCACCGGCTCGGGCGTCACCGTGGGGATCATCGATTCGGGCATCGACCTCAACAATACAGAATTCACCGGCCGGATCGCCGCAGCCTCGATCGATATCCGCGACAATAGCAGCGCCCAGGATACCGACGGACACGGCACGCAGATCGCCGGCATCATCGGCGCGGCGCGCAACAATGTCGGGATTCACGGCGTCGCCTTCAGTTCGACGATCTTGGCGATCCAAGTGGCCGACAGCACGACCCTCGCGTTCGACGACGCGGCCACGGCTATCAATACCGCGCGAACCAACGGCGCGACCGTCCTCAACCTTAGTTTCGGCAACGCCGCCGGGGTATCGACGGCCTTTCAAAACGCGCTCCAGGCCGCTGTCAATGCCGGCATCGTCGTCGCCGTCGCAGCGGGGAACTCGAGTACAGCGCAGGCCGAGTTTCCGGCCCGGTTCGCGAACTGCACCGGGCAGGCCCTTGTCTGCAACGGCTTCAACGCGCAAGGCAACATGATCGCGGTGGGCGCCACCGACACCAACAACAACCTGGCGACCTTCAGCGCCAGGGCCGGCGACACCGCGTCGGCGTTCCTGGTGGCGCCGGGCGTCAGCGTCGTGACCACCGCGCTTGGCGGTGGCACCACCACCGTCAGCGGCACGTCGTTTTCGGCGCCCCACGTCGCGGGCGCCCTTGCCGTCATCCGCCAGAAGTTCCCGACTCTGACCGCGTCGCAGGCCGTGACGTTACTGCTCAGCACCGCGACCGACCTCGGCAACAGCGGCACCGATATGGTTTTCGGCCGGGGCCTGCTCAATCTCGGCGGCGCGTTCACGGCGCAGGGACTGGCCGTCCTGCCGACCGGCACCAAGATTGGCGACAGTTCGGTCCCGCTCGGCGGCTCAACCGTTAAGCTGGGAGCGGCCTTCGGCAACGCGCTGCAGACCAACGCCCTGCTCGGCAAATCCATTGTGCTCGATTCCTACGGGCGGCCCTTTAGCACCGACCTCGGCAGTGCCGTCCTGGGTGGCACCATCGACACCGGAATTACCGGTTTCGTGCGGGCGCCCGAGGGCCGCAACCGGACGGTCGCAACCGGCGGCACCGGGACCCTGTCGTTGTCGATGGTGCCGGCCGTGCAGTCGCGCAGCGACCTGCTGACCTTCGGCAACGTCCGCCCGGATCCGGCAACCGAGCGAGTCGATTCGGCGTTCTTTTCGGGATCGATCGGCGCCGCGACCGATTTTTCCTTGGCGCTGAACGCCTCCAGCGTTCGGTTGTTCGACGACATTGCCAATTTTGCCGGGGATGCCAGCCCCTTCCAGGGGTTGGAATTCGCCAGCGCACCGCAACTCACACTGGTCGGACGGGGTGACGGCGGCGGCGGGTCCTATTTCGTCGATCCGCGAACCCGGATCACGCTCGGCTTCATGGAGAGCGCGGCCGACCCGTTGACCGGTGCGCCCGGCAATAGCCTGATGCAGGCTGCTCTCACCCACGGCCTCGCCTTCGGCCCGGTCGTGCGGGTAGGCATCGGCCGCACCCATGAAACCGCGACGCTGTTCAACACCAGCGCCAGCGGCGCCTTCGGCGCGGTCGGCGACACCGACGGGACGTTCCTCAATATCGGTGCATCGATCCCAATTAGGGCCGGGCTCGCCGCGCACGTGAGCTACACCGACGTCAGCGCCGAAGCGCTCTATTCCGGCGACGGCTATTTGAAGAATTGGAGCACCGTTCGCGCCAGCGCGTTCTCGGCCGGCCTGACCCGGAAGGGTCTGTTCCGCAAAGAGGACAACGCCGGGATCGCGATCTATCAGCCGTTACGCGTCTACGGCGCGCAGGCGGATTTGACAATTCCGGTGGGAACCGAACCGGTTCCGGGCGGGGCGATCCACTACCAAACCGAACGCGTCGACGTGACGCCGAGCGGGCGCGAGATCGATCTGCAACTGGCCTATCGGTGGCAGCCAACGGACATTCTCAACGCCGCGACCTATGGTGTGATCATGTTGAACCCCGGCCACGACAATACGGCCAAAACAGCGCTTGGCGCGGGCCTACGCCTATGGCTCGACTTCTAGGCGCGGCCCTGGCGGGCATTGTCCTGGTGGCGGCCTGCTCGGACGCAGGGACGGCCACAACGGGCGCAACCGAAAAGGGGAACGAACCGGCCGACGCGGCGGTGCGGATTCCAGCGAACGCCATTCCGATCGGCGAGGATGTCTACATGGTGCCGCTCGGCCCCGATGGCCACGGCTGCACCATGTACCAGGCGTTTTCGCCGACCAAGATGGTGGCACAGGTCATTCAGTACCAGGCCCGGGACGGACGTTTTGTCATGGATAAACGGAATGCCGAGTGCGCGCGTTTAGCGCAATGACTCTGCGCAGATGGGGTGGGGCTCATCCTGTTTTTGCCCGCACTCTTTATTCTCCGAGGTGGTGTATCTGGATCCTCCGAGGTGGTGTATCTGGAAAAAGAACAAAGCTGTTCCGTATTTCGTTGAGAGAAACTGAATGAGGAAAGACCGATGAAGCGCACAGTCAAAGCAGCGGGCGCCCTTAGAACATTGCTTGTCGTGTTGGCAGCGGTTTTGTGGAGGACCAAAGCCAGGGGCCTCCCACTAGCTTTGCTCGCTTCCTTCACTCTGGCATCCGGGGCAGCGGACGCTGCGGACAAATTCGACCTGTGGATCGACGCGTTTACCATCCGTGGATTCTCCGTAACAAGTGTCAGTGAGCAGACCTCGACTACAGCCACTGGTCAGAATGACCTGCGCCCCGAAAACTGGTCCAGGATGATTGAGAGAGTCCGGCTAATCTGACCTTGCAAGGAGGA